>CAIRYK010000071.1 GCA_903882805.1 uncultured Bacteroidota bacterium | reverse complement strand
TTTATTTGCTTTTAAATAACCACCATCGTTTAAAACTAAAAACAACAAAACACCACTTGAAAGTGCATATAGATAAAAACCAATAGCAAACATTTCCCGCCAATGTTCAGAAACATATTCCTTCATCATGAAATCTGGCAAAATCATTGGTACAAAGAAATTTATCGCATAGGCAAATGCTATTATACTTACATACAGTAAATATTTATCTTGATTTTTGAAAATTAAAAATATAGCCACGATTGGAGCAATTATCCCAATGGTTGCAGGATAATATCTTGCCAAATTAAAAAGTGCAAATGCAGAGGCTTCAAGTTTTTGTTCTCCCATCATTGCTTGTAGCCATGGGAAAAAATTAGAAATTAATATTACGACACAAAGTCCTAATTTAATTTTTTGGTTCATTGGCATTGCCTTAAAGTCTATGCTCATTTTCTTGTTTTAAATTGTTGAAATAGATTGGATAGTTATTGAAATAATCATTTTTTATTAAAAGAACCAATAAAATGGTTGATATTGTTTTTATCCATGAAAACAAATGCGGCTGATGCTGCAATAAAAAGATATAGACCATATCCTTTATCAATATGTATAGATGCACTCCCTCCAACACCCGCATAATCAAAAGACCCAGTTGCACCAGCAACACTTAATTTATCAAAATAGACTAATACCCCTATTCCTAAATTAATAATACCACATGCAACTGACCATGGGAGTTGTTTAAATACAAAAAAGGCAGCAAGAAGGGATAAAATTGCTCCTATAAAACCCCCACTAACTTTGGTGCCATCAATAGCTATTGAAACGCTTCCACCATAGCCCCCAAAATTTGCAATTGTATTAGAACTTAGCCATGGAAGAAATACTGAAATTAGCATAACGACTGCTAAAACGTAAAGTATTTGTGTGTTTCTGTCTATTGCTTCATTTTGGTTTTGAGGAGCATTAGTTTCAACTTTTTGATTGGTATCACCTGATTGGTTTTCCATCGTTTTTAGTTTAAGCCACAAGTATAGGCATAACTTTTGGAATGTCATAGGTTCTTATGACATTCTTTTTTCGTTCTGATTTTACATTGAGCCATGCCATGGCCCATAAGCAAAACTGATAAAAAGGAACTAATAAAGTTGGGTGAGAAAATCAAATCTATTCGCAAAGCCAAAGGATTAAGTTTAGAACAAGTAGCAAATAAAATAGGTAAAGACAGGCAGTCAATTCATAAACTTGAAAAAGGAGATTTTAACCCGACTTATTTATACTTAAAGCAAATCAGCATCGGGCTTGATATTGATATAGCTGAATTGTTTGTTGATAAATAAGAGGCTATCTCTGGCGAAGGAGATAACCTCTTATGTGGCTTAATGGATTTTATTCCCACATCGTTACTGTATCGGGGTTCTTCTTTTGAAATTCCGCCAGCACCTTCTTTGCTTTTTCTACTTCTGGCTTGGCAACCGCAATTTTGCCATTATAACTATCCGCATCCTTTACAAACCTGAATTTAGATATACTACCTTCCGCCAGTATATTTTTCACCCAGTACCGATAGTAGCCGTATGTGGTTGAGAATATATTTACCATTTCAATTTTGCCATTTTTTTCGGTAGCAGGCACTTTCGCTACGGCTTCTTTTTTCTTCTTTGTACTTGACATATTCTATATGATTTTAGATGGCTAATGTCAGGAGGAATAACCGATATGCCTAATAAAATCTATCCTATTGACCTATGCCAGTATAGGTCTATGCTATTCCTATAATTCAAGCCTGACCGCCATTGTAAGGTGATGGCAGTTTAACCAAATAGTTTTCAATGCTAAAACTGATAATCACTTTAACGACAACCCAATGAGTGTATTTCCGGCTATTACTTATATATTTCCGGCTTTCTTTTCTTTTCCTAAAATCATTGTACTGCTAATGATGAATACGCTTTGCGCAAGCGCAAGCTAAAATTGTATTCTTTAACCATTTCATTTTTACTGGCAGTTTATAGAAAATTTTGGCGTTATGCCATGTACCGCAAACCTTTCCTTTAACTGCCCGACCAGGTCTTGTATGTCGGCACTATCTGTAAAGTATATCGCATCAAACAGCGTGAAATAAAATTTGCTTTTCTTTGGCTTTAACTCGTTAAAAATACTTGCCTCTATATTCTGCAATTTAGATGCAAGGGTTACCGGGTCACCATCCAGTATTTGTAGTGATTGATAAGTTAGCGGGTATAGTATTTCAAACTCATTAGCTATTGCTTTTTTCGCCTTAAAATCAAAATAGATAGCCGAATACAACTCAACCTTTACGTTATCCCTATCACGTTCCATTGTAATAAAACGTTCATACACATTCCCGGTTTCACAATCGTGAATATAGTTACAATCCACACCCATATTTAATTTACGGAGCAAATAACAAAGCAGAAGTGGCTGGCAATTTTTAATGTCTATATCGTGAAATACTTTGTTACCAATGTGCAGATGCTTTCGGCTTATTTTAGATAGGGTTGAAAAGGAATGATACACCCTATCTACTTTGCCCCCTTGCTTTATATACCTATCATTATTCAATGCTAATAACCGTGATAATCGTATTCTCAATTTATTTTCCGGCATCCCTGTTAATACATAATTATATACCTCGTCCTTTATTGCCTCGCTGTAATTGCAGGTGGTATATCTTATTGTCTTTTCAAACTTTGCCGGATATTTTTTATCTGTAATTAATTTCGTTGGCTTATCCTTCGGGGCAATCACCAAACACACCTTGTCCAATAGGTATTTGTTATGTATTCGGTATTGGCAGTATCTTTTTGTATTCCTATAATCATAAAATTTTCCATCACCATAAGGCACCCTTGTTATAATGTCCAGTTCGGCAAGTATATCTATATAAGCCCTGTATTTTGCGCCTGTGAAAATTTCTCTTATTTTATTTGCGCTTATTGCAACCGTTGTTTTATCATTTAATAATGTATCTACATACTGCAAGAAAATGAGCATGTTTTTTATAGCCAGTTTTTTATTTTTCAGCGGGTAGCGGTCGTAGTTGTAAATGGCGTTAAAGGTATTGGCTCCGCACACAAAAATGTTATGCTTATTCTCTATGGTTTTTATGAGTGCAATGTTGTCGTGGGTCAGTGTAATGATTTCATACATAATGTTCATTGTTTTGAAATTATATGTATGAATTGGAAAAAGTTTTTCGTTTTTTTATTTTTTATAAATTATTTTCAAAAATCCACTTGAAACGAAACTGAATGTTTTTATCCAATAAATTTATTTGAACGCTGCACGCCGGAGCGTGCGCTATGTATTAACCGCCGGGGATGGTGTTCCCAATTTTGAATGTTTCAATACGGTCAGCAAAGCATAGAATGTAAGAATGAGGGGGAAGAATATAATACTATATGCTGCCTGTTTTTTTATAGACCATTATTCAATAATGATTTCGGAGAGAAAAATTATCATTGCCATTAGTATTAAACATTTAAGTAGTAGCGTGCGCACAGGCGCACTGCGTTCGTATGGTTGTTGTGGTGTGGATTATTTTGTTTTTTCAATCATAATTTTTAACTCGCAAACCTTTATCTCCATTGCGTAGCGCCTTCTTTTGGTATCATCTTTTTCAAGGTTCATCTTCTTCCTTATTCCGTTCATTTTTAATCTCAAACAATTAATTTTATCAACGTCATAGGTTATTGCCTCATTTAATTTTTGTTTTAGAAATTCGCTGCATTTTGTTGTTATGTGTGCCATTTGCTTTTTTATTTTTTTCATACCCGCACGGGTTACATTATATATTAAAGCGGTAGCTTTTTTTTCTTAAAAAATGTAGCGTAATTATTACAAGTCAAATTACCCAGTGTATTTTTATCCCAAAAGTGTATTTCTTGCTAATCCGGGTTGATTTGGGCGTGTTTATTGACTTTTTGAAGCACTGATATAGCCCGGCATAAATTTTGACTGAAAACACACCCTGATAAAATATAAAAACGACTTGTGTCAAATGACACAAGTCGTTTTTATATTGTGAAAATAATTTTATTTATTATTGATTTTTGCCCATCCCTTCCGAAGCACTTCTGCATGTTCTTCATCGTTGGCTTTGATATATGCCATGAATGATTTTTGCGTCTTATGTCCTGATATAGCCATGATAGTCAGTACAGAGAACCCGTTAAAGTATTCATTGGTACAGAAAGACCTTCTGGCTGTGTGGCTTGATAATAATTGCCATCTCATATAGGACACCTGCCCTACTTTGTTTTCCCTTGTAATAGATTTCACGAAAACACTTTGCAGGCAAGGTATATGCTCCCCTATTTCTTTCAGGTATCTGTTGAATACCTGATTAGGCGGGCATTTTGGCAAACCGTCCGGGTACTTTAATAAAATGTTTGCCACAATGGGATGTATTGGTATGGTAACCCTTTGGTTTGTTTTTGCCTGAATTATTTGAATTGAATTACTATTGATATGCTCCTTATTCAGCCGGGAGAAATCGCAGAAACGCAAACCTGTTTTGCAGCCGATTACAAATAAATCCCGGACATGCTCATACAGTGGAGTATTAAAGTCTGTATAATTCATAAGGTCATTAATTTCGGTTTCATTCAAATAAATGTTACTGCTCTGCTCACTACCTAACTGTATTTTCAAATCAGATACAATTTCGGCATCAATTAATTTCTTACCCTTGCCGTAACCTATCATTAGCTTAAATACTTGCAGGTACTTGCTTTTAGTATTCAAAGCCAATTTCATACCCAGCACTAAATAAGTTTCAAAGTCGTCTATCAACTTCTGGCTTATCTCGTCCATGTAAAATTTTCTATTTGCCTTTTCTTCAAACTCCTGAAAACCTGCCAGCGTAGAATTGTAAGGCTTAATACTGTCATTTTGTATTCTTAATTTTTTATTTGACAGTCGCTTGCCGGATTTACTATCGGCAATCATTTGTTTGAAAAAATCTACAATTAGCGTTCTTACCGGCGCATCAATTACCACCTCCGGGGGATTGACTTTATCGGCTATTGCCTTTTTATAAATTGCCTGCGGAACACTACCGCCTAATTTTATTTTCAGCTCATCGTATGTATCTCTATACAATTTTTCAGCGTTGAATAAATTGCCAATTAGCGTAGCATTTTTGGCATTAGCCTTTGGCTCATTTTTACCATCTTTATTAATCCAATCGCTTGTGTGTATGCTTTCACCGGGGAAAGCTATTACACGGTTGTTATTATAGCAGATTGATGCGTATATGGCACTCACGCCTTTTTTCTTCGGGTTTCGTAGGTAGAATTTTATTTTCATATTATTTCCTGTTAAACATAAATTTTAATAAATCACTTTTCATAAAAAGATACTTCCTGTCTGCTCCTCCGGCTTTGAGCCTGCCTTGTTTCACATACTTCGTTAGTGTAGTAGGTGTAACATTCAACATTTCCGCAGCCTCATTTCTGGTTAATAGTTCTTCATTTTGTTGTGAGGGGCTAGGATAAGGAACATCTTTTAAAACTCCTATTAGGGCTTGTGTAATTAGTTCAAAAAGCTGCTGATTACTGATAAGTATTAGTGCGCTGTCGTTCATTTTTAATTTTATTGAATGCGTGTTGTGAATTTTATTTTAAGAAATTTTATTGAATTATCATTCTTACCGGAAAGAACTGATAAGCCCTTTCCAGTAAAATTTGAATGATGTGGATTAGTTATTAAGGTATTTTTCCAGCCTGACTTTTGATACCTCTATGTACTGGTTATTGGTGTCGTAACCAATATACTTCCTGCCGATTTGAACAGCCGCCTCACCTGTTACCGATGTGCCTGTGCAAATGTCAAGTACCGTATCTCCGGGCCGTGTAGATGCTAAAATGCAATACAGGGGTATATCTATTGGATACGTTGCATTATGTGTGCAAAAGAAACCACGCTCTTCACATTTTTTCCTGATACCAGCGGTAGAGGACTTGTGAGTAGTAATTAATGAGTTCTTCACCTTGCCTGCTAATGATTTCAACGGGTATGCAGTTTCGGTATGGTTGTATGTAGTTATCGTTTCATCCGGTATCTCATCAAGCCAATCACGGTTATACACAAAGTCCTTGTTTTTTGTAAAGTGGTATATGTATTCGTAAGAACATATTGTCCGGTTGAATGGCGATGTAGGCTGCGGATCTATCTTTTGCCATATAATCTTGTCGTTAATTATCCAGCCCATGGCTAACATCATTAGCAAGAAGTTTTCCGGCGCATTCTGGTACTCCCCCTCCCTGACGCAATCACCAATTACTACCCACAGGCTACCGTCTGGCTTTAACACATTCCAACTGGCTTGAAAAAAAGGCTTCATGGCTTCGGTGAAACTATCAACATCCCTTTCCTGCCCGACCCGTTCTGCTGCATTATCATAATCTATCCTGCCGAAACCGTAGTGAGGGCTTGTTACTATTGCATCTACCAATCCCGTTTCTTCAACGGTCATAAGCCTGCTATCTTTTTGAAACAGCTTTACCCAATCGGTAATTACCTCTACGTTTTCAGGTATGGCTTTTTTATTCTCAATCTGCTTCACCTTTTCTTTCAGGTACTTTTCAGCACCGGAAATTTTAAGCTCCCCGTCATCTATTTTTTTCTTGTATGCAGCAATCTTTTTTTCATCGTTGCCAAATACAAGGGGCGCAGTCTTTTCAATGTAATTCAACCTTGAAAAGTATTTTCCGTTACCGCCCAGCGTATCTATCATGGTTTTATATTCCGCTACATTATCAGTTAAATCGGTTCGCGTACCCTTGGTAACTTTAAACCGGGTGCGGATTGCTTGGTACGCCCTGTATCGTTCAAAGTGCTTCATAGGCTTTGTGAGATTGTGCGATAGCCTTAAATACTCCTCGTCCGCATCGCAGGCATCTTCACAATACTCAATAGGAACTGGTATGCCTAACTCCTTGCAAACCTTTGTACGGGCGTAACCGTCTCTTATAACTAAACCTTTGGTTGCGATTACAGGTTTAAGGACTTTATTTTGCCGGATATTTTCCCGGAGCAATTCGTAAAACTCGTTATCTATATCTGTACTAACGTACTTGCTCGGTTTAAGGAGTGCAGCATCTATGTACTGCCTGTTGCAAAGTGTGTTATTTTCCATTTGTGTATAGTTTATAGGTTACAGGGATAGGGGTAACTGTATCACATGGGACACGTACAAGTGCCTTATTATTCGGTATGCGGTCGTGTAGTAGCCCGTTATGGCTATTATTAATATCTGTGTTAAAGTGCTTGGTAGGTATAAGCAAAGCAGTAGCTATATGTTGCCTGTGGCAAAATTTATTTGTATTCATAAAATTGTTATGATAATTATTGGTTTTTCGGCGGGGTACGTCCCACACGTTCTACGAAGAGAAAACCAAATCCGGCATAGAGGATGTTGCTTGCAGATGCTCCCGGCGGTAGGCATGATCAGGGCCAAACGCAAAAAGGGCTGCGAACAATAGATGCCGGGTGAATTGCTGGGAAGTGCTATTTCATATTTTCAAAATGGCATACTGGCATCCCCCAGTAAAACATATTGCAAAAATAAAATGGAACTCAACAGAGAACTCGCTTGGTATTCTTTTGGTCGCAGCCCACCCATTTAAGTTGTAGCCCGATGGTGGCAGATTGAACTGCCTATAAAATGAAAATTGTTGGCGGTATTACTTGCCCCTTCATTTGTTTCACAAAGCTACGTTAAAATTTTCAAACCACAAGAAAAAATCAAGCATATTTGTTTTGGAAAACCATAAATGACTGGTAATCAATAAAAATTAAAAATCTGTGTAAAATTATTGATAACCAATTAATTATGGTAAGCAAATATGGATAAAGAATTAAAATGTGGCGAGGTTATTATGGATAACTTTGAATGATTAGGCGTAATTAAGTTTTATAATATGATATTTAGGTGAGAAAACTCAAATGTGGCGAATGAGTGAAAATATGGCGAGCCTATTTATGGATAACAATTTCAAACCTGGCGTAATTAGGTTTTATAATGTGATAACTTAATGTGGAGAGATGGTAATTACAAAATTGCGCTACCATATATTACCGGGAAAATAAAAAAATCACAAATCAGGAAACGAATTTTCAAGAACTGCCACCTTTTCTGCCACCATCAAAAAATAAAGCACTGTAAATACTTGATTTACAATGCTTTATGATTATACTCGTGACCCGGATTGGATTCGAACCAATGACCCCCAGCTTAGAAGGCTGATGCTCTATCCAACTGAGCTACCGGACCGGCTGGAAATGGGTAGTAGCAACGCTACTCACGATTTCAGAGTGCAAAAGTAACAACTCTTGGCAATATCCAAAAATAATATTTGCCTTTCAGCACAAATAGGAGCGAATAGGCAGGTATTATCGGTTTAGTTTTAGCTGGTTCATTATTGCTTCACCAGTATTCCCCTTTTGTTGGCGTCGCCGCCGCTTATCTCGTAGAGGTATATGCTGTTGGCAAGGTCTTTTACATTAATTTTCGTTTCGCCATCTATAGTTTGCTTTAGCGCTACTATTCCAGTAATGGTATATATAGTTATCATGTTTTGCCCGGCCATAGGCGATATGGTTATTTCGTTGCTGCAAGGGTTGGGATATAAAACTGCGGTTTGATGTGGTAGTTGGGTTGTATTGATACCAGATGGTGCGCAAAGCGAGCAATTGTTCAGGTGGGTAATTGCCGGGTCGGCAGCTAGGGTAGAGTCGAAGCGGGCTCCAGCGCTACAGGCGCCTTTTAGCGTTTGGTCGAGCCAGGGTAGGAGGTAGGTATTTATGACTGCATGTTGGGCAGTGCGGGTTATAGCCGGCGCGGGTGTGCAGGTAGCCTCGCCAAAACTGCAAGTGGCGCTTGTTAGGGCCATTTGGCAATGGCTGCCGCCTGTAATGCTTATGTAGTGTTTGCAGGCGCTGGTCAGTCCGTTATACATTGGTAATTGGTTGGCCGCTGGCGGGGTCACGCAATCGTTGGCTCCGGCAAATACCAGAGCTGGCAGGGATAGTGTTGCCGCTGCGCCTATAGCCGAGGGCGTGGTTTCGGCAGGCGCGAGCGTAGCAATGCTTTTGATAGATGCGTCGGAAGCCGCCGCAAGAAATGCGGCTCCACCACCCATGCTATGGCCCATTACACAATTCATTGTGTCTACATGATTAAATAGCACAGACGTAGAGGTAGCCCCAAGTGTGCGCAGCTTACGTAACACAAAAGCAAGGTCTTTGCCAAAAGCATCGTGGCTCGGAGAAAACGAACCTTCGGTTGTCGGGAAGGCAATTATGTATCCGGCGCCAACTACTGCATCCCTAACATTGAAGTAGGCATCATAGGTCATCACAAAGCCATGACCAAAGCTAATTGCCGGCGTCTTGCCAGTAATAGCAGCAGCAAAGCTTACATTGTCGCCGGCAATATCGGCAGGGTAGTATATTTCTGTAGGTACAGATCTGTTTGCGCGGGCGCTGTCGGTAAATGTTACTGTTATATGTCCAATCTGGTAGGGTAGCGCCCATCCGGTTAGGGTTGCCAGCAGTGCAAGCATCAATGTTGCTATGTGTTTCATAAATCTATGGCTATTTGTTTTGTACTACTACGGTTGAAATGCTGCTGGGCGACTATTTATTATTATACTCTATTTGAACAACGATATCGTTTTCGCGATTTATGATGTCCCAAGGTGCATTATAGCCAAGGTACTTATATCTGCCTGTTACCTTGTATCCCTTTTTCTGTAGCGCAGCCCTCAGTTCGTTTTCCTTTTCAGTTATTCGCTTGGCATTGGCAAAGCCGCCAAAGCTGAGACAGGCGAAATAACCTTCATCTGAGTAGTGTAGTTTTATGTTTGGGTCGTTGGGGTTGGGTAAGTCGGTCATTTGGTAGTTGGCAGGCAGCACAAAACTCATGTTGTTGTTAGCGCTGTCTTTTTCCATATATACCGGCGCAGTCATTGCTATTTTTTGTTCCTGCTTGTTGCCGCCAAATATGTAGCCGGCAAGCCTTCTGAAATTTTGATTGCCATCGTTTTCATCGCCAGTCCTGTTTGAAGACACAGACGCCATTATAGCCTTTGGATAGAAGCGCACTTCAAATCCATCTTCCTTTTTTACTACCTTATATTTCTGTCTTTCCACTTTTTTGTTTGCAGCCCACGAAATTGTTGTAAATACCACTAAGCATATGGCCGTAATTGCTGTTATTATTAGTGTGGCTTTCATTTTGTTTAATATTTTTAGTAAAAATACGAACAAAATTTCATTCTTGATTCATAAGTATCGTTTTTTTGTTCAATTTTTATGATGAAGGTGTTAAATGTCTTTTCTATTCATGTTTTAATACAAGCAAATACACCCGAAGTAGTAACCGGGGTGTAGAAGAAGTGGACGTTGATCGACATTATTAAGCAGGAAGGATGCTCATTTCGTCGGGCATAGCGGGAGAGGGGCGTTCGCCAATAAGTTCGTTTAGTTCACGCACTACTTTGTCCATTTCTATCACCGAAGATTTTACGCCATCCAGAAAAAATGAGAGTTGATCACTGCTGGGGGTAATAAGGTTGGCAACATGAGCAATACCCAAAATTATGGTCAACGGACCTCGCAATTCATGCGATACTTTGAATGAAAAATCCTCGAGCTGTTTATTTCTCTCCTTTATCGCGCTCGAATATGCTACAATTTTGTCTACGCGCTCTTTTTCAAGTGTGATATCTTCAGCTATTCCCAGCATGGCCATTTCAGATTCGCCAACGGGTGTAAACGGGATTTTTAATATCCGCCAGTAGGTTACTTTACCTAATGCGTTTTTCTGCTTAAACTCCGTAACCATTAGTTTCTTGCCCGAATCGAACACCATTGCATCTTGCCTGCGCAATTCTGCCAGCTCTTCGGGGACGGTTACAAAATCTGCCAGGTTCTTTCCTTTCAGCTGTTCGGCAGTAATGCCATAGTGAGCCAAGAAAACATGATTGCCAAAAAGATAGTCGCCATTTCGGCGCCTGGCGTAAACTGAAAGGGGTATTAAATTGAAAACAAGTTGCATGTTCTCTTCCGATCTCGAAAAGTTGGATTTTATTTTTACCAGATCTGTTATGTCTTGAACTACCCCTACAAGGCAGGTTGCACAATCTGTTTCATCCTTCACATACTCAAAAGAAGTATTAATATCACGTACTTCAAGCCGGCGGTTGATGATACGGTGCTGAAAACTGCAACTGTTTTTTTGCATATCTGCCAAACAAAGTATTTCGCGTACCTGTGCAACATCATTGGGGTGAACAAAGGATTCCCATTCCTGGTAAGTATGTTTATTATTGTTTTCGTCAAATCCGTATATCCTGCAAGCCTGAGCCGACCATTCAGCCTGCCCGGTGGCAAGATCCATGGTCCAGCTTCCTACGCCGGCAATGCGTTCTATTCGTTTATGGTCGGCTGTAATAACTGGCGATATCATAGAGGTGTATTGTAAAATAGGTGCGTTTTACACAATGGTATTTGGTAGGTTTTGCTTTTCTAAGGTAACTATTTTTTTTATTCAGCTATTGAAGATTTATTTTATTTCTTTTTAAGAGGTTTTAAAAACTACGATTTATCTGGCGCTGCAATGAATAGTATTTGCGCGAGTATGCTGTTCCTCGTATCGGTATCATTCTATTTTTGAAGTCTGTTGCCTTACCGTTTTTGCTGCCAATACGTACATCGTAGCTACATTAAGGCTGTCAATAATTAGGTTTGCAAATAAAAAAGTATGTTATGTTATTTCGCAATTCCCGATAAAAAACTACATTTGACCAGTTAACTGTAATAAAACTTGAAACGTATAGCCTGTCTTGTACTACTGATCGCAATATTACTCCAGTCCGGAGGATTAATGCTGTTTTATCAGGCGAGAAGGACTGCAGTATATAACGAAATGCATTCAAGTCGATCGACAAGAGGAAAAGTGGTGCAGCAGTTAACGATAGATCTTGCAACCCTCAAAGCAGCCTTGGTAGATAAAAACGAAATTTTATATCAGGGTGAAATGTATGATGTGGAGTCGCTGACTATATCGGGCGACAAAGTACTGTTGCAAGTTATAAAGGACAAGAAGGAACAAAGGCTGATTGCGCAAATTGATAAACTAGGGGGGAGTAAAAAAAATCAGGCCGATTTTATGAAGCGATTGATGCAATTGCTGACAGTAGCCTATATGCCTCCGCCTCCATCTTTCCATATTGTCTATGTTGCTTATTCTGTAAGCGCTTATCCTGTTTATGCCCCCGGTATCGAATCTTTATCGGGTAGCGTGTTGTTGCCTCCTCCCAAATTTAGTTGATCATATACCCTTTTTGAATCGCAAAACAGTAATTGCTGCAATTAGCCAATATTGTATCAATTGCAGTATTTTATGTGATGCAGTTTATCTATTCCATTAACCGAGTATATTTTCTGCATCTAATTAGTCATTCTATCGGAGCAAAGTTTTCTCCCATTACTGGATCAAATTGGTGCGCTATGCTATAGCGGGGCTAACCCGTTGTTCGCACTACCTGTTTATTTAAAAAAGATCAACTAAAAAATGAAGAAGCTATATATGTATGTAGCCGTTATGGCTATTGGTGTAAATGCGTTTGCGCAAACATCTCAGTTAAAAGGAAAAGTAATTGACGCTGCTACCGGAAAGCCTCTGTCGGGCGCAGTAGTAGAGCTGGCAGGAAATAAAACAACTACCAATGCCGAAGGGGCATTTTCAATAGAATGTACAGGTAATAAAGATCTGGTGATAACACACCTCAGTTATGCCGCCTATACGCATAAAATGAAAAACTGCGACGAGCAATTGTCGGTGAATATGTATGCGTCGTCAAATGGGCTGGATGAAGTAGAAATAACCGCCAGCTCAAACCCCAATAAGCAGTTGCTGTATCAGCCTGTATCAATCGTAAAACTAACCGAAACAGAAATAAAAAGAGGAACTGGTTTATATCTCGACGACGCAATAAATGCAAACATACCCGGTGTGCTGATGGAACGCCGCACGGTTTCAGCTGGACAGCAATTCAATATTCGCGGGTATGGCAATGGCGCCCGCGGTACAAACGGAGTGAACAGTAACTTCGATGGTCAGGGGTATAAAGTATACCTGAACGGTATTCCGGTAACCGATGCTGAAGGCATCACGCTGATGGACGATATAGATTTTGGCTCGGTAAGCAATGTGGAAGTGGTGAAAGGTCCCGCCGGAACGCTTTACGGCCTGGCTATAGCAGGCGTGGTAAACCTAAAAACTACACAGGCAGAGAAGGGAAAAGTAAGCATAGGGCAAGACGCCATGATGGGTAGTTATGGTTTGCAACGGTATACCACCCGTGTGCAGATAGGCGGTGAGCGTTCATCGCTACTGGTGAACTATGGCAAACAACAATATGATGGTTTTATGAAGCATACCGCATCGCAAAAGGACTTTGTGAACATGATGGGTGATTTCAGGCCAAATGAAAAGCAAACCATTAATGCCTATGTAGGGTATAGCAACAGCTACGATCAACGCAATGGGGAGTTAACCATTGGGCAGTACGATACGCTCGACTATTCTGGTAATCCTGCCTATATCAATAATGATGCCCACTCCAATGTTATGACATTTAGGGCCGGTCTCGGACAAACATATAAGTTCAACGACCAAATATCAAATACAACCTCGTTTTTTGGTACTGGCACCAGCAGCAATGTTAGCTCGGCTGGCGGCTGGACCGATAAACTGCCGCTCAATTACGGTTTCAGGTCGGTAATTGATGTGAAATATGATCTCAACAAGAAGTTCAGTCTTTCGGGCATTACCGGCGCTGAGGCGCAGCGCCAAAACGCTCAAATTATTGGTTACCCAATGGTGAAAGACAGCTCAAATTTGTCGGGCTATAACATTATTGGCGCTATGAGAAGCAACCAATATACGATTTCCAGAACATGGTCGGCATTTACCGAATGGACGCTTTCTATGCCTCATGAGTTTTCTTTGACCGGCGGTATAGGCTTGAGCTACATGGGTATAGAACTGAACGACCGTTTTTATGTAGCTATCAACAACAACCCAAGCAATCCGAAAGCTACGCACCTGCCTACTAAGTATGGTCGCGAATATGCAGGATTGCTGTCGCCTCACTTCGCTATCAACAAGGTGATTAAGAAACAAATATCTGTATATGCGTCTTATAGCAATGGCTACAAAGCGCCGGTAAGTTCTTATTTCTTTATCCCGCTCACAGGCCAGCTCAATACCGAACTGAAACCTGAACAGGGCACACAGATAGAAGTAGGATCTAAAGGATCGGTGTTGAAGGGTAAATTGTTCTATTCCGTTGCTGTATTCGATGCTGTATTCTCAAACAAGATGACTGTAGTAGCAGTGCCTAATGCGGCTAACACTGCTACATCGTACACTTATGTTGCCAATGGTGGTAAGCAAGATAATATGGGTCTTGAAGCGCTGGTGAAATACACCGCTTACGAATCGGCAACAGGCGCGCTGAAAAACGTATCGCCATTTATAAATTTTGCCTATGCTGATTTCCAGTACAAGGACTTCAAATTTCAGCAGCTGAGCGGCGATAAGAAAAGCGTTGTAGAAACTGACTATAGCGGAAAGAAAGTGGCAGGCGTGTCACCTATAACACTCAATGCCGGTGTAGATGTAGTTACTAAAATGGGCATTTACGGAAATGTAAACTATAGCTACCGCGATGCGATGTACTTTACATCAGATAATCTGAATAAGACAAAGGCTTATAGCTTGTTGAATGCTAAGATTGGCGTTCAGCATACTTTCTTTAACCACTTGGGTATCGATTTGTTTGCTGGCGCTAACAATATCACCGGTACGCAATATCCATTCATGGTGTTCCTCAATCAGTTGCCAGACGCTTATCTGCCAGCGCCTCGCGAAATTAATTATTTCGGAGGGTTGAATATTAAATATACCTTCTAAGCACACTTAAAAGAGGCAGTTTTTTACATAAACTGCCTCTTTTAGTTTTAAACCTAACAATATGAAAAGACTAATAATCATCTCTGCTACGCTGGCTTTGCTTGCCATTGCGAGTTGCCGGTTTGGTAATAAAGAAGAGGGAAAGGAGCATAACCAACGCATAGTGTGTATAGCCAAGCAGTATACAGAAATAATCTTTGCACTGGGCGCGCAGCAAGATATTGTAGGTGTAGATATTTCGAGCACTTATCCGCCTGATGCTAAAAAGCTTACCACTGTGGGGTATCACCGTGCGCTAAGCGTTGAGGGTATTTTGGCGGCAAAACCTACACTAATACTACACGACAATAATATTGGCCCTGAACAAGTAGTAAAGCAACTTACCGATCTGCAAATACCCATGAAAGTGTTTGGGAAATACAATAGCGACATTGCAGGTACAGATTCATTGATTAGAGAAATTGGGCAGTATTTTCACAAAGAGCAACGCGCTGACTCCCTATGCAAAGCGCTTGATGCCGATATGACGCAGGCATTGGAGCAGGCAAAACAATTTGCCGACACTCAAAAGGTTTTGGTTATCCATTATGGTCAGGCCTCAAATGTTTACTTGGTGATGACCCGCAAAAGTACGGCCGCCAAAATGATAGAGTGGGCGGGCGGTAAAATGGCGGTAGATGATGAAAAAGGTATGAAACAGCTATCGGCAGAGGTTATTGCCGCATCAGACCCGGACGTAATTCTGCTTACCGATTTTGGGTACGACAAATTGGGCTCAAACGAAAAGATAAAAGAACTGCCCGGCGTGGCCGGAACAAAAGCCGCTAAAAACAACCGCATATATAGGGTAGAGGAGCACGATTTGGTATATATAGGCCCGCGCACAGGTAGGAATGTGCTGGAATTACAGAAACTAATACATAAAGATGCGCCTGCAAAATAAGCTGGGTAGGGGTATCTACCTGGTCCTTCTTATTGTTTTGTTCGCGGTTTTAGCGCTATCTATTAGGTATGGAGCGGTGGGTTTGTCTATTGATGAAATATATTCTTCGCTCCACAAACTACTATCGGGTACTGCTGAACGTACGCTTAACGAGCGGATATTCATTACTATTCGCCTGCCCCGTGCGCTAATGTGTGTGCTGGTGGGCGGCGGCCTTGCAGTTGGGGGAACGCTAATGCAGGCTTTGTTCAGAAACCCTATTGTCGAGCCGGGCCTGATAGGCACATCGAGCGGGGCTGCGTTTGGCTCGGCATTGTATTTTGTATTGGGCGCTAGTTTTGGGTTCAATGCCGGCCAGTGGACACTGCCTCTTGCCGCAGGCGCCGGGGCTATAGTAGCTACTACACTTGTTTTTACGCTCTCGCGCTCGCGTGGCAGCGGTCGCAGCTCGGTAGTGGCTTTGCTGCTTACGGGGCTGGCCGTGAATGCCTTGTTAATGAGTGGCGTAGGTTTTTTGTCTTACATAGCGCGCGATCCTCAGGCCAGGTCCATTACCTTCTGGGGGCTTGGTAATTTGTCGGGGGCTAATTGGTCAAGTGTTCAAATAGTAGGGGCAGTATCCATATTAGGTACAATAGCAGCCTCACATTATGCCAAACAGCTCAATGCATTAATGCTGGGCGAGGATGAAGCAATTTTCTTGGGCGTGCGTATAGGGCGGCTTAAGCTTATGGTTTTACTTATCAACGTTGCCATTATTGCTACAGCTACAGCATTTGTTGGCATCATTAGTTTTATTGGTCTAATTGCTCCGCACCTTATGCGCATCGTTGGCGGATCAGACAACCGGCGACTTATCCCAACAAGCGCTTTGATGGGGGCCATATTGCTAACCCTTGCCGATGTTGTAGCTCGTATGGCTGTTCGCCCTGCCGAATTGCCTATTGGCATTGTTACTTCTGTCATAGGCGTACCGGTGTTTCTATTTTTATTACGCAGTAAAAATTATTTCTTCTGATGCTCTCGGTAAGCAATTTATCCTATGCAGTAGGCGCCAAACAACTGCTGCGAGATGTGTCGGTAACATTTGCGCCCGGCAGGCTAAACCTGATTATTGGTCCTAACGGAGCAGGTAAATCTACATTGGTGAAAGCTGTTACCGGTCAGATAAAGCCTCAATCAGGCACAATACAGTATGCTGGGGTAGATATTAATGCTATATCTATTTTACAGGCTGCGCGTATGCGTGCGGTATTGTCGCAAAATATTGAGTTGTCGTTTCCACTTACAGTTGCAGAGGTAGTAATGATGGGTAGGTACCCCCATTTTGCAGGGGCGCCTGCAGCAAAAGATTACGAGGCTTGCAATGCTGCGATGTCGTTTTTTGATGTTCATGATATGGCTGCGCGCGATTATGTGACGCTGAGTGGCGGTGAAAAACAGCGGGTGCATTTTGCCCGTGTAGTAGCGCAGGTTTGGTTTCCGGTTCATCAAGGCTGCAGATATTTAATACTTGACGAACCGCTGACTTTTTTAGATGTCAGGTATCAATTCGATTTTTTGCGAAAAATTACGGAACTACTGAGAAGCCCGAATTTGGTGGTAGTTGGCGTAGTACACGATCTCAATCTGGCTGCAAAGTTTGCCGATAATATAACCCTCATTAACGAGGGGCGCATACTCGCCAGCGGAACCAGAACACAGGTTCTGACACCGGCAAATATTTCGATTGCTTATCAGCTTATGCCAGTTATACATACCAGCGGCGACAATATGTACCTGTTTTTCGATTAGCTAACTGCGATTTCGCAGTGTTTGGGAGGGTTGCCTATGGCGATACTGTTACACCCCCTAAAATACTACCAGAACGTCCAAACGCCGTATAAATCTATTCTATATTGCAATGTGGGTTTTAAAAGCATGTGTTACTCAAATTAGTATAACTTTAGAGTAAAATACCTTGTAACTATTTGGATATGGATACTAACAATTCGCAAAACACGGCCGCTCATAGCGGCGACGCAGCAAAATGTCCTTTTTCGGGCGCATCACTAAAGAAACCATCGGGAGGTACCAAAAATCGCGACTGGTGGCCTAATTTATTGAAACTCAATATTCTTCGCCAGAATTCGTCTTTGTCCAATCCATTGGGTAATGATTTTAATTATGCTGAGGCGTTTAAGGGTCTTGATTTGGCTGAGCTGAAAAGAGACATAGTAGAGGTAATGACTACTTCGCAAGAGTGGTGGCCGGCAGATTATGGTCATTATGGACCATTTTTTATTCGCATGGCATGGCATAGTGCAGGCACGTATCGTATTTCCGATGGTCGTGGCGGCGCTGGGTCTGGAACACAGAGATTTGCACCGCTGAACAGCTGGCCCGATAATGCCAACCTCGATAAAGCTCGTTTGTTGCTTTGGCCTATTAAAAAGAAATACGGTAAGAAATTGTCGTGGGCCGATCTGATGATTTTGGCGGGCAACTGCGCGCTGGAGTCTATGGGTTTTAAAACTTTCGGTTTCGGAGGGGGGCGTGAAGATGTATGGGAGCCCGAAGAAGATATTTATTGGGGTTCGGAAAAAGAATGGCTGGCAGATAATCGCTACACAGGCGACCGTGAGTTAGAAAATCCATTGGCTGCCGTGCAAATGGGTTTAATATACGTAAATCCGGAAGGCCCTAACGGTAACCCTGATCCGCTGGCTGCGGCCCGCGATATTCGCGAGACTTTTGCCCGCATGGCAATGAACGACGAGGAAACAGTTGCCCTCATTGCTGGCGGCCACACCTTCGGTAAAACGCATGGAGCTGCAGACCCTGGTAAGTATGTAGGCAAAGAGCCTGCAGCAGCCGGTATAGAAGAACAAAACCTTGGCTGGAAGAATACCTTTGGCACAGGCAATGGGGCAGACACTATCACAAGCGGACTGGAAGGCGCCTGGACTACTACTCCCACGCAATGGAGCAATAACTTCTTTGAAAATCTTTTTGGTTACGATTGGGAATTGACCAAGAGCCCCGCAGGAGCGCAGCAGTGGAAACCTAAAAACAATGGCGGCGCCGGACTTGTGCCGGATGCGCACAATTCGTCGCTTAAGCATGCGCCTACAATGCTGACAACAGACCTGGCATTGCGCATGGACCCTGCTTACGAGCCTATCTCGCGCCGTTTTTACGAAAAACCCGACCAATTTGCAGATGCTTTTGCAAGGGCGTGGTTCAAGCTAACACACAGGGATATGGGCCCTCGTTCAAGGTATATTGGCTCAGAAGTTCCTGCTCAAGTGTTGATATGGCAAGACCCAATACCAGAAGTAAATTATCAATTGATAGATAATAGCGACATGGAGACGCTTAAAGCGCGTATTCTTGACTCAGGGCTTACTATTGCGCAACTGGTCTCTGCGGCCTGGGGCTCTGCGGCCACCTTCCGCGGGTCGGACAAACGTGGCGGCGCCAATGGCGGACGTATCAGGTTAGCGCCACAAAAAGACTGGCAGGCAAACAATCCTGCGCAATTGACCAAGGTGTTGGCGAAACTGGAGAAAATCCAAACGGAATTCAATGCCGCTCAATCTGTTAAGCAGGTTTCTATGGCCGACCTTATAGTATTGGGTGGCTGCGCTGCTGTAGAGCAGGCCGCTAAGAATGCGGGCATCGACGTAAAAGTTCCGTTTGTTCCCGGTCGCGGAGACGCTTCGCAAGACCAGACAGATGTGGACTCTTTTGCCGTACTGGAGCCGGTTGCCGATGGTTTCCGTAACTTTAAGAAAACACGCACTGCCGCTACTGCCGAAGAGTTACTTATAGACAAAGCGCAACTTCTTACGCTCACAGCTCCGGAAATGACCGTTCTGGTAGGTGGCATGCGCGCGTTGGGAGCTAATTCCGATCTGTCGCAATATGGTGTGTTTACTAAAAAATATGAATGTCTGACCAACGATTTCTTTGTGAATTTGCTGGATATTGGCACTACCTGGCGCGCCACATCCGACCATCAGGATGTGTTTGAAGGTCGTGATCGTAAAACAGGTGAATTGAAGTGGACTGGCACAAGAGTGGATTTGATCTTCGGGTCTAACTCAGAACTGCGAGCGCTTGCTGAAGTATATGCATGTGAAGACGCAAAGGAGCAATTTGTACATGATTTTGTTGCTGCCTGGGCAAAGGTGATGAATCTCGACAGGTTTGATGTAGCTTGATAATATGCCAATATTCTGAGTATTGTTTTTATTAAAAAATGCGGCGACAAAATGAATCTCGCCGCATTTTTTTTTGCCTCTATAATATACATTTTCAATAAAAAGAGCAAAGCAGCCAATCTTGGCTGCTTTGCTCTTTTTATTGAAAACTGTGTTGATGATTATTTGCGTTTTTTACGTTTTTTGCCGCCTTCGTTCATGGTTCCCACTACTACATTGCCAGCCATGGTTACTGTGCAGTTGTCGTTTACCAGCTTCAGTGCAGCAAGCGTATTGCTGCTGCCTTTAGCGCTTTGGTCGAGATAAATAGTCCCGAAAGCGCCCTTGCTACCTATGGTAAGGTTGGCGTCTGGTCCGCCTATCAGGCTGTTTTTACCGCTCATACCCTCGGTAGATCCATTCAATGTCATGGTATTTGCACCAATGCTCAGTTTACCGCTCGCCATGGTAAGTATATTATTCACGGTAAGATTACCGCTCAGCGTAGCTGCATTTTTTACCTGAATGGTAAGGTTGCTGAGCGTTACGCCAGATATAACCGGCGCAGCGCCTGTAATAACAATACCGCCTGTGCCTGTGGCAGTACCTGTGCCGGTAATGTTGCCTATTACCGTGATTACATTGCCGCCATCTGCCAACGCGCCAGAATCAAGCGCCAGTTCGTTGCTCACATTGAGTGCGCTACCTATATTCACCGTTCCGCCGGCGCAGTTAATAGTCAGCTTTCCAATGTTGTTGGTACGGCCAGGCGTTGTTTGGTCGAAATAGTAGGGGCCAGAATTACCGCGTGCATTTATAATCAGGTTCGAACCTAAGCTACCCTGAATGTTGTCGGTAGCGGTGCCTTTGAAGCCGCCATTGATTACAAAAGTCTGGTCGTTGATTTGCAATTGGCCTTTGGTGAGTATTACGGTTTTACCAGATACCAATTTGTTGCCCAGTTTCACAATGCTGTAGCCTGTGCCTTTTACGGTAAGCGTTGCAATGTTGTTGCTTACGCCATCTTCGCTTTGGTCGAAAAACAGGATATCTACTGCGCCATTATTGCCAATTACGAGGTTAGATGTTGCGCTTCCAGTAAGGGAATTAGTGGCGCTCATACCAGAAACAGAACCATTAAGAGTAAGCGTATTGGCTCCAATAGTTAATGTGCCTGCTGTCATAACCAAGGCATCAGTAATAGTGGGGCTGCCGGTGAGGCTGAAATCGGAAGGGTGGTTAAGTTCCAATTTACCAATAGTAGCGCCGGAGATGGTAGCAGATTCACCTTTCATGGTTATTCCGCCGGCGCCGGTGGCAGTACCATTACCTGTAATGCTACCTAAAAGTGTAATGTTGTTTCCTCCATCTGCCAATGTTCCGGCAGTGAGCGCAAGTGAATTGCTGATGCTTAATTTATTACCCAAAGTAACAGTACCTTCTTTGCCGCTCAATGTTAACGTAGCTACATTGTTGCTGACACCAGAAGCGCTTTGGTTGAAATAAAGTGTTCCCAAGTCGTGAGTGGCAGTAATAGTAATATTTGATGCATCGCTACCTGTAAAGAAGCGAGAGCCATTCATACCAGCTACCGAACCATTGAGTGTAAGGGTGTTTGCGCCAATAACCAGCGAGCCTGCCTTAAAAGTAAGTGTTCCTGTAATAACGGCATTGCCAGTAAGCGTAAAACCTGCTGCATTATCGAGGGTCAGATTTTCAAGCGTAGCGCCAGAAATGGTGGCAGCCGATCCGGTAAGGGTTATGCCGCCTGATCCCGATTCTTTGCCAGCGCCAATAATATTTTTAGCTACAGATATGGAGTTGCCGCCATCTGTAAGTACGCCTTCGGTAATAGTCAGGTCGCCCAGCACTTTTTCGTCCGATTTTAGCGTAACGCCCTTTGCATTGCTAATAGTCAGGTTGTTGAAATCTGGATTACCATCTATTGTTTGTGCATTTTTGCCATTAAACACAGCTGTACCTGTAAAGAGGTTGTTGCCGGTGGTAACTGTAAAATTTCCGCCAAAATAAATGGTGTTTCCTCCATCCACTATAAAGCTCTTGCCTTCGAAATCGCTTTTAATAATGCAATTTGTATTAAATGACAGACCATTGTGCGAACGGGTAAGATTGTTGAATATTGTAGTAGCCGAGCCGCCAATAGCTTGTGGGAATTCGCTGCCGAAAATGGCAGTACCGGTGGCAACATAACCTGAATCGGCATTGTTGCTAAAGTGCCCGTTGAAAGTAATGGTTTTGCCCATGTCTTTGATTGAGCCGCCTTTTGCAATGGTAACATTGCCTGTTACCGACCAAGTTGTCGACACAGTCATGGGTAGGGTGATGGTCCAAGTGTCGCTTTGGGTGGTAAAGTTGGGCGGTACTGGCGTCCAGTTGGCTTTATTATTCAGGTCGCCGGCTACAGAGGTAGTATAAGACGTGGCATGCAAGGCGCTGCTCATACCGCATAATAATACCGCCAGCCACAGCCTTAAAGTGTTTCCTGCGATGGCATTACCCTGTCTTTTCTTTAAAAGCTCCAGCATTCTGGATGGGGTCTTGATTAGATCATTCATATATGTGTGTATTTGCAATATTGTGAATTTCAGACCAATTGCGCGGAGAATAACTAATTACGTGTGAAAAACTGCGTGATTGTAATGCAAAGATATTCAGAATGGTAGATTTCTATGTTAACAGACGAAAATTAGGCGACGCTAAAGGCTGCGTATTTCACACCCTACCCACAATATGCAATTGCCACACTCCAGCATTAGTATATTGCTGCAATTTCTATGATAATAATCAGGATTAATAAAATAGCGGTTATTATTATTGCAGCGGCCCCATAGTAATTTGGTAAGATGTGCTCTTTTATTTATGAGCTTTTGCTTGTTCCATTAACCAAATTTTGCCTTTCCTTACATTAATGAATTGTTTTGAACCGCCATCATTGCACAAACCCGGCTTTTTTCAACTCATCTTCCACTTCCTTCTGGTTTTTGTGTTTTGCTTTCACTGGTTTACCGTTTACCACGCCTTCAAAACCGCCCGACAGAAGTACGCCCGCCGATTCGAGGCGTTTTATTCGGGCCGGCAAGAGCTTCGCAAATGTTTTGTCGAAAACCCTTACCGAAAATAAAGTACCAACAGAGTCTGTATTTTTAATGTCGCTGGCAGAGATAACAATCAGTTCCTTAACAGCGTCGCTGTCTGCATTGGCAAAAAATACAGATGTTATTTTTGTAGGGTGCGCACCATTGGCAAAAGTATCGAGCAATGCGCGTTTGTATATCGAGCGGTCTGTTGTCACGAATACCTCGCCCAGCAATCTTGTACACTCTTTTGGCTGCTCATCTTCAATTTCCACATTAAAATTTTGCCGATAAAAAGCTACAATTGCCTTGTCTTCTGTCCAGGCCGTCGTCTCTATGGTTTTTACTGCCAAATCGTCTGAAAACTCACAGTAAAGCGGGCGGCATCTTGTGGTAAATTGCTTTACAGGTTCACCGGGTAGGCGTTTTACATTCTGGCCCAGGTACCATACCGTTTTAACAACATCCGCAGGGCTTTCAAAAAACTCGTCGGTATTGTTTTCCAGGCATTTTTTTATGCGCATATCCCACAACACTTGTTTTTCTACAATAAGGCTGTGGTTCGATTCGTTGTCGTAGTCTTCCTGTGTTTTTTGGTATTTTTTGAGGAGCGGGAAATAGATGCTTTCAATTTCCTTTTCGTAGTTTTTTTGGCTAAACTCTTTTACCGACAAATCGGTCTGCAACTTATTGGCAAACAGGAGCGCTATATCGTAGTGGTGCTGTTCGTGATTGAGGTAGTAGTAGGTATGCTCTTTTTCTACGGCTTCTTTTACCCATGCCGCGCTTTGAAAAGCGCATTTAACCCTAAATTTTATTTTTACCTTATCGTTAGGCAACACTTCGGCGCCGTCGGCATAGGCATAGATGGCTGGCCGCACAGCGGCGCCTGCGCGTGGATCTTCGTCCTTACTGGGTTTGCCCAAAAAATCGCCCCAAACAAGTGTTCGATCATTAATTATCTTCCCTTCAGGCGCTATCCATGTGGCCTCCTGGGCAAATGCATGACTAACAAGAAAAAACACTAAAACGGTAACAATGTACTGACGCATAAGGTAGTAGTAGGTTATAATTGAAATTATTTTCAAAAATAACAAAATAGTTATGGTGAGCAAATGTTTGTTTGTTGTTGTGCCGGGATAGCTGGGTCGTTTAAAGCGCCATAGCAACCCAATCTATTTCGGTACCTTTACAACCACCTATATATACAGCGCAATGGCAACTACATTTCTGAAAGCAAAGTGGCAGAATTTGATAATGGCGAATTATGAAATTGCGCCAGAATTACTGATGCCGTATTTGCCAAAGGGTGTAGAGCTCGACTATTTTCAGGGAAAAACCTATGTGAGTTTGGTAGGTTTTTTGTTTAAAGACACTGCATTATTTGGCATACCTATTCCTTTGCTCGGCACATTTGAAGAGGTGAATCTGCGGTTTTATGTGGTAAGGAAAATAGGGAATGAGGTAAGGCGCGGCGTAGTATTTGTAAACGAGACGGTGCCCTACAAAATAGTGGCTCAAATAGCTAACAAACTTTATAAAGAGCATTATACCGCCATACCTACAAAGCACAAATGGCTGCTCAGCGAAAAGGAAAGGGAGATAGTATACCAGATGAAGGTAAACGCTGTGTGGAACACCATAAAAGTAGTGGCTGCCGCACAAAAAGTGAGCATGCAGCAAAACAGCATCGAAGAATTCATTTTTGAACATTACTACGGCTATACCAGAGCCAGCGACCACTACAGCATAGAATACAAAGTAAACCACCCAAGATGGGATATTTACCCCATACTTAGTCACCAAATACACTGCGATTTTGCCGCCTTTTACGGCCCCGGTTTTAGTGTATTAAATACTACCCAGCCACATTCAGTAATGCTTGCCGAGGGTTCGGGCGTTAGCGTGGATTGGAAGAGGGTGAGGTTTTAGAGGGGGGAGTTGAAGATTGTAAGTGACAGCTTTTGAGCTTTTTTGTAGACGATTTGAAAAATGGCGATAACGCACGAACCTAATGTGCCGGAATTGAGCATATTTAGTTAACACCGGTTGCAAAACGGGTACGTTGGGAATGTATGATGACTGTTTGGTATATATATATACGCATGGTGGAATTTTAAA
The DNA here is from genome assembly GCA_903882805.1 of uncultured Bacteroidota bacterium. Taxonomy (GTDB): domain Bacteria; phylum Bacteroidota; class Bacteroidia; order Chitinophagales; family Chitinophagaceae; genus Nemorincola. The sequence continues at coordinate 96,320 of CAIRYK010000071.1, read as the reverse complement.
GCGGGTTTCGTATTTTTAAGGTTTATTCGCACATTCGTTAATCGGAGATTGGAAGTTGTAGGAGGCTAGGCTTAACCGGGGGAAATGGTTAGTAAGGTTTATTGCTTATTTTTTAAAAGAGGATAGCTTGCCTTTACCCTGTTAGCCAGTTTTTGGACACACTCTGTTGAGTTTGTATTTCATCAAATGTATTCTACTTAGTAAATGTATTGTATTGATCAAGACTAAGTTCTCTTTTCATTTTTAAATTCCAATTTTCAGCCGAATTTTACCTGATTAAAAAATACTATTCTGACTGGATAATTTTTTACCTTACATCTTGTCAACCCCAAAATACTCAATATAATTTATATATAATGAAGGTCCTTTTCTTTTGTTGCTTGTGCTTTTGTAGTGAATTTACATTTGGACAAACAGAAATTAGTTTTGAGCAGTTTTTAAAGTTGGATGATGCAATTGATACAACAGCAAATGTAAGTTTAGCTGATTTTAATGGCGATTCTCACCTTGATATTCTACTGGTAAAAGGCAGACATTGGCCAATAGCAGAAAAAATTATTTTGTGTGACGGCAAAGGGGGGATTCTAAAAAAGTACAATCTAAGCAACATAAAAGATCGTTCTTACTCAGGAATTGTTGCTGATTTTAATGGAGATAACTTCATCGACATTGCAATTAGCAATGATGCGCCAGATAAAAAAATTATTTATTTTAATGATGGTAAGGGGAATTTTGAAGTCGGTTGCGAATTTGGAAATTCTGATTGGTCAACGCGTAACCTATCAATTGCAGATATTAATGGAGACAAATTGCCAGATTTGATTTTTGCAAATAGAGGTGTGAAAGGAAGAACAAAGAACTATTTCTGTTTGAACAATGGAAAGGGTCATTTTAGCTCTAGTTATATCGGCTTTGCACCATACCCTTGTACATCTATTTATGCGGTTGACTTTAACAAGGACGGATATATTGATTTAGTAGTTCCAAACAGAGACGGTGGTCAAAGCTATATTTATTTAGGTAATGCTCAACTCAATTATTCGGATGCGAATCGTCTGCTTTTTGGTCCTACAGATGCTACTATTAGAATGACTGCAGTAGATGACTTTAATGGTGATGGTTTGTTAGATATTGTTGCTTGTGATGAAAAAGCTGGGGTGAATATCTATTTGGGACAAAAAAATAATGCTTTTTCAGAAGGTATTTCTTTATTGGACAGGAAGAAGATTCCACATGCAATAACAGTAGCTGACTTAAATAAGGATAATAAAATGGACATTGTTGTTGGCTATGCTAGTGCGCCATCTAACGTGTTCATCAATGACGGTACCGCATTAAATTTTCAATCTCATTCTTTTGGAGATTCCTTAGGTACTGTTTACGGAATTGCAATCGGAGATTTGAATAGTGACGGAATTTCAGACATAGTTGTTGCTCGCTCAGAGGCGCCAAGTATGGTTTATTTCGGGAAGATTGACGCTAAATAGTGGCTTTTTGTACACTGTTCAAACTGTCAAAAAATCATTGCAGTTCTCCAACTGGTGCGAGTGTTCGACTGAACATTAGCCTCACTAAAGTAGCCGGCTTGTAACCAGCGGCACATGTTTTTAATGCAATTTATTTTCTTTAGCTAATAAGATTAGGTTTATTTGACTATAACGCACTAACCTTTTGTGTTAGAATTGGGAGATACCACTTAGTGCCGGTTGCATATTGGGTACTTTAGTGAGGTGAGTGATAATGTGGGACATTTACGCATGTTGCCATCCGAAAAGTGTTTTTTCAAGTTCTATTCGCACATTCACCAATCGGAGATGGGCGGTTGTGGAAGTGTAATGGGAGGCTAGGCTTAACTGGGGGAACTTTGTAGCTTGATCCCAAAACGCGGGTCTCGTTTGTTTGCGGATTTGGGTACCCGAACCCGCGACCTCCGTCGAGAGGGCGGCACCCTAACCATAAAATTTCCAAAAACAAAAAAGCCCCAAATCTGGGGCTTTTCGCGGACTGGACGGGACTCGAACCCGCGACCTCCGCCGTGACAGGGCGGCATTCTAACCAACTGAACTACCAATCCAAAGTAGTTATTTTTGTTCCTTTTCACTCAATTTTGGTGGTGTTGACCGCGTTATTTCGTGATTGGAGTGCAAAGATAGTAAAAGATTTTTCAGAAGCGCAAATATTTTTAGCCGGAATTTCGAATAAAATATTTTATAACCCTTTTTTAGGCTGTTTTAGTTCTTTTGGGGTAGGGTATAGGCGTATTTTAACGGCGTTTTGCTCTTTTGGGCTACGATTTCACCATTTCTTTAGCCGGAACGCCTACGTAGGTTTTGCCGCTCTTACAGTCGGTGTTTACAAAGCTTAGCGAGCCTATGGTTACGTTGTCTTCCAGTTTTATGCCGTGGTTCAGTACGGCATTGGTGCCTATAAAACAATTAGCGCCAATATGCGCTCCTCCCACCGATTGTTGCTGTGTGTCCAGGTTGTTGGTCATTACCAGCGGGCATATATAGGTGTTGTCGCCCACGCGCACGCCGCGGGCTATTATGGCGCTGTAGCGTATGGTTACATTATTGCCTATCACCGATTCGCCGGAGAAGGCCACAAACGAATCTATGTAGCAGTTATCGCCTATGCGGGTGTTGGCGCGTATCTCCACATGGCTTTGCAGGCGCGTATTGTTACCTATCCGCACATTGTTCACCACCTTGCAGTAGTCGCCTATGGTTACATTGTCGCCTATGGTTACATCATCTTCTATAATACAAAACAATCCTACACTACAATTGACCCCAAACTTCGCTTTGGGCGATATTACTGAGTTGTGGCCTGCGGTGGGGGTATTGTTAGCGGCGGCGGCATTGTCTTGTATCATGGTGCGGAGTATTAGTATTTATAGGTGGCTTTGTAGTAGGCTTCTTCCAGTTTGGTAGGGGTGTGCGGCGTTTGGTTGCGGCTCACGTGGTTGCGGTTGCTAAAGTACAGATGTATTATGTCGCCGCCATTGGTTTGCAAAATCACTACATCGGGTTCGGCATACTTGGCCTTTTCTGCAAATAGCGAAACATAGTCGTCTATGCTGGCGCTCAGTATGCCTGCATTCAGTATTTCTACTTCCGGCATTTGTTTTTGCAACACGGTGGTGGCTATGTATTCGTTGTCGAGAAACGGAAAATATACATGCGAGCTGCCCATAAACAATATGCGCGGCTTTGTTTTCGGAAACTTCAGGTCGTAGTCCATACGCAGGCCCTGCACATTAGCTTTCAGGTGGTAGGGTATGTCTTTGCCGCCATCCAGTATTTCATCATCGTTTGGCGGCAGGTCGCCAAAGGTTTCGGGGCGTTCGTTGTCTTTGTAGGTTACCGTACTTTTATTCCCCATGTGTTTCTTTACAATAGGCATAAACAATCCGGCATAAAACTCGCCCCCCTTTTTCGACCAGTGGCCATCGCGGGGTAGCAGCGTTATTTCTTTCGGGTCTTGCGCGTCTATCTGGTCGGTAAGGTCTATGCAGTCTATACCCAGGTCGGCGCAGGTTTTCAATATAAATGGTCGTCCGGCTTTGAAGTTGAGGGTAGGGTCGCCGGGTTTCTCAATGGGTTTCATGATCATTACCACAAATTTGGCGCCCGTAGCTGTTACATCTTTGTTCAGCTGTATCAGGTAGTTTTTATACCTTTCTTTTAGTTCGGCATACAGCGGACTGTTGGCCCCGTTGTTTTCCATCAGTCGTTCGTCGGGTATCTGCGGGTATTCTTTGTTCAGGCTTTCCAGCTTGGCTACCTGTGCTTCGTGTTGCTTGTATTCAAATTCTTTGTGTTGGCGTTCTTTGTCGTCGTTTTTGTTGGCGCAGCCATGCAGCAGGGGAGTTCCCGCAGCCAGTAGCAAATAAAGAAAGTGTAACGGCTTCATTATAGAACAGTTATGAACGTTTAAAATTTAAAATAGTAGCACTCCGTAGCGCTCTGTTTAGGACAAAAATACCAAATTGCACCAATAACCGCTATATATACGCTAACTCTTATGGCCACAGGTACGCGCGGCAACTGCAGCACATAGTCTTTTTCGCGTTGCACCCATTCTATAGCCAGCATGGGCAGGCACCATACATACTTGCGCACCACTACCATCAGCGGCGCAGCAAAAAGACTCGCCGACATTATTTTCATAAAAAAACCGGTAGCTACCTCCATATTTGGCGAACGGAAGAAAATACGCATAATGGTAGCCAGATTGAAGGTGATAAACATTTGTAGCAGCTCTTTGCCGTTGGGCAATAGCTTACCCTTACCGGGCAGGTCTTTGTAACGGGTAAAAGAGTTGGAGAATAGATACACAAAAAAGTATAACCCATTGAGTACGCCCCAGCAAATAAAAGTAACATTGGCCCCGTGCCACAAGCCCGAAAAGCAAAAAATGAAAAAGATGATGAGCATGTATTTTGTCTTGCCCACCTTGGCGCCGCCCAGCGGCAGGTATATATAATCCAGCATCCACTTGCGGAGCGATGTGTGCCACCGCCGCCACATTTCGCCGGGATTACGACTGAAAAAGGGCATTTTAAAATTCTTCACCAGCTCTATACCCAGCAATCGCGATGTGCCGCGCGCTATCTCTGAATAACCGGAAAAGTCGGCATAAATAAAGAAGCTAAACAGCGTAACGCCCAGAAACAAGGTGCTGCCCGTTTGGTCTTTGTAGTTGGCAAAACAATAATTTACCATTATGGCGATGTTGTCGGCTACAACCATTTTTTTATACAATCCCCACAGTATTTCAGCTACCGATGCTTCTATCACCTCCAAGCTGGGTTTTACAGGGTTCTTAAACTGCGGCAACAGCCCGGCTGCAGATGCTATAGGTCCGCACAGTATGTGCGGGAAGTAACTGATATAGGAGGCGTAAACGATAAAGTTGGTTTCGGCAACTATGGTGCGGCGATAGACATCTGTGATATAACCAATAGTTGAAAACGTAAAATAGCTAATGCCTATGGGTGTAATAATGTGCATGGCGCTGGCCTGCCACTGCTCCATACCGGGAATGTTGCCAAGCAATAGGCCAGAGTATTTGATGTAGGCAAGCCCCAAGCCTAGTATAACAATCGTGACTACAAGGAGGGCCTTTCGTTTGTTTTGAGGCTCTATTCGGCTCATAGCCAGGCCCGAAAGATAACTTACGCTGATAATGCTGTATAAGTATACCGGCAGCGTATTGCGAAACCTGTAGTAAAAGTAGCTGCATGCGAGTAGTAAAAAAACATTGCGTACCTCGCGCCATTGCCAAACAAGCCAATAAACAGCCAGTATTATCGCGAAAAATTGGGCAAAATCTTTGGTATTAAATAGCACCCGTAGTCGGTTTGTGCAATAATAATTTTAATATCCGATAAATACAAGCTAACGGTATTGGTAAACACTTGTTAGGAAGTGCACAAACTGGCCCTTCGTATGCCGTGAAATTATGTTTCCACCGCAATAGTTGGGGTAGACCATGGCCAATGACCCGATTTTTATTTAATTTTGGCGTTAATGAATATTGGGGGTTGCCGTTATCTATTGCTGGTTTTATTGTTGGTATGCGCAGGTTGCGCAAATATCACAGCCCCTACGGGTGGTAAGCGCGATGCTACGCCGCCGAAGCTGATCAAAATAGCGCCTTCAGACTCGCTGCTCAATACTAAGGTGAGTCGTATTTATATTGATTTTGATGAGTACATAGTGGTAAGCGATGCAACAAAAGAAGTTGAGTTGTCGCCCATGCTACCTATAGCGCCAGTGGTAACGGGTAATAACCGCAGGGTAACTGTGAAGATAGTTGACTCGCTGCTGGAGCCTAACACTACTTACCGACTGTCGTTTGGCAATGCTATAAAAGACCTGCACGAGAGCAATCCGTTTAGCAAGTACACCTATACATTCAGCACAGGCGCCTATTTCGATTCGCTTCAGTTATTGGGTCAGATCATTAATGCCGCTACAGGCCTTCCCGATTCATCGGGAGCTTGGGTAGAGTTATACAGCGGCGCCGAGGCCGATAGCGCCGTAGTGCGCCATAAGCCCAAGTACATAACCAAGGCCGATGGCAAGGGGGTATTTACCTTCAAGGGGTTACCCAAGCGCGATTTTAAAATATATGCGCTTAAAGATGCCAACAATAATATGGTGTATGATGGCAATGGAGAACAAATAGCCTTTAACAACACCATTGTTACTCCCGGCGACAGCACAGCCAACAGAATAGTATTAAAGATATTTGAGGAAATTGCAGATACAGCAGCAAAACGCAAAACCGATTCGTTGCAGAAAGCAAAAGCGCTGCGCATGGGTAAGGAACCAAAGGGCGAAGAGGCTTTTTCGTATTTGATCAATGTCGATTCTTCGGATGTGAGCAAACGCACCTTTGATTTGACTAATGACATTAAAATTATTTTCAATAAAATACCCGTACTTGCCAGACAGAAAATAACGCTTAGTTACGATAGCGCCGGCGTTACCTACACACCCGAATGCAGGTACAAAACCGACTCAGCGCACCCAAATCAGCTTTATGTTATTCCGCCGCATTGGGCAGAAGATAGAGTGTATACACTAAAACTGGCTAAAGGCTTTGCCAAAGACACAACAGGTAAAGAGATTATGCCGGCGCGTTTTTCGTTTCGCACCTGGGGCGATGAGGAATATGGCAAACTGAAGCTGCACCTACCTACAAAATACTACGACAGAAAGTATGTGTTGCTCATTAATTCAGACAAAGACACTGTGGCCAATACGCCTGTTAGCGATACCATGGTCAAGCTCGTTCACCTGCGGCCTGCCCGCTATACCATAAGGCTGATAGTGGATGCCAATGGGAATGGTAAATGGGACACCGGCGATTTGTTTGCAAAACGCCAACCCGAGGAAGTAGTACCCTATAACGAACCTGTGAGCGTAAAAGCCGGATGGGACATGGTTATTGACTTTGATACCAAGCCAACAACGGGAAAAAAGGGTGATAAAGGCGGCGTAAGGTAAAGTTCTGCCACTTGTTTATTTTTAATTTCTAATTTTGACTTTCTATTTATAATTATGAAACGTACGTTACTACCATTATTATTACTGTTTGCTACAGCGGGCAATGCCCAAGAGCGCATGACGCCTGAACTGTTGTGGAGTCTCCATAGAGTTTCGGCCAACGGTGTGGGCAGAGAAGGTAAATATGTTTACTACTCTTCTAAAACTGTAGATTGGAAAACCGAGAAAAGCATTGTGCATCAATACCGCCTCAATGTAAAAGATGGGGAGCGTAAAGAATGGACATCGGAAGCCGGTAAAACCATTACCCAGCGCTACGACCATGCTTGGTATGCCACCTACGATAACTTTTTGTATCAAAGTCTGGATAGCGGCAGCACCTGGAAAGAAATATACAGTGGCCTTCAGGACGCTGAAAACGTATGGGTATCTCCCAACGGTCAGTATGTAGCGTTTTCTAAAGATGTATTGGTAAAACCAATGCTTGGTTCTGATTTGTATCGCGATTTGCCCAACACTACAGCAAAAGTATATACCGACCTCAACTACCGCCACTGGGATACCTGGGAAGATGGTCGCTTTTCGCACATTTTTGTAGCATCGCTAAAGCAGGGTACAGTTAAGGATATTATGGAAGACGAGCCATACGATTGTCCGCAGAAGCCTTTTGGCGGCGCTGAGGATCTGGCTTGGTCGCCCGATAACAAGGGATTTGTATATGTGTGCAAAAAGAAGTTTGGGAAAGATTATGCCCACAGCACCAATACCGACCTATATTACTACAACACCGCCACCGGCAAAACGGAAAACTGGACGGAAGGCTGGAAGGGATACGACACTCAACCTGTATTTAATAAAACAGGAAAGACGCTGGCGTACACCAGTATGGCCCGCGACGGCTACGAGGCCGACAAGACCGACATAATACTGATGGACGTAACCACAAAAAAGAAAACCAACATCACGGCCAAATGGGATGGCACAGTAGAGGGTTTCATTTTTAACAGTCAGGAAACGAAAATTTACTTCAATGCCCCTTTCGAGGGAACGCAGCAATTGTTTCAGGTAGGTATTACGGATAAAGACCTGGACAAGAATACAGTGCAGATAGTAACCAAGGGCAAATTTGATATTAACGGTGTAATCGGTGAGGCAAATGGCGAGGTGATTGTATCGCGTTGTGATATGAATCATGCGTCGGAATTGTTTGCTGTAAAGCCGCTTTATGGCGATATGCGTCCGCTTACGCACGAGAACGATAATATCTATCAGAATCTGCAGATGAGCAAGACGGAGATGCGTAAAATACAAACCACCGACGGCACTACACTACATGCGTGGGTCATTTATCCGCCCGACTTTGACCCTAACAAAAAGTACCCGACACTCCTTTACTGCCAGGGTGGACCACAATCGGCCTTGTCGCAGTTTTACAGCATCAGGTGGAACTTCCAGTTGATGGCTGCTCAGGGGTATATAGTTGTCGCGCCAAACCGCAGAGGTATGCCGGGCTGGGGTGTGAAGTGGAACGAAGAAATAAGCAAAGACTGGGGCGGGCTGCCTATGCAAGACTACCTTGTAACGATTGATGATATTTGCAAAGAAAAATATGTAGACAAAAGCCGCTTGGGCTGTGTAGGCGCAAGCTATGGCGGGTATAGTGTGTTTATGTTGGCAGGTATGCACAACAATCGTTTCAAAACATTCATAGCTCACGACGGTTTGTTTGACCTGAAGAGCTGGTATGGCACTACCGAAGAGTTGTGGTTTGCCAACTGGGACATCGGCGGACCATACTGGAAAAAGCCGGAGCCCGAGAGCTACGAAAAGTTTAATCCAAGCAACTTTGTAAGCAAGTGGAACACTCCGATAATGATTATTCAGGGCGGTACAGATTATCGTGTGCCTACTGAACAAGGATTGGAGGCGTTTGGCGCAGCAAGAGGCAATGGCGTAAAAGCTAAGTTGCTTTATCTACCCAACGAAAACCATTGGGTGTTGCATCCGCAAAATGGCATAGCCTGGCAGCGCGAGTTTTTTAAATGGCTCGACGAAACACTGAAATAAACAACAAAATAGTAATAGAAACATAGCATAGAGCAGGCACGGCAACGTGTTTGCTCTATTTGTTTTAGGAAACGCTTAATACGCAAAATTGCGCGAAATCCATTATTTTTGATTATAAATAGCCTGTAAAATGGGATTGATATACGCCAACGTAGAATTGATAAATGCGTTCGATTTAGAAATGGCCAGAAAGTATATGATTGGTGATGAGGAAGTAAAACGGATGCCCGTATCGATGCTTGTTGATACCGGCTCTGTAATGCTGGCCATAAATGAAAGTATACAAGAGCAACTACAATTGCCGATAGTAGAAAAACGCAAAGTGCAACTGGCCAATAGCCATATAGCTGAATATGATGTGGTGTCGCAGGTAGAACTGAGGTTTGCCAACAGGCGTACATTATGCAACGCCATAGTATTACCGGGCGACTCTGAACCGCTGCTTGGGGCTATCCCTATGGAGGATATGGATGTGCTGATACACCCCACACGTCAGGAATTGATTGTGCATCCTGACCATCCATATTTTGCACAGATGAAAATGAAATAATAGAGTTGGCCTCAAAGCCAGTACAGTGTTCAAAAAAATAGCTAAGCCTCTACCTGATTAATAATTCAGTGGGAGGCTTAGCTATTTTGGTCAAGGCGCAATTCTTATGCGATAGATTTCTTGATGAGATCCATCAGTTTATCCACTTCGTTTTTGTTGTTGTATATGTGTGTAGATACGCGCAGGCAGTTGATGCCGTTTTCGGGCACAGCTCTTATGCGTACTTTTTCGGCGGCACAGATGTCGTAAAACTTGTGATAGTCTACGCCTTTAATCCTGAATCCGTTCACAGCGCACCTCGATATTTCTTCTGTTGGAGTCAATAGTTCTATTTTATCGCCAAACTCCAGTAGACGGTCTTGAGTGTACTTGCCCAGACTCTTTATGCGCCGGTGTATATTCTCAATACCTATGGTTTCTATAAAATCGATGGCTGCATTTACACCGGTATACAAGCCATTGGCCTGGGTGCCTCCAAAATAACGGTGGGCCGATGGCGCATAGTTACCAATTGTTATTGGGTTGGTCATAATGTCCCATTTGCCGTCATCGGTACCGCCGCCCATGTAGTACGATTGAACAGTGTCCTGAAAGCCTTTGCGCACATACAGAAATCCTGTGCCTTTAGGCCCCATCATCCATTTGTGGCAGCAACTGGCATAGGTGTCGCAGCCCATGTCGTGCAGGTTTAGGGGCATCATTCCGGCGCCATGCGCGCCATCTATCAGCGAAAAGATGCCTTTGTCGCGCGCCAGCTTGCATACTTCTTTTATGGGTATTACCTGACCTTGTGTGCAGGGTATATGGGGGGTAACAATAGCGCGGGTTTTCTTAGTTATCAGGTCAGCAATGCGGTTGAGCGTTTCGGCGGCGGTAGCTGCCGGCGTATACTTTTTTATAACAATGCCAGTAACTTTTTGCCGGTTCATCCATGGCGACGCATTACCTACATGCTCGTGAGTGGTGAGTATTACCTCATCGCCTTTTTGTAGCGGCACACCCCAGCAAGCCAGGTTAATGCCGTCGGTAACATTATGAGTAAGCGCTATTTCGTCGGCGTCAGCTCCTACAAATTTTGCCAGTTTGGGTGGTGTGGTGTCGTAACTGCCGTAATTGCCGTGCAGGTCGGCATCCATTTGCGCGGTGCGCATAGCATCTATCACCGGGTAGGGCGATGGTCCGAAAGTGCCATTATTGAGATAGGTTAGGTCTTTCGATAACGGGAACAGTTGTCTTACATTGCGCCAGTATGCTTCATCGTCGGGTTCTATGGTTTTACCATCGGTCTTAATCTCGGCCGCTGCCGACAATGAGCTTAATTCGGCCATCGTAAACGCAGCTAATGCTGACGCTGTTTTAAGAAAACTTCTCCGGTTGAAATTCATCAGGTAATAATTGAGTACGTTAAATATACAAAATATTTAAAAACGCCTGATTTTTTCTCAACTAATTCTTGGATTGTCATCTTCTGATATAGTAATAAAGTATAATGCGATGTTGTCTCAGTTTTAGAAAAATCGCTTCTGATTATTAATTACTTATAGATGAGCCTATCCTTTATAGATTCATTTCCTTGCAAGCCGCCGGTATGAATGCAGAGTAGATTGTCGGCGCTGTTGAACTGATTGTCTTCCAGCATTTTTTGTAGCCCGAACATCATTTTACCTGTATATACCATGTCGAGTGGTATCTTGTTTTCGTCGTAAAACGCATTCATAAAATCTATCAATTCACCACTGCATTTACCAAAGCCGCCCATGTGCCATTCGTCAGTTAGTGTCCAGTTTTTATTTTGTTCTGGTGTAAGGTGTTCGCCTATATAGTCTTTAAGGTAAACCCCGCCTTTCATAGGCGCAAAACCCATCACATGTTGGTCGGTAAACAATTTGTTGCGTAGCCCAATAAGCGTAGTGCCCGATCCTACAGAAAGTAGAATATGGCTGTAGTTCTTTTTAATATATCGGTTTATCAGTCCGGCGCCTGTTCGTCCCCGTTCGTTGGCTCCACCTTCAGGTATTATCAGCGTCCGGTCAAAGTCTGCCGTAAGCAGCCGTATCCAGTTGTCGTTTTCTTTGTTTTTATAGTCGTCCTGGGTTACAAATATCAGCTGCATACCCTCTGCTATGCAGGCTTCAAGCGTAGGCGTCAGCACATCGTATTTGCCGCGCACTATGGCTATTGCGTGCAGTCCATAAGCCCTGGCTGCAAATGCTGCAGCAATAAGGTGGTTAGAATGTCCGCCGCCAAAGGTGAGTATTGTTTTATAACCATGGTCTACTGCATAAATGAGGTTGAGCCTTAGCTTAAACCATTTGTTGCCCGACACCACAGGGTGCAGTTTGTCTAGCCGCAACATATCTATGTTGGCTACTTTTTTCTTGTACCAGAATTTATGTAGCGGGTCTATCGTCGCCAGCCGGTCGTCAATTGTATCCATATTCGCGCAGGTAGTTTTCATTGTCGCGCCATTTTGGGCGCACCTTTACAAATAGCTCCAGGTGTACTTTTTTCTGCAAAAACTCCTCTATTACCTTACGCGAATTGATGCCCAATTGTTTTATCATGCTGCCGCCCTTACCCAGCAATATCATTTTTTGCGTCTCTCGGCTTACAATAATGTCTGCCTTAATTACATTGAGCGTAGTTTTTTCTTCAAATGCCTGAACCAATACTGCTGCATGGTAGGGTATTTCTTCTTCATATAGCGCATAGATTTGCTCCCGTATCATTTCGCCTACAAAAAAACGTTCAGATCTGTCTGAAATGCTGTCTTCGGGGTAAAATGCAAATCCTTCTGGCAAGCCCTTTAATATCAATGGCATTATCTTATCGGTATTCACCTCTTTTTTGGCCGATATAGGTACAACTGCCCATTTAGGGAAACGCTCCTGATAAGTTTTTACAATATCATCAATAACGCTTTTATCTTTAAGTACGTCAGTTTTGTTGAGCAGCAGTATCACTGGCACATTGAGCTTCAGCGAATTGCTTATTGTTTCAAACTCTTCTATAGGTTGATTGATGTCGTGCATCAATATGGCTACATCTGCATCTTCGAGTGCGCTTTTCACCTGCAGCATCATTTTCTGGTGCAGTTTGTATTTAGGTTCTATAATGCCGGGGGTATCAGAAAATACTATCTGATAGTTTGGCTCGGATAGAATACCTAGTATGCGGTGGCGGGTAGTTTGTACCTTGGGCGAAATAATAACCAGTCTTTCGCCCAGCAACAGATTGAGCAATGTGGATTTACCTGCATTGGGGGCTCCAAATATATTTACGAAACCCGATTTGAATTTGTCTGACATCTGGCTGCAAAAATAAGCTGAAATTGCTGCCCAATGCTCATATTGTTTTCAATCTGGCCAATTGGTATTGTGTTGGCTATATAAATGTTCCATCAGGGTAAACAATATGTTCGAGATACAGTCCGTGACCGGCAACATTGAAAAAAGCTTTAGTGCAATCTCTCGCCTCTATTATTTTTCTGAAATCGTTGAGGGTTCCTTTGCCTCTTGCAATGTGTATTTGCGTAGCAACAAGGCCTCTAACCATTCCTCTCAAAAATCTGTTGGCGGTCACCAGGTAGTGCAGTTCTTCACCCACTACTTGCCATTCCGATTGATGTATAGCGCAGTTGTAAGTTTTAGTTTGTGCATTGCGCTTAGAAAACGATTCAAACTTTTCGTACTCCTTTATTATTTCTGCTGTTTGGCGTAATATGTCGAAGTCTAATTTGTAGGGGAAAAACAATGCCTGATTTACCAGAAAGGGGTTTTTATAGTGATATATTCTGTACCGGTATTGCCGGCGCACAGCCTGAAATCGGGTATTAAACTCCGGGTCGGCAGCGCATAAAAGTTGTTTTACTGCAATGCCATCGGGTAGAATAGCGTTGCATTTATATACAAAATCGGCGCGAGGTTCTATATCAAGATCAAAATGGTAAAAATTGCTCAGTGCATGTACACCCTCGTCTGTTCGGCTGGCGCCTACAGTGGGTATGGGAGTTCTGAGGAGCGTTTGCAATGTTTGGTTTAGGGCAAGCTGCACAGTAGGCGTATCGCCTTGAATTTGCGATCCATGAAATTTTGTTCCGTCATACATTACCTCTATTACGTATCTGCCCATGCGCCTGAATATTGTCGCAAAAGTAAATTAATCTGCGGGTCAATAACAACCGAATTTGATTTATTGAGCCCAATAGCTCGAGGGATAGTAAAACAAAAAGCCGCCTGCAGAAGCAAGCGGCCCGGGTATGTGGCGGCTGTATGAAGCATCAGTCGTCGACACGTACATTCAAACTGCCTTTACTGCCTTTAATTACAATATTGTTTGCTTTCAGGTAGTTTTTGTATTTCTTCAGTATTTTGTCGCTCTGTTTTTCGCCATTTATATACAGTATTCCGTTTTCTTTTTCTACACTATACTTTCTCGATCTGTCTATCAGTCCGTCGGCTTCCATACTTTTCAGCATGGCTCCAAAATCTTCGGGTTGTGCGCCATCTTCATCATCTCCAGCGCTGGCAATTATGCGGCGTTCCTTTACTATTGTTTTGTTGCGTTCGGCTTCTGCTTTAGCCTGTTCCATTTCCTTTTTAGCTTGGTGCATATCCTTTTTTACTTTTTCAGCTATTTCCTTGGTCATTTCCGTTAGGTCAATTTCGGCCTCAGCATCTTTCAAACCTTTTTGGGCATCGCGCAATCCTTTTTCTATTTCAGCCCCTATTGCGCCCCAGTCTACAGCGCTAAGTTCATTTTTTACTGTGGCCATTGCCGTTGCCACTTCCTTCATTGTATCGTCTGTATTTATTGTTATCGACTTTGTCGTTTTCTTGCTGTCGCCGCCATCGGCGGTAACACTCAATACCATATTGCCATTTGGCTTGTTCTTATCTTTTTTTATTGAAATGTTGATGTCTGATGTTGTGGTTTCTTCGTCCTGGGGCGTTCCGTTTGTTACTTCTTCTTTTTCTGTACGCTTTCCATTACTATCAACCGTTATGGTTTTCTTTTTCACCACATAAGTCGATTTTTTCTTCAGTGTGTCGTCTGTATCATGGGCAAACGACGGGGTGAAAGAAATCATTGATAACAGGACTACTACCAATGATATGCCTGCGGTGAGTAACGCCAGTTGGCTGTAGTTTACATTGCTCTTTTTCATTTCCATTATACGTTTTATGCGGGTTAGTAATTGGTTTTTGTTTCCGGTTGCGGCCATGGATAGGGCGCTGTTGTTTATTCTGGTTTGTTCCAGCTGCGCAAGCGCCTTGGCATAGGGTAGCGGGCTGGAGGCGCTGGCTACTACTATATCGTCGCAACAATGTTCGCGTTCTCTGCGCACTATTGCCGACAGTAGCCAAATAAAGGGGTTGAAGAATAGTATGGTTTCTATTAGCGTCTGTATCACGTTCAGCAGGTAATCGTGGCGCTTTATGTGTGCCAGCTCATGTATTATAATAGCTTCTACCTCATCTGTTGACAGGTTGTTGATTGCCGCTATAGGTAGCAGGATCACCGGTTTTATAGCCCCCATCATCATTGGTACATCTATTTGCGCCGATAGGTATATTTTTACCTTTGCCGATATCTGCAGCCGCTCTTGCCAGCGTTCCATGGTCTCGGTTTGGAAAGTAGTTGCCGGCATCATTCCCTTCTTACTTACAGTCCATAGCTGCGCTACATTTACAGCAAGCCTAATTATCATAAAGGCGATGCCGATTGCGTATATGGTAAGTAATGCGGGGAAATACCGTTCGATTTGAGGTAGTAGATTGGTCAGAAAGTCTGTTGACGCGGCATTTGCCGGTACGGCATTAACGGCATGTGTATTATCAGGTGCGTTATTTATGCCCATTTCCGTGATATAAGCGGTCACGCCTTTGATTTTTTGGTATTGGCTCGTCCATGTGTCCGCAAACCACACTATTGTGCCTGTGAGCGCCCCGTACGATAGCAAATACTTGATACGGGCATTCATACTCGGCATAGCCCTGACTACTGCATAAACAATGCCATAGAGCAGCATACCTTGCCAAAGCGAGTAGAACAGCGCCCAGGCTAGGGATTGTGAAAATGCGAAGATGGTAATGGATAATGGTTGCATGTTTTCAGTTTTATGGATTTTGTAATTATTTATTAGTAGAGCTGCGTTTTTCTATTTCTTCCAGATAGCGTTTTATTTCCTGCAGTTCGTCGTTGTTAGATTTGTGTTGCCCCAACGCTTGCATCACCAGTTGCGATGCCGAGCCGTTGAACACATTTTCTATCATCCGTTTCACTAGTTGCCCCTGCGTTTTCTCCTGACTTATGTTTGCCGTGTATATATGGCTTTTGTTGGTAGCATCTCTCTTCAGCAGATTTTTGTCGTGCATTATTTGCATAAGTTTGAGCGTTGTGGTGTATCCAGCTTCTTTACTTTTTTCCAATACTTCGTGCACCTCGCGCACAGTACAGGGGCCCTTCTCCCAGAGAATGTTGAGAATCTCCAGTTCGCTATCGGTTGGTTTTAAATGGTCGTTTGTTTGCATTTCTATCGGCTAATTGTCTACGAATAATTTCGTAAGACGAACGTACGAATATTTTCGTAAATAAAAACAGATGAACCGGATTTTTATTTTTTTTAACGAACGGAGTGTGAGTTCGTAATTCTGCATAGCCTAAAGCGCATTTGCAGTAATAAAATAGATAGCCTAAAAAGACGGGATTAATTTGGGCGTTCTACTAAGAAAGGACATGCAATCCTGTAAAGACGAGGTATATATCTTGATCCGATTTTCACCTGAGATAAATATAATTTGTTAGCAATAGTGGTAAACAAAATACCCACACGCAAAAAAAGCTCCGGAATAAACCGGAGCTAATATAGAATGTAAATATTGTTAGTTATAAAACGCGAACCAAATATTGTTAGCGAAAACCTGAATTATGCTAAAGCATTAATTCTCTTTACAATACCGGATTTGAGGTTACCGGCCTTGTTTTTGTGTATTACATTACGCTTTGCAAGCTTATCTATCATAGATATTACTTTACTAAGGTTTGCTGTAGCTGTAGCCTTATCTGGTGTTGCTAACAAAGTACGGATTGCATTACGGGTGGTTCTACCGTAGTAACGGTTAAGTTCACGGCGCTTTTCACTTTGACGAATATCTTTTTTGGTTGCTTTATGGTTTGCCATTAAATACTGTTTTTTAAGGACTGCAAAAGTAAGGGTAAAAATCAAAAATAAAAAATAAAAAATAAAAAAATGGTCATTTGCTGCTAAATAGGCCATTTTAATGGTATTCACTGCTTGTTTTTCCTAATGCTTTTGAATAATAAAGGCTAAACCAGTTGGTGATTTAGCCTTTATAAAACTGGTAAAACAATGCCTTATTTCATCTGCATCAGTATTACTTTCGACTTTTTATCCAGAAATTCTTTCTTTTTCAGGAAGAGTTCCAGCTTGTCTTTAGGTATGCGCAAATTGTAAAAAGGCGTTGGGTATGTTCTGAAAACAAAAGTTTCATAATCAGGATTCCAGCGAGCAATCAGTTTCTTGTCTATACCCAGTTCCTGTGCCATCAGGTCGGCATATATAGGTTGTGTGATGCGCACCATGGTCATGTTCTTAAGCTCTTCGTCGCTGAACGGATTTTTCTTGACTGCCGGTGTAGCAGAGGCTAAAGCCGTTGGGGCGGCGCCAGCTGTAGCAGGAGTGACCATGGCCGACTTTGCAGCAGCAAGAGCTGCTTCATCTTCCTTGTCTTTTATCTTATTGTTGAATTTGAAATCTACAGGTATGCTGCCAAGATCAATAAACTTGCTCAAATTTTCAAAGATGCTGGCAGTGGCTATAAAAGCCAATACATGGCCTTGTGTTTCGCGGGGGAGGTATTCCTTAATATCCCAGAAATTATGGCTTCCTGTGAGCGCGATAGCGCGTTGTACAGGAGTTGGGCCGCTGTTGTATGCGGCTATCACCAGCAGCCAGTCGTTGAGCTGACCATAAAGTAATTCCAAGTACTTAGTTGCTGCGGCTGTACTTTTCGCCAGATCGCGACGCTCATCTTGTTTACGGCTAACACTAAGGCCCATCATACGGGCAGTTGTTTCCATAAGCTGCCACGGACCAACTGCGCCAGCTCTAGAAACAGCGTTATAGTTAAGCGCCGATTCTATAACCGCCAGATACTTTAGTTCCTTTGGTAAGTTCTTTTTCTCCAGCACATTGTCGATAACGGAAAACGGAGTAGCGCTGTTGCCTTGCACCGTACTCAAGGTGCGATTGTGTAGCTCCATGTACTTGCGTACAAACTCGTTTACGTAATCGGTTTTTTCTCCGAAGTAAGACTTTTCTCCTGCCAGCGGCACATGGTTGTAACCCTTCTTGGGGTCGTTTGCCATATTGCTTGCCAGCAATGGAGTAATAGCTTTTATTTCTGGCTTCTGGCTCACGACAGAATCAGACTTTACAACCGTGGCTGCAGTTTTTGTAGTTGCTGCTGTAAGCTGCGCACGCGATGGCGAGGCAGACAATGCAAGCAGTAATGCGGACAAAATAATTTTGTATTGCATGTTTTATCGTTGTTTAAGCGGTTAAGCATGCAACCCTAGGAGAGGGAAGCTCGTTGTAAAATGGGTGAAATGTTGTGGTAATGCCTTTATTTATGCATTATTGGTCGATTCTGAATTGCTGGTTTTGGGAGCCTGAATTTTTTCTTTTTCCTTCATACCACTTTCAATTTCTGTCTTGATACCGTCTTTCGCTTCGTTGAATTCACGAATGCCCTGACCAAGACCTTTTGCAAGCTCAGGTATCTTTTTACCGCCAAATAACACTACTACTATCAATAGTGTAATTACTAATTCGCCTGCATTAGGCATGCCGAAAAGCATTTGTGGGTGAAGATTTAATACCATCATTGTACTATTTTTTGAAAGTTTAGAATGTTATTTTGATAGGAGGCGTGGCAAAGGTAGGGTATTTAGCCATTAAGCGCTAACTTTTAGCATCCTTAAAGGTAATTTTAACAGAAGGAGCTATTTTAATATGTTATTTGTGTAATTCACTAGGTCAGAAAAATAGTTCAAAACTAATCGGTGTTATTCATGAAAAAGCCCTGATCTTCATTGGAAATCAGGGCTTTTTGGTTTTTTTATTTTTGCATGCCAGCCTATTCTCTGAATTAAGTGTTGGTATTTTGCAGTAAATTTTTATTTATTTCTTACGCATAAAAATACGCATAGGCACACCGCTAAAGTTGAAATTGCTTCTTATTTTGTTCTCCAGAAAGTTTTTATAAGGCTCTTTTACATTGTCCGGATGGTTGGCAAAGAAAGCGAATGAAGGTACGGCTGTAGGTATTTGCTGCACAAATTTAATTTTTATGGCATGCCCACGCGCCACAGGTGCAGGGAAGCGTTCAATTTCGCGCAACATAATCTCATTGAGTACCGATGTAGTTACACGTCTGTTGCGGTTTTCATATACTTCCAGCGCTTTTTCCATTCCCTGGAAAATCTTTGTTTTCTCCTGTGCAGAAATAAAAATGATCGGCACATCGGTAAATGGCTGCATTTTTTCCTTCATTTCTTTTTCAAAGTCGCGCGCAGTATTGGTCTCTTTTTTTACCAGGTCCCACTTGTTTACCAGCACCACTATACCCTTACCCTTGCGCGCCGCAAGGCTAAAGATGCTGATGTCTTGCGCTGTCATGCCGTTTTGGGCATCTATAAGCAGCATACACACATCGGCTTCATCCATAGCGCGTATGGCGCGGATAACGGAGTAAAACTCCAGATCTTCGTGCACATTCTTTTTCTTGCGAATGCCTGCTGTATCAATCAGTATAAACTCCTTATTAAATAGCTTGTAGTGGGTGTGTATGGTGTCGCGGGTAGTACCTGCAATGTCCGATACAATTGTGCGTTCTTGATTGATCAGGGCATTGAGCAATGTAGACTTACCTGCATTAGGCTGACCAATAATGGCAAACTTAGGCAGCGGGTTCCCGTCTTTGTCGCGTTCTATTACATCTACTTCCTCACTAATGTTCTCTGCCACTTCATCCAGCAATTCGCCGGTGCCGCTGCCAGATATTGAGGAGATCATAAACGTTTTGTCGAAACCAAGCGAATAGAATTCAGTGCCATACAATGCACGTTCAGAATTGTCTACTTTATTTACCACAAGCAATACTGGCTTTGGCGACTTGCGCAGCACATCGGCCATGTCTTCGTCTTGCAGCGTAATACCTGTTGTTGTATCGCACACAAACATAATAAGGTCCGCCTCTTCAATAGCTATTTCTACCTGTTTGCGTATCTCGCGTTCAAAAATGTCTTCCGACCGAGCTACAAAGCCACCGGTATCTATTACGTTAAAAACCTTTCCGTTCCAGTCGGCAACGCCATACTGTCTGTCGCGGGTCACGCCGCTTTGGTCATCTACTATAGCTTTGCGTTGCTCGAGCAAGCGATTAAATAAAGTCGACTTCCCAACATTTGGCCTTCCCACAATGGCAACCGTAAAACCTGGCATATATTTTTTTTAAGGGCGCAAAGGTACTTTTTTTAATGCTACTGATTACTTTTGATTGTAAACAAGATTGTTAAAACGATAATCTTATCTTTGGGAAAAAAATAAACATAATTTAATGAAGAGATATTTGAGCCTGATGGCTTTACTTTTCGGGATGAGCAGCATGGCTGAAGCCGCTCCCGGCGATACGACATGGGTTGGCGCCAATAATACCAACCTCGACTGGTACGGCAATTACGATTCGCTGGTTTCGTTTCCTGCTGCCGGAAAAACCTATCGTAATGTCTATATGATATTTACGCTCGGTAAGCACACCTGCCCAACAGGATCTACCTGGTGTGGAGATTGGGATTATACAGTGCAAAATTATTTGATAACATCTGGCGGCCAAACTTTCGAGCTCGGACGCCTTATTACTCCTTATGCCAATGGCGCGGCTCCGCGCACTCCGTTCACCTGGACGCAACGCTATGTTTATGATGTAACCGATTATGCCAATTTGCTGCATGATGCGGAAAAAATTAGAATATCTTATTCCGGCTATTCAGGTGGTTTTACTGCGGATATCAAGTTTGCTTTTATTGAGGGCGCGCCCGATAGAGAAGTACTTGATGTGCGCAGGGTGTGGGGCGGTAGCTATGGCTTTGGCGATACTTCTCGCGGGGGAGCAAACAGCATTAATACCCATTTTCCAAACACAATGGAAGTAGCTCCGGATGGTACAGAGAGCGCTGAACTGAAGGTAACTGTTACCGGACATGGTAATGATAATACTGGTTGCAGCGAGTTTTGCTCTAAGTACTACTATGTATATCTTAACAACAACGTTGTAGATAGCTACCGTATCTGGCGTAACGATTGCGGCAGAAATCAGCTTTATCCTCAATCCGGTACATGGCTCTACGACCGTGGCAACTGGTGCCCGGGCGCAAGTGTCAGCTCGGCTCATCACAAACTGCCGGGCGTTGTAAGCGGCTCAAGTTCATTACTCGGCTTTAAGTTCGAAAACTATGCGGGTAACGGCGGCGCCAGCTACACTACAGAGGGTACATTGTTTTACTATGGCGGTATGAAAAAAACACTGGATGCTGCAATAGATGATATTATAGCGCCCACAAACAATGAAAACCATTTTAGAGAAAATCCAATAGGTGGAGCGCCAACGCTGCGTATCAAAAATCGCGGCGCTGCAACAATCGACTCTATTACGTTTAAATATGGCTTGGATGGCGCTATGAACCTTACCTACACATGGGTCGGCCATCTTAAGACTTTTGAGGATAAAGAAATAAAGTTGGGTCTAATACCCGGTTTCAATCCGTTGGCAGGCGATACTGCGTTACATAAGTTTGCTGCAAAAATTGTTTCAGTAAATGGTCGTAAAGATGCCGACACTACAAATAATATTATGAACTCACAGTTTCGTTCTGCTCCGCTTTGGCCAAGTACGTTCCGCGTGCTGTTCAAACCCAACAACGAACCTATCGCTACCGGATCGTCAATCAGCGAAACAAGCTGGATCATTTACGACATGCAGGATAATATTGTGAAACGCCGCTCGGGCGCTACCATCAATACCTTGTACACCGATACGATCGATTTATCTACAGGTTTCTACAAATTTGTTGTTTATGATAGCAGTTGCGATGGATTGCAATGGTGGGTATTTGCCCGTAATCCAGATATAGGCATCAATTCTGGTTACCTGAATGTGCGCAAGGTAACGGGCACAGGCGCTAACATACCTATGAATGGCTACAATTATACCGGCACTTACAACAACGATTTTGGCTGCGGTTTTACTCAATATTTTTATGTGGTTAATCCAGTTGGTTTCAAATCGCTGACCGTTGGCGAAATGGGTATAGAGGCTAGTCCGAACCCGGCGCAAGGTATGGTTAACGTTGACCTTACAGGATTACAGGTAGTATCTGGCACAATACAAATATTTGATATGTTGGGTAGAGTAGTGGTGGAAACTAAAACTACAACTGCTCATCAACAAATAAATGTTGCCGATCTTACCAACGGCGTGTACACAATAGTGTATACAGATGCTGATGCGCAAAAGCTAAGTACGCGACTGCTTATAGCTAAGTAATAGATGTACACGTATTTATACTATAACGGCTGCTCGTCGACGGGCAGCCGTTATAGTTTTGGGTATTTGTTGTCACGGTAGCAGACCCGCTAAAAAACGCTATTTTTGGACAATAATATGTTACCTATGACAGACAGGATTGAAAAACTCAAACATTTTCTGGCAGCAACTCCAAACGATTGTTTCTTGAATCATGCTTTGGCGCTGGAGTATGTGAAGCAGGGCGACGAAGCAAGCGCACGGTTGCACTTTGAGCTAAACCATACCAACGACCCTGCCTACGTTGCTACTTACTACCATTTGGGCAAACTATTAGAACGCGTTCAGGATACCGAAAGGGCAACGGCGATTTACGAACAAGGGATGGCGCAGGCCAAAGCGGCTAAGGATATGCATAGCTACAACGAACTGCAGGCTGCATACGAAGATCTTGTGTATTAAGCTCAAGGTGTGGATATTGTAAAAATAATATGAATATTTAGATGGCATTTATAGATAAGTTTAAGGAAGAGTTTGCGAAGGTTTGTAGCCTTGCAGGCGATGATCGAGTATTGTTGGCGGTGAGCGGCGGCTGCGACTCTATGGTTATGGCGCACTTATTCCTGAACAGTTCTATACTTTTTTCCGTTGCTCATTGCAATTTTGGACTGCGTGGTGCGGAGTCTGATCTGGATGAACGGCTGGTGAGCGACTGGTGTTACAGCAATCATGTGCGGCTACATAGCGTTAGGTTCGATACCAAAAAAACAATCGCCGAATGGAAAATGGGTACGCAGGAAGGCGCCCGCAAACTTAGGTACGACTGGTTTGATGCCCTGTGCAAGGAATTTGCCTATAAGAAAATTGTAACAGCTCACCATGCTAACGACAATATGGAGACCTTGCTCATCAATCTGTTTAAGGGTACGGGCATAAGCGGTTTACACGGTATCAGACCCGAAAATGGCAATATAGTGCGCCCTATGTTGTTTGCAACAAAAGAACAAATAACTGCCTATGCCGGGGTGCATCAGGTGCCGTTTCGTGAAGATGCGTCGAATGCAACGGATGATTATTTGCGCAACGATATTCGCCATAATCTGATTCCGGTGGTGGAACGTATGTTCCCGAATGCAATAAAGAATGTAAACGATAGTATTGTGCGTTTTGCTGAAGCTGAATTGCTATATAAAAAGGCTATCGATGGGGAACGCAAAAAACTGCTACAGCAGCGCGGCAACGACTACTACCTGCCTATTCTGAAATTTAAAAACCGACAGCCGCTTGCAACCATAATTTATGAGTTATTGCAGCCTTTTGGCTTTACCTCTGGTCAGACGCCGCAAATAATACATTTACTTGCTGCCGAGACCGGTAAGTACGTATCGTCTGGAACGCACAGGGTTATTAAAAACCGCGATTTTTTGATTGTAACAACCTTGCCTACAGAAGAAACAGATTTTATATTGGTAGAAGCATCGCCCTGCCAAATTATTACTGCTACACATAAATTTACTTTCGCCATTGCCGACAGGCCTCATGTATTGCCTACCTCGCCCGATATTGCTTGCTTGAGCGCCAAGCATTTGAGTTTTCCATTGCTATTGCGGCGTAAGCGTACCGGCGACTATTTCTATCCGTTGGGTATGGGTATGAAAAAAAAGAAGGTTAGCCGACTCCTAATTGACCTGAAAACTTCGCTGCCCGAAAAAGAAAATATTTGGTTGCTGGAGTGCAGCAAACGCATAGCATGGGTAGCGGGTATTAGGATCGACGAACGGTTTAAAGTAACCGACAACTCAGATAAAGTATTGCTGGTGACACGTACCACGATCTAATTGTCCCTTACTGAAACGATGGATGCAATAGTTGATCTATAAAGCTACGTCCATGGCTTGGGTCGACTAAGAACGCGAATATAAAACCGTATACAGCGCCCCAAAAGTGTGCGTCATGTCCTATGTTATCGTTGCCTTTCTTATCCATATAGGCCGAATAGGCCAGGTATAAAACAGCAAATATGATGCCCGGAATTGCCAGTGCATCTATGCCGAAAAACGAAATGCGCGCCCATGGGAAGTAGTAAACTGAGGCAAACAAAATAGACGATACGCCACCCGAAGCGCCTAATGCCATATAGTAACTATGGTTGCGATGCTTGACCATAGCTGGTAGAGAAGAAATAACAATGCCGGTGAGGTACAAAACCAGAAACAAACCGGCAAAACTGATTTGCTGAAATACGTATTCTATGTTTTTGCCAAAGAAATACAGCGTAAACATATTGAACAGCAAATGCTGAATGTCGGCATGCAAAAAGCCGGAGGTGATAAGCCTGTAATACTCTGCCGGCGTACTCATACCGTACGGGTACAGGATCAGTTTATTGTAAATGTCGCGATTATTGAATGCGCTGAACGAGACTAGACAGGTAACCGCGATTATGATTATAGTGAAACTCATGAAGTTTTTGTTTTGGATTGCTCCTGGTTTAAATCAGGCAACCACATATAATGTCATTACGGGTTGTCGAAGTCAAAAGTAAGCGCATTATTATTGACAATAAAATCCACAACCAATTACAACACCAATTTCACACTTGAAATCACCTGTTTTCTTACACATGGTGGTAGGGCGAGTTGTTGAGAATGCTGAATGCGCGGTATGTTTGTTCTGCTACTATGAGGCGCACAAGTTGGTGCGGGAAGACCAGATTAGATAGCGACCAACATTGGTTGGCTCTTTTTTTTATGTTTTTAGTTACCCCAAAAGCGCCGCCTATTAGTATTATCAGCGTCTTTACACCCTGATTCATACACTGCTGAAACTGTTGCGACCACTGAATAGAGTTTAGCGCCTTGCCGCGTTCGTCGAGCAAAATAAGGTAATGCCCGGGTTGTAAGCGTTTTAGCAACAGTTCCTCCTCTTGTAGTTTAGTGCGTTCTACATCGGTAGTGGCAGTTTTTTTTGGCGTTTGCAATATCACCAGGTCTATACTGTTCCAGGGTTTGGTTTTCTGAAAATAGTATTTGATACCTTCATCTATAAAGGCGTCATTTTCTTTACCCAGCGACCAGATTTCTATATGCATTAAACGAAAGGCTATTTATAAAGGATTATTTGATGGCAGTTGGTCGGTTACAGAACATTCTTAATGACCACCAGCGATAGGCTGCCAATAATCAGCCACAATAATACGCCCTGTAGTATAGGTCGCCAGCCAACAGCAGTAATGGTTTTCAGCGATAGGCCTGAGCCTATTAAAAACAAAGTGACAACCAGCCCCAATCGGCCAAATTTGTACACCCACATAAATAATGTGTTATCGGCAATAGGAGCGTTGAGCGCGGGTAGGTAGGCAGGCAGGTAGGTAGACACCAAAATGGCCAGCAGAAAATAGAAAATGAAGTAGGGTATTTTTATTTTCCCTGTGCTCTTCTGGAAATAGGCGGTAAGCAACGATAGTGGAATTATCCAGAGGGCGCGCTCCAGCTTAATGGTAGTAGCCACAGTCAGCGCCTTTTGGCTAAACTTGCCCGCAGCGCCCACTACCGAACTTGTGTCGTGAATAGCTATGGCGCACCAGGTGCCAAACTGCTCGTCGGTAAAATGAATGAGGTGTGCGCCTATCCATGGGAAGATGAACAGCGCTATAGAGTTGAGTATAAAAATAGTGCCCAACGATACGCTAATCTGTTCGTCATTGGCCTTAATAATCGGGGCAATGGCTGCTATGGCGCTGCCGCCGCAGATAGCGGTGCCGTTTGATATAAGTGTGGATGTGTTTTTATCTATTTTAAGTTTCTTGCCAATAAAATAACCTGCTATAAGCGTTGCCGCTATTGTGCCTACCGTAAACAGAAAACCATCCTTACCAGCCTTCATAGCTTCCTCGAAGTTTATTTTAAAGCCCAGACACACTACCGAAACCTGCAGCAACAGCGTTGTTGCTTTTTTGTTCATGCTCAAGAACGGATGGCCTACCACCAACGCTATAATAAGGCCCATAAGCAATGCCAGCGGAGGATCGATAGGAAGAACGATACAACAGACGAGGCATAAAACGAAGATAATTTGTCGCGCAGTATTGGGCAAATTGAGTAATGTTCCCTTCATTAATAGATATTTGCAGCTATTTTATAAATAAGTTTCCGGTCAAAGATAATATTATGGACAACAATTTTCTGCCATTCGTAAGTATCACAGAAATAGAAGCTGCAAAACTCACTGGCGATAGCAGCATACTATACGATGTGTTTACAGCCCCGCTGCATGAAGAATTGTATCGTCGCAACTCTTTCGATTTTTTGGACGAGCTCAATCCGGGTCAGCGGTTGTTGCTCACTTTCGACTATGTGCAAATGCAAGTGGGGCAGGGTGGGTTCATTCAGCTAATTCAGAATGGTTATGTAGGACTGTTGCCGGAGTTGGTAATTCAGTTTGAAGCGCTGGGGTGTAAGGAGATGTCGGAGACTATGGATAAGGCATTGCAAATATATGTGCTCAATAGTGAGCGGCTCGATACACCAACGTCGGTTGAAGAGTTCGCAAAATTATATAATGAGTTTCAGGAATTTGCACCGCTCGACGAAGCTTTTCTGATATATAACCCCATTGCTGTAGATTTGATATTGAAATATGCTTTGGCAAACCTTCAGGAGTTTGTGCGAACAGAAGGCGCTTCCTAAGTGACCATATTATTAACCAACAACTTAAGGTAGGTATATGAAGCGTTTGATAGTGGTTTTGTTATTTCCGGGGGCGGTCCGGCTGTGCGCTCAGGGTATTAAGCTGCAGGCGTCGGGCAAATGGACCATGGTTAAAACAACGGCAGCTATAAAAAAGCCAGCCTCGCAGCTGCTTAGACCGTTGCAGGTTCCGGCAAATTTTTACACGCAGCGGTTAGGCTTCTTTTGTCGGCAGGAGTTAAAGATGCAAAATGCACACATTCCTGTCACGTTCAGGCTGGGTAGCATGGAAAATTGCAACTATCTGGAGCAAAAAAATGTACCGGTACGATAAAAACAGGTAGATAACGAAATAATAATAGTTTATTTACCTACATTTGCACCTCGGACGAACTGGAATTTACGTTTGTGCAAAATAATTGGGAAATTATTTTGTTGTTACGTAAAAATACAAGACCTTTGCAGTCCCAAAAAAAACTAATCCCCAAAACAACTAAATAATAAATCATGGCTCGCGTTTGTCAGGTAACAGGTAGAAAACCAGTGGTAGGCCACAAAGTGTCTTTCTCTAACAAGAAATCAAAGCGTCGTTTTCTGCCTAATTTGCAGACTAAGCGTTTCTTCCTTCCAGAAGAAGACCGTTGGGTAACACTGAAATTAAGCACCGACGCTATCCGTACTATCAACAAAAACGGACTGTTGAGTACTGTTAAAGAACTTCGCTCAAGAGGTGTAGCTATCTAATTTCTGTAAAGCATAAAAACATTTTAAAATGGCAAAAAAAGGAAACCGCGTTCAGGTAATAATGGAATGCACTGAGCATAAAAATAGTGGTATGCCCGGCACCAGCCGTTACATTACTACAAAAAACAAAAAAACTACTACAGAACGTCTGGAATTGAAGAAATACAACAGAATTCTGAAGCGTGTAACCGTTCACAAAGAAATTAAATAATCTCCTTAAAATATTAAGCGATGGCAAAAGCAGCTAAAACCGCGATTAAAAAAGACCCAAAGCAGGCTTTGGAAGCTAAAAATTATACTAAAATAATTAAAGCTGTTCGTAGTCCTAAAACCGGAGCATATACCTTTAAAGAAGGTATGGTGCACAAGGACAAGATTAAAGACTATATGGCAAACGTTAAGTAGCCGCCCCTTAAATCCTAAGCGCCAGTTATCCTTAGGGCTTATAAACATATTACCTCGGAAAGCCACTCTATTTGAGTGGCTTTTTGTCGTATGGGTAGTTGAGCGTTGCCTTTAGTAGATTTGAAGTTAGGGTTATGTTCTAGGTTGTTTAATTTTCTTTAGAAGAAGTAATATGTCAAAGTTCTCGTTATTGTTTCTTATTCCAATGAATACATTTTTACTTGCAAGTGCTCAATCGTCCTTCGTTCCGGATAGTGCCACTGCTGTAAAAATTGCAGAGGCAGTTTGGATTCCTATTTTTGGAAATGACATCTACAAAGAACGCCCGTTTATTGCCAAACTAATTGGTGATTCAGTTTGGATTGTAACAGGCACGAAGTCAGAAAGTGGATGGAACTTAATAAATGGACACAAAATGTTGACTGTTGTATCAGGTGGTGTGTTACATGCTGAAATAGCAAAAAAAGATGGCAGTATAATAACGGTTTTTCATTCCAAATAGTGATAATTAGTGAGTAATGGACAATACTAGGAATAGTGGATTGGTTGATTTTTTATAGAAGGTGGTTCGTATTCATCCAGCAATGTATTTGGGTGAAGCGAGAATATCAAGACTTACCACATTTATTTCTGGGTATCAGATTGGATACTTCACAGCAATACAAGAAGGCGCTGTAATGGATGAATATTTTGGGGAAAATGGTTTTCTGAGTGGTTTTATAGGAAATATAATGTTGATAATACAAGTTTTTGGGAAAACCCATTTCTGGAAATGGCAAATGGTGACGATGTAAAAGCCCTAATTGTTTATTTTGAATACTTGGAAGAGTGTAGGAATATTAACAAAATGTATGGATAGGGAAATAGTACCCACCACATTGTTGATTTGCTTAATGCTGACAGAAAATATCTTCTGGCAATGCCACATAACAAAAACGCCACTGTTTTTCAACAATGGCGCTATAATTTTTACAGCAGAAAGCTACTAAACAGCTTTCCACCTTGTTTTGTCTCTCTTGTCTTTACCCAAAATTAAGTTGAGTACCACTACCAATATGATAGCTCCCAAAGCCGAACGTATAATCTGATTTACAAATGGAATATCTGTATTGATGTGAATGAAACCAAATAATTTATCGCCAAGCCAACCGCCTATTATGCCTATTATTATAGAACTGATTATACCATAGCCGCGTCCGGGAGTAATAAGCTGTGCGAGTAAGCCTGCAATGAATCCTATTGCTAAGGTAACAATCAGGTCGGTAGTGAAAATACCTGATGCGGAAAGTAGTAATGCGTTCGTCATAAACCGTTATTTTTCTTAAAAATAGAAAACAGACAACAAGTGACAAACTTTTGAAGATTAATTAATCGTGTTTAACATAGCGTTACCATCGTTGCCCAATGTAGTGTTACCGGGGTTGTAAATGCCGAATGTATTGAAGGTTATCTTGTCAATTTTACCGAACGCTTATTTATTGGCAATCAATATTTTATGGAGCATATTTGGTCACTGTAATCTACTGTGTAATAATTGCCTCAATTTTACCATTTTTTAGTTTTATCATTCCAACTTATCAGACTAATTTAGTACCGAAAAAGACCGCTATAAATATGAGTGATGACAAAGTTTTTGGCCATGGTGAGGAAAAAATTACCAGTAAAAAAGATGTAAACACTCATCCCCGCGAAACTTATTGGCACAGTGAAGACAAGAATAATCCTGTGCTCGATTATAACGAAACCTTTAAAAGCGCTTTCGATTTTTCGGGTATAGGTATGGCTTTATTGAGCCCAAGTGGACGTATACTGGATGTGAATACCGCAGTGAGCAACTTTACCGGATACACTAAAACTGAGTTGTTGCAAATGAGTTTTCTGGATTTGGGCCACCCCGACGACAACCATACCGACGAAACGCTGCTGAACAGGATGCTGACACGTTTGCTCAACTACTATAGTCTTGAAAAAAGGTACATTTCAAAGTACAACAAGCTATTGTGGGGATTGCATACTGTGTCGAAAGTGCTGAATAGCGATGGCACCCTTAAGTTTTATGTGTTGCAGATAGTAGATATTACGCGCCGCAGGGAACTTACTGATGATGTAAACCGCAAGAACAATGAGCTGGAAGCAGCGCAAATAGGGCTGGTTAACAAGCTAACGCAAATGGAGGAGCTTAACCACATAATTGCCCATAATCTGCGCGGCCCGGCCAACAACATAAGGATGCTGGTAAACATGTTGATAGACAGCGGAAAGGCAGAAGAAGAAACCGGACTGGTACTGGAAATGAAAGAAATAGTAGAGTATCTGGACGAGGGCAGCAATTCGTTATTGAGTAGTCTGAATACGCTTATGGAGGTCGTGCAGCTTAGTCTTAATAAGAGTATTCCCTACGACGATTGCGATGTATCCAAGATCATTAACGAGATACTTAGTCAGCTAAACAATACTGTTCATGAAAAGAAAGTGGTGGTTAAGCTCGATCTTAAACTGATTTTTATCAAGTTTCCTAAGGTGTTTTTAGAAAGTATATTATACAATCTTATCAGCAATGCGCTCAAATATACCAGCCGCGATCGCCGTCCGGAAATAGTGATACGCACCTATGCAGAGAATAATAAGGTGATGATATCTATAAAGGATAATGGCTTGGGCATAGACTTGCACAAGCACGGGAAAAAGATATTCAAGTTAAATCAGGTGTTCCACCCTGGTCACGATAGTAAGGGTATAGGCCTGTTTATTACTAAAGCCCAGATAGAGTCGTTTGGCGGCAAGATACATGTTGAAAGCGAAGAAGACCGGGGGGCTGAGTTTATAGTGTCGCTATAGTCCGCCAAGTTTAAGCTAAAAGTTGCAGTTATAGTTTTTATTACCTGCGCCAATACCTAATTTTGGGGCGTCAAAAATAAAAGTATGAAAGATTTTTCAAATGCAATAATAGAGTGCGTACCCAATTTTAGCGAGGGGCGCAACATGGATATTATTAAGCAGATAACCAACGAAATAGAAAAGATAGAAGGTGTCCGCCTACTGGATGTAGACCCGGGTAAGGCTACAAACAGAACGGTAGTAACCTTTGTGGGCAACCCTCAAGCAGTGGTAGATGCAGCCTACCTTGCCATAAAAAAGGCTGGAGAGGTTATAGATATGCGCACACATACGGGCGAACACCCGCGTATGGGCGCCACCGATGTTTGTCCGTTGATACCGGTTTCGGGTATTACCATGGAGGAAACGGTGGTTTTTGCCAAGCAACTGGCTGAGCGCGTAGGGGCAGATTTGGGCATACCGGTTTATCTGTATGAATACGCAGCCGCAGCCGACTACCGCCGGAATCTGGCCGATATACGTAGCGGTGAATATGAAGGTTTGGCCAATAAAATAACCAAGCCAGAGTGGAAGCCCGATTATGGCCCTGCTGTGATGAATGAGCAAAGCGGCGGCACAGTAATAGGCGCACGCGATTTTTTGATTGCTTACAACGTTAATCTCAATACCACATCTACCCGCAGAGCAAATGCCGTAGCGTTTGATATAAGGGAAAAAGGCCGCCAAAAGAAGGACGAAAAAGGTAAGGTGGTAAAAGACGCAAATGGAGAACCTGTTTGGGAGCCCGGATTGCTCAAGTGTGTAAAAGCCATTGGTTGGTACATAGAGGAGTATGGAATTGCGCAGATATCAATTAATTTGACCAATAGTGTCGTTACACC
This sequence comes from uncultured Bacteroidota bacterium, assembly GCA_903882805.1. Classification (GTDB taxonomy): domain Bacteria; phylum Bacteroidota; class Bacteroidia; order Chitinophagales; family Chitinophagaceae; genus Nemorincola. Next base: position 64,520 of record CAIRYK010000071.1, on the reverse strand, counting down.
GCTACATGTGTTGTTCGACACAGCTTGCGAGCGCGCCTCCGCCCGCGGCATGCGCGTAACCGGTAGCGAGTTGGTAGGCCTTGTGCCGCTAAAAGCTATGCTGGATGCCGGCGAGTATTTTTTAAGAAAGCAACAAAGAAGCGTAGGGGTAGGCGAGGCCGAACTGATACGCATAGCTGTAAAATCGCTGGGGCTGGATGAACTAGGGCCGTTCGATCCGCAAAAGAAAATAATAGAATATCAGCTACAGGAGAGAAATGCCAAGAAACTGGTAGATATGTCGCTGACACGTTTCGCACTCGAAACATCTGGCGAGACGCCAGCGCCGGGCGGAGGCTCTATAGCGGCCTATTGCGGCGTGTTGGGCGCTGCCTTGGGTACCATGGTGGCCAACTTGTCGGCACATAAAAAAGGATGGGATGCACGCTGGGAAGAGTTTTCTAACCACGCCGTAAAAGGTCAGCGACTGATGAAGGAGCTGCTGCATCTGGTGGACGAAGACACTAATGCTTACAACAAGATAATGGCTGCCTTTGGCCTGCCTAAGGGTAATGACGCAGAAAAAGCAGCCCGCAAAGAGGCAATTGATGCGGCCACAGTATATGCTATAAAAATACCCTTCCGCACCATGCAACTAGCGTTTGAGTCGTTTGCACTGGCTAAAGACATGGCCGAATATGGAAATCCCAACTGCGCGAGCGATGCAGGCGTAGGCGCTCTGTGTGCACGTGCAGCGGTAAAAGGCACCTATTTGAATGTAATGACCAATGCTAAAGGACTTACCGACAATCAGGAAGTTGTTGATATTATAGCGCAGTCGGAAGCAATGAATACCGCTGCTGACCAGCTGGAGACGGAAATATGGAACATATCGCTTAGTAAGATGAAGTAAGACTTACATTTGAAGCGTAAAGTTAAGCCCCGCTATCCTAGTGATAGCGGGGCTTAATCTTATAAGTATGTTTCTCGATTTGCTGTTTTTTAATTTCGTACATACACTATCGTAGATATTCTATATATTTGACTTAGCTAATATTCCTACATGCGTAGTTATAGGGTTAAGCAAAGTAAGACGCGACAAAATTTGCCTGCGTCACCTTTATCGGACAATCATTCCCGATTGAACAGCATCCCTTTCCCCTATCTATGGTTGGCGCTGGCCGTACTAATTGTCTACTATCCGGTCTTCAGCGCAGGATTCACCGATCTCGACGACGGTATTTTCATCAACGACCGCTTTGCTTTCAATAGTGATCTGCACAATATTGCGGCATCTTTTCTCACCAACGTTACCGGCGCCTTGCACGACGCTTACTACCGTCCGATATTTCAGGTGAGCATGATACTGAATTGTCAGGTAAGCGGGCAAGATATTGCCGGGTATCATGCCGTCAATCTTTTTTTACACATTGCAGGTGTTTATTTGTTTTACTTATTTCTTAAACAATTGAAGGTAAATGATTTAGACTCATTTATCTTATCGCTTACTTTTGCTATCCATCCTGCTTTAGTAATGGCTGTGGCTTGGGTGCCTGGGCGCAACGATATATTGTTGGGCATTTTTATACTTGCTTTTCTATTGAACGCTGTTGCATATTTGCGACATGGCGGCATAAAAACGTTGGCAGGTGGTGGGCTGTTTTTGCTGCTTGCTTTGTTTACAAAAGAGACGGCTGTGTTTGCGCCGGCAGCAGCTTTAGTAGTTATCTGGTATGTTGGCGCAGGTATAACCAGTAAGCGCGCTTTAGCCCAATATCTCGTTTGGGTGGGCTGTATAGCGGCATGGATAGTAGTTCGCGCGCAAGCGCACTTGCCTTCGCTCCTGGTGTCGCCCGTCGAATTATTCGTAGGGGCCGTTAGGCAATTACCTGTTGTTATACAGCAGGCGGGTAAACTACTGCTGCCAGTAAATCTGAGCGTATATCCCTCGCAGCAAGACACTGTATACTATTGGGGTATTATAGCATTAACGCTTTTTGCAGCAGCAGCTTATTTTGCTAAGGGTAGGGGTAGCAAGAGGCTGGTTGCCGGTACGCTGTTATTCATCATTTTTTTGCTGCCCACATTGCTTGTACCACAGCGCCTCAGTGTGCAGACCTATGAGTTTAGACTGTATCTTCCCTTTATGGGCATGTTGTTGGCTTTGTCTGGAACTGCCCTGTTTTTGCATCATTTGCAGGCGCAGCGCTTGCTGATATATGGCGTTGCAGTAGCGGTTGTCTTGTCTATTATCAATAGGGTGTACCAGCGCAGTTTTACCGATCCGCTCAGCTTTTGGTCGCAGGCTGTGGCAACGTCGCCCCATTCCTCATTTGCGGCTATGATGCTTGCCGCACGCACCGATGACTCGGCAGAGTCGCGCAGGTTATTCAATAAGGCTTTCGAGCTAAACCCTAACGAACGTTATGTGAATTATCTATACGCCACAATACTGTAAGGCAAAGACTCGGTTTTGGCATCGGAGCGCTATCTGCTCAAGGAAAAACAGATAACCGGCTATTACAAGTGCGATTTCTACCTGGCGCGCATAGCCCGCGAACGAAAAGAATATTCAAATGGTATTGATTATCTAACCAGCTACCTCAAAGTTGAGCCCAAGGATGCTATGGCCAATCTTAATCTATTTTTGCTCTACATGGAAGCCGATCAGATTACCAATGCTCGAAGGCAGGCAAAAAAAATGCAGGAATGCGGTTTAGACATTCCTGCAGGATTATTGCAACAGATACCCATGCATTAATTTTTGTATGCCTGTTAGTGCATCGCTTCCGACATATCTACGGGCGCGCTCTTTTTGGCTTTTACCATGAGCACGAAGGGTATGCATATCAGAAACATAAGGCCGATGTATAGAAATACGTCCATGTAAGATAGCAGCGCAGCCTGCTTGGTTACCATAAAGTCGAGCGTTTTGTGTGCGCTTTGTAGCGCTACATCAGGCGTCATTCCCTTGGCCATATAGTTATGTTGCATGCCCAGTACACGCTGTTGCACTGCAGGGTTATCGGTGGTTATGTGCGATACCAATGCGCTGCGGTGCACCACGTTTTGGCGGGCCATAAACGTGGTAATTAAGGCTATACCAAACGAGCCGCCCAGCTGTCTCATCATACCGGTAAACGAAGCCCCCTGACCAATCTGTTGCCCTTTAAGCGTAGATAGCGACAAAGCTGTAATAGGAATAAACAATAAGCCCATACCTAAACCTCTTAATATCAACATCCAGAAGAATGCGTCTTTACTGGTGTCGGGCGTTAGTATCAAGTAGCCCCACAGGCTATACATGAAAAACACCAACATGCCTATTGCTACCAGCACCTGTTGCTTAGCGCCCTTTTGCAGCATCTTGCCTATTATAGGCATCATAAAGGCAGTAGTAAGCGCTGCAGGTATCATCAGCGCACCAGACTGTTGCGCGGTCCATTGCAACAGGCTCTGTGTGTATAGCGGTATGATAAATGTAGACCCATACAAACCCATACCGAGGATGAACGATAGGATAGTGCCCACCCGCAGATTTCCGTTTTTGAGCACCCGTAGTTCAACTATCGGGTTTTTTGCGGTCAGTTCGCGCCATATAAAGAAGAAGAAACCGAGCACTGTAGTTACTACCAAAGTTGTAATTGTGGAGCTGCTAAACCAGTCGTCTTCCTGTCCGCGTTCCAGCACGTATTGCAGCGAACCTACCGATACAGCAAGCAGTATTATACCTGCCCAGTCTATTTCGCTGGCCGATTTTTTCTCGGCATACTTAGGGCTGCGCACAAACTGCATGGTAAGCAGCGCTGCTATAGCGCCTATAGGTAGATTTATGTAAAATATGTAGGGCCATGTGTAGTGCTCTACAATATAGCCGCCTAATGGCGGACCAAGCGTAGGGCCTATTATCACACCCAGGCCGTAAATGGCCTGAGCCATACTGCGTTTTTCGGGCGGATAGCTTTCTGTGATAATGGTTTGCGAAGTAACCAACAGCGCGCCGCCGCCCAAGCCTTGCAGAAAACGGAAGAAAACCAATTGCCATATACCGTCGGCATTACCGCAAAGAAAAGAGCAAATGGTAAAGATCATAATTGAAGCAGCAAAGTAATTACGCCTGCCAAACTGTGCTGATAACCAGCTGGTCATAGGCACAATAATGACATTGCCTATAGCATAGGCGGTTATCACCCAGCCCACTTCGCTGAGCGTAGCGCCCAGATTACCCTTCATATCGTTGAGGGCTACGTTTACGATAGTAGAGTCTACTATCTCCAGCAGTGCGCAGAATATGGCTGTGATGGTTATAATCACCCTTCGCGAGCCGTATTCAACTAATGAATCTGTCATAAAATATTATCTAAATGGTTATTGAAAAATAGGGTTGCCGGCTGCAAGTGTTAGTTTATGTGTACATCTACGTCCACATTCATACCGGGGCGCAGTTGTTTCACCATTGGGTCGGAGCCGGTAAACTCTATTTTTACGGGTATACGCTGCACCACCTTCACAAAGTTGCCCGAAGCATTGTCTGGCGGCAGTAGGGCGAATTTTGCACCGGTAGCTGGTGAAAACGAAGTAATAGCAGCCTCAAAGTTATGACCGGGGTAGGCGTCTACATGTATGGTTACTTTTTGTCCTGTTTTCATATTTGCCAGTTGGGTTTCTTTGAAGTTACCCACTATCCATACATTCTTATCCAGCACAATGTTGAATAGCGACTGGCCTGCCTGCAAGTATTGCCCAAGTTGTGCATTTACTTTGTTTACCGTTCCGTCTTCCGGCGCGGTTATTACGGTGTACGACAGATTTAGTTTTGCATTCTCTACATCGGCCATGCGTTGCTGTATGGTGGCATTGGCCACGCTTACCTGCTGTCCGGTGGCAGCGCTTTGCGAGGTGGCAGCGCTTGTTTGGCGCGATGCCGTGTTTTTCTGATTAGCTAATACCTGCAACTGCCGCTCTGCAGATAGTTTTGTTGCCTCTGCCTGTTCAAACTGCTGTTGCGTTATGCTATGGTTCTTTATCAGATTGCTGTATCGTTCGTAATCTTGTGTGGCGCGGCGCAACGTTACCTTTGCGGCTTCTATTTGCGCATCGGCAGTGGCTACTGTAGCCTCGTAGCTCGATATGTTGGTGCGGGCATAGTTGCTGTTGGCTTGCGCTACATTCATACTGCTTTGGGCTACTGTAAGGGCAGCCTGCGCCTGCATCAGTTGTATCTGCTCGCTACGGTTGTCCAGTATCAGCAGTGTGTCGCCTTTTTTTACAGTTTGATTGTCTTTTACTCTTACCTCGGTTACATAACCCGAAATACGCGGTATAACCGGGCTAATGCTGGCCTCGATCTGCGCGTCGTCGGTTTCCTCATGGCTTTTTGAGTGTATGTATTTAGAGATGCCGAACGAGCCGCCAACTACTACCAATATTACCAAGGCTATAGGAAAGCCTAAGTTTTTCTTTTTAGGGGCTGCAGCAGGTGCAGAAGGCTGTGAATTGTTCATTTCGTTTTGTGTGGTAGCTTGTGACATATATTTTATGTTTTTGCTTTTTTGTTTGTTGTAGTTTGGTTGGTTATGTGTTTATTGTAGTTGTCCTGCGGCCTGTTGCAATTTTTTATAAGCAACTATTGCGTCTACTTTCGAGAATGAATAGTTGAGTTGCGATTGTAGTTGAGCTACGTCGGCATCCAGCAGGTCGGTAGTGGTGGCCAGTTTGTTATCGTATTTGTCCTTGGTTATCCGGTAGTTTTCATTTGCCTGATCTATTGCTTTGGCATACACCTCTATTTTCTTGGTTGCCAGCAAGTAGTTGTAATAGGCCTGATTGATCTGTAATCTTATCTGATCGTTCATAATGCCTTTTGTGGCTTGCAACTCATGCAGTCGTGCATTAGCTCCATCTACTTTAGCTTTTGTTTTCCATAAGGTAGCAATGTTATATTGCAACCCCAGACCCACATTCAATGCGTTGTTTATGGTAAGCAGGTTAGGTACATCGGCTGCTATCAAGCCTCCGGTTACAGCCAGTCCGGGATAATATTCGCCTTTTGCCATTTTTATAGAGGTTTCCGTCGCCTTTTCTTTGTAGGTAAGCGCTTCCATATCCTTTCTGTTTTTCAACGCATTTTGCTCCCATTGCGCCAGCCCAGCATCGGTACTGTTGTTTTCCAGGATGGTGTTATCTGTTTTTAAGGCAGTTTCCATTGGCAATCCCAGCATCAGATTCATATTGGCTGTTGCTATTATTAGGTTGTTTTCGGCATCCAGCAGCGTCAGTTCTATATTCGATTCCTGAAGTTTTGCTTTTAGCAGGTCGTTTCTGGCTATTATCCCGTTTTTCTCCAGATCGGTAAAGTCGGTCACGCGCTGCACTTCACGTTGCAGGTTTTCCTTGACAAGGTCTACGGTGTTTTGTGCTTTAAACAGGTTGCTATACGCATACACCACATTCATCACTACTTCATCCTTACTGCTTTCTGCATCCAGTTTTGCGGCTTGTTCCAGGTATTTGGCCGACTCAATACCATATTTTACCCTAAAACCTGAAAAAATCGGTAAGGATGCATTGGCCATAGCATAGCCAAGCTGGTCTACTTTTACTCCGCCACCTCCGCCGCTGCCGCTGCCCAGTTTTACTTTCAGGGCTACGTCGGGTGAATTTAGTCTTAAGTAAGAGCCAGATACTTTAAGATCGGGCAATTGGTTATCTTTAGCCTGTCTGGTGTTAGCTGCAGCCTCATCTACTTTAGCAGAGGCAATTTTTAGCTGTCCGCTGCTTTTTACTGCAAGCGAAATAGCCTCGTTGAGCGACAGGTTTTTGGTTTGCTGGGCCAGCGCAGGTAGCGCCGGCGCCGACAGCAGTATGCTAAATGATAAAGCTTTTAGCGCGCTATATTTACTACGATTCATATGTAAGTACTAATTTGAACAGGTTTTTTAAATGGAAACTCAGCTTCTTTTTCATGTGTTTCTGAAACTCTTCTTCTGTTAGATGTTCCAGATGGTTTATTTCGCGGTAGAATTTATTTGACGAAATCATGTGACTTACCGTGCCTACCATGGTCGACATCATAAGGCCTACATCAATGTTCTTTTTAAATGCGCCTGCCTTTTGGCCATCGCTAATCAATTTTTTTATAGATACCAGATTGCGTTTTTTCAATTCCAGTATCAGGCTTGCAATTACTGTGTCGCGCTCTATAAGTTGTTCCCTGATAACGATTTTATGAAAATCTTGCTGGTGCATAAACTTTTCCACATAATCGTCTATCAGTACGTTCACTTTTTCTATATGCGTCAGGTGTTCGTTTTGTATAAGGTTCTCTACTTTAATCCTCATAATACTTGTGCGGTATTCGAAGATGGCTTCCAGTAACTTTTCTTTTGAGCCAAAATAGTAAGATATCATGGCCACATTTACCCCCGCTTCATGTGCTATGTCGCGTACCGAGGTACCGGCAAATCCATCAGTAGAGATCAGTTTTTCTGCCGCAGTAATTATAGCCACCTGCTTTTCGTTAAATTCGGTAGTCGTGTCTATTGTTTCCATACTTTCAGTTTCACGACTCAAAATTAAACAACTGTTTAAAACTAAACAAACGTTTAATTAATTTCTTTACCGTAAATTAACATTTACAGCCTTAGGGTCCTGATAGAAAACGAAGCGGAAATGGGTTGGGGTGGGTCGAAAATCATTGAAAATGAGTGAGTTGTATCTAAACAAGACAGTCTTATTCAATCTACCTCTATTGTTAATGCAGGGCAAATTATGTTAACAAATACACTAATAGTCGACCAGTTTTCAAACCGAGCGTTGGTGTGTAACCGCCTGTAAAGGCGTATTAACTAATAGATGCGGACATTGTTTCAATTGTTGCAGATATTTACAATATTGTCAAAAGCTTGCTCGTCTTTTATCACATATAGGTCTGCTCCTTTGTAACCAGTTTGTACTGCAATATTGTTTATGTCTTTACCCGACAACATTATTACGCTTATTTTGTTGTCGAAATTTTTGATGCACTCCAGAATTTTGATTCCGTTTTCTGCATCTTTGGTTACAGAGTTGAGGTGGTAATCTAAAATGATGATGTCAGGGTGGTTTTCTAAATGCCTGAGGCATTCTTCGCCAGTGCTGAATAAATGTATTTCGTGTGGAGTTTTTCTCGTCAGGTAATCTTCGAGCGCCATAGAGAGCATCTCATCGTCGTCTACAACAAATATTTTTTTCTGTTTCTTATTAATCATACTGCACGGTTATTTGGTACAATCCATCGTCAAGCCGGGTCAAAACTAACATTTGTCGTTCAATTCGAGCACAGAATTATTTGTTTCCTGTAGTAATAATTCTATGTTGGCAAATACTTGTTCACTGTTTTCTTTGCATTGCATATCTATTTTTATGCCCAGTTCATTTGCTTTTTTCATACCCATCATCATCCATTTAGGTTTAAAGGAATGAACATGCAACGCGATCTCGGTTTTATCATTAGCGTCTACTGCCGCGCTAATCTTATCTTTAAATGCGGGTAGTGCGTTCAGGTATAGCTTAATGTACTTTTTCATTCTTTTTTCATCGTCCTCGCAAAACTTCTTAAGGTAGGTTAGATCGGTAACGGAGTTTGTCGATGCATATGCACTGGCAATTTCGCTGCCGTTATGTAGTTTGTGGTTTGTAGCTTGTTTTTTTCGCCCGGTTACGTCGGCGATAGTTTGTATCAACTGCCATGGCTTAAACGGTTTTGGCACATAAGCGTTCATTCCCGATTGCGAACACATGTCGAGGTCTGATCGCAGAACACTGGCAGTAAGCGCTATAATAGGTATCTGGTTTTTAGGCGCAGACAGTTTTTCTCTGATATACCGTGTTGCATCTATTCCATTCATAACAGGCATTTGTACATCCATCAATATCACGTCGTAGTCGTTAGCTTGCAACAAGTCAATGGCTTCCTGCCCGTTTAAAGCCATGTCCGTTTGTACCTCTGCCTTTAATTGAAGCGTCTCACTTACTACCATCCGGTTGTATTCGTTATCGTCTGCAAGCAATATTCTAAGTCCGTTAAGTATTACGCCGTTAAGACTTTGTTCTTCAATGGCTCTTTGTTGGAGTCTTGTTGCAGAACCAACTGTATATCCTATTGTAAATGAGAATGTTGAACCACTTCCTACGATACTCTCTACCGATATTGTTCCACCCTGCAACTCCACCAGTTGCTTTGAAATAGATAATCCCAGTCCTGTACCGCCATACATACGGGTGTCAGAATTATTGACTTGGGAAAAGCTCTCAAACAGGTTATTCATTTTATCGGATGGTATGCCTATGCCGGTATCAGAAATTGTAAATTTCAGAGAAACTTCATCTTCCTTTTTGTTATCCGTAGAAACTACTATGTAAACGCCGCCGCGTTCCGTGAATTTAAGTGCATTTCCTCCAAGATTCAATAATATCTGGTTTAGCCTGAAGGGGTCGCCTATAATAACATCAGGTACATTTTCTTCGATTTGAGTAACCAGCAATAAGCCTTTTTCTTCTGCCCTGTAAGACAAAGTATCCTTTACTTGCTTAATAGCTTCTGATAGCGAAAAATCAATAGTTTCTAATTCCAGCTTGCCTGCTTCAATTTTAGACAAATCGAGTACGTCATTGATTACATGCAAAAGAATGTCTGAAGACTTGCTAATTGCCTGCAGATAATTGAGTTGGTCTGGTCGAGGGTTTTTATCAAGCAGCAACCCGGTCATACCGCTTATTGCATTCATCGGCGTGCGAATTTCGTGGCTCATATTAGCCAGAAATTTTTGCTTGAATTTTTCAGAATTCTCTGCTCTTATACGCAGGTAGTCGGCATTTTCCTTTTCTGCTGCTATTTCCTTGTTTTTTATTTCAAGGATTTTTTTGTTTTTGCGGGTGATAATGAATCTATTGAACACCACCAATGTAAGCACAGTAAGCATGCTAAATCCTACGATGAAGTAGTTGCGTTGCATTCCTGCTTCTTTTTCTTTTTCGGCTATTTTTGCGGCCGCAATTGCGTCTTTTTTATCCTGTTCGGCTTTTACAAGAGCTATCTTGTTTTGTTGATCGGCTTCGGCTCGCGCTTGTTTTTGTGCGAACTCAAACTTTATCTCTTTTTCTTTTATCTCTTCTTCATATTTTAATTTTTGACGCTCCTTGTCCGATTTGGCCATCGCCTGTTTGTGTTCATACTCCAGACGTAGGGTGTTAAGACGCATTTCCATTTGCATGGCTAGTTCCTTTTTCTCGGCTTCAAGGCGCATTGCTTCCTGTTTTTTTTCAAACAGGTGGAGTAGTTCTTTTCGTGATACCTCGTTGCTTTTTTCCTGATTATATACGCTTTCGAGGTAATTGATATGTTGTTTATAGCTTTCCAGTGCGCCTAGATTATCTCCCTGTAGCGTTTGCACCTGCGATAGTTGCAGATAGGTAGCTTGTAATTGATCGAGATTGCCGGCTTCTTTGAACAAAGTAATAGCCTGATTAAGGTAAGCAAACGAGCGGTCAAGACGTTCTTGTTTAGTAAGGCAGGCAAGCGAGTCGGCATGTACTTTATGTGCGGTGTCAATAGCCATTTGCTGATAATCTACCCCAATGTGCGCCATACTCCGTGCCATGCCAGTTTTGTCGCCCATCTCATCGCTAAGCTTCATGCCCTGCAGGTTGTAATACATTGCAGCTGCATAGTCGGCCTGGTCTTTGTAAATACCGCCAATTTTCAACAGAGTTTGAACGGTCTGTGATTTATCTCCATTTTCGCGATATATTTTGAGCGCTATGTTATAATAGTCTAACGCTTCTGTTTTGTTGTTTTGTCCATTTTTAATATCGGCTATCATTTGGTTGGCGCCAGCTATTTCTGCTTTATCGCCAAGTTGCTCAAATAGTTTCAGGGCTCGTGTTGTGAAACTAAGCGATGTCGAATAGTCGTTCTGGTTGAAGTAGACTTTGCCTATATTTTTTAGATTGGCAGCAATGCTACGGTCTTTACCAAGGTCTTCATTTATTTTAAGCGCACGTTGCAGATAGCCAAGAGCTTTTGGAAAGTCGCGCTGACCGGAATATACATTACCTATTTCGCTCACATTGTTCGCTACCTCGCTGGTGTCGCAAAGTTCTTCGCTAATTTTTAAACATCGTAGAAAGTAATCCAGGGCTTTGGAATAGTCATGTGTTTTATAGGCATACAAATTGCCTATAGTTAGCATGTTGTTGTATATGGCTTTTTGGTTGCCCGATGCTTCATTTATTTTTAAACTCAGCAAATAATAATCGAGCGCCTTTGGATAGTCTTTTAGTTGGTAATATGTTGATCCTAAATGTTTTAGAGCGCTGAATATAATAGATTTTTCATCTAAAATGTCAGCTATCTTCAATGCCTTTTGAAATTGCTCGAGCGAAGTTTGGTTGTTGTCTTTTAATAAATTACCATCTCCCAAACTAATGTATGACTTCGCTATGCCTCGTTCCCAAACTATTTTCTCTGCTATTTCCAGTCCCTCCTCTGCGTAGCGTATACTTTTGTTAGCATTATTGGTTTGGTGATACGATCCGGAGATGTGTAACAGTAGGTTTACTTTGTTTGTATCATCTTTTTGTTTCGGCAGTTCGCTCAGTAATGAATCTATAATTAAATTATTTTGCTTTTGCGCAACAGCAACACTTGAGTAGGATAGTAAAAACGAAACGAGAAAAACTCTGCTTATTTGAGGCGTTTTCATGGGATTTTGGCTTTGAATGTAGCTCGCAAAAAAAACAATAGATTTGCCACATCGCTATATTAAGCTGCGAATATAAGATTGCAAATATTGTATATTATTTTTTGTTGTTGCATATTGATACTATTTTGTCGAAAGCATCTTCATCTTTTACAACATATTGTTCGGCTCCCAAATCAATTGTTTGTAATACTATGCCATTTGCTTCCTGACTAGATAACATAACTACTTTAATACCCTTATTGCGCGATTTTATTGCTTCCAGAATTATAAGTCCATTGGCAGCGTTTTTATGAACTGAATTAAGATTATAGTCAAGGATGATAATGTCTGGATCTTCTTCCAAATGTTTGAGGCATTCCTCACCTGTTTCGAAAAGATGCACTTGGTGCGTTGTTTTACGTTCCAGATAGTCCTCGAGCGCCAACGATAGCATTTCGTCGTCGTCAACCACAAATATTTTTTTTACTTCGTCGCTCATACCGCATTGGGTGTTTAGGTATTTACAATCGCTGAAAATATAACGCCATGTTAATGTAGTAAACATTAATGATTTGGCTGTATAAAACTGATAGACTCAATGTTATATTAGAAGCCGTTTTTATCGTATATAAGTAATAGGATTGTTTTGCCCTCTGCAAAGTATAAACATTTTTTTATTTCTCAAACTTTTAGTTGGGATATTGATAATGAGTTGAGTATGCAAAGTGTAGTGTAATAAAAGTAACGATAATGTTATCATTGCTCCTACTTAAACTAGCTTTATTTGGATTTAGAGGAGCCATCTGAGCTGTCATTTTTCTTTGCGCATAATCGTTTCTAAACCTTTTCAGAAATCAAGCGTCTAAACGCCAAAGTCAATTTGTATTTTATAAATAGCATCAACAATTAGTGTAAAACCCTTTTTGTAAACACTTGTTTAGTAGTAGTTTGCATAACATGATATGTGTCATGTTGTTAATGCGCCTTTGTATGGCAGAAAATGAATAATTTTATCAGAACATACGTGTTTGATTGGTTCCTTCGGAGGTTATTTTTTTAAAAAAATTTAATATGAAAGTGTCGTTATTGTTGTTGGTCGGGGTTTTACTAATTGCCACTATGGGCTTTTCACAATCCGGCGATGCGAATCTGCTTTTGCAAAGCCCGGATGGTAAAACGGTAAAGCTGGTTTGGTTTCTGAAAAGCTGGAATAAGGAAATTAGCGGCTTCGACATCAAAAGAAAAGAGGGGCAACAAGGTTGGGTAAAGCTAAATACAGAGGCAATTATTCCCGAGATATCAGCAAAGAAAAAGCTGAGTAATGTAGAAGCCGATAAGAATGAGGAAAGTGTGACCAAGGCAAGGGTATTGAAAATGATAGCGCGGAAAAAGTTGAAAGAAATAGATAATACGGCTATGATAAGTGGTTTTTTAGCAGATGATAAAGTGTTGCAGGATTTTTCCATATTGATTGCGTCCAATTATGATGTGGCGTTGGCAAGCGGTTTTGGTTTTGTAGATAGGTCGGCAAAAAACAAAACTGGCTATTGTTATGGCTTGTTTGCGCAGGGTACTAACGTATTATTAGATAGCGCAATGTGGAACTATGGTGAAATTCCCGATCTTAATGTGGTAAAAGAAATAACATCGAGAGGAACAAAGGCGACAAGAGGTATAACTGTATTGTGGACAGCAGATGTAAATAAACTAAAGGCTGGCGATATAGCCGGATTCAATGTATACAGAGAAGGTATGCGGCTTAATCAGGCGCCTATCGTAGCTGGCAATGTGCAGGCTCCGTCTGAGTTTAACTGGACCGACAAATCAGCCAATGCGGCCGAAACTATTCAATACAGTATTAGCGCAGAAAGTTTGTTAGGAATTGAGGGTATAATCAAGTCCTACAAATACGATCCTGAAGAGCATCCGTCAGATTATAAGTTGGCAAGCATTACAGGCGTGAAGTCATTAGGGTACTATTTCAAAGAGGGAATAGATATCAAATGGAATTTTCCAGTTGCTGACGAACGTTTTATAAAAGGGTTTTACATAGAAAAGTCGAATCTTCCAGATGGGTTTCAGCAAATTGCGCCGCTCATTGAGCCTTTTACCCGCGAGTATATCGATAAATCACCCTCGCCAATCAGCGGTTACATTAAGTTTAGGGTCAAAACCCTTTATCTGGATAAGACTGTATCGGTAGGGCCAGAAAGACTGTATTATTATTTTCCACAAAACATTCCTCCAAAGCCGGATAATTTTAGAGTTAAGCTCATGCCGGGTAATAAAAAGTATACAGTACAACTAAGCTGGAACCCCAAACTGGCCGGTGATTCAGTTACGGACTATTATAGGGTATATGTTTCTAGCCAAAACAGTGGAAAATTACTTTTTGCTGCAGAGAAAACGCAGGTGCGCACTAGTAAATACAACTACGAAATAACACATGGCAGCGCTACTGTTTACAAGTTTATCATAGCGGCATTAGGTAAGAAAAATATGGAAAGCCCGTTGAGCGACACAATAGCTATTAGTGTGCCGAGCCTGGAGTTGCCGCAACCGCTAATTTCAAAAGTTTTACTGGATAGCGGGAAGGCGGTTGTACAATGGCAATATCCTGATGTGGCTGATGTGAAGGGCTTTAAACTGTACCAGAATACGGTGGAAATTGCAAACGAGGGCACTATTAAAAAAGGAGCTATTGAATTTGTAACACCAAAATTAGAGCCGAATACAGCCTACACCTATACGCTGCGCGCTATTTCGGAAAATGGCGTAATGAGCGAATATTCGCTCCCCGTGGCAATTCAAACACCGTTGCAGGGAAGAAAATCGAAATCAGAATAGGGTAGTGTTAACGGGCAGAAACCAAAAGGAAAGAATACTGTTTATCCTGGTAGTGGTTCACTATCAGGATATTTTTTATCGGTTCCTTTATAGTATGGTTGGGTACAATTACTTTGGGCGCTTGTTGCAGGTCTATAATGCGCGCAGCAAGCCATACTGCAAACGAAGATGCAGTAAAGTAATCGCCGCAAAGATGTTTGTAATAGCCAATAGGCCTTTCGCAGTCTGTATTGAAAGCAGCGATGCGTTTGTCCATTTCCGCATCACCGCAATTACCGGAGAGTACGAGGTCGATGTCGCTAAGCATTGTGAGGGATTCGGTAAGAAAATCTGTTACTCTCTGTAGCAGTGATGCAGATCCGGCAAGTTCCTGAAGGCATTTTACGCCAGCTATTTTTGCTCGGCAATTGTCGGCGGGTTTATCGCTAAGGTTAAAGAATGCCGCGCCTTCGCCAACCACATAACCGCTTGTATTGGTCTGCCATATTGGTTGCAGGTTTTCGTGTAGTTTTATTAGTCCATGCCTGCGGAAAAGCTCATACATGGTAGGCGTATTTTCATCTATACCCCCAACCAGCACATTTTCTGCATCACCTTCCATCAGCAGCATCATAGCGTCCATGGCGGCATACTCAAACGATAGGTTTTGGTGTACATAAGTAAAGTTGCAGCCGCTGCAATTCATTAGCAGCGCTATCTGTCCGGCAACAGTATTGTGTGTAGATTTTATAAATGAGGTCGGCGTAAGCATTGATTCGTTGTCGTACACTACAGAGCGTAAAAACTTATCCGTGTCTTCAGCGCAGCCCATGCCGGTGCCAGTTATTATTGCGTCGATCTGTGAAAGCCCTGCTTTTTTCATGCTCATCATAGCTGCCGAAACGCCCATTTTTACTATGTGCGACATTCTGCGTATTAACGCTGCGGGTATGTATGCTTTATAATCGGGCTCTTTAGCCATCAGGTTGTTGCTTGCGGGCATTTCCGCAACATCTTCAAAAAAGTATTGGTCATCAATTACGTTATGATGCGCAATACAAGCCATCCCGTTTATATAAGCTTCCATATTATTTTTTAGCAAAAATTAGTGAGGAACAATTGCCTCCGAATCCAAATGAATTTGACAAAACGTAATTTACCGGAACGTCTTTTTCCAAAACGTCAACAGGCGTTATTGTAAGGTCTTTCATCTGTTCGTGCCTGTTCAGGCAAGGGAAAATCATGCTGTGTTGCATAGACAGTATAGAAATAACAGCTTCTACAGCGGCCGAAGCGGCGAGAGTGTGCCCTGTAAATGCCTTTGTAGAGCTAAATTTCGGCACATGACCGTTAAACATTGACTGCATAGCCACGCCCTCCGATGAGTCGTTGTTGGCAGTGCCTGTGCCATGAGCATTGATGTAGTCAATTTCTTCCGGCTTAATACCTGCAACCTTGAATGCCTTTTGCATAGCCAGTAATGCTCCTGCGCCCTCGGGCGACGAAGCAGTCTGGTGAAAAGCATCGTTTGCATTGCCATAACCTACTACTCTGGCTATTGGTGTTTTGTTATGCTTTCTGACTTCGGCTTCCGATTCCAGTATCAGGTAAGCGGCCCCTTCGCCCAGGTTAAGTCCTTTTCTGTTTTCGTCAAATGGCTTACACCATTCGGTGTCCAGTATCATAAGGGTATTAAATCCATTGAGCGTAAATTTCGATAGAGTATCCACTCCGCCCACGATGACGCGGTCCAGGATATTGTTTTTTATTAGCCGCGCGCCCAGCATAATTGCATTGGCCGACGATGAGCAGGCCGTGCTGATTGTGGTTGCGTAGTCGGTAATACCAATAAGGGCAGCAATATCATTTGTACTTATGCCGCTCAGGTAACTATTTATGAAGTTCTCGTTTGTCTTTTCGTCGAAGAAATCTTTATACATGAGTTCGGCATGGCAAATACCTCCCACTGTTGTAGAAGATACCAAACCAGTACGCGCATCAGTAAGATTGGTAAGTCCGGCGTTAAGCATGGCCTCTTTTATCGCCAGATAAGCCAGCAAAGTAGTTCTGTTGTAGTTGCCTACGCCGGCTTTCGAAACCAACTCGGCATTGCTCATTTTCACTTCGCCCACCACAAAAGTATCTTTATGCAGCGTGTCGAGGTATTTTATCTTTCCTATGCCGGATAGGCTGCCCGATAGCGATTCAAATGTCTCGTCAACCGAATTACCTATTGCAGATAAAATGCCCATTCCCGTCACATATACATTGCTTTGCATTTTTACTATAAATTTTTAAAAAATAAATTCAAACCGACGCCTGACTTCCCGCCCTGTCTAATTTACCACTACCAGCGTTGTAAATTAGTTTCGTTTTTCTAAATAATGAGTCGGGCTAATAATAGAAATCACTGCCGATAGGGTTGTGCAGTCAATTGGATATCAGTAATTTAGTTTCAACTACTGCATAGGTTTTCCCAGATGATACTATTGTTTCTGAGCGCGAATAAAATCGGCCATGGTTTGTACGGATGTGAAAACGTTTTTAGCGTCTTTGGGATCCTGAATTTTAATGCCATAATTCTTTTCCAAGAGCACGATCAGTTCCAGCGCATCTATCGAATCAAGCCCTAAGCCTTCGCCAAACAATGGCTGATTGACGTCTATGTCTTCCGGCTTCAAATCGGATAGATTGAGTTGTAAAATGATTTCTCCTTTGAGCTTTTCTACCAGTTCGTCCATTTTTTCTATTTTATTAATGTATTTAAATTTTCTTTGGTGTGGGCTATGCTTGTCGCCTGCGGCTGCTTTTCTACTACATATAGGCAAGCATAGCAATTGCTTTCAAAATACTCCACCCATCCGGCTATACAGCATTGGCACTTATTGTCGTTTAGTAGCAGATTGACATACCCCGACATAAATTCTGCATCAAATTTATCGAAAATAAAGAATGTATTCTCTCCTTTTATACAATTTCTTATCGCTATTTCGCCTACCAGAATGTTGGGTAGGGTGTACACAAATAATGATGGACTTGGGAAATAGTTTTCGGCGTCTGTAATTGTTGCCTGATGTGCAGTGTCTACTTCAAGCGAAGAAGCGCTGTTGGAAACGACTATTGCAATTTCTTCGGGTTGGTATTTTTTTGTTATTGGGTTGTTTTGCAAGAGCAGTTCCGATGTCAGAAAGGCCAACTTGCACAAACTATCCATTTTATAATACTTAGGATAGGCTATCTGCCCATGTTTGTAGAGCGTCTTCAGAAAATCGTTGAATGCCGTACCGGGTTCATCAGTAAGGTACACGCTATTGTTAATAATAGCAGTGTTTGGCGCAATAGTGCAAGCCGCGGTTATGTAGTTGGTGTTTTCCATAGCCGTTACGATATCGGGTTTACTTTTTCGAAAAATACTGCTGCGTTGCATCCACCGAATCCGGCTGCCGTTTTCAGGCAGTTATTTACTTGCTGGTGTTGGGTCTGGCGCAATATATTTACTTCCCTGCTCATGCCATACTTACTAAAATTGTAGGTGCCTACCAATGTGTTGGCGCGCATAGATTGTAAGCCAACTATTGCCTCTAGCACGCCGGCAGCGCCCAGCGTATGTCCAAAATAGCTTTTTAGGCTGTTCATGGGCACATGGGCAAGTCCGGCATCGTATACAGCCAGCGATTCCATTTCGTCATTGAACACCGTTGCTGTGCCGTGCCCGGAAATATAGTCTACGTCTGCAGCTGCAACGCCAGCGTCCGCAAGGGTTTTATTGATGGCCAGCAGCAAACCATCTCCGGTCCTTGAGGGGCCGCTGATATGGTTGGCGTCGTTTGAACTTGCGCCTCCGGATACCTTTATGGGTGTTTGATTATCAATGAGTTGTTTGTTTATTGTCAGCGCTACCGATCCGCACGCTTCGCCCAGCGATATGCCGTCCCTGTCTGCATCGTAAGGGCGGGCTATTTGTTCGCTAACCGCTTTAAATGCTTTGAAGCCCGACACTACAAACGGCGTAAGAATATCTACGCCAACCACAATTGCCGTTTCGTACATACCTGCTTCCAGCAGTCGCTTAGCAGTTATTATTGCCAGCACGCCAGATATACAAGCATTTGAAACGACTAACGGACGAACTAGGTTATTAAAAAAACGACCTATTGCATTGGCCGCCTGCCATAAATGAACACGATTTTTATCCACTTCCGTGGGGCTGTTAGGGTCGAGGAGGTCAATGTTTCCTTTTGTAGTAGAAAGGACAATTATGGTTTTTTTGGATCTGATGTCAATTTCGGCACATGATTCCAGCAAGTTATTGATCGATAGAATTGCCAGTTTTTCCAGTCTTGTATAGGGTTCTGCAGCGTTGAGCGCTCTAAAACGTTCCTCAATTTTTTGTTCAGCAATAATTCCTGCATATAAGCCCGTGGGGTACAAATGCGATTCTGGCAGATACGTCACTCCGGTCTCCATATGGCATAAACGCTCAAAGTTCTCGCTGGTTGTGAAACCAAGCGGGGAAATGATGTTGTCTGCTAATATGTAGGTTGTCGGTTTCAATAATGTGGTGGTTATCTGGTATGTGTTTTATTGTAAAAAAAGGATATGCCAACCGTCGCTACAAAAAATGCGACCAGCTTTGCAGCATAAGGTAGTATACTTTTTATATCGCCATCACCTAAAAATATCTTGTGAAATGCAGTTAGCGCCCAATAAAGCGGCGAAAACCCGGCAAACATACGAATAGCCTCGGGCATAACGTAAACGGGCACCCAAATGCCGCCAAGCGCCGCAAGAATAACCACCGAAACTGCGCCAAAAGTAGAAGATTGCTGTTGCGAGGTGAACAACGAGCCCACCATTATGCCATAGCCTGTAGCCGCAAGGCCTGCGCTGGCGGCAATAATGCCAATGGCCGGTATATTGTTGCCAATAATAAGCCTTGGTAAGCCAAGGTGGGGTAGCAGGTAAATACCAACAAGCAACATCAGCACGCACTGTATCAGGCAAACCAACAGATAGGAGGATATTTTGCCTGCCATAATGGTAAGGTAGTTGCCGGGCATGGTGAGCAGGCGCGTATAGCTACCGCTTTCACGTTCCTTGATAATACTTCCGGCAAGGGAAATAACGATAAAAAACATGCCAAAAATCGTCCATGCCGGCACATTATGCTGCACTGAGTTGAGTTGGAGCGCTTCCTTGGGCGTTTCTATAGCGTTCAGTTCCTTGAACTCTATGAAATCGGCCATAGGCGGTTGTTCTTTCTTCGCGCCGGTATCGCGGTTCAGTTGCTGACTGAACACAGCCAAAAGCGTTTGTGTTTCCAGTTTGGATGCCGATTGCTTTAGCGAGCCCATTATTGAGGCCTTGAATGATTTCTTGGTGGTAGGTGCAAAAACAACTTTCAGGTCAATAGCGCTATCTACTTTGTCATTGAGCGATAATGCCGCGCCGCCCATACCAACTGCTGATAGTTTTTTACCAACAAAATCGTTGACACGATCTTCCAGACGCTGCGTTGCTTGTTCGGGTATAAGTATACCAATTTCATAGTCGCCACCCTTTACTTTCTGTTTAAGTTCCTGCTCAGAAAAATCTTTGCTATTTATGGCAAATATTTTCGATTCTCTAAGTCCGGCTTCAATGCTTTTGCCCAGTTTACCCTTATCATGGTTAACAAGCGCCAGCGGTATTTTCATTTCCTGATAGTCTTTGAAGGGTGCATCCTGAATCAGCGCCATAATGGTAATAAGCATCATGGGCATCAAAAACATGACAGCAAGCCCTCCCTTGTCGCGGACAAGGATAATCAGCTCTTTTCGTATGGTCGCTAATAGTCTAAGCACTAATCTCGCAGGGTTTTACCAGTCAGTTTCAAAAATAGTTGCTCTAAGTTGTTAGTATGGTGGTCTTCTATAAGTTGTTGCGGTTTACCCATGGCAATAATGGCTCCATTGTCTATTACCGCAATATCGGTGCATAACTTCTCAGCTTCTTCCATCAGATGCGATGTGTAAATGATGGTGCAACCTCTCTTGTTTATCAAGTGCAGATGTTCAGTTATCAGGTTGCGCGATTGTACATCTACGCCTACCGTTGGTTCGTCCAGAAATAAAATTTTGGGGTTGTGCAGAATGCCCGCCACAAGGTTTATTCTGCGTTTCATACCTCCCGAAAAAGTCTCGACCCGCGCATCGGCATGTGCCGACAGCCCAACTATTTCCAGATGGCGCATGATCTCTTCCTTCAGGTTTTGCCCTTTTAGTCCGTACATATTGCCAATGTATCGCAGATTTTCGTAGGCAGTCAGGGTGGGGTAGAGCGCTATCTCCTGAGGCACAACTCCTATTTGTTGTTTTATCAGCTTCAGGTTGTCTTTCAGCTTTAGGCCAAGTATAGTAGCGGTTCCGCTTGTGGGCGCCAGCAGTCCGCAAAGCATAGATATTGTGGTGGTTTTACCTGCCCCGTTAGGGCCAAGCAAACCAAAAATACTGCCCGATGGTATTGAAAACGATATATGGTTTACCGCAGCCTCGCCAGAGCCTTTGTATTGCTTATATAGTCTTACAACTTCTATTGCTGTTTCTGCGGGCATTATGGCTACGGATATTACTATTTGGTATTGTTATTCCTTAAAAATAATTTACGCCTGTTATGTCGAGATAGCAGGCGCAAACACTGTTGATAATTATATGATGTTTGCGTTACACGACCGTTAGTAATGCATTGGCATATGAAAATCTTGCGCTTTCTGGTACCGACAGATATATTTTTTGTCCCTTTTGTAGTTTGCCGGAATAGAGCAGTTCTTCGAGCGCCAAGAAAATGGAGGCTGAGCCAACATTACCCACACGGGTGAGATTGACAAACCATTTGTCTTGCGGCAGCTGCACACCCGCCAAACGCATTTCATCGTCGACTTTAGACCGGAAATACTCAGACGAAATATGTGGCAGAAACCAGTCGATGCTTTGTGGGTCTACGTCGTACTTAGCCAATAATTCCAGGTATTTTATTGTACCCAGGCGAGCAATGTTGTTGTCCAGCAATTTCACATCTTGCCTTAGCGAAAACAACGATTTATTGAGCCAATCGCTCTGGTCGAAGTAGGCCCAACCCTTTATTTCGCCATCGGGCATTTTCTCGCCGCCGGTGTACATACAGGTCTCCATTTCATTGGCAAATGAGCAAATCTCAATCCATTCTATTTGCAGCGACAAGCCTTCTTTGTTGGGCTCATCGGAGATAAGCGTTGCCGCTGCTCCATCAGAAAGCATCCATCTTAAAAAATCTTTTTCGAAAGCAAGTATCGGATTTTTCTCAACGGCTTTTATCTGCCCCGCTTCCTCCTTATAGTTGTTTGCCAAAAGCCACTGCGATATTTTTTCAGACCCAGTAACAACGGCATTTTTCGTGAAGCCAGCCATTACCGACATATAAGCATACTTAAGCGCATTCATGCCAGCGCAGCACGAACCTGAAAACGAAATGGCTTCTACTGGTTTTTGTTTCAGATGGCCATGTACCATTGATGCGTGGCCGGGCAGCAGCTGATCGGCCGAAGTAGTGCCGCAAGTAAGTAGTTCTATATCATTGATACTGAATTCGTCCGACTCAAGTCCGCGTATAGCCATGGCAGTCAGTTCCGCATTGTTGTAGGTGCTTTGGCTATTCTTATCGAGTGCGTAGTAGCGGGTTTTTATTTTGTTGTTGCGCAGCACGATGGCTTTAGATTTCGACTTCATGTCGCCGCCTACAAAACCAAGATATTGCTCCATCTCGTCGTTACTAACCGGTTCGCCGGGTAGGAATTTAGAGATTTTATTAATGTATATGTTTTTACTCATTTCGTGCTATGTATCTTCAAAAAACAACGTTACCGACGTGTTTTAAAGCAAATTAGAGGGTAAAAATAAAGCAATTATACAACTAAAAAGAAAGTAGCTTCCGAATTGTACTTTATCTGTGGGTATTGAAGTTAACTTATCTGTGTATTTATGCTTATCGCAACGTGTTTTGCGACCAGTAGTCTATTTCTTTTTTCATGCGTTTGGGTAATAGCAAAGGCGCCAAACGGGAAGCTACCGTGATAATAGGCGACAGTATTAATATGGCAGTTGGTAATACAATGCCAAATACTTTCACTCTAGTTTGGCGATCTTTACTTGCAGCCGATCCTTTTTTGGAGATGTAATTGGCATAAAGCGGAAACATAACTGCTCCACGCCCTTCCATCAGCATCAGGTTTGCTTTTACTGTTACTGCGCCAGAGGCGTTTAGCGCTGGTTGCATGCCGTTATAATCGCCCGACTTCAGGTGTTTCAATAATGTTGCGCCATATTTTGGGGCTGCATTCTGCAGGTCAGTCTCTGCAACGCCATATTTAGGGAAAATGCCGAGATACTTTGTTTGCACTCCTTTCAGTACAAAAGCCAATACGGTTACCAAACTAACCAAATTTGCAGCCTTATCTACAAACGTTATGTTGCCTACCAGATTGGCTTTCAGTTCTAGCAACTGTCGTTTCATTTTTTCCTGCGCATTCAGCCACATATTACGACAGGCTATTACCGTTACCACCGGCTTATTTTTCATCAGCTTCTTAGCAAGATCCGACTTCAGGAACGAATTTACAGGTATACAAACAGATAAGAACCAAGGTTGATACCCAACAATAATCATATCGAATTCATTGTTTTCTGTAATTGTTGTAGGTTCAAGTTGACACGGTATTCCTTGCACTGTTTCCGGAAATGTGTCGAAAAATTTTACATAGCTCCACGGATAAGGAAACGGTGTAGTGGGTTTCAGTAGTTCGTAATGAATGGAAACATCTGGCTGGTTTTCCAGAGGGGCAAGGGTAGCGCGCAAAGCGCGATTGAGCTGGCCGGTCTGGGTATAGTATATTACTAAAACACGTTTCATTTTGGAGTGTATTTTTATAAGGCTTTGAGTACGTATATGGACGCTGATTATAACTTCATTTTGTTCAGCTCAGTAAAAGCCTTTTTTTCTATTGCAGCAATTTCGTGGAGTAAAATTGCCGATATTTCAAATTCCTTGCGGTCGCTGTTGGTGCGACCTTTGTATATTCTGCCCATCTGCACGGCGCTTTGGCGCCATAA
Organism: uncultured Bacteroidota bacterium; assembly: GCA_903882805.1. GTDB lineage: Bacteria > Bacteroidota > Bacteroidia > Chitinophagales > Chitinophagaceae > Nemorincola. Next base: position 40,870 of record CAIRYK010000071.1, on the reverse strand, counting down.
ATCGCCTGCTTTAGTAAAATCTTCAGATATTGTAGCAAGGCGATCGTTGTTAAGTATCGCGGCAGCTTCTTCCAGAAACGCGGCATATAAAAACCTGAAACCGCCGCCGCCCGTACCAATTTCTTCTTGCATGCGTACAATTTGCCCCAAGTACAAACCTGCTTTTCGCGGCCTGAATTTTTCCTGCCATTTCAGTATTTGTCTTGCCGTATAGTTTATGCCTGATACCCCTGCAAACGGACCGGGTATGTTGATCATATCGCTCGAATTGCGCTTTATTCCCTTGGCAATACTCTTCCTAATGGTCTCGGCGCTTACAGGTTGTACGCGCTCAGGGTAGTATATCTGTCCTTTAGGCGCCAATGGGCCCTTGGCAAACCTAACTTTATTCATGTCGGCTTCGCTGAGGGTAGTTACTTTTTCCAGGGTTGGGTCGCTCACAAGGTATTGGTCGCCCTGCTTGCCATATACAATAATATTATGTGCGTTGAAATGAAAGCGATACTCGGGAGGGAAGTAGGGTAGGTTGAAAACGCCTACCTGACAACCCACTGGTACGCCTTCCGCAATTTTATTATCGAGAAAACGCTGCGCTTCGGCCTCGTTTCCAAATTTTTTGCGCGTTATATCAACGCCAAGCGATTTGCTGGCGCGCTTAAAAATCCAACCCGGTAGGGTGCGATAGGATATGCCCGGGCCGCCGCTTATTTTTATGAACGGAAGATGAATATAAAAAAGTCCTGAGCCCATACCGAAAACCAGCGGCTCGGTCATAAACTCTAAACCATGATACCGCAACAGCCCTGTGGCTACTCCGTTTTCGCAATGCGCTGTTTGTAAATGTTTATATTCTTTTCCCACTTATTATCCTTTGAAGTTTTTAATATCAGCCGCCGGTATGTCGAATGCCTTTGCGTAGCGTTCAAGCTGCTTTTCGCTCAGCGATCGGAATACCGATGGTTTCATGTGGCGCTTTATGGTAAACTGCCAAAAACCGGTATAATCGGCCAGTAGTTTCAAGTCCATGAGTTTCATTTCCATAAAATAGCCGATGGGGCTTTGGGTGCCGTCTGCCACTGCTTTGCGCGCAGCTTCAATCCGGTCTTTTATATCGTCCCATGCATTGTCCAGGGCTTCTTTTTTTACGTTCCAGCCAGTGCTCAGATCGGTGGTGTATTTGCCATCCTCATCTTTAACATAGCAAACCTCCCGGGTTACCCCTATCAGCGCTGACTCGTCTTGTGGAAGTTCTTTCTTTTTCATGAAATCGCTTTTTGCGAATAGTAATATAGTAAAGGCACGCTATGTTTAACCGGAGGCGAAAAAAGCAATGCTACTGCCGTGCGCCTACTGGTATGGTCAAAAGTACATTGTTTTATAAAACTAAATTTGATTAGTGTGCATTTAGCTGCGCTTATCTATAAACTTTAACGGCTTGCGCACCATTTCGGGGAACAGTAGTTTTTGCAACGAATCCGGATGCTCGAATCTAATAGTGGGGGCTACGCGCAGTCTTGCTCTGAAATGATCTTTTATTTCTTTTTCCAGCCGCTCCGTTACATTCAGGCAGCCTATACGCACCAATATCTCGTCAGTGCCTATTTCGTTGGTATATATTTCTACCTGGTAGTTTTTTACCTCGTCTATAGAATCGAGAATATCGTACAACGAACCGGGGTATAATGTAGTGCCTTTGTACTTGATCATCTGTTTTTTTCGGCCCAGAACAGGGCTAATGCGTGGGGTGTTGCGGCCGCAACTGCAAGCCGAGTAGTGAAACCTGCAAAGGTCGCCGGTTTTGAACCTGATTAGCGGCATACCCTCTATACCCAGCGTAGTGATTACTAGCTCGCCCAGTTCGCCTTCGGCGACCTTTTGGTCGTTATCGTCAATAACTTCGGTTATCACCAGATTAGGTTGCAAATGCCCGCCTTTGCCTGCATGGCATTCTGTAAATGCTGCGCCCATTTCGCTAGAAGCATAGGTAGAAAATAAGGAAATATCCCACAGTCCTTTTATCTTCTCTCCAAGTGTGTTCAGACTGAAATCGTCGTTCCGGAGCGATTCACCTATACATATAGCTTTCTTTATGCTGCTTTTGCGGTAGTCAATGTTGTTATTGTCGGCATATTCAATCAGCTTAAGTATAAATGACGGCACGCAAATGATAGTAGTAGGCTTAATGCGCATTATGGTGTTCCACTGTAGCTCGGGAATGCCATTGCCCACACGAATTATACCTGCGCCCAAGCGACGCGCGCCCAAAAAATAGGCCATGCCCGCCATGAATTGCCGGTCGATGGTGGTCATCAGTTGGTAAATATCCTCGCGAGAGCCGCCAGTGATTTTAAAGGAATTGCACTCGTTTTTCGCAAGTCTGTCGAGGTCTTTATCTGTGAGCGCAATAGTAACCGGGCTGCCCAGCGTGCCAGAAGTGGTAACATAATCAATAATCATAGATTGCGGCACACACAAAAAATCGTTGTTGCATTGCAGCAGGTCGTCTTTAGTTGTAAATGGCAGCTTGCTCAGGTCGGCAATATTATTAATTGCGTTGATGTCTAAATTTAGGTTTTGGAAGGTTCTCCTATAATAAGGCGACTTGGCGATTGCATATTTCAGCGCTTTTTTCAGCTCCTGTGCCTGAAATTGATGTATTTCAGCCAGCGGCAATCGTTCTAAATCTTCTGATGGAATCATAAGTAATGTGGCCAAAGGATGTTTTAATGGTTCAAAATTATGTTTTTCCGTCACCTATTTTGTTTTTATTTGGCTTTTTGTTGTTACCAGACGGGTATTATTAATTGTCTAATTTTGCGCTCATTCCTACAAATACTGCCTCATGCGATTGCTGAAAAAAATAATGCGTATACTATTTATAACACTTCTTACCGCAATTGGTCTGTTAACAGTGGCATTATTGCTTTTGTGGTGGCGAGTTAGCATACCCGACCCTAAGGTGGATAAAAAGCTCACTACTGCCAACTATGTGCGCAAGCAAACCGGGCCGGATAGCTATGCGGTAAACAACTGTTGGTTACGCAAGAACAAGTACGGTATTTGGGAAATGTATCTGGAAGGCGCTCCTTACGAAAGGGGCTTAATATATGGGGTGCTCGCTAAGGAACTCATACAACGACAAGAGGAAGTGTTTGTAAATCAAATAAATGAGTTAGTGCCCAATCGGTTTTACCAGCAAGTATTAAAGTTGTTTATTGCCTGGTTCAATCGCGATATTTATAAAAATATACCGGAAGAAAACCTTCAGGAAATATATGGCGTATCGCAGTCGTTTGCCGACAAGTACGATTATGTAGGACCGAAATACTACCGCATACTTTATTACCATGGCGCGCACGACATAGGCCATGCGCTCAATGATTTTAATATGGTGGGTTGCACCTCGTTTGCCGTTAATAAGGAAAGTTCGAAGGACGGCAGCCTGCTAATTGGTCGCAATTTTGATTTTTACATGGGCGAGGAATTTGCGAAGGAGAAAATGATTGTGTTTGTAAAGCCAACGACGGGATACAAATTCGCCAGTTATTCGTGGGCCGGGCTAACGGGCGTGGTATCGGGTATGAACGAAATGGGGGTAACGGTTACACTCAATGCTTCAAAGTCGGACTTGCCGATGGGCGCTAAAGACCCTATATCTATATTAGCCCGCGAAATTTTGCAGTATGCAAAGAACAAAGACGAAGCAATTGCCATTGCAAAAGCTAAGGAAACATTTGTATCAGAATCATTACTGATTGGCTCGGCTGCCGACGATAAAGCAATAATCATCGAAAAGTCGCCTTTGAAGTGGGATGTGTACGAGAGTAGCAATAGTACACTGGTTTGCGCGAATCATTATCAGGGCGAAATATTTATGAAAGATTCGGTAAACCTGAACAACATACAGAACAGTGATTCGAAATACCGGTTCGATAGGGTTAATGAATTGCTTTCGGCTACTCAACCTATCGATTACTTAAAAGCCGCCGCTATTCTTAGAAACAGGCAAGGTGTTAATGGTAAGAATATCGGCATGGGCAATCCAAAGTCATTAAACCAGTTGATTGCACACCATGCAGTAATATTTAAGCCAGGCGAACGAAATATGTGGGTATCTACGCCTCCCTATCAGTTGGGGGCTTTTGTGTGTTATAATATCAGCGCTGCTTTTGCTCATGTAAACACATTAACCATAGACTCGCTAACAATACCTGCAGATAGTTTTGTAGCAACAAACGATTTTAACCGATATGAACATTATAAGAAAATAAAAGAGCTGATAAAAAAACATGTTATGATGGGGGCGCCAGTGGCATTGAAAGATGCAGAGATACAAATGTTTATTAGCGACAATCCCGACTGTTATTTAACTTACATGGTATTAGGCGATTTCTATAAAAAGGAAAAAGAAAGCGTAAAAGCAATTAAATACTACAGAATGGCTTTAGAGCGCGATGTAGCTTCTGTAAACGAACGTGCGTTAATAAACAAAAAATTGAAATCATTGATAGGCCAATAGTTAGCGAAAGCAAACCCTATTATGTTTTTGATAACTGGAATTCAAGATTTTATCTTTGCATAATACTGTCGGATTATCTTTAACGTTCAAACATTTTACTATGAAAAAGTTGGTTTTAGTTATTGCATCAATTTGTGTGGTATTAACGGCTGCTGCGCAAAAAGTAGAGGATTTGTTTAAGCGTAGCGATGTGCTGGTAACCTGGCTTGGGTTGGATTTTTCGCATGCGAAAATGATTGGCGACTTCACCCAGTTTAAAGAAGCAGGAGGGCAAAGCGCATCGGATATCAGGAATAGGTTTTTCCCGGCATGGAATAATGTGATCATTCACGAACAGAAAAAATACGACATCGGCGCCATGCTGCGTAAGGAGGATATTGTGTATGATATCGATATGATTATGAAAATCAATGCGTCTACATCCTTAGAGTCAATAGAAAGCAATTTTACCCCCAACTATAAGAACGAGGATATAGCCGGCTTTGTAAAAACATATAACACGGGCGACAAAAAAGGTATCGGTGTTTTATTTCTTGTTGAGTGTTTCAATAAGAATGCTGAGAAAGCAATAATACATTTTGTGGCCATAAACATGACTACAAAAGAAGTATTGCTTCATGAGCGGTTGTCGGGTAAGCCAAAGGGTTTTGGTTTGCGGAATTTCTGGGCAGGCAGCATTTTTAATGTTATCAACGATATTCGCGACGATTATTATAAGACGTGGAAAGGACAACATGGTAAGAAGTAAAAGTGTGGAAGTGACTTGTTTTTTTTGTAATTGCTTTAGTTTGCAGCTTAAGTTGCTTTTTAACAAAACACACCGTTTTGTTTGATAGTTACTGCATACCTTTAACTATATGTACTATATTCTTTATAGTAGCTATGCTACTGCCGATTTTACTGATCTGGAATTAAAAGAATTGCTGATACAGTCGCAGACAAAGAACAAGACTTTGGGCGTTACCGGAATGCTGTTTTTTTTACCGGCAAATTCATTCAACTTATTGAAGGAGAGGAGCAGGTAGTAAAAGATTTAGCTAATACTATATCAAAAGACAGTAGGCACGAATTTTTTATGATATTAAAAGAAGGCCCAATAGTACAGCGGTTTTTTGAAGACTGGTCGATGGGATTCAAATCTGTAGATCCCGCTAATTTTGAGGACGTGACAAATTTCAGAGAATTAAATGAGTCGGCAGGCTTGAACCTATCTCCCTTTTTGTATCTGCTCAATATACTATCCACTCCTGCTTAGTATTTAGTGGCACATCATTACTGCTTACTTCTCGTGGCTTGTATCTGTGCGTTGGAGATTTACTGAAGTATTAGGCGGGCGCTGTGATGGAATTGTATTCAAAACATTCTTATCAACTGGTGTTTTGCCTAATTTCACACCATGAACCGGAAAGCTATCATCTACGTTGTTACCCTTGCGCTTTTTGCCTCATTAATGTGGCTGATATTGGAGCAGGGGAAGCATTTACATGCATCTATTCCGCCCATATCAAAGGCATATCAGTCGGCCGCGCAAAAGATGGCCGCTACGCCAATTAACGGGATGTTTGCCGAGGTTTTTGAGAATATGCATCATCCTGTCAGCATATTGTTTTTGCAAATCATTTCCATTCTCATAGTTTCCAGAGTTTTTGGGTTTATTGCACAAAAGGTGGGGCAACCATCGGTTATCGGCGAAATTTTTGCTGGTATATTCTTAGGGCCCTCTTTGTTTGGTATGGTGTTTCCTCAGGTGTCGGCTTTTCTTTTTCCCATAGATTCCTTAAAAACGCTGCAGTTTTTTAGTCAGGTGGGCTTAGTGTTCTTTATGTTCATTATAGGTATGGAGCTCGATGTTACCATCCTGAAAAAAAGAGCGCAAGATGCGCTGGTGGTAAGCCACGCCAGCATTGTTTTCCCTTATTTTTTAGGCATGAGTCTTGCCTTCTTTATCTACGAACAATATGCGCCGGCAAATATCAGTTTTTTGTCGTTTGCATTGTTTATGGGTATTGCTATGAGTATTACTGCTTTCCCGGTGCTGGCGCGCATTATGCAAGAGCGGGGCATAACCAAAACGCCGCTTGGAGCGCTGGCGCTCACCTGCGCCGCCGCCGACGACATAACAGCATGGTGCATACTGCCTGTGGTAATAGCTATTGCTAAAGCAGGCAGCGCAACCGGCGTGTTGGTAACCATTGGCTTGTCGGTGGTATATGTAGGTATTATGCTGTATGCTGTAAGGCCATTATTGGCCCGGCTGTGCATTACCTATGGCAACAAGCAAAAGACCGACAAGGCAATAATAGCAGTGGTTTTTGTTGTTTTGCTCGGGTCGGCATATATCGCGGAGTTGATAGGCATACATGTTCTGTTTGGCGCATTTATGGCGGGCGTAATTATGCCAGCCGATTTCAATTTCAAACATTCTGTAACCGGTAAGCTGGAAGATGTAAGCCTATTGCTTTTCCTACCCATATTTTTTGTGTTTACAGGTTTGCGCACCCAGATTGGATTGTTAAATCAACCTGCTTTGTGGGCGCTGTGCGGCATTGTGGTGGCAGTAGCAATTGCGGGGAAGTTTGGCGGTAGCGCCATTGCTGCCCGGCTGGTGGGGCGGTCGTGGAAGGACGCGCTCGGTATAGGCGCCCTCATGAACACTCGCGGACTAATGGAACTTATAGCGCTAAACATAGGCTACGACCTCGGTATCCTCACCCCCGAGATATTTGCCATAATGGTGATTATGGCATTAGTAACCACGCTTATGACCGGCCCATTACTTACAGCAATTGGTAGGATGAAAGAGTAGTTTTTTAGTAGATAGTCTTTAGTAGATAGTCCATGGTCGAGAGTTGGTTTTTTTAGTAGATGTTCTTTAGTAGATAGTCCGTAGTCGGTTTTTTAGTCCATAGTCCTTAGTAGATAGTCCATAGTCGGGAGTATTTTCTATGGGGTAATACCAAATCGATTAAAATTCGGCGCCAAAGGATGTCATTGCGCCGTTAGGCGCTACAGGTTTGTAGTTGAGAAATGTATTATTTATAGGCTGCGCCCCGTAGGGTCGCAACAATCCCCGCATGGCGATTTTTAATGTCCAAACGGTATTAGTTGGTGTGCTGATTTTCTATACAGCCGAACTGAACACTCGTTTCTCGGTTGTTGGCTTGTTTTTATGCAAATACAAGTCTAATGCAGCGCAGATATTACGAATAAAATTTCGTCCGGTGGCCGTGATTTGTATGGTATTCCCGCTCAATATTACGAGGCCGTCGGTCCACAGGCGTTTTAGTTCGGGTTGGCAATAGGTGGCTAAGGTGTCGCGGTCGGTGGGGTGTATTGTTGTAATTCCCCTACAGCTGAGGTCGAGAATGTATTGACCAAACCTGATATCTTCTTCGGTGAGAAAATAGCCTTTTTCTATTGGCAGTTCGTTTTTATGAAGGTGGCTGTAGTAATCGTGTATTGTTTTTGCATTTTGGGCAAAGCTATTTCCGGTGCAGCTAATACTCGACACCCCCAAGCCTATCAAAATACTTGTATTTTGGGTAGTATATCCCATAAAGTTTCTGTGCAGCCTGCCTTTTGTAGAGGCAAGGTAAAGATCGTCGCCGGGCAGCGAAAAATGATCCATGCCTATGTCGTTGTAGCCATTGGCCAAAAACAACTCACGGCCGGTTTGGTATAGTTTCAGTTTCTCATTAGGCGGTAGCAGGTCGTTTTCGTCAAAAAGCCGCTGCCCCTTGCTGGTCCATGGCACGTGTGCATAGCTGTAAAAGGCTATACGGTCTGGGCGCAGGGTTATTACTTCTGCAATTGTTTTAGCAATGCTTTCGGCAGTTTGGAGAGGCAGTCCATAAATAAGGTCATAATTTACCGAAGTGTAGCCAATGGCGCGCGCCCACTCCGTAACCCGGCGAACATTTTCTATAGGCTGTATACGATTGATGATGCGCTGCACCTCCGGGTCGTTGTCCTGCACCCCGAGGCTCAACCTCCGAAACCCAAGATTATACAGCGTTTGCAGGTGTTCTTTGCCGGTATTGTTTGGGTGGCCCTCAAAGCTAAATTCGCGATCGGGATGAATGATGGCCTCACTAAATAAGGCATTCAGCAAACGTTCCAGATTTTGCGGCGAGAAAAAAGTAGGCGTACCACCGCCAAGGTGTAATTCCTTTATTACTGGCTTTGCATCCATAAGGCTTAGGTAGAGGGTCCATTCTTTAATTATGGCATTTATATATTCTTCCTCTACGCCGTGGTTGGCGGTAATCTTTTTGTTGCATCCGCAATAGGTGCAAAGCGATTCGCAAAAGGGCAGGTGTATATACAGGCTTATACCATTTGTCTTGTTCTCGATACTGAACCTCTTGCGGAAAACACTTTTATAATTGTCAACATCCAGATTTTCTTTCCAGTTGGGCACAGTAGGGTAGCTGGTGTAGCGGGGTACCGGTACATTGTATTTTACAGCAAGATTATAAAACGACATAAACTGAAATTTCATGCAAAGTATATGGCTTTCAAATTTCGGTCGCTGACAGAAATCATCCGGCGCTAAAGTGGCGTTTTTATGACAAACAGCCGTAAACGAACGCCGCCAGCTACTTGCTGGCGGCGTTGTGATAAATGTATTTCGTGAAATCTATCTTACTACAAACGTGGTTTGAATTCGTTGCGTCCCATCGGTTGTTGATAAATGGTAGATTCCTGGGGTTAATCCAGTATTCAATTCAATTGGTTGATTGGCGACCAATTGGAATTCTTTGACTTTCTGACCCAAAATATTGGTAATTGTCATATTGAATATTTTGGCTTCGGATGCTGAAACGGATACAGTAAAAATACCGAAACCAGGATTGGGATACAGTGATATTGTTCCAGTATTGTTTTGGGTAATGGGTTGCGCGCTTTGCAGAGCGCAAGCAATGGCGGTTATAACTGTGACTGTACGCACCGCCGTAGCCGTACCACAACTGTTGGTTACAGCATAAGATATCACAGCGGTTCCTGCAGCTACCCCTGTAACATCGCCAGCTATACCTACAGTGGCAATTGCAGTGTTGCTACTTGTCCATGTTCCGCCGGTAGCCGGATCGGTAAAGGAATAAGTGCGTCCTTCGCATACAGTGCTTGGTCCGGTTATAGACCCGGCATTAGGTAGCGGATTGACAGTTACCACCGTAGTAACGGTGCAGCCCAAGGCAGTATAAGAGATAACGCTTGAGCCGGGAGCAACGCCCGATACAACACCGCCGCTTGTAATTGTGGCTATGCCAGTTGAAGCGCTAACCCATACTCCGCCGGGCGTGGCATCGCTTAGTGTGGTGGTACTACCTACGCATACTGTGGTTATGCCGGTAATGGGCGCTGTGCCGCAGTCGGTATTTCCGAAAATATAGTCGCCGGCTATGGAGGCTGTCGCAATACTTGTTACGGGCGCCGAGGTATAGGGCGTAGATGTATTTCTACTCACCAACGAAGAGGTGAGCCAGGAAGGCCCTGAGTATTTTTGTGTCACGAAATCCACGTTGGTTCCGCCAATAATATCAACCGCATTGTAAGTTGCAGTGGGCGTTATGTCGGTTGGTCCTGAAGCCCCAATATTAGTTATTGTCCAGTAGTGGTTGGCAATGAATGATGTGGATATACCCGACGTACCCACAGCCGGATGCATGCCATTGGTAGAGGTTACGCCCAGCATGCCGCCCACGCCCATAGAACTCAACGAGAGTTTCATAGGGCAATAATTGGCGTCGCCTACCTCATAGTTTAAGGCAAAAGCTCCAGCAATTGTTTTTTGCAAAGTACCATGTACATAGCTTGTTGGGCCCGCGCCTACAACTGCACTAAGGGCATCTGGCAGTGTTATTGTATAGGGGCCAGTGTGCAATATGCCGGCTGTAAAAAATAGCGTACCTGTTGTTGCGGTTGATGCGGAGAGGCTGACTCCCGCTGGATTATTTATAGTAATTGTGTCGGGGGCTGCCAATGAAACAGGAAGATACGAGCCGGTTACCTGGGGCGCCGTTCCATTGAACTCGTAGTTGGCAGTGTCATTGAATGTTCGCGTACCAGTTGTTATTATCGCTCCGTTTATGCCGGTAGCATGACCCACAGTCAGTTTTCCAGAAGCATTGAGTGCAAATTTACGCGTACCGTTTACAAAGTATGACGCAGGGCACTCTAATACGCCATTTACGGTTAGGCCATAAGCTGACGAACCAGTAGTAGTGCTGAAATCGCCATTCAATCGGGCTATGCAATTACTGTCAACAAATATGTTTGTGCCTGACCATGATCCCGTTGTCGTGTTGTTTACCAGCATAGTTCCGGCGCTTCTGTGTAATGCCAGATGAACATTGTTTGTGCAGCCTGCTCCCGTGTTCACCATAGTCGCCGGACCGGAAAGGCTGCAATTGCCAAAGATGTTGTTGGTAATAATTCCACTTGCACCACCGGCATTGCAGGAGCCTCCGGTCATTGCAAAGTTTCCGTGCGTATTCAATATCAGCCAACTGCTCGCGCCAGTTGTGGTAACCGTGCCGCCATTTATAGTAAAATTGCCATAGGTATTCATATAAAGGTGAGTACTGCTTGCAACCGAGCTTATTGTACCCGTATTCATTATAACATTCCCGTTGGTAGTAACGTTGCAGGTGGTGCCTGCGCCGCCCAGCGATAGCGTACCCCCATTGAACACCATGTCGCCATATACATTCATGGTAAAGGTACTGCCCGCCCCGCTCATAGTTATTGTTCCGCCACTCTCGAAATATAGGGTAGCCGGCGACGTAGACGGTGTGCCAATTGTCCAAACTACCGATGCAGGAAGAGTCATGCTCATGGTTACCGCCCAGGTATCGCCGGGTGTGGTAAACGTGGTTGGAGAGGTGGCGCCATCTGTCCAGTTTGATAAACTGTTTACAGGTCCGGCAACCGAAGTTGTCCAGGCAGTAGCATAACCCGCTAACTGATTGGTTATCAATAGCACAACTATCAGTAAAAGCTGCTTTGACCAGTTAAGAAAATGACAACCAGTGTGAATAGCTGAAAAAGTACTTTTTGAATTCATAACATCCGAATTTTAAACATTAAAAATAGCGTATTTCAGTAGAAATTGCTCTTTTCGAGGCTGTATTTTGTGGGTCTATTTGCGCCGGGAGGCCAGATTGCCTGTGAATTCCAAAATTAGTTTGCGACAGATTCTATATTTAACATAAAATCTATGCACATGGGCATTTTTAGTAATGCCTAAATCCCTTAATTTTAGCCGCAAAAAAACACAAGAGTTATGCAAAACCATGAAATAGACTACCAGATATATGGGGAGGAAATGCAGTATGTGGAAGTGGAACTGGACCCCAACGAAACCGTAATGGCAGAGGCGGGCGCCTTTATGATGATGGAAGATGGTATACAAATGGAAACCATTTTTGGCGATGGCAGTCAGCAGCAGGGCGGACTGATGAGTAAGTTGTTTAGCGCGGGTAAGCGCTTGCTGGTGGGCGAGAGCCTGTTTATGACCTCGTACACCAATGTGGGTATGGGTAAGAAAAGAGTTTCGTTTGCATCGCCCTATCCCGGTAAGATCATTCCTATGAATCTTGCACGTCTTGGCGGTAAGGTTATCTGCCAAAAAGATGCGTTTTTGTGCGCTGCCAAAGGTGTTGCAATTGGTATTGAGTTTCAGAAAAGACTGGGTACCGGTTTGTTTGGCGGCGAGGGTTTTATAATGGAAAAGCTGGAAGGCGACGGTATGGCTTTTGTACATGCAGGCGGCCATGTGTTGCGCCGTGAGTTAGCTCCGGGGCAGTTACTCAAAATAGATACCGGTTGTATAGTAGCGTTTATGAGTACAGTGCAATACGATATTCAGTTTGTAGGCGGTATTAAAAATACACTGTTTGGCGGCGAGGGCGTATTCTTTGCCACGCTTCGCGGACCGGGATCTGTGTGGATACAAACCCTGCCTATCAGCCGACTGGCCAGCAGAATACTTGCCTATAGCGGATCAAAACGCAAGGAAGAAGGCAGTGTGCTTGGCGGCCTCGGCAACTTGATAGATGGCGACGGATTTTAAAATATTGTATTATTTCCCTAATAAAAAACCTGCGCAATCCTCTTGGGGTTCGCAGGTTTTTTTTATATTCAGGCAGTATTATGCCAAATCGATTAAAATTCGCCGCCAGCGCATGTCATTGCGCCGTTAGGCGCTACAGGTTTGTAGTTGCGTTATGTATTATTTATTAGCTGCGCCCGGAGGGTCGCAACAATCCCAGCATGGCGATTTTTAATGTCCAAATGGTATTACATCAGCCTTTCTTGCTCGCGCAGCCAGCGCTCTGGTAGTTCATCGCCGCTGGCCAGTAGGTAGTCGTTGTAAGAGCAGGGCACAAAAGTCTGGTTAGGTAGTTTCATCCACCAGCGGTTAGTGCGCTTACTTTTCAGAAATTCAGTATCGTTATCTGTAAATTTTACGTGAAAAACCATGAATTCATCGCGTTCCGTTAGGCGCGACTCTGTTTTGCATAACAGGTAGCCATCTATAAAATACCAGATCATCTGCGACAGCAAGCGAGCGGTCATGCCATGGCTGTCGTGTTCTTCGTTAAAACCGTATATACCAAACGAAGTGAGTTGCTGGCTCATACCGGCATAGCGCGTCAGTTGGCATGCTTCTTCTCCGGTTAGTCCGTTGGGTGAGCCGGCTATGTTTGCAGGTGCGTCGCAATAACGTACTGCCGATAGGTCGAAGCTAAACATATCGCTGCTTCTCAATACTGGTTCTATATCGTCTATGTTTTCCTTTACCTTACCTAGTCTGTAAAAATCGAAACGTAGTTTATCCAGCGTTTCCAACATCTGCGGATGAGCGTAGTAGCTCTGGAACGCAATGTGGCTGTAGTGTGTTATGAAATTAGGCGTTTCCGTAAGCATGTCCATCAGGTAGCTGCCGGCGTTTATTTCTTCGGCCTCGTCCAGATCTATCAGCATATCGGCAACCGATGCTACGGCCATCTTTTCAGCCTTTTTAAAAACTTCATACTGTTGCAGCGTCAGGTCGTGGCTACCGCCCAGTATCAACGCTATTTTGCCCGCATTATATATTTCTGTAAGTACAGTAACCAGCGATGCACGGGTATCGCCCATTGTTGCCCCCGGTAGTAAATTGCCCAGGTCGGCAATTTTTATGTCGCTGTGCCAGTAATACATTTTATATAGTTCCTCACGCACAGCATTGGCGCTGTGACTGTAGGGCGCATTTCTGTCTTGACCTCTGCGGTCGCCACAGCCCACAATCACCACGTCGGCATCGCCCCAGTGAAACGACTTTTGCGTAGCGCATACTATGTTTGCGCCCCATTGTAGTGGTTGGTAGGCGTTTGGCGCCTTGGTTTCTATAAAATGCTCCTGTTCAAAAAAAACGCTCAGATCTTGCATAAATATTGCGGAAGAATTGGGGCATGCCCCGATAAAAGTAGAAAATGTTTGGTCGCAAATGTAAGGTTATACCGTAAATGTAGCTGCATTTTGGCATGCCGGGCGGTAGGAAAAAGTTTTTTGCTTCAATAAAATCTACTCTTCCTCTGGCATCGTAAATGATAGTGTAAAACAATTAAAACAAACAAAAACGCCAGAAGTATGAAACGTATTTTTTTGATTCCAGTAATGACATTGGCGCTTGCAGCCGGGGCTAACATCCATACCTATGCCCAGAACACAGTAATGGTAGGCGGAGCGGCTATGTATCCTACCAAGAACATTGTAGAGAACGCAGTGAACTCTAAAGACCACACCACGCTGGTAGCAGCAGTTAAGGCTGCGGGGCTTGTAGAAACCTTGCAGGGCGCTGGGCCGTTTACGGTATTTGCACCTACCAATGCGGCTTTCGGTAAGCTGCCGGCCGGCACAGTAGATAATCTGCTTAAGCCCGAAAATAAAGGTAAGCTGACCGCTGTGCTCACCTACCATGTGGTAGCAGGCGCTATGGATGCAAAGGCGCTGATGGGAAAAGTGAAAATGGGCAAAGGCTCAACTATGCTGAAAACAGTGCAGGGAGAAGAATTGACCATAATGCAAAAAGGTAAGAACCTGATGGTAAAAGATCATGGCGGCCATACGGCGATGATAACTATAAAAGACGTTTATCAGAAAAACGGAGTGATACATGTAATTGATCAGGTATTGCTTCCTTAAAATAGTTAGTGGTTTGTGTGATTTGGTGATTTGCCCCGGGCTTGTTTAGGTCTGGGGCTTTTTCATTGCAGCGGGTAATTGAATGCGGGCATAGTCGGGTAATTTCCTAATTTTACCATTGCGGTTCAAAATGGCCGGACTATTTCATGCAGCAACTCCGGATAGATGATTTTTTGGCATGGGCGCAGCGTTATCCTGTTATCGATGTGCGCTCGCCTGGCGAATACCGGCAAGCCCATATACCCGGCGCCTATAGCATGCCCTTATTTACCGATGAGGAACGCAAAGTGGTGGGCACTGCCTACAAACAGCAAAGCAGGGAGCAGGCAATAAAAGAGGGCCTGGACTATTTTGGCCCTAAGATGCGCAAAATGGTGGAAGAGGTAGAAGCCCTGCTGGCCGATCGCGCTGCCAACGGATGGGTACCCGCCGGCGATAAAAACAATACAGTACTGGTGCACTGCTGGCGCGGGGGTATGCGCAGCGGCGGGGTGGCTTGGTTGCTCAATCTATACGGGTTCAGGGTGGTTACGCTCAAGGGCGGATATAAAGCTTATCGAAATTGGGTGTTGCAGCAATTTAAAATTCCCTACAGGTTAAAGGTGTTAGGTGGATACACAGGTTCGGGTAAAACCGTGGTACTGCAGGAGTTGCACCGCGCGGGCAAGCCGGTAATAGATCTGGAAGGTATTGCCCGACATAAAGGGTCGGCATTTGGCGGGGTAGACAAGGTACAGCCAACTCAGGAGCAATTTGAAAATGACCTGGCTGCCGAATTGTTTGCTGTTGTGCAGAATCATGGCAGCCGGGAAGCTATATGGGTAGAAGACGAAAGTCAGCGTATAGGCGGTATAAACATACCCGGTGGGTTGTGGCAGCGCATGCGCATGGCGCCAGTTTATTACCTGCTTATCGATTTCGATAGCAGGTTGCAGCACATTATGGATGAATATGGCCGAATTCAACTTCCGGCGCTGATTGATGCAGTAACCAGAATACAAAAAAGGCTGGGCAACGAGCAGGCGCGGCAGGCTATTCGCTATCTGGATGCCGGCGATGTCAGGTCCGCCTTCCGCATATTGCTTGCCTATTACGATAAATATTATGAACGGGGTATAAAAACCCGCGACCAGCAAAATGCGCTGGCAAGGGCCCTGCGCTATGTGTATTGCCCGGTGGCAACCGCGCAGGCTTTTTTAATGGCAAAGGCAGCAGGCGCAACTTTTGTTGTTTACCCAATTTATTATAGAAAAAATATTGCCTGCCCTGGCGTAGATACAGTTGCCAACAGCCGGGCGCTGGTAGAAAAAACCAATGAAAATGGATAACCCAAACGATATAAAACTTACCCAATATTCGCGAGGCGCAGGCTGTGGCTGTAAAATTTCGCCTGCTGTGCTCGAAGAGGCCTTAAAAACAGATATTGCAGCGCCGGAATACCCGCAACTGCTGGTTGGCAACAGCAGCGCCGACGATGCTGCCGCCTACGACATAGGCAACGGCAAGGCGCTGATAGCCACCACCGATTTTTTTATGCCCATAGTAGACGACTCCTACGACTATGGACGGATAGCTGCGGCCAATGCCATTAGCGATGTGTACGCTATGGGCGGCGCCCCAGTAATGGCGCTCGCTATTTTGGGCTGGCCCATAGACAAACTTCCGGCTTCGCTGGCGCGGAGGGTAATGGAAGGCGCGCGCGCTACGTGCGCCGATGCGGGCATTCCGCTGGCGGGCGGACACAGTATAGATTCGCTGGAGCCGGTGTTTGGGCTGTCTGTGAATGGACTGTGCGATATAGCCCACCTTAAACAAAACAACACGGCAACAGAGGGCGATTTGCTGCTGCTTACCAAGCCCCTGGGTACGGGCATACTGGCGACGGCGCAAAAGCGCGGAGCGCTAAAAGACGAACATGCAGCCGCGCTGGTAGCGCAAATGACCACGCTGAACAAGGTAGGCGCTGCCCTGGGCAAACTGAAAGCAGTGACGGCAATGACCGACGTAACTGGTTTTGGACTTGCGGGGCACCTGATAGAAATGGCGGCTGGTAGCGGACTAAGCGCAGAAATATACTACAACAACCTGCCCAAAATGGAGGGCGTAGCAGAGTACCTGGCGCAGCGAATAGTACCCGACGCCACCTACCGCAACTGGAATGCCTACAGCGCCAAAATAACCTTTGAGGCCGGAGTAGATGTGATGCAGGCATTCAGCCTGCTGCCCGACCCTCAGACCAATGGCGGCTTGCTGATAGCTGTTGATCCCCAAGGATTGGAAGAGGTGAAAGCAGTATTACAGCAATACGGGCTTGAAGCTTTTTGCACATCTGTGGGTAAAATGGTAGCTAAAGCAGATAAAACAATAATTGTAAAAGCCTGATGAAAATTGGGTTTGAGATAGTTTTTTTGAATTTCTGAGCAACGTATTGTAGATATGTTTGATGATTTTTACAAGTATGTCAATCCTATAGTTAGTTTTACGAGCAGCGAGAAAATGCTGATCGAAAGTGCATTTTCCTTTAGGCAGGTTCCCAAAAAGTTTAAGCTTGCCGAGGAAGGCAAGGTGGCCCGCGAACTGTTTTTTATACTCAAAGGTCTGGTGCGGCTCTATTATACCAAGGATGGTGAAGAGATTACCGGCTTTATTTTCAAAGAGCATTTGTTTGCAAGCAGCTACGATAGTTTTCTGCGGCAAACGCCGAGTATACAAACACTGGAGACTATTGAAGAATGCGATTTGCTGGTAATAAGCCATACGCGGCTGGAGCGGCTATACGACGAAATACCCAAAATGCATCTATTAGCTCGCAAAGTAGCCGAACAGCGATTTATAAACGGCCAGGCGTTGCTATCGTCTTTTATTTTAGACAGCCCCGAAGAACGCTACAGGAAATTTGAAGCGCAGCACGGCGACCTTCTGTTGCGTGTTCCACACCATATTATTGCATCGTTTCTGGGCATAACGCCAGTGTCCATGAGCCGGATAAGAAAACGAAGAAATTAATCCGGTTTTCCAATTTCTTTACAATTGTTAATGGCGGCCCATAAACCGCCATCTACTTTTGCATCAACAAATAACAATTGTATGAGCAAGAGAATAGTAACAGAAATTATCATCAATGCACCGAAAGAACGGGTATGGCAGGCGCTTACCAACTTTAAGGCATACGGCGCATGGAACCCTTTTATAAACAGTATAGAAGGCGAGCTGAGGGTAGGAGCACGGCTAACCAACACTATGTGGAATGGAGGCAAAGCCTATGTGTTTAAGCCGCTTGTGCTCACTGTGCGCCCGAACGCTTACTTCGACTGGTTGGGCAGTCTTTGGTTCAGGGGCATTTTTGACGGACATCATTATTTTGAAATAGAACAACTGAACGAAAGTCAGGTGAAACTGACGCAAGGCGAAAATTTCAGCGGATTGCTAAGCGGCCCGATACTGAAAAAAATAGGCGCCGACACCCGCGACAATTTCATAAAAATGAACAATGCGTTGAAACTATTGGCCGAACAATAAAACCACGCTATCACTTATGAAGAAGAATATTTTGACGCGCGGAGTTGCTGATGATTTAACAAGCAGGGCGCTGCAGTTGGAAAAAACGCACAAAGCACAATGGGGAAAAATGAACGCCACAGAAATGCTACTACACTGCAACCGGGCTAATACACAACTGCTTACAGCAAATCAACCCTACCAACCGCCCACTTTAAAGGAATACATGGTGCGTTTTCTGGCCTTGTATGTAGCGCCCCGAATACCTAAAAACAGGAAGGGCGCAGCCATAAACGATACACTTGGGGCTGCACATGATGTGCATTTTGACGAACAGAAAAGTGAATTTGTGCGTATTGTGAGCAAACTTGCACAGCCGGGTAATCAATTTAGATTGTTGCATCCATCATTCGGATACTTGACTACAAAGCAATGGGGGCGGGCAGCATGGCTACACCTCGATCATCATCTTCGACAGTTTGGTGTTTAGTGTAGCAAAAAATAGAAATAAAAATAATGAAAATTATCTAACTGTGTTGGCTGTTGCCGGCATGGAGTGGAACTCCTTTAACAAAATAAAAAAAGAGATGAAAAAGTTGACAATTATGGCGATTGCCGCCCTGAGCATTACCGCAGTTAATGCGCAAGACATAAGAAAAACAAGATTTGAAGTTGAAATAGACCCTATAGCGTATGCGTTAAAAGGGTGTTCATTACACGGTATAGTAGTGCACAACCACTGGCGTGGCGATATAGGAGTTTTTGCTATAACTCAACCTGAAGGTTATACCGGCAACAAAGGATTTGAAGTATACACCAAAGGCGCCGGTATAAAACTCAACCGGTTACTCAATAAAAAAGAAACGTGGTTTGCTGGAATAGGCTGTGGCTATGGCATCAGTGATATTAAACATACAGAGAGCCGGCAGCAATTGGACGAACATATAGTAAGCATAGGTATACATACCGGCTATAGATTCTTCTTCTTCAAAAACACGGCATTTAAAAATTTGTACATAACTCCATGGTTCAGTGTAGACTACAATATACCCATAAAAGAGCCTAATTTTAAGGGGTACAATTACGAGTCAAATTCATTTTCTATCTTTCCGACTGTGCATATAGGGTATACATTTTAGCAATTGTTGTAAGTATATGAGTATCAAAGCGGTAACGGGTTTTGTAGTATTATTTGGCATTTACCAGCTTGCCGAATCGGCTATATATTATCAAAACAACATACCGCTTTTTCTTGGGCTCATGGCGCTTGTTCCCTGCGTAGCTTATACTATGGCTCGGCTGCAGGGTAGGGATGGGCTGCGGGAAACGGGGCTTGCGCCGGGCAGGGGCGGTGCAGGGCGCCTTGCGATAGGTTTGGGTCTTGGACTGGTTGTTTATTTTTCGTCGTTTGCACTATCGCTGGCTCTGGGTTTGGAGCAAGTAATTGCTGTGCCGCCTGCCGCCGCCGTGCTGAAGCAAGCAGCGATATTTGCAGCAGGTGTGTTTCTTCCCTCGCTTGCAGAGGATATAGTTACACGCGCGTATATATATGCCCATTGGCCGCCAAAGTATTCGTCTACGGCATTTATTATTTTTTCAGCGATGGTATATGTGCTCAATCATGTACACAAGCTCACAAACGGACCCGCTATCCTCGTCTATTTGTTGGTTACTGGTATTAGTCTGGCAATTCCGCTAGTAGTTACCCGGTCGTTATGGTATACACTTGGCGTGCACTGGGCCTGCAATATTGTGTACCGGATAACCACCGACGTGGCGCCTACAAAAACTATCGGTAGTGGTTCATTTACATCGCTCACGCTGCTTACGCTTGTAGTAGCGCTCTCTATACCACTCCATTGGTACATTGCAGATAAAAGCTGTAAACGCCATACAGGATAGGGCAGTTTATTGTTTGCGACCGTATTTCTTCAGTAGTTCCTTAACCCGAGCGTGGGGTAGGGCATATACAGTGTTGCCATTATAGCCAGTCATAGTTTTCGCGGCAACCATTGCATTGATTATTGCTTCTTCGGTTGCCTGCGCCACGGCTATATAAAATTTATCGAGTTGCTCCTTTGGTATAGACTGCCAGGTTTGCAAAGTACTGTTATTGTTATCAATCGGCCCTTTTGTTGAGAAAGCCAAAAAGATATCGCCCGAGCTGTTGCGTGCAAATCCCCCTGTACGCGCCACGCCCATGGTTGCGCGCTTGGCCAGCAACTTTAGTTGCGATGGCAGAAAAGGTGCATCGGTGGCTATTACAACAATTATCGACCCGTCTTTTTTGCGAGCATTAACTACAGGCATCAGTTCTGTTAGTTCAGCCCCCATAGGTATACCGGCAATCATTAGGTCTTTTCGTCCGCCAAAATTGCCCTGCACAAAAGCCCCAACCGTATACCGTGCAGTGTCTATCTGCACTATGCGCGACGATGTGCCGCTACCGCCCTTGAACAAGAATAGGGCCATGCCTGTGCCTCCGCCTACATTGCCTTCCTCTATTGGTCCGGAGTGGGCGCTGCCGAGGGCCGCAAAAACATCTTTTTTGCTTATGTGCAGTCCGTTTATATCGTTGAGTATGCCATCGTATGTTTCGGCCACCACGGGCAATCCAAACGAGAAATCAAGCATATCGTTTGTGGCAAAGTTTTTTATGTTCCATTCGCCAATGGCATCGCGCACTACGCCAACGCTGTTGGTATTGGTAATGCCTATGGCGCCAAAGTTGAAACCATATTCGTCTATCACTGTAGTGCCTGTCATTTCACCGTCGCCATTTAGGCAAAACCAGCCTGCAGGCGTTGGTTTGTTCGATTTTCCGTTGGGCAATATTACTGTTACGCCGGTACGCACCGCTTTAGCGCCGCTATCCTTAATTTTTGTTTGGTAGCCTACAAGCACATTATGCACATCGGTAATTGCATTGTATTTGCCGGTTGCTCCTTCGAATAGTATACCCAAATCTCGCGCACGAACGGTTTGAGCCTGGCTTGTCTTGCACGCTAACAACAAAAAAGCAGCAACTATAATTTTGTTCATAATAACGGTTTTTGGTATTGTGCAGCAAATATAAATACCATGCCCAAAAACAGAAGGAAAAAGCCGATAGTGTTCTGCGTTAACTAATACCCACACACAATTCTCCCCGCTATTGGGTGTATTGTTTTTTTTTGAATTTCTAAAATACAATTCAGGTTTATCTGCTGTTCAGATATAATCAATCAAAAATCACACAAAAAAAACGCCTCGCAGCAATCGGGCTGCGAGGCGTGGTAGTTAAAATTATCGGAAAGGGTAGTTGCTATACTATTGTTCCTGCTCTTCTACCTTTTTGCCTGTTCTTTTTTCTTCCAGTTCCTTGTCGCGTTCCAGATCTTTGTCGTAAGCGCGGATGATCATTTTTACCAGTCGGTGGCGCACTACATCGGCCTCATCGAGGGTTATCTGGGCTATGCCTTCTATATTTTTCAATATGCGCGTAGCCTTAAACAAACCCGATTTCTGATTCTTCGGCAAGTCTATCTGTGTCAGGTCGCCGGTAATTATGGCCTTTGCCGATGAGCCTATACGCGTCAGAAACATTTTTAGCTGCAGGTCGGTCGAGTTTTGGGCTTCGTCCAGTATTATAAACGCATTATCCAGGGTGCGGCCGCGCATATAGGCCAGCGGAGCTATTTCTATTATACGGTTGGCCATATAGTAGTTCAGTTTGTCGCTGGGTATCATATCGTCGAGCGCATCATAAAGCGGGCGCAGATACGGGTCTATTTTTTCTTTCAGGTCGCCGGGCAAAAAACCGAGGCTTTCGCCTGCCTCCACCGCCGGGCGGGTCAGTATTATTTTGCGTACCGCTTTGTTTTTCAACGCGCGCACAGCCAACGCCACAGCAGTATAGGTTTTACCAGTACCCGCAGGCCCTATGGCAAACAGTATATCGTTTTTCTCCGAAGCCTGCGCCATCAGCTTTTGGTTTCGGGTTTTTGCCCTTATCACCTTACCATTTGGGCCAAACACCAGAATGTCGTTGTTGGCCGGGTCTTCAGTTACCGGTTCGCCCTGCTCTTCATCGCCCAGTATGCGCGAAAAGTAGTTTTCAGATAAGTGGCCATTGCGCTCCAGGTATTGTATTACCTGGCCAATCTTCACCTGTGCAGCGGCTACCTCTTCGGGCTGGCCGGTTATTTTTATTTGTGTTCCGCGCGATAGCAGTTTCAGCAACGGAAACCTCTTTTTCAGTATGTCGAACTTACTGTTGTTGATACCGAAAAACTCGATGGGGTTTACGGTTTCTAAGTTTATGATAGCTTCTGTCAAAGTGTTGTGTTTTTGGGTTATAAAAAACGTAACAAATAGCCTGCCAAATTAAACGACTTTTTGGGTGGCGGGCAATATTGATTTTCGATAGGGGTTAAAGTATCCCGGAGTCAACATCAAATATCTATGACAGTTGTTATCTCCGCATTAAATTCTGTAGTCGTTTGCTTTAAATTCTTCTACTTTGGCCGCTACGGCAGCATTGCTCAAGGCAATTATTCTTGCTGCCAGCGCTGCGGCGTTGCGAGCGCCGGCCTTACCTACAGCCAGGGTACCTACGGGCAGTCCGGCGGGCATTTGCACAATGCTATACAGGGCGTCTATGCCGCCTGGCAGTCCACCATCCAGCGGCACACCCAGTACTGGCAGCGATGTGTATGCCGAACATACGCCGGGTAAGGCTGCGGCCATACCAGCTGCGGCTATAATCACGCCATATCCGTTGGCCTGAGCCGTTACCATCAGTTCTCTTACTTTGTCGGGGTTGCGATGGGCAGAAGCTACCACCATATTGTGCTCTATGCCAAACCAGGTGAGCCATTTGCTGCCCTCCATCATTACGCTTTCGTCGGTCTGCGACCCCATTATTATCATTACTTTCATTAAAAGTAGTTTTGCTTTGCGGTGAAATTAAGGGTTCCTCGGAAAATGAGCCCGTTTTTAAAGCTAATTTTTTTCCACTTCTGTTGTATATCTTTTACTAAATCCATAAGGCAAGCAGCAAAATAGCGGTATATATTACGGAAAAGGATGGCTTGTCTGTTTTGATTTGTAGGCATGCCTTATGCCATGCCACAGGTAGGAAACTCTTCTATCCGGGTTATATTTGTATCATGATATTGCGCCATTTTTTGCCGCTGTTATTACAATTTGTTGCTCTGTGGTGCGCAGCACAGGGCGTAGAGGCGCGCAACAATAGGGCATCTCCGGCTGTGCTTACCCGGTCGCAACTCATTTTCTACGACGATTTTACTAGCGATAGTATTGGTGATTTTCCGGCAAAGTGGCAAGTATCTGATTGTGCGGAAGGGGCAATAGCGCAGAATAAACTCAAAGATAAAATAAAGGTAGCGGCAAACAATGGCGCCCATGCGCTGCAACTAAAAACCACCTTTTTGCAGGTTATGCCTGTGGTCAAAGGTTGGTCGATGCACAACGACAGCTTTACCGTTGAATTCGATTTTAGGTTTGATGCCAACACGGCCTGTACCGAACTCAACCTGAGTAAGGTAGCTTTTGGGCATCCGTGCACTACCGTAACGATGCATATAGCCGCCCATGGCGGAATTCATTTTTCGGGGGCTGCCGCTGGTACAGCTGCCAGCATGCCTGCCGATAGTTTCGATTGTTCGGCATGGCATAGATGTGTAGTCAGCTACAGTCGCCAGTCGGTTACTTATCTGCTCGATAACGGCCGCCCTCATACCCTGTCCGACTGTGGATTTGAACCAAACCTTATGTCTCTGGGCTGTATAGCTCCCGTGAGCTACAAACGTGTGCGTATAACCCGGGGGGCTCCCGGCAGCGAGTTTTCGGCATTGGTTTCCGGTGGCAGGGTGGTAACTCACAGTATAAATTTTGCGGTCGACGATTCGGTAGCTTCCAGTGAGTGTATTGCTACAATAAATGAACTGGCTGCCTTGCTGCGTAACAATACCGCCATGCGGCTGGAGATAACCGGCCATACCGACAATACCGGCGACCCTGCGCACAATAGGTATTTGTCGCTGGCACGAGCAAGAGCTATAAAAGCTGAATTGGTGAAAGCGGGTATTGACCAAAGTCGTATAAAAACCAATGGCGCTGGCGCACTGAAACCAATAGCTTCCAACAATACCGAAGCAGGCAGGCAAGCCAACAGAAGGGTCGAGTTCAGGGCATTGTAGAGCAGCGCTAATAAAATGAGGGAGCTACCGGTTGCAGCTCCCTCTATGTATTTGTTCGTATATTTTCTATCAGGGGTTTGTACTCAACATTACATTCAGCGATTCCTTACCTTTATTAAACAGCAGGTCGAGCATAGACAGGTGCGACACAAACGGTTCGGCCCAAAGCTGCTTGTAGGTAGGGTGGTGAAATTTGGTGTGCGTTAGCGCAATATTGTTTTCAGCCAGCATTTGCTCTTCTGTATATTCTGTGCCACCGCCATCGCCACAAAGGTAGGCTGTGCCATTTACTGCCTTGCCTATATCTATTATCAGTCCGGTTTTTTGGCCAAAGTCGGGCAAAAGCTCAGATAGGCGTTTGCGCTGTGAGGTGATACCGATATAGTTGCAGATATTTTCAATAATCTGTATGTTGTTTTCAGCAAACGTAATATCCTGATCAAAAACCGACTGAATAAGCGGCATTACTTCATTGTAAAAAGGCGCTTTCTTATAGTTGGCCTCCAGTGTGCGCTGGTGTTTTACTTTCCATTTAGGGTCAGAAAACTTAACGTCGAGGTAGGTTATTTTACCCTCCTTGCCTTTTTCTATAGATACTGGTATGGTTAGCACCAGCGGCCCATTGGCTGTTTTTATGGTGTTGCGGGCGCCATAGCTTTGTCCGCGTGGGTATTGCACCGAATCGAGGTATATAAATACATCGGAACGGTATATTTTATAGAAGTAGCCTATCCACGGTATGTAGTTGGGCTGGTGTATCGAAAATATCATTATGGTTATTTATTTTTTGAAAAAGTCTTCCATATACCCGAAAATAGTAAAGTCGTTGGGCAGGTACGAATGGTCTATTTTGTAGTTTTTGGTGATCGTCAGCGTTTGATCAATGATCGTTTTTGCATCGAAGTAATAAGTGTTAGGCGTTGGTTTTGGGCTCAGGTTGGAAGTCATAGACACTGCAAATCCCTTTTCCGAATGTTTAGCCATTTGTTTCATCAACGAGAAGTTCATTTCGTTGTTGATCTCTCCGCCAAAGTTGAGGTTAAGTATGCCAATGGCAATGCTGTAGTCAAATTTACTTGGAAAATCGTTTTCAATAATATCAAAAACCTGAAAGCGATCTGCCATCTCTGGATTTTTTTCCTTGGCCTTGGCTATCATATCCGGATTGATGTCGATACCCATGTAATCGGTCTCGATACCGCGTTCCAGCAAAAAGTTGTAAAAACCGCCCAGACCGCAGCCAATATCGAGCAGACTTTTGCCATGAAAATCGCCGAGGTGAAGCATAGCGTTGAAACGGCGTAAATGCGACATTTGCGATTGCGCTACTATACTGTGCTCATCGGCTGCATTGTGAACGAGCTGAGAGTAAAACTCCAGCGAATGGTCGTTGGCTTTTTGAAATTCCTGTTTGGCTGCGTTGTTCATGATATTAGATTGTTATTAAAATTTTAATTATCCCAATTGAGTGCAAAACTAAATTTTTTTGCGGCATTCTTATGCATCCCTTTATAAATGAATAACCTATGGCAGTAATAGCCTTGCAATAATCAGTTGAAAAGGAGTTTCGGGAGGCAAAATAAACAAAAGATTCTGCCAGCGTCACAGGAGGAATTATGGGTAATTTGCTTGGGACATACTCTCGCTGCTTTTGTTTTGGCATTGAAATTGCTGAATTCTTATGAGAGTTATACATATAATAGCTACAATTGTGTTAAATCAGGCTGTTTTACACATTTTGTAACAGCGCAGCAAGGCCCGAGTTTTTATCTTTGATATAACCGTGTATTTTTGAACCAAGCTTATGCAACAACAAATATCCAGTATCGTAGAGGCTTCTATAGCCGTTAAGCAACAAATACTATCCAGCCCTGAGCTGATAGCCCGTATAGAGCAGGTAACTGCATTAATAATTAAAGCGTTCGAAAACGGTAACAAAGTGCTGTTTTGCGGCAACGGCGGTAGCGCTGCCGACGCCCAGCATCTTGCAGCAGAATTTAGCGGCAGGTTTTATTTCGATAGAGATCCGCTCCCCTCAGAAGCATTGCATTGCAATTCATCATACATGACGGCTGTAGCAAACGACTATGGCTACGATGTAGTATATAGCCGTATGATAAAAGGTATGGGCCGCCCCGGCGATGTGCTGGTAGGACTGAGCACCTCGGGCAACTCTGTAAATATTATTAAAGCCATGGAGCAGGCTCGCGAAATTGGTATGATAAATGTAGGATTAACTGGAGTAGGCGGAGGTAAAATGAAGGAAATCTGCGATCACCTGATCAATGTTCCGAGCAGCGATACGCCGCGTATACAGGAGTCGCATATAATGGTTGGGCATATCATCTGCCAGTTGGTAGAGGCGCATTTGTTTAAAAAGTAAATGTTAGGTTTGTAGCAATGGAGATATTGAACGGTAAACCCGAAATCGATAAAAGCTGGTCGTTGTTTTTAGATAGAGACGGCGTAATTAATATAGAATCTGTAGGCTCTTACATCACCAATTGGGATGAGTTTAAGTTTCACGACGGCGTGCTTGAGGCTATGCGTATGTTTAATAGCGTCTTTGGTAATATAGTAGTTGTTACCAACCAGCGTGGAGTAGGGCGGGGTATAATGACGTTGGAAACCCTGCGCGAAATACATGCCAATATGAAACGCCATGTGGCCGAAGAAGGCGGCAGAATAGACAAGGTGTACTCGGCCACGGCGGTAAATAATGAAGATAGAAACCGCAAACCTAACACCGGTATGGGGTTACAGGCTCAGCAAGATTTTCCGGGCATAGATTTTAAACGTAGCGTGATGATAGGAAACAGCATCAGCGACATGGAGTTTGGTAAACGCCTGTCTATGCATACTGTGTTTCTTACAACCAAGCACGATCCCTACCAACTACCCCACGATCTGATTGACGAACAGTATGGGTCGCTAATGGAGTGGGCGCACAGGTTGGCTCCTGTTGCAGCAATGGGATAAACAGCTTGAAGCACAACCCTTTTGTTCGGCTAACAGCATTGGCGATATTTGCTAATGAGTGGGCTGAAGTTTATATTTGTAGCAAATACCACCCATGCAGTTACTGAGCCGGTTATGCTTAATAGGATTTTTGCTGTTTTTACTGCCGCTGAGTTGCACAAAAGCGCCCGATGAGGTTGCTCGGCCAACTCCGGTACTAGAAGTAAAGGAAATACCTATCACGGTTATTTTGCCAGGCAATTGCGCACAGTATTTTACAGTTGCTAATATCGGGCCATCTGGTAGTATCCTCAATTATACTATCGACGATAATGTAACAGGTTCTGCAGGTATGCTCAGTTTCACCAATACTTCGGGAGCGCTTGCCGCAGGCGAGGTAGCCACGGTAGGCGTTAATGTTAACACATCGAAAGTGGCTGGTATCATTGCAACTCCAAGTTATTCACAAAATTTATCCTTCAATATCAACACGCCTCAGGCGCTCAATTATTCCCGTTTCCCGGTATCTGTTTTTGTCCGTAGTCCGCTTTCCGTAGCTAAAGGTTTAGGGAAATGGTCCGGCACATGGAGTGGCACGAGTTCAGGTATGGCAAACAATCTGGGCGTAATACCCAAGGCGCCAGTTTCTGGCACATGGTCGTTGGATTGCGCTACTAATACATTAGTATGGAGCGGAAACGATGTTTATTGGACGTATACTTCAACCGACACTTTTAATCAATACGACGCGCCGGTTGCGCATCAGTTGCCCATATCGCTCACTTATCAGATAGACACGACTAAAATAACGCTTTCGTCGGGTTGCGACTATCTTAATTATTCAATAAATGCAACTACAGTAAACGGATATACGCTCAATTTTCAGAGTTGCATTCCTACAAAGGCAGCGACAATACAGCCGGGATGCAGCCTGTCGGTTAAAACAACCAATACCTATCCCAATTTGCCGGCGCCTGGTCATGGCGGCGGCAAGTCTGTAATTTCATTGTCGGGTGCACGTATTAACTAGAAAGCGCCATGCTTGTGCTCGAAGATGAGAACAGGTTTAATATTTGTAAGGCATTTGTTGCGAAAAACACGTACTTTCGCAACTCTGTTGAAATAAAATGAACAAATTCGGACCGACATGTAGAGTGTTGGCTGCTTATTTTTTATTTTTTTCACGTTATTTAATTAAATCAAAAGTTTTTACTACCTTTGCAGTCCTTTAGAAAATATGGCCAAACAATCACTGATTAAACAAGACGGAACAATAGTTGAAGCATTGTCAAACGCAATGTTTCGCGTTCGTTTGGAAAATGGTCATGAAATACTGGCCACCATCTCCGGAAAAATGAGGATGCACTATATTCGTATTTTGCCTGGCGACAAAGTGGGCGTTGAAATGAGTCCGTACGATTTGAGTCGTGGCAGAATAATTTATCGTTACAAGTAAACAAAATGCCCTTTAGGGTGTAGATAAACAAAACAAACACAACAAAACAAAAGTCATGAAAGTAAGAGCATCCATTAAAAAGCGCAGCGTAGATTGTAAAATTGTTCGCCGTAAGGGTAGACTGTATATCATCAACAAAATGAACCCACGTTTCAAACAGCGTCAGGGATAAGATGTTATCGGCCCCCTTCAGTGAATCATCCCTAAGAAGGTAAAGAAACAACAGAAATTATTTTTTAATTGTAAATATAAATTCTCAATATTAATGGCTCGTATAGCTGGTATTGATCTTCCGAAGAACAAACGTGGTGAGATAGCGCTCACTTATATTTTCGGCATTGGTAATAGTACTGCCCGGTACATTCTTGATAAAGCAGGCGTAAGCTACGACAAAAAGGCTTTTGAGTGGAATGATGAAGAGCAGACTGCAATCCGTAATATAATCAACGCAGAGTTTAAAGTTGAAGGTCAATTGCGTTCTGAAGTGCAAATGAACATTAAGCGCCTGATGGATATCGCTTGTTATCGCGGACTGCGTCATCGTAAAGGTCTTCCTTTACGTGGACAGCGCACACGTACTAACAGCCGTACCCGTAAAGGTAAGCGTAAGACAGTTGCCGGTAAGAAGAAAGCGCCTAAGAAGTAAAATAAACCGCGTTGACTACTGGATCCGGGCAGGCGCTTCGGGGAGGGGTAACGCAAAGCTGCAATATGCGGCTTGACTATTAATTGACTACCTCAATACAAAAAGTAAAAATGGCAAAAACGCAACAAGCATCTGCGAAGACCGTCGCTAAAAAGCGTATCGTAAAAGTAGACACTCATGGAGATGTGCATATAAATGCAACCTTCAACAACATTATTATCAGCATTACCAACAAAGCTGGTCAGGTTATTTCCTGGTCTTCTGCTGGTAAGATGGGTTTCCGCGGTTCTAAAAAGAACACGCCTTATGCAGCTCAAACAGCCGCACAGGATTGCGCTAAAGTAGCAACCGATGCAGGTATGAAAAGATGCGATGTATATGTAAAAGGACCGGGTTCTGGTCGTGAAGGCGCTATCCGCGCTCTTAACAACAGCGGTATCGAAGTAACTTCTATCAAGGACGTTACTCCTCTCCCACACAATGGCTGTCGCCCTCCCAAAAAACGTAGAGTATAGTATATAGTATATCCCCTTTACAACCTTGTAGAGGGGATATCATTCATAATAAACAATTATTTTTAATCAGGCTGTTTCGGATCGGATTTTACGATTTTTAAAGGAGACGGAGCAGCTAAAAACAAAAAATCGTAATGGCACGTTACACAGGACCCAAAAACAGGATTTGCCGCATATTTGGCGAACCAATCTTAGGATCAGGCAAAAGCCTCGCTAAAAACAGCAATCCTCCCGGCCAGCATGGCCCAACCCGCAAGCGCAAAGCTCCAAGCGAATACGCAGTGCAGTTGAAAGAAAAACAAAAAGCAAAGTACACTTACGGCTTGCTCGAAAAACAGTTCGCTAATACTTACGTAGAAGCTGCACGTTTGAAAGGCGCAACCGGTGAGAACCTTATTAAGTTGCTTGAAGCTCGTTTAGACAATACTATCTACCGTATGGGTATTGCCCCTACACGTCCTGCTGCCCGTCAGTTGGTTTCTCACAAACACCTCATGGTTAATGGCGAGATAGTGAACATTCCTTCATACAGCCTTAAACCAGGCGATGTGATCGAACTGAAACCTAAGAGCAAAGCAAACACTATTGTTACTGGTATGATCCGCGGCAAAAATGTAAAGATCAACTGGGTAGAGTGGAATGAAAAAGATATGAAAGGTACATACCTTGCACATCCAGAACGCGATGCAGTTCCGGAAAACATAAAAGAGCAGCTGATTGTAGAATTGTATTCTAAATAATCATTACCCCCTGATGGGGGTTTTGCTGTTCCTGATTAAGTTAACAAGTAAACAATTACAAATCACAAATAAAGTATCAATATGGCCATATTGAATTTCCAAAAACCGGATAAGATAGCTCTTCAGAAAACAACTGATTTCGAGGCGCAGTTCGAATTCCGCCCCCTGGAGCCGGGCTATGGCGTCACCATTGGTAACGCTCTTCGCCGCGTATTGCTTTCCTCACTGGAGGGTTTTGCGATAACTGCCATCAGGATTCCGGGTGCTGACCATGAATTTGCTACGCTAAAAGGCGTACTGGAAGACGTAACCGAAATCATACTTAATCTGAAGCAAGTACGCTTTAAGGCCATTGGCGACATGAGCGAATTTGCCGGTGAAAAGGTTGATTTGAATGTAAAAAATAAAGAGGTATTTACTGCCGGAATGATTGGCGAAGCATTGCCTAACTTTCAGGTAATGAATCCTGATCTGATTATCTGCAACCTTCATCCGGGCGCAGGTTTTCAAATGGAATTGCATATTGGCAAAGGTCGCGGTTATGTGCCTGCAGAGGAAAACAGACCCGATGATGCGCCTTTGGGATTGATCGCTATCGATTCTATATACACGCCTATCAAGAATGTAAAATACAGTATAGAAAACACCCGCGTTGAACAACGTACCGATTTCGAAAAACTGGTAATGGAAGTGAATACAGATGGCACTATACATCCTGAAGAGGCTGTAAAAGAAGCATCTCGTATACTTATCCAGCATTTGATGATCATTACTGATGAGAACATCTCATTGGATACTAAACGCGAAGAGAAAGAAACAATTGTAGACGAAGAAACACTGCTTGTTCGCAAGGTGTTGAACACTCCGCTCGAAGATCTGGAACTTTCTGTACGCGCATTCAACTGCCTGAAAGCTGCGAAAATCAATTCACTGAGCGAGCTGGTACAGTACACTCAGGAAGAACTGATGAAATTCCGCAACTTCGGTCAGAAATCACTGTCTGAAATTGAGCAGGTACTCATTGAGCGCGGTTTGCATTTCGGAATGGATATCAATAAATTCCGTAGAGGAGAAGATCTTTAATACTATATTAAAAGGAGCTTAGCTTGAGTAATCGGCTAAGCTCCTTTTTTATTTTTTTATTACAATTATCGCCTCATAATTCCTGACACGGTATGGGGTACAAAAACAAAATGTCATGCGTCACGGAGACAAAATCAAAAATTTAAGTCGCACAGCGTCACATCGCTCTGCATTGCTTTGCAACCTTACAAGCCAGCTTATCGAGCACAAGCGTATTATCACTACGCTCGCTAAAGCAAAATCTTTGCGCGTATTTGCGGAGCCAATCATCACACGTAGCAAGGTAGATACCA
This sequence comes from uncultured Bacteroidota bacterium, assembly GCA_903882805.1. Classification (GTDB taxonomy): domain Bacteria; phylum Bacteroidota; class Bacteroidia; order Chitinophagales; family Chitinophagaceae; genus Nemorincola. The sequence goes on along the minus strand of CAIRYK010000071.1, from coordinate 8,765 downwards.
TGCACAACCGCCGTACTGTATTCAGCATCCTCCAGGATAAAGAATCTATCAAGGAATTGTTTGGCGTTATCGGCGATAAAGTTGCTAACCGTCCGGGTGGTTATACACGTATCATCAAGTTGCCACGTCGTATGGGCGATGCTTCTGATATGGCTATGATCGAACTGGTTGATTTCAATGAAATCTACGGTAAGGATACTGAGTCTGCAAGCGCTAAGAAAACTCGTCGTAGCCGTAGAGGCAGCGGTAGTTCTAAGCAAGCTGATGAAGCTACAACTACTACAGAAGAAACAGCAGCTCCGGCAGCAGAAGCTACCGAGACTACTGAAGAAAATGCATAATTTTTTGCTGATAGTATTTAATAAAAGAGCCGTTGCATTGATTGCAACGGCTCTTTTATTTTGTATTAGTGTTATTTTATTTTTCTATAATAAAACCTTGCGGCTTCGCGGTTGTTACAGTCTCCAAATACCATAGTATCGTGGCCGCGCAAACTCATACAGCAAACAGAGTCGTTTTCAAACACAAGCTGGTAGTCGTCGCAAAAGTCCTTTACTCTGTATAGGGTAAATTTTTCTTTTTTTGAGATGGACTGTTCTGGGATGGAAGTAGCAATACTGCTACATCCTTGAAAATCTATTTCAGCTTTGTACGATGGCGCTACTTCTTTGCCTTCTTCTATAATATCAACTAAATACCATTTTCCATTTATCCCCAACTCCTCATAGCAATTTTTGCTTGCCATGCTCACTACAATAGCATGAGGTTCTTCTATATTGCTGTCGCCCGCCGTGCAGCTACACAATATGCATAAAGCAATAAGTATAATGCCAGTGTAGGTAAGGTAGTGTGTTTGCAATAGTATAAAAGTTATCAGATAGGAAATTAAAATATCTTAATATGAAAACTAACCTACCTCAACACCCAATTCCTCAACAAGATCCTTTTCAATTCTTAGGTTATTGATAATAAATACCTGCCTATCGGGTGTGTTCTTACCCATATAGTATTCCAGTAGTTTCTGTATTTGGGCATCCTGACTTATCAACACGGGATCTTTGCGGATATCCACCCCAATGAATTGAGCAAATTCTTCCGGACTAATTTCACCCAAGCCTTTAAATCGGGTAATCTCTGCTTTTACGCCAATTTCTTTAATTGCACGTTGGCGCTCTTCATCGCTATAGCAGTATATGGTTTTTTGTTTGTTCCTTACTCTGAATAGCGGTGTTTGCAGTATATAAATGTGATTTCCGCGCACAAGGTCGGGGAAAAACTGCAAGAAAAAGGTCATTATAAGTAAGCGAATGTGCATGCCATCTACGTCGGCATCAGTTGCTATTACAATATTATTGTAACGCAAACCTTCCATGCCTTCTTCAATATTTAGCGCATGCTGCAGCAGATTGAATTCCTCATTTTCATACACTACTTTTTTAGTCAATCCATAACAATTGAGCGGCTTACCGCGCAAACTAAACACAGCCTGACTTTCTACGCTACGGCTTTTTGTAATAGAACCGCTCGCTGAGTCGCCCTCGGTGATGAAAATTGTAGATTCCTGTTGTTTCAGGTTATACTCATCGCGGCCTTTATTTGGCGGTTCGTCGTTTAGGTGTATACGGCAATCACGCAGTTTTTTATTATGCAGGTTTGCCTTTTTTGCCCTTTCATTAGCCAGTTTCCGTATGCCAGATAGTTCCTTTCTTTCGCGTTCGCTTTGCTCTATTCGTTTTTTGAGCGCGTCGGCAACCGACGGATTCTTATGAAGATAGTTATCAAGTTGTTTGTTTAAGAATTCGGCAATGAAAGCCTTCATTGAAGGTCCGTTTTCAAAAACATACTGCGACCCTAATTTTGTTTTTGTTTGCGACTCAAACACCGGCTCCTGAACCCGCACAGATATAGCGGCGCAAATACTTTGCCTTACATCCGAAGCCTCATAATCTTTCTTATAGAAATCGCGAATGGTTTTTACAAATGCCTCGCGGAAGGCAGCCTGGTGCGTACCGCCCTGTGTGGTATGCTGGCCATTTACAAACGAATATATATCCTCACCATAGTCGCCTGTGTGGGTAACAGCTACTTCTATATCCGTTCCTTTAAGGTGGATAATGGGGTAGCGTATAGTTTCGGGATTTGTTTTCCGCGTAAGCAGATCGAGTAACCCGTTTTTAGAAACATAGTTTCTCCTGTTGAAATTAAATAGTAATCCAGCATTCAGGAAGCAATAGTTCCAAACTTGGTTTTCAAGATATTCGTGCAGAAAGTGATAGTTTCTGAAAACAGTTTCGTCGGGTGTAAACTGCACAAAAGTGCCGTTAGCTTCGGTGGTGTCGGTTTCCGGATGTTCCTTTACCAATATTCCGCGTTCAAACTCTGCAACCTTGGTGCGTCCGTCTCTGAACGAAGCAACCTTAAAATACTTGCTCAATGCGTTAACAGCCTTTGTACCCACGCCGCTCAGGCCCACCGATTTCTGGAATGCCTTGCTATCGTATTTTGCTCCGGTATTTATTTTACTAACTACATCTACTACTTTTCCAAGAGGTATACCGCGGCCATAATCTCTAACAGTAACATTACCATCGGCTATAGATAGTTCCACACGTTTGCCCTGACCCATAGCAAACTCGTCTATGCAGTTATCAACAACTTCTTTTACCAACACATATATACCATCGTCGGCGCTGCTGCCATCGCCCAGCTTGCCTATGTACATGCCGGGACGAAGCCTGATATGTTCGCGCCAATCGAGCGATTTGATACTGTCTTCGTTATACTGATTAAAAACGTCTGCCATGTTTGTATTTCAATTGTACTAATAATTACCGCTAATGTTCACTGACTATTACCATCCGCTTGCTAATACGTCGGCAATGTGCATGGTTTTTATGGGTAGTTTGTTTTCGTTTATATAGCCCTGCATGTGCATCATACAAGATACGTCGGTGGTGATAATGTACTTGGCGCCTGTTTCCAGAGCGCTTTTTACTTTTACCTGCGCCATACCAATAGAAATAGCCTCATACTTTACAGCAAATGTTCCTCCGAAGCCGCAGCAGGTTTCGGCTTCTTTCATCTCTACCAGTTCGAGGCCTTGTACATTTTTCAGCAACTGGCGTGGACCCTGCTTTATACCACATTCGCGCAGCGCTCCGCAAGCGTCATGATAGGTGGCTTTACCTTCCAGCACAGCGCCCACATTATCAACCTTTAGTTGATTAATAAGGAATTCGGTAAATTCAAACATATTGCCTTGCACTTGCTTACACAAGTGTTTCTCCGCACTGTTATCAAACATATCCATAAAGTAATTGCGCGCATAGCCTGTGCAAGAGCCGCTTGGGCTGACAATGGCTAGATTGTCGCTAAAATCGTGCAAAAACTTTGTAGCTACATCTTTGGCTTCGTTTCTGTATCCGGCATTAAATGCCGGTTGGCCGCAGCAGGTTTGTTTGGTGTTATATGTTACCCGGCATCCCAGTTTTTCAAGAACTTTTACCATATTGAAACCGGTCTGGGGGTAGAGCTGGTCTACAAAACATGGAATAAATAGTTGTACCCGCATTGTTTGCTTTATAATTAAGAAATAGACCTGCTAAACACAGATAAATTTAGGCAAAATAAATCAACAGTCTGTAAAAGACTGTCTGGAACCCGTAAAGGTACAAAAAGGTTAATACTGATGCGCGCCACGGTTAGGAATGTTAATAGTTGTTACGCAATGCCACTCGCTTACGTTTATCTTTGATTGTAAATAACATAACATGGCATTGTCTGATACTCGGTTTCAGTCGGTTGAAATAGCTGAAAATTATGCGGTAATTGCTGGATTTATGCAGGGGTTGCACGAAAATGAGCATCTGTTGAATGATAAAACAGCATTTTGGTCGGAAATTGCTGAAAGCTATATGCGCCATGTTATAGCCATGCAGGAAGAATGTGATGGGATTTGCCTTGTTGCTTTTGTAGATGACGTGCCAGCAGGTTTTATATTCGGGTATATGGAGGAACCTGACGATAGTAGAATAGAAATATACACAGGTAAAGAACTATACGTGAGCGACGGGTATGTATCGCCACAATACCGCCGCATGGGGTTGTATAGACAACTTAATGACAACCTTGAAGCGTTATTTATAAATAGAGGTGTAAAGCGCATTCAGCGTTTTACACTTGAAAACAATACCAAAATGCGCAACTTTTTGGAAAGTCAGGGATATATAGTAAGTAGGGTGTTGTATGAGAAATGGGTATAGCGCTACTTACAATATTGATTTTGGAACAACTTTTTTTATCCAGGTTTTCAGTTCTTTGCTTTTGCCGGCTTCGTTGTCGGGGTTATAGGTCAACGTTGTTTGCCAGGAGTTTTCCGGGGCGAATTCTGTTTCCATTCCTTTCAGTACAGCCCGGGCTACTTTTTCAGAATAGATTACCGTTACGCATTCGGTATTCAGATTAGCGCTCCGTGGGTCGAGGTTGTAGGTGCCCACCACAGTAGTGCGCCCATCTATTACCATCGATTTAGCATGTAAACCAAATTTTGGCGTATAATTGAGTTTTTGTTGCAATGCGCCGGTCATTATCTCGTAGCGTTCTTTTGCATTCGGCTTAAATTCGAAAATCTCTACGCCGGCCTCGAGTAGCGATTTCCTCACCTTTTGGTAGCCGGCAAATGCAGGCAGGTTGTCGGTGCTTGCCAAACTGTTTGTGAGCACGCGTATGCGCACTTTACGGTCGGCAGCAGCCTTTAAAATGGCCAACCCTTCGTGGGTAACAATAAGGTAGGGCGATTGAATATCTATTGTTTTCTGAGCAGAACGGATAAGGTTGGTCAATTGGGTGGTGGTTATTCCGCCGCCGTGCAGGCCATCAACATCGTTTTTGCCTGGTGCATCTGAAACAAAAGTCACGCTGTCTACCCATGCCAAATCTCCGCTGGCTTGTATCTTTTTAAAGTCATCGGGAAGCGATTTGATCTTTTCGCGTATCTGTGGCCAGAAATTATCTGGATTGCATGCATACTGATGCAAGCGATCAAACCTGCCCGGAGCTTTAAAGTCATTACGTTGTTCCGAGACGAGTTGTGTTACCGGTACGCTGAGCGGACTATTCCAGAATTCTTCGAACGAATTATTAACAGCTTTAACCGTCTTTCCCAAAAGCAATACATCCCGGTCGCGGAAGTTATATTCGTGATCGTAGTCAAAGTATTCATCTGCAATGTTTCTACCGCCTGTTATCACTACACTGCCATCTACTGTAAATGTTTTATTGTGCATCCGCTGATTAGCGCCTTTAAAATCGGTTGCCAACTTCTTTATTTTACCTACTATATTCTTACCCAGGTTCACGCCCGGATTATATATTTTGATTTCAATGTTCTCATGTGAGTCCATGGTAAGTAATTCGTGCGGCCCGGCATCTACCAGTATATCGTCTATAAGTATCCGCACCTTTACGCCTCGGTCTGCTGCCCGCACCAAATAGTCGCAGGCAATCAGTCCCACATTATCGGTAGCAAATATGAAGTACTGTATGTCTATTGTTTTTTCTGCATGTTCGCAAAGCCAGGCACGATCCATTATAGCCCCGCCGCCATCTTCCAGTATGTATACACCGGTTTTGCTGGTCATACTATCTTTTAGCGGTTTTAGCTGGTCGCTTAGTTTTAGTGAGTCTGCAGGATGAATTTTAGCGCAAAAATCCTCGTTATAGGCGGGTATTTCCTTTGGTGGGTTGCCGCAGGAATTGCAAATCAGTAATAGTACGAAATATGTGCAATTGGAAAATTGCCTTACCTTATTGCTTATATATTTATTCATGGCAGCGACAGTATTATATAGCTAAGGTATTATTTAGTCGGTGAAATTTGTTTTCCACTTTATGTGGTGAAATTTTACCGTCTTAATTATTGTGGGTTGTAAGTAATGTATTGGTAGCCGCACCCTTGAGCGCTGTTCCGCTTATCTGAATCTATAACCTACTTTCCAGCCTATAGTTATGCTGGGGCAGAAACCATTGCAGGATGAATTGGTGAACCTATCAATAAACCCTTCATGCCAATGATAAATATGGTCGAGTTCGTAAGGTGTAAGTGTGTTTCTTACTACCCTGTACCTAACACCAGCTCCAACGTAAAAGTCCATGAACCACGATTTTTTACGGGACCAAGAGGAGCCAACTTTGAGATTTCCTGTGCTGATGAATTTATCTACAGTGTAGTTTACATCTTGTTTAGGCGGACCTTCTATTTTATCGCTAACGCCGTATTGCTGGTTTTTATAAGCATATTCCAGAGCCACGTAATATCGTATTTCATACCGTCCGTCTATTTCGTTCAAAGGCAGGTAGTATTTTAAATTGACTTTGGCTGTGTTTCCTGTACCCTGGAAAAAAGTTCCGACTTCTGCTGAAGCAGATATAGATTTATAAATGTTGACTTCGCCGCCCATTATTATACCAGAGGCGTAGCTAAGGTTTAGTAGTTGGCAGGGCATTATGTACACTGCCGTTGGCGCCCTGAAGCTATCAATATTTTCGGTCCGTAAAAAAGTGGAGCAACACAAAACGGATAAGAACATTAATAAGCGCATTTTGTTGTAAGGTTTGGTTAACGTATGACTATCCTATGGTCTTATTGTTAAAATTACGACTTTCTACATTATTAATTGCTACATAATTACCACGGCATACAGGACTATCTCTATAATTTGTTTCTGTGACCAAGGCGAATTTGAGATGGCTCTCAACTCTGTTTTTCCACGTGTTCGAAATTTGCATTTTTTTTATTTTTAATGTGTTGTTGCCGATGTTTTGCATTTATTAGGAATAACAGTAATGAAAGAATGTTGCAACTCTCGCGCATAGTTGTGTAACAGTTAAGGTATCTGTCATATCTACCTTTGTTTCCTTGTGAAAATTCATTTGCAAGGAAATAACATACAACGTGAAACTCAAACTACTCAATGTGTTAATTGCAGTACTACTGTTCTTAATACCTCATGAAATTTCTGCGCAAACTCCCTCATTGGGGACGGCGGGCGATTTCGTACTCTTTACAACAGTTGGGGCTGTAACCAATTCAGGAATTGCGCATCTTACCCACCTAACAGGCCATGTTGGTTCCAACAGCGGATCAAGCACAGGTTTTGGTAATGTAGATGGCGTGATGCACGACGGAGATTTAGTAAGCGGTACAGCCGCTGCAGATCTGGTAACAGCATACGGCATACTGAATAGCGCCACGCCAACTTTCTCCCCAAGTGGGTTGTTAGGTAATGGCGATACGCTATTGCCGGGCGTTTACCATGTTGCCAGCGCCGCAACGCTCAATCTTAACCTTTATCTGAATGCGTTGGGCGATCCGAATGCGGTTTTCATATTTCAGATAGACGGTTCATTATCAACTGGCACAGGGTCAAAAGTGAAGTTGATCAACGGAGCGCTTGCCTGCAATGTGTTTTGGAAAGTAGAAGGATTAGTAAGTATGGCTTCAGGAACCTTTATGAGGGGTACGGTACTTGCGCACAACGCTGCTATAAACATTGGTACTTTAGATACTTTAGAAGGTCGTGCTTTATCTATCAATGGCGCTATTACTACCAACAGCGATTTGGCATATTTGCCTATAGGTTGTGGTAGTTCAGTTCTTACAGGCCCGGCAGCGCCAGCATTGGTATCTACTGCGGCTTATGCAGCTTTTTCAAGTATAGGCCCTGTTACTAATACAGGTATTACCTATGTAAAAGGAGATGTGGGAACAAATTCGGGATTGACAACAGGTTTCAATCCATTGTTTGTAACCGGCATGATTCATCCGGTGCCCGATGCATCTACAATAGCTTGCGCAGGCGATCTTACCAATGTGTATAACTACCTAAACACATTGCCTATAAATATTGAGCTGTTATATCCTGCGCAGTTTGGTAATGACCTTGTTTTAACTCCGCACACCTACTTACTAAATGCAGCAACAGCGCTTATTGGCAACATTTACCTGAACGCACAAGGAAACCCCAATGCAGTATTTGTAATACATGTAAACGGGGCTTTAACGCCAAGCGCTTCATCACATGTATACCTAATAAATGGCGCTAAATCAAAAAATGTATACTGGTTGGTTAATGGGGCTGTCAACATTGGCGGTACTTCATTGTTCAATGGTACCATAATTGGTTCGGGCGCCATAACACTTAATACAGGAGATACGCTTTATGGCAGAGCTATGACTATTGTTGGCGCAGTAAATATTAATGCAAGTTATATAAATACTACGCCCGATCCCTGTGTTGCTACGGCTATCACGGGCGCCAATCAGGTTTGCGTAGGTTCTGCTACTACCTGGACTAATCCAGATACCGGCGGCGTTTGGACAAGTTATCATCCATCTATTGCAACAATTGGATCGCTCTCTGGTATTATTACCGGTGTATCAGCTGGAATAGATACCATATTATACGTTACCACACTTGCTTGTGAAATTACTAAAACCATAACGGTTAATCCGGCCACAGCATCTATAACAGGCGCTAATGCAGTATGTGTAGGAGCAACAACAACGTTTAGCAATACCTCAACGGGCGGCACATGGAGTAGCAGCGCAATACTGAAAGCAACCATTGGTTCACTTTCTGGAATTGTTACCGGTGTATCAGCAGGTACTGCCACAATCAGTTATATATTAAGCACAGGTTGTCTGGCTACGAAATCAGTAACAGTTATTGCAGCGTCAGCGTCTATAACAGGCGCTAATGCGGTAT
>CAIRYK010000070.1 GCA_903882805.1 uncultured Bacteroidota bacterium | reverse complement strand
GCCGCTACTCATTTTTTCAGGTTCATTTGCTCAAAGATATTTTGCTCAAAGGTATGTTGTTGGCGTGAGTGCACGTATTCGCAAGTCGGGAGACTTGCTACCGCCAAGACGTAGTCGGAGACTACGCCTAACGAATATTAAAGTTGTTATGTTTGGAACACTACGGGGAACTGGGGAAACGTGTTTGTCTTATATTGTATTCGCCGGTCTGGAGACCGGGTACCATGCGACCGTAGACTGGAGGCTACGGCCATCGGGGATATTTTGTTCAAAGGTATGTTGTTGGCGTGAGTGCACGTATTTGCAAGTCGTGAGACTTGCTACCGCCAAGACGTAGTCGGAGACTACGCCTAACGAATATTAATTTATTATGTTTGGAACACTACGAGGAACTGGGGACTACGCCTAACGAATATTAATTTATTATGTTTGGAACACTGCGGGGAACTGGGGGTGATGAAAATTATCGCTGCAGCGCACAGTTTCTGCGCCATTCAGACGGTCGGTTTTTCGAACATAACATTACCCAACAGAACGACTTCTTTTACTTTGCGTGGCAAATAAAGTTTATAAACAAAAACATAAACGAAAGCGTAATTACTAAACTTAGGTAAAAACTTAGAGTAAGAGGTTTATTCCTACTTTCCTTGAGCCACGCTCCAAATAACATTAAGCAGTGTACAAGAAGTAGCGGAACATATACATAAAAAACAATCAAAGAAGGTCCAAAAAAATCTGAGCTATGTATGAAGTTGATGCATATTGTTATGGCGACACAAACTACAAACAGAAAACTTATAGCATTTCTTCTATTTTTATTCATTTTACACCTTCTTTTTTTACGATCTTGCTTCGTCTTGAATTTTCTTGTCTGCTTCTGGTCCAGGGCGTACCAAATCAAAGTGTTTTGCATCCTCTCCGATCACCTCAGTTCCCAATAGTATTCCCAAAAAATAGAAATATCGTTCCGAGTAGTCTGCCACCATGGTGAGTCGAAGCCTACGCCGATCAATTTTTATTTTTTTCAAGAACATTACGGAGAACTGTATGTTATCGCAATATTACAGAAAATCAACAAACTGTTAAATCTACAATACTCACCCTCTTTTTAACCCTCAGGCTATACGGTTTATAACTATTACTTTTGTTTTTTTACACCCTCATTACCAAGGGGGTAATTTAACTCCTACCCACAACAATTGTTATGAAGTCATACATTTTATTCCTTGTTTTTTTTGTTGGCGGCATTGTGGCAGCATCTGCGCAAAATGCTACTATTACCGGATCGGTAAGAGATACCCTCAATGATCAGCCGCTGGCAAAGGCATTAGTGATGTTGGTACGCCCCGCCGATAATGTTATTCAGTCTTTTGTAAGAACCAAGGCCGATGGCACGTTCGCACTCACTGTGCCTACTCCCGGCAAGTACTCGCTACAGGTCACCTTTCCCAGTTTTGCCGATTATATAGACGCTATTACGCTCAAGGCAGGGCAAAACAAACTTGGCGCGCTGCCCATGGTATCGAAGGAGCTGTTGCTTAAAGAGTTTGTACTGAAGCAGCAGGTATCGGCTATAAAAATAAAGGGCGACACTACCGAGTATATGGCCGATAGCTTTAAGGTAAAAGAAAATGCATCGGTAGAGGACTTGCTGAAACGCCTGCCGGGTATACAGGTAGATAAGAATGGACAAATAACTGCCCAAGGCGAAACTGTGCAAAAGATACTTGTGGATGGCGAGGAGTTTTTTAGCGACGACCCTAAGGTGGTAACTCAAGGTCTGCAGGCCAATGCGGTGCAGAAAGTGCAGGTATTTGACAAGAAAAGCGACCAAACTGAATTTACAGGAATAGACGACGGACAAAAGACAAAGACCATAAATCTGGAACTGAAAGAAGATAAGAAAAAAGGCTATTTCGGTAAGCTGGATGCCGGCGCGGGCACAGATGGCTACTTTCAAAATCAGGGGATGATCAATGCTTTCAAAGCTAAGCGTCAGTTATCTGCATTTGGTATCATGTCCAACACGTCGAAGGTAGGTCTTGGCTGGCAAGACAATAATAAGTTTAGCTCCGGTGGCGGGGTGACTGAAATTACAGATGACGGAGAAATGATGACGGTGCGCAATAGCGGAGCTGAAGATATGGCTGGCTGGGATGGTAAGTTCAACGGCGAAGGCTTCCCCAAGGTATGGACCGGCGGCGTGCACTATGCCGACAAATGGAATAAAGACAAAGAGCACTTTACAGGCAATTATCGCTATGCTTTGCAAAATGTGGAGGTGGAAGGTAGCACAGTAAATCAGATACCGCTGCCCAACGACTCTGTAAGTATAGCCCGCCAGCAGAAGAAGCAGTTTAGCCGCGGCGACAAACACGGTCTGGACGGTATGTATGAGATTAAGATAGACTCGCTCACCTCGCTGAAAATTACGGCTAACGCAGGCCAAAAAATTACTGATATATCTACCCGCTACTCCAGCGCAACGCTGGCGCAGAACACAGACACCAGCAATACCAACAACCGCGCTATAAACTCGCATGTAAACGCCCTGTTTATTAATGCCGATCTGCTGCTGCGCAGAAAGTTTGCCAAGAAGGGCCGTAGTTTTAGTCTGGATGTAAAGGAAAACTACAAAGACTCTAAGAGCGACGGCCACCTGACCTCGCTCACCAATATTTACGAATCGCCATCGCTGAGGCTGCCGGTAAAGACCGACCAGCAGAAGAACAGCAATACCAACACGCTGGCATTTTCGGCAAAAGCTACCTATACCGAGCCTTTATCGAAGGTAGCTTATCTGGAGCTGGACTATGGGGTTGTAGCCAATAACAGCGTTACCAAAAACTTCTCGTACGATAGTAGTGTGCTCACCGCGCGCTACGATTCACTCAATACGTTGTTTAGCAGCCACTACAAATACAATATTTTTACCAATACCGGCGGAGCGGCGGTAAGGTTTGTGTACAAAAAAATAAATTTTTCGCTGGGTACTGATGTTGCCAATGCTGCTTACAAGCAGGTTGATGCGTTGCATGGCGACTCTACCCGCGCCTACAACTATGTCAACTTTTTCCCGAAAGCTACTTTTGTGTACAAGGCAGGCAGGGAGCTTAGTTTCAGGATCAACTATCAGGGTAGCACTACACAGCCTACTATAGATGAGATAGCCCCGCTGCGCCAAAACACAGACCCTACCAACATAACAATAGGTAATACCAACATCCGCCAGCAGTTTACCAATTCGCTGAATATGAGATTCAATAATTTTAAGATTCTCTCCGGCCGTTTCTTGTTTGCCAGCGCCAATGTAAATTTTATCAACGACGCTATCAGCGCAAGTACGCGCAATATAAACGGGCTACGCACTACCCAGTATGTAAATGTAGATGGCAACTACAATGGCTTTGCGTTTTTGGGCTACGGTTTTAAACTGAAAAAACTGGACCTGCAGGTGGGCGCGCGTATGAATGCAGCTGTAAATCATGTGAACAGCTACATAAACGATACGCTAAACAAAAGCAACAATAACTCGTACACCTTCTCGCTGGGCTTTCAGTACTACAAAGACCAGAAATACAGTTTTGAGTTTAATCCCGGAATTACTTACAACGACAACCAGAATACGATAGCCGCATACAGCGCCAGCTATTTTATGAGCAATAACGAATTTAGCGGCACTGTGCAGCTACCCTGGAAAATGGAAGTGAGCACATCTGTAAACTGGTACATACGTCAGCAAACGGCCCTCTTTAATGCCAACAACAATGTAATAACCTGGGATGCCTATATAGGCAAAAAACTGCTGAAGAAGAGCGAGCTGGAAGTGCGCCTGTCTATGTTTGACATACTTAACCAGAATCTGGGGTATAGCCGCACAGCGCAATCGGGCATAATTACAGAAAATACCTACAACACCATTCGCCGTTACGGCATGCTGAATATTATCTGGAATTTCTCGCACACACCCGCAGGCATGCCTGCACCGGCTGGCGGCGGAATGATGATGATGCGCCACTAAACCCTATACCGTAACAACTTAAAAATAGTATATGAACAAGATAATTATTACACTAAGCATACTTCTGCTTGCAGCCGGCGCCGGAAGGGCGCAGTTTACTACTGCGGGCAAAATAGAGTTTGAACGGAAAGTGAATATGTATGCCCAAATGAAGGAGATGGAGGAAGATGGCGGCAATCCGTTTATAGAGCAAATGAAATCGCGGATGCCTAAGTTTAATACCACCTACTTCGATTTGATATTTGATACTGCCCGCACTATATACAAACCCGGTCGCGAGGTAGAAGGTAATGTGTTTAAAATGTTTGGCGGCGGACCCGCTACCGAAAATATTGTGCTTACCGACCTGAATACGAAACAGGTAGTGGCTAACAAAAAGGTGTTTGATCAGGTGTTTTTGGTGCAAGACACTATGCGCAACATTGAATGGCAGCAAAAAGACGAAATACGCACCATAGCCAACTATAAGTGCCACAAGGTGGTAGGCAAGATATGCGATACCGTATATGTGGTGGCTTTTTATACCCAGGACATACTGGTAGGCGGCGGGCCAGAAATGTTTGGCGGACTGCCCGGCATGATCATGGAATTGGCTATACCTCGCCTGCACTGTACCTGGACAGCCACCAAGGTGGAACTGACCGCCCCTAAAGACACAGACTTTGCACCGCCTACAAAGGGTAAAAAAGTAACCGAAAAAGAGCTATACGAAACTGTGCAAAGTAGTTTTAAGATGTGGGGCAAGCTGGCTCCCCGCAATATTTGGTGGACAGTGTTGTAGTCACTGGTCCGAGCTTCCCGCTTGGTCCTAAATACCGGAAGCGTCTCGCTTCCGAATGATTTTTGTAAGTATTTTTCGCAAGCGGGACGCTTGTTACTATAAAACCCAAGCTACGCCGCCATCTGGTGCCTGCGAATATTGATGAAATGGGTTGCTACAAGCCCTACGGATGATACGTAGGCCAGCCAGTGCAGAGATGCTTCGAAGAAAATGGCTACAGCAAAACAAAGCCAGAAAAGCCACAAAGATACTTTTATCCATTTGCCGGCGGCATGCGATGCTGCATGGTAAACGGCTACAAAACTCACTATAAGAAACACATAGTCGAGCGTTTCCCACCACGATGGCAGCAAGCGGTCGCCATGGTGCACGCTGGTCAGTCCCAGGTGTTCGGCGCTGCCAGATAGCCAGTATTTGGCCAGAAACAGCAACGGCACCAGTAGGCAGTGTATGGTGCATACTACTGCGCTGGCTATTCCCAGTTTATCGGCTCCCGGTGTGTATTTTGCTGGCTCCATTTTGTTGTGTAAACGCAACTATGTTGCAAATGTAGCCAAAAAAACTAAATGCAATTGTGTTGCGTTTAATATTTATCTTTGCCATGATTGGACAAGGCAATGAATACTACCGACTATATAAGGGAGAAGGGGCTGAAGGCTACTCCGGTGCGGCTAAAAGCGCTCGAGCTGCTGCAGAGCGGCGCCAGGGCGTGGTCGCACACAGAGCTCGAAGCGGGCTTTAGTAAGGTAGACCGTATAACGCTATACAGGGTGTTGAAAGACTTTGAAGAGGCTGGTATGGTGCATAAAATAATAGATATGGACGGGGTAACGCGGTTTGCAGTGTGCAAGCATTCGTGCCCCCATAGCACACACTCTGAAGATCATGTCCACTTCAACTGTCGCAAATGCCATAAAATGTTTTGCATGGACAATGTGCACATTGCTCCTATACAACTGCCCGCCGGCTTCACCCAAATAGGCGTCAATACCCTCATACATGGTATATGCGATGCCTGCAACTAATGCCGCAAGCCCGCGCGGGCAAGAAAATAGCGCTAACTTCGTAACGCAAAAAGAACGACTTACTATGCACATGCATGAGGTAAAAACTGAAGCCGATAAAAAAGCGTTTCTTCAGGTAGCCATTGATATTTACAGCAAAGACTCCAACTGGATCCGTCCGCTGGATAAAGATATTGAAGAGGTGTTTAACCCCGATAAAAACAAGTTTTTCAAACGCGGCGAGTGCAGCCGCTGGTTGCTTAAAAACGACAAGGGGGTAAATATTGGCCGCATAGCCGCATTTGTAAACCGCCAGTATAAGCAAGAGCAACCCACTGGCGGTATAGGTTTTTTTGAGTGCATCAACGATCAGGACGCTGCCAATTTTATGTTCGACTACTGCCGAAAATGGCTGGAACAACGCGAAATGCAGGCAATGGATGGCCCCATAAATTTTGGTGAGCGCGAAAAGTGGTGGGGACTGGTGGTAGATGGTTATTACTCCCCGCTTTATGGCATGAATTATAATCCGCCTTATTATGTGCAGTTGTTTGAAAATTATGGCTTCAAAACCTATTTCAACCAGATATGCTACGGCATGAAGGTAAACCAGCGCCTCGATGACAAGTTTTACACCCGCCATGCAGCCATAGCCGCCGACCCCAACTACAGAGCGGTAATGATAAAGAAAAGCCAGATAGAGAAATTTGCCACAGATTTCACTTACATATACAACAAGGCATGGGCAGGCCATGGCGGCGGCAAAACGCTGGAAGAAAAGGTGGTGCAGAAAATGTTTAAGACCATGAAGCCCGCTATGGATGAGCATATAACCTGGTTTGTGTATCACAAAGACGAGCCTATAGCCATGTGGGTAAATCTCCCAGATCTAAATCAGTATTTCAAATACATGAACGGACAGTTTACCTGGGCCGAAAAGCTGAAGTTTTTCCTGTTGCAGAAATTCGGGCAGTGCAACCGGTTTGTGGGGCTGGTGTTTGGTATTATCCCGGAGTTTCAGGGCAAGGGGATAGATGCGTATATTATTGTAGAAGGGGCCAAGGTGATACAGCCAATGGCGAAGTATGAAGAATACGAAATGCAATGGATAGGCGACTTCAACCCCAAGATGATGAATATTGCCGAGAGCCTGGGCACCAAGCGTAGCCGCACCTTGCGCACTTATCGTCTATTGTTCGATCCCAATACGGAGTTTAAGCGGCATCCCGCAATCGGGTAGGGTAGCGGCAAGACACCGCTACTTAATATTTACAGTTTCTCCCATAAATTTGGGTTGCTTATTAAACATCAGGTCGAGCCCCACTTTTACGCGCGCCAGTTTTTCGCGCAGGGCTACCTCCCAATACATATCGCCGTCTATGGCATTGTATGCAATAGCCTGTATCTGTTTATGGTTGGCAATATACAACGCGCGCTGGTTGTGAAACTCTTGCGAAATAATAGTAAACTGCACCTGCCCAAAAATATCGCGGCAACGCAAAATGCTGTCGAGGGTACGGAAGCCGGCATTGTCCATAAATATACGGGCAGCGGGCACGCCGCGGGCTATCAGGTCGGCTTTCATTAATGCTGGTTCGTTGTAGTAAGTAGTGCCATTGTCGCCGCTCACTATTATATAGTCTATTTTACCAGCCATGTATAGCGCCACCGCTGCATCTATACGGTTTTGATAATACATATTGATGATTTTGCGGGCTTTATCCATGTATTTGGCCGTTCCCAATAGTAGTCCTACTTTATTCTTGGGCAGTTTGGCAATATCGGTATAAAGCTGGCTTTGGGTGCTGGCATTTACAAGGTGGTTCATAACCCCCACTACAAGCAGGAGCGCCAACACCAGAGTAACCAATAAATTGCGCCAAAACCTAAACGACATAGCCGTACCGTGAATGAACGTACAATATAGCCATTATGCGGCATACACCTACTGAGTGCGGTTAATTGCAGTGATTATTAACATTTTTGTTACTCATTAATTGCTCTTTCCGTTACTAAATCGCTGCCATTTTTGATAAAAATGCCAGATATTCAGCGCCACGGCGTTCTGCAAAAAAATCGAGAAGTAGCATGATTGCCGCCTGCATAGCAAGTCCGTAGCCACCGCCATGTGCTGCGGATAAAGGTGAAGCTGCAATTATTACGGCAATACCCAAAAGCAACAGCGCAATTTCTACATAGCGATACACAACAAATTTGCGCATTACTATTTTCATTCGTGGTATCTCCTGCGTATCAATTTCGCTTTTGGCATTAGCTATTTGGTTTTGTACTCTGTCTATGTCTTGCTGTGTGCGTGCCAACACAGTAGTTCCTACTACTATTTGTATGGCGGCTACCAATAGCATTGGACATGCCATGCCCTTGTAAAAAGGTTGTTTGTTTGCTACCAGGAAATAAATAGCCAACAGCGCGGCGCCAACACCTACAGCAATAAACAGTATACTCTCGTATTTTTCGGCGTCAAAATATTGTTTTACTGGTTCCATGAACTGTTGTTTGAATGATTATATCTTATAAGTTGCGCGTACAATACCAAAAAACAAGCTATCGGGCAATAGTTTGCGGAGCAAAAGCAGCAGCGGCGCCGGGCTGCCTACGGCGTAGCGCAGGCGGTTGCCTGTAGCGTTTGCCGCCTTTAGTATGGTTTCTGCTACTACCTTGGGGTCTTCGCCCTTGCTGCCTGCATCTACAGATATTTTCTCCGATTTGTTGACAAAGCTGTCGTAGTCGGTAGTATAGTCTGGTTTAATAAATTGTCGGCTTCTGCCATAAAATTCGGTTTTTATGGCGCCCGGCTCCACAATACGCACCTTAATGCCCATAGCCGCTACTTCATATTGTAGTGATTCTGTGAATCCCTCTACCGCCCACTTAGTGCCATGGTATATGCTGAACAAAGGAAAGGTTAATCTGCCGCCCATCGAAGCAATCTGAATGATGGTTCCTCCCTTTTGAGCGCGCATTATTTTTATGGCTTCTCGAGTTACACGCATTAACCCGAAAACATTGGTGTCAAACTGTTTTTCTATCACCTCATCGGTCATTGCTTCAAACACGCCGTCGACGCCATAACCTGCATTATTTACTACCACATCTATCCGTCCGTAGTCGCGTTGCACAGCCTGTAACGCCGCGCCTATGCTAGCGACATCAGTAACATCGAGGCTGTAAAGTCGCACATTCTTCAGTTGTTGTAGTTCGGTCTCTTTTGCCGGATTGCGCATGGTGGCTGCTACATTCCATCCTGCTTTTGCAAATACCTGTGCTGCTGCCTTGCCTATACCGCTCGATGCTCCTGTTATTACTACTGTTTTCATTACCGTTTTTTTGTTATTGTGGAATATTTATTCAGTTTGTGTTCAAAAAAATTATCGTTTTATGGCGTCCCAGCAAAGTAAAAAAGCCTGATCCAGAAAATCGCGCGTCAATGGCCTGTGCGCTGCTATGCAAATGTTCACCAATTCGTTGGCGCTGCCCACCATGTGCGCAGCCAGTAACGCATTATCTATATCCTTTACCAATAGTTCGTTCTTCCCTCTGTTCAGCAATTCAAAAAGTCTTGTGTAGGAGTTTTGGTTAATAGCGCGCGCTTCTTCATCAAGAAAGTGCGAATTAGCGCATTGTTCTACAAAATAGTGCTCAGAAAAGTACCTTACCCTGTTGTCGATGTAATTATCAACCAGTTTTTTCATATTTACCTTGAAAGGTGCATCGGGCGATAATCCGGCATAAATACGGTCAAGGTTTTTCCCCTTCAGTTTTTTAAACAACGAATTGATCAGTTCATCTTTACTCTTAAAATACCCGTATATGGTGCCCATGCCCAGTTTAGCTTCCTTACCTATGGCAGCCATATTCAGAGCGGTAAGATTATTATCTCTTACCAGTCGGAGGGTAGCTGCAAAGATGAGTTCAACTTTTTCCGGGTCTTTCAATTTCATAGTGCAAATTTAATGGAATATTTATTCAGTAAAGAAATTTTTTCTAATAATTTTCTTATGCCCACCAAAAAAGCAATTTTGAAATTTATTGCTGTAGGGAAAACAACCAACTTGATTTTATATATTTGCTATAGTTACATTTAAAATCCAAATTCACGTTTGAAAGGAGATTCTTATGTCAAGCATAAAAACAGAAGTCAAATGGGCAGTCATTTTCTCGATAATGGGATTGCTTTGGATGGTTTTAGAAAAGCTCTGCGGTCTTCACGGCAAGTATATTGATTACCAGCTTTATTTAACCAACATATTCGCAATACCCGCAATTTGGGTAATGGTTTTGGCGCTTAAAGACAAAAAGAAGAATGGGTACAACGGGCAAATCACCTACATGCAAGGTTTGGTTTCTGGAATTATATTGTCAGTATTCATTGCCATGCTGAGTCCTTTAACGCAATGGATTACCTCTTATGTGATAACTCCGGAGTATTTTCCTAATGTTATTAAGCGTTCGGTGGAGTTAGGTTATTACAAAACAACAGAAGCCGCCGCCGCCAATTTTAATTACAAAAACTATGCTATTCAAGGCGCTATAGGCGCTTTAGGTATGGGCATTGTAACAGTTGCTATTGCAATGATATTTATAAGAACAAAAAAAACAAACCTGTAAATGCAAACTTTAGTATTCGTCATTCAAATTAATGCTACGCCAGCAAAAGTGTGGAACAGCCTTTGGGATAGTGAAAATTATAAAAAGTGGACAAACGCTTTTTGTGCAGGAAGCTACTATACAATAGAGCGTTTTTCGGAAGGAAGCAAGGTGCATTTTCTGTCGCCTAACGGAAGCGGAATGTACAGTGTTGTAGATAAAATAATAGAAAACAAGCTGCTGATATTTAGGCATTTGGGCGAGTTGAATAATTTTGAAGAACAGCCCATTGATGAAAAAACTAAACAATGGAGTAATGCATTAGAGGGTTATGAATTGATAGAAACCGAAACTGGAACGACCCTCGAAGTGAAAGTAGATACCGTTGATGAATATGTAGATTTTATGAATAAATCTTTCGTATTAGGACTGCAGGAGCTTAAAAAGATGGCTGAAAGCTAAATAGGTTTTTTCGCTATTCACTTAATATTCAGTAAGGACGATCAGCAAAAGCGCTTACATAATTACTAAGCTTATCAAACAATAACTTATTTTTACCCAACAAACAGGAAATGGTGTCTTCCTGAATACAACCGCTGCTAAACAGCTAATGGCGCCTACAGATTTCGTCCATAGCATTGGGCAGTACTAATTTGTAGGTATATGTATTATTCTAAAAACAAATCTGGATTAAGTTACCGCCAAATATTGTTGGTTTGTGCCTGTACGTTACCTGTGTCGGCGCTTTCAGGGTCTTTGGTGGCGTTGTTTTTATGGTTGCTCGATCTGGTTACTAACATTCGTTGGCAGCATCTGTGGTTATTGTATCTGCTACCATTGTCGGGTATTGCTATCCATTTTTTGTACAAGTTGTGGGGGAAGACAGCCGAGGCGGGCAATGCGCTTATTATCGACGAAATACATAGCCCCGGCTCCGGTGTGCCTCCACGCATGGCGCCGCTTGTATTGGTTACTACTATTATTACGCATTTGTTTGGCGGGTCGGCGGGGCGCGAGGGTACCGCAGTACAGATAGGCGGCAGTATGGCCGCTTTATTAGGTCGCTGGTTTGCGCTCCCTGCCGATGCATTACGTATATTGCTGATGGCGGGTGTAGCAGCCGGATTCGGCGCGGTGTTCGGTACGCCGCTTACCGGAACAATTTTTGCGCTCGAAGTTATCAGCTTTGGCAATATCCGCTACCGCGCTTTTTTGCCCTGCCTCATTGCTAGCTTTGCGGGAGACGAGGTATGTGCTGCCTGGGGTATAAGGCACACTGCCTATCATATAGCCTATTTACCGCAGCATTTATTTGCGGGGGTGGGTTTGCCATGCAGTTTCAGCGAATTTAGCGTTGTATTATTGGCTGGAGCAGCGTCTGGCGTTGCAGCCTATTTGTTCATACACCTCACACATACTATAAAAGCGGCTGGTAATAAAGTGTTCAGTAATCGCCTTTGGTTGATGCCTTTGGTTGGCGGAGTTATTATTGTTGCGCTCACTTTGGCGCTTCATACCGCCGATTATTTGGGGTTAGGTGTTACCAGTCCGGGTGGAATATCTATCGTCAATGCTTTTCATCCCGGCGGAGTAGGGCGATGGTCGTGGGCGCTGAAGCTCGTGTTTACGGCAATTACTATTGGCAGTGGATTTAAGGGCGGCGAGGTAACGCCCTTGTTTTTTATTGGCGCCACATTGGGCGCATCCATTGCCGCTGCACTTGGGGCGCCTATCGACCTACTGGCTGGTATTGGTTTCATTGCAGTGTTTGCCGGGGCTGCCAATACGCCGCTTGCTTGTTCCATTATGGGCCTCGAGTTATTTGGGCCTATTCACTTTATTTATTTCGTGGTAGCCTGTTTTGTAGCTTACTGGTGTAGCGGCAAGCACAGTATATACAAAAAACATATGGCTACGCACTAAAAAGGAAGCCCAGTTTGATCACATGTTTTTATTTGCCACGAGGATTTGCGCCATAGGCGTTGTTGCCCGAATCGCCATCTTTGAACAAAAAGTAGAATAAATATAGCGGTATAAATGTGTACCAACCGCTATTACCAATATCGTGGCTGCGCTTCGCACCTTGAGCAACCAAAAACCAAACTGCAATAGCAAAACCCAGCAATAGTACCATACCCGCAACCGGTCCATCGCTCAAATATCCAATTTTGCTCAGCAGAAAACAGTAGGCAAAATAGAGCATCATCGAAAAAGCGTATTCCGATTGACCGATACGACCTTTAAAAGAAAATGGTTTACGGAGCATTTGTTGGTTTGTATATACAGGTGTATTTATTTTAACGCCATAGCCAATGCTTTATTTTATACGGCATAAAAAAAGCCCCGAACAGTTGCGTTCGGGGCTTTTTCTGAATTATGTTCAATAGAAATTAAATAGTAGCTGGTGTTTTTGCTGCAGGCGCTACCGATACCTTTACTTCAGTAGTAGCTGGTTTAGCAAATTTAGAAACCCTTGGGTGTAAGTTGGCAATGGTTGGGGCGATAACCAGCGCAACGATTGACATCAATTTGATCAGGATGTTCATAGAAGGACCAGATGTATCCTTGAATGGATCGCCCACAGTATCGCCGGTCACAGACGCTTTGTGTGGTTCTGATTTTTTGTAGTATATCTGTCCGTTTATTTCTACGCCTTTTTCAAACGATTTTTTAGCGTTATCCCATGCGCCGCCGGCATTGTTCTGGAACATTCCCATCAACACGCCGCTAACTGTAGCTCCGGCAAGGAAGCCGCCCAATACTTCAGGGCCCAATACAAAACCAATAATCAATGGCGACAGGATAGTAATAGCGCCAGGCAACATCATTTTACGCAAAGAAGCCTGTGTAGATATCGCAACACATTTGTCGTATTCTGGTTTGCCTGTACCTTCCATTATGCCTGGTATAGTGCGGAACTGGCGACGAACTTCTTCCACCATGCTCATGGCAGCTTCGCCTACTGCGCGAATAGCCAAAGAAGAGAATATGAAAGGAATCATAGCGCCAATGAACAGACCAGCCAATACGTCGGCGCTATATATGTTGATAGCGTCGTCGAGGTTGCAATTGTTTTTCTGCACCACGCCCACATAAGCTGCAAACAGCGCCAGTGAAGTGAGCGCTGCTGAAGCGATAGCGAAGCCTTTACCAGTAGCGGCAGTTGTATTACCTACAGCATCCAGAATATCAGTTTTTTCGCGTACTTCTTTAGGCAATTCACTCATTTCTGCAATACCACCTGCATTATCGGCAATCGGGCCAAAGGCATCGATAGCCAACTGCATCGCAGTTGTTGCCATCATACCTGCTGCTGCAATAGCCACGCCATAAAGACCAGCAAAATGGTGCGCTGCAAAAATGCCCGCTGCCAAAACGATGATTGGCAAAAATGTAGACTCCATACCTATAGCCAAACCGCCGATGATGTTTGTAGCATGACCTGTAGATGACTGACGAATGATGCTCATTACCGGGCGTTTTCCCATAGCGGTATAATACTCAGTGATGATACTCATCAATGTTCCTACTGCAAGACCTACAACAATAGCTATGAATACGCCATTTTTGGTGAATGGAATACCGCGAAGCGTCATGGTATCTGGCAATAAATAGTTCACCAGAAAATAAGAAACAACGCCTGTAAGTACAATAGATCCCCAGTTGCCCATGTTAAGCGCTTTCTGTACAGCGGCTGTGCCAGTGCCGGCAGCATCGCTAACGCGTACGAACAAAGTGCCTACAATAGATAATACAATACCGATACCAGCTATAAGCATTGGCAACAGGATTGGCGCATAGCCATTAAACTGGTCGGCTGAGCTTGTTTCGCGGCCAAGAACCATCGTAGCAAGAACGGTAGCCACATAAGAGCCAAACAAATCTGCGCCCATACCAGCTACGTCACCCACGTTGTCGCCTACGTTGTCGGCAATAGTTGCAGGGTTTCTTGGGTCATCTTCCGGAATACCGGCTTCTACTTTACCTACGAGGTCAGCGCCTACGTCGGCAGCCTTAGTGTAGATACCTCCGCCAACGCGCGCGAACAATGCGATACTCTCAGCGCCCAAAGAAAAACCAGTAAGCACCTCGATGGTACGCTCCATTTCTGCGCTATCAACTGCGCTGTTTGGTGCAAAGTACATTTTGAGGATGATGAATAACCCGCCAAGACCTAACACCGCCAAACCAGCAACGCCTAGGCCCATAACGCTACCGCCGCCAAACGAAACAGCGAGCGCCTTACTAAGACTGGTGCGGGCAGCATGCGCTGTACGTACATTGGCCTTAGTGGCTATGCGCATACCTATAAATCCTGCTAATGCGCTGAAGAAAGCGCCTATTACGAATGCAATAGCAATCATCCAGCTCGACTGTGGATTGCTTTGACCCATTACCGCCAGCAAAATAGCTGCTATTACCACAAAGTAGCCCAGCACCTTATACTCGGCCTTCAAAAATGCCATTGCGCCCTCGGCAATGTAAGTAGAAATTTCTTTCATGCGGTCGTTGCCCGCCTCCTGCTTACTAACCCAGGAGCTTTTTATGAAAGTGTACAACAAAGCAAGTATACCAAAAGCCGGTACGAGGTAAAAAAGTTGCGTCATAAACAAGATATATTGTTAAAAAATAGAAGTGTGCAAATATAATCGTTTGATTGGTAAAATCATATACCCCCCTTAAACAATTTGCTGTTGCACAAGGGGTAGTATTTGATTTATTGGTTTTCAACAGTATAAAGTTGTGTTTTTTAGTGATTACAATAAAAATGTGTTTTAACTCAAGGTTTTAGCTTTTGTTTTATAGGGTTTGTGTTCGCCTTTATTCTGTGCATTTGTCCTTATTCAAAAAAATGTTTATGATTTTTCAAAACGAGTGGTTGTTGAAGTTATCTGTTTGGGTTTGTATAAAGTCTATTGTCGTTAACTTTAACCTGTTTGTCTTTAGGGATTAGCAAATCCACTTTTGTATGCGTTGGTATAAACTATTTTGTCGTTGGCATTTGTTTGCAATAATATTGCTGGTAATATGTTGTTTGTTTGGTTGTGCCAAGAGTCGTCATTATACTTGCACGGATACAGATGGACTGTACCATAATGCAGGATACCCGATAGGCGTTGCCATAAATCCTGATCTATTGTATACAGATTCTCAATGCCACCGGATAGCATCGCAACAGTTCAATAGCTTTACTGCCGAGAATATTTTTAAGCCGTTCTATCTTCATCCTGAGCCTAATGCATATTATTGGGAGGAGGCCGACAAACTCGCAGATTATTGCGTAACAAACCATAAACGCCTGCACGGGCACACACTAATTTGGCATGAACAATTACCGGAATGGATTTTGAGTTTTTCTGGCAGCACATCTGAATGGGAGCAAATGTTCAAGAACCATATTCAGACAATAGTAGCGCATTTTAGAGGCAAGGTGGCCGGGTGGGATGTTGTTAATGAGGCATTTGACCGCGATGGCACATTGAGAAACAGTATCTGGAGGCGGAAACTGGGTGACGGCTATATAGAGCGAGCATTCAGATATGCCCACGAAGCCGATCCGAATGCATTACTTTTTTATAACGATTTCGATTTGGAATCAAACCCAGCGAAACGAAGGGCAGTATTGACATTACTGAATAACATACGCCTGCGCGGCGCTGTGATAGACGGTATAGGACTTCAAATGCATGTAAACATTTATTCACCGGGCTCCGGCGAAATAGTGAAGGCTATAGAAGAAGTTGCAAAGGCTGGATACAAAGTACATATTTCGGAGTTGGACATTTCGATAAATCCTCGAGGGCGCCCGATAGATAAAACAGCTGCACTATTTCAGCTACAAGCAGAATTGATGACAAAGATTGTTGTGAATTATAAACAATTACCAAGTAGGCTACAGTATGGTATTACCATATGGGGAATAAGCGATAAAGATTCCTGGATTCCTTATTATTTCAATCGAGAAGATTTCCCTTTGCTTTATGATAGCAACTATATACCTAAACCAGTATATTGTGCAATAAAATCGTTATTATGAAAAATAACCTCATCATTATTGCGCTGTTTATGGTTGCGCATTCGGTAAGCGCGCAGGTTGCCGTTAGTTATTTCCCTTTACAGTCTACTTTGTCGGTAGCGTCGAATACCGAATTTTTGGTTTGGGCAGATTGCAAACTGGAGACGAATACAGCATATACCAATCTGAGTATGGAGTTTTCGCCGAAAGTGAACTTTAGGCGCGGTGAAATAGCCAATTACTATGTGGGAGCCGGTGTAAACTTTGACCCCACCTTTGCCTACAACGAAACTCCATTTACAAATGGATTTTTCGCTGATTTGGGTACAAGGATAAAACCGTTTGCTAAGGCAAGAAATATACAATTAGTTTTAGAATTGTCGCCTTATGTAAATAAAGCATGGTCTGGAGGTAATCTTCGTTCAAGATTGGGTTTAGCCTGGAATTTCGCAAGGAGTAAGGACAAAGCAGACCAAAAAAAATAGAAACAACCAGATATGTAAGACAGAGCCTCGTTTGTTAGAAAACTGCTGATTGCTCGATAGGAGCATCATTTAAGTATTATTAATTTTCAGGATTCGCTTTTCTGATTTTAATACCGTGGTAGGGTGAAAAGTTGCATTATACTGTCCAAGAGTTGTTAAATACCGGTAAATTGAGTAAATAGTTGGGTGAAAACAACTATTTGGCATGATTGTTCGCTACATTACAGTAGCGGGAATTGTGCGTAATGGTAATTTGCCAAAAACGAATGGATAGCTGCGCAAACGGAGTAAGAACTGGGAATCATGGAGGGAAAAGCAGCAATCAATACAGTACAGACCCCTGAAGCGGGTATAGGTAAACGAATGAGGAAATTTTTTATTTCCGTTTCGGATCTTAGTGCGTTTACACTGCGGTTTGTAAAGGAGGCGTTTACGCCAAAATACGAAATCTACGAGTTTATAAAGCAAGCCTATCTGGTAGGTTATCAGTCATTTCCGTTGGTAGCCATTACAGGTTTTATTATGGGGCTTGTTCTCACCATACAGTCGCGCCCAACACTTGCACAGTTTGGGGCGGAGTCGTGGTTGCCGGCAATGGTCGCAGTATCAATTGTTCGCGAAATTGGTCCGGTCATTACAGCGCTTATTTTTGCCGGTAAGGTAGGTTCGGGAATAGGGGCAGAGCTGGCATCAATGAAGGTAACCGAGCAGATAGATGCAATGGAAGTTTCGGGAGCAAATCCGTTTAAATATCTGGTAGTCACCCGTACGCTGGCTACCACGCTCATGTTGCCGGTACTGGTAGTTGCATCTGATGGCATTTCCCTATTTGGTGCTTATGTAGGATGCAACCTGAAGGGAGATGTGAGTTTTAAATTGTTTTTTCTGCAAGTTTTTGATAAACTCACCTTTTCCGATGTTTTTCCGGCTACGATCAAAACCTTCTTTTTTGGTTTGGCTGTCGGGCTTATAGCATGCTACAAAGGCTACAACTCCAATAAAGGCACTGCCGGCGTGGGTGAATCGGCCAATGCATCAGTGGTGTATGGTTCGCTATGCATCTTTATTATAGACATGATTGCTGTGCAGTTCACCAGTTTATTCAACTAAATGATTATGGGAAAAATGGTAGCGGAAATAGAAGGGCTGCAAAAGTCATTTGGCGATCATGTTGTGCTTGCCGATATAAGTTTGCATCTGGAAGAGGGTGAGAATCTGGTGATTTTTGGTAAGTCGGGCAGCGGCAAATCTGTGCTAATAAAATGTCTCGTTGGGCTTATTGTGCCCGATGGGGGCAGTATCACGCTATTAGGTACGGATATTACTGAACTCAGCGTACCCGATTTGAATAAGCTGCGCAAAAAAGTGGGTTTTCTGTTTCAGAGCGCTGCGCTATACGACTCAATGACGGTACGCGAGAATCTGGAGTTCCCGCTCAGGGATCAGAAAGAGTTGACTCAGGCAGAAATAGATGCATTGGTGCTGGAAGCATTGACTAACGTTGGGCTGGAAGATGCAATAGATAAAATGCCGGTAGAACTGTCGGGTGGCATGAAAAAACGAATAGGACTCGCGCGCACACTAATTCTGAAGCCGGAAATAATACTCTATGACGAGCCTACCACCGGACTTGACCCAATTACTGCTAAAGAAATAAGCAGACTAATATTGGATGTACAAAAGAAATACAACACTGCCGCAATAATAATAACCCACGACGTAGAATGCGCCCGGATAACTGCAAACAGAATGATGGTGATAAAGGATGGAAAATGCGCTGCGGAAGGTACGTTTGACGAACTGGCAGCATCGGAGGATGAATTGGTAAACTCATTTTTTAAATAATGGCTGCTGCTTTGCAAGCTGATAAAATACTAAAACACACACTATGAAGAATACAACGGGAAATAAAGTTAAGGTAGGCATATTTGTAACGGTATCGCTGGCGTTGTTTACCGTGGCTATCTATCTTATTGGGCAGCGCCAACAACTGTTTAGCGATGCTTTCCATATCAGCGCTGTTTTTAAAGACATCGGCGGCTTGCAAGGCGGCAACAATGTGCGTTTTTCGGGTATAAATGTGGGTATTGTAGAGGATATTGAACAAATAACCGACTCAACCGTGCGTATAAATATGCGGATTGGAAAGGCTACGCAGAAATTTATAAAAAAGAATGCCCGCGCTACTATTGGCTCGGATGGGTTGATGGGCAACAAAATTGTGGTTATTTCGCCAGGCACAGCCGATAACAGGGTAGTAGCTGATAACGACCAACTAAATGCGTTTCAGGCGGTAAGTATGGACGAGATAATGGCTAAAATAAAAGTAACAGCAGACAATGCCGCAGTAATAACCGGCGGGTTGGCCAGTATAGTGGGTAACATTAGCGAAGGCAGGGGCACGATCGGCAAGTTGTTTATGGACACGGTATTTGCTAAGAACATAGACAATTCGCTCATCAACATAAAGCAAGGCACAAAAGGCTTTAAGCAAAACATGGACGCAGCGGGTAATAGCTTTTTGCTGCGCGGGTTCTTTAAAAAGAAGAATAAAGAAAAAGAACAAAAAAATAAAGACAAGTAAGCTGGTATTGTTACAGCTATCTGAAAAATAGCTGTAACAATAGGCTGTGAAAAAAGTTACAAAGTGTGTGCCTAGGTATTACTCCTTATCCGTCATATAAAACACCAGCGCGCCGCCATCTGTGATTTCCTGGTGTCGTATGTAGGTGCGGTCCAGTTCTCTTCCATTTAGCGTTGCTTTCTGCACATATACGTTTTTGTCGCCTTGGTTGCGGGCTGTTATAGTAAATGTTTTCCCGTTTTCCAGATGCAGGGTCGCTGTCGCTACAGATGGACTTCCCAGCCAGTATTGGTCGGAGCCGGGAGCTACGGGGTAGAAGCCCAGCGCGCTGAATATATACCAAGCGCTCATTTGGCCGCAGTCGTCGTTGCCTCCCAGCCCATCGGGCGTAGGGTGGTACATTTTCTTCATAATATCGCGCACCTGACGTTGTGTTTTGTGCGGCGCTCCTGCCTCGTTATATAGGTAGGCAATATGGTGCGATGGTTCGTTGCCATGTACATAGTTGCCTATTATACCATCGCGCGATATATCTTCTGTTTTGGCAAAGAAACTGTCGGGCAATTGCATAGTAAACAACGAATCGAGGTGGGCTATAAACCTGCGCTTACCACCCATCAATTGTATCAATTCATCGGGAGCATGCGGCACATACAGACTGTAGTTCCATGCATTGCCTTCTATATAACCCGGTTCGTCGGTGTTCATTTCGTCAAACGGTTTTTTGAAACTGTCATTGCTAAGGCGTGGACGCATGAAGCCAGAGGAAGGATCGAAAACATTGCGGAAGTTGAGCGATCGCAGCATAAACTCGTTGTAAATATCTTGTCGGTTTAGTTTTGCGGCCATGCGCGCTATGCACCAGTCGTCGTAGGCATACTCCAGAGTTTTTGATACTGAAGCGCCATTCTTGTCTTCTGGAACGTACCCGAGTGTCCTATAATACCCCAGTCCGTCGTACGACTTATGGCGGGCGGTGGCTACGCAGGCATCCAACGCAGCAGCGCGGTCTATACCGGGAATGTCTTTTACCACAGCATCGGCCAACACAGATACACTATGATAGCCTATCATACACCAGTTTTCGTTGGCCGAATTGCTCCAAACAGGTAACATTTTATGCGCACTTTGGTTGTAGTGCGCGAGCATAGAGGCTACCATATGGGAGTTGCGCGTAGGCTGCAGTATATTCAGCAGCGGATGTTGCGCCCGGTAGGTGTCCCATAGCGAAAATGTAGTGTAGTTGGTAAATCCCTCAGCTTTGTGGGTATTCTGGTCCAGCCCCCGATATTCGCCGTTAACGTCCATATATACCGTTGGGTTAATAAACGAATGGTACATGGCGGTGTAGTAGTTCCGCAGGGTATTGTCGTCGGCGGTTATCGCTGCTTTACTGAGCTCGCGCTCCCATAATTCCTGTCCGGCTTGTTTTATTTGTTTAAAGTTCCACCCGGGCGCCTCTGTCTGCAGGTTTTGCAGAGCATTGGCCGTACTTACAGGCGATATTGCAAATTTTATTTTTATCTGGTCGCCGGCGCGGGTATTAAAATCGAACCATGCTTTAATCTGTGTGCCGGCTATCTCGGGGAAGTTATGGGTTTCGTCAAATTTTCGCCAGAAGCCTCGGTAAACTTGCTTTTTTGAGCCATTCTGGAAACCATAATCTTTAAACGGTCGCGAAAAAGTCATAGCAAAATAAACAGTGCGGGTACGCCCCCAACCATTGGTTTGGCGGTATCCGGTAACGAGCGTATCATTTTCTACCCGCATAAATGTCCACACATTTTTATCGGGATAATTGTAGATGCCATAGACGGCATCGAGTATAATATGTGCGCTGTCAGTTTTTGGAAAGGTATACTGATGAACACCCACGCGAGTAGTTGCGGTAAGTTCGGCCAATATGTTGTAACGGCTTAGGCGCACCCTGTAGTAATCTGGTCGTGCCGTCTCTTCATTGTGTGAAAATGGTGATCTGTATCCCGATTTTGGCCTATCGGCTGTACCTGGGTTTAGTTGCAGTTTGCCCACCGTAGGCATTATCAGAAAATCGCCAAGGTCGGAGTGGCCGGTGCCGCTAAAATGGGTATGTGCAAACCCTACAATGGTTTTATCTGTGTATTGGTATCCGGCGCAGTATTTATATACATCTTTATTGTACTTGCCGTTTACCTCATAGGGCAGGGTGTCGGTCTCGGGGCTGAGCTGCACAGCTCCAAACGGAACAGTGGCCCCCGGAAAGGTGTGCCCCATCTTGTGTGTGCCGATCAGTGGGTTTACATAATCCGTCAGTCGCTGAGGTTGGGCTATAGCCGAATGGGCGCCGAGAATAAATACTAGAAAAGATGTGAGCCGCATAACGGTAAAGCTTAGATTGTGTATGAGGTGATAAATTTATGGTTTAATAACGGGGAAAGAAAATGACCAATTGACGCTCGATTACTTATTTCTTCTTCAACACAGCTACTGTCAATCTGCTAATACAGATAAGTTTTTCTTTTTCGTCGGTTATACGAATATCCCAAACATGGGTGGTGGCCCCTATGTGCAGCGGACAAGCCGTGGCGGTAACAATTCCCGTTTTTTTACCGCGTATGTGGTTGCAATTTATTTCTATACCTACGCATATTTGCTTTGTGCGGTCTATAGTCAGCCAAGATGCTACGCTGCCAATTGTCTCGGCTAGCGCTGCCGATGCTCCGCCATGTAGCAGGCCGTAGGGTTGGTGGGTAGCGGCGCAAACGGGCATGGTAGCTTTTATGTAATCTGCTCCTACTCCGGTAAAACGTATACCTAGCGTTTCGCTCATCGTATTTGCCGACAATTGGTTTAGTTCGTCTATCGTTACGGCGGTCTTGGGCCAGCTAATGCTCATGTTATATGTTAAATTACTTATTGGTTAAAAATATAGATAATTGCCCGTCGGGTTAATGACCTGTATTTGGCTTACTTTTGGGGCTAATCTGGTATTTTCCCAGATTATATTTGGACTGTAATTTATGCAAACAATATTGATTGCCGGCGCCGGTAAATCATCAATTTACTTGATACACTATCTGCTATCTAACGCAGCGCGGAACAAATGGAAGGTAATAGTGGCCGATGGCGATATAAAATCTGTTGCCGAGAAAATAAACGGACATCCACTGGCAGAAGCCGCAGTTATAGACATTACCAACGCTGATGTGTGCGAGCCGCTTGTACAGCGGTCGGACATTGTAGTGTCATTGATGCCGCCGCATTTGCACATTCATTTGGCCAAGTATTGCCTTAAGCACCGTAAGAATCTGATAACGTCGTCCTACATATCCGAGGAAATGCGAGCGATGGATGAAGAGGTGAAAAAAGCGGGACTTATGTTTATGTGCGAGATGGGGCTTGACCCGGGCATAGATCATATGACCGCAAACAAGATAATACATAGCATACACAAGGTGGCTGGTATGATAATCAGCTTTAAATCGTATTGCGGCGGCTTAATAGCCCCCGAGAGCGACAACAATCCATGGCATTATAAATTTAGCTGGAATCCTAAGAATGTAATTACAGCTGGTTTTGGCGGAGCGAAATACCTGGATAACGGCAACCATATTGACGTACCCTACGAAGAAATGTTTTTGAACAACAAGACCATCGACGTAGCTGGAGTAGGAGCATTGGCTTATTACCCTAATCGCGATTCGCTACGTTACCTTGATCTATACGATGCACCGGATATTAATACTTTCTTGAGGGCAACACTTCGCTACCCCGATTTTTGTACAGGTTGGCAAGCGCTTATTGATTTAGGATTAACTAATCAGGAAGATGTAGCCGACGCAACGGGACGTACGTACGCCTCTTGGTTGGGCGCAAAGACTGGTTTCGATGGAACCGGTAAGTTGGATGCGCACATTGCAAAGTGCCTAAAAGTAAATGCAGAAAGTAAGGTAATGAGTATGCTGCAATGGCTGGGCATTTTTGATGAAAATGCGCTGCCCGTGGGTAAACACTCGTCGGCCGATATTTTGTTGACTTTATTGCTCGACAGATGGCAAATGGCTCCTGAAGATAAAGATATGGTGGTAATGCAGCACGAGTTTGAATATCTGCATAAAGACAAGCAGGTAAAGCTGCGTAGCGCAATGGTTATTAAAGGCGAAAACAGAGAATACTCAGCTATGGCCAAGACTGTTGGGTTGCCGATGGCTATATTGGCAAAACTTGTGTTGAATGGTAAAATAAATCCGCCAACAGGTGTGCTAATGCCCAATATGCCGGTAGTATATCGTCCGGTGCTTACTGAGCTGGAAAGGCACGGAATTGTGTTTGTAGAGGAAGTAATGTAGTAAACAATTTGCACAGTAGAGGAAAACGAAATGGAGTTTGCACTACTATGAATACAGAAAAACGCGCTCAATAGTTGATGCTACGAGCGCGTTTTTTATTTGCTTTTTTAATTTTCGATATACAGAAATCTCTGGAGGCTATCTTAGATTAATAAACCGTTTCATTTCTCTGTCTACATCTCTCGATTTTATGCTTTCCCGTTTGTCGTGCATTTGCTTTCCTTTGCCCAAGCCTACTTCAACTTTTGCAAAGCCATTTTCGTTAATAAACATATTTAACGGCACAATCGTAAAGCCTTTTTCCTTCACTTTTGTTAGCCATTTATTAAGTTCTTTTTTCTTGAGCAGCAGTTTGCGGTCGCGCACCGGTGCATGACCAGCATAGCCTGCATTTACGTATTCTGCAATGTGCAGACTTTTAAGCCATAGTTCGCCATCGCTAAAAAAACAATAGCTGTCGTTGAAGCTCACCTTACCCAGTCTTACAGACTTTATCTCTGATCCGGTAAGCACAATGCCTGCTTTTACCCTGTCTTCAATAGCATACTCGAAGGTGGCCGGACGGTTTTTAATAAAGATATTGTCTTGCACTTTTTGGTGGTTATAGTGTTATAGATATTACGATTGTTTAGGCAGTAGGTTGCTTTGTGAACCAACTAATGGAAGTGGCCAGTTGTTGTTTCAGTGTTTTCCTGTTTACAATAAAATCAAGGAAGCCATGTTCCAGCAAGAACTCCGAGCGTTGAAAACCTTCCGGGAGATCCTTCTTGATGGTTTCTTTGATAACGCGCGGCCCGGCAAAACAAATGAGTGCATTAGGTTCGGCAATGTTGATGTCGCCAAGCATTGCATACGATGCTGTAACGCCGCCTGTAGTAGGGTCGGTCATCAACGATATGTATGGTAGCTGGGCTTTTGCCAGCAACGTGAGCTTAGCGGCAGTTTTGGCCATTTGCATGAGCGAAAAAGCGCTTTCCATCATACGGGCGCCGCCCGATTTGGAAATAACCATTAAAGGCAATTTATGTTCGATGCTGTAGTCTATAGCGCGGCTTATTTTTTCACCCACTACGCTGCCCATTGAACCTCCAATAAAATTGAAGTTCATACAGGCTACCACAAAGCCCATACCGTTTAGTTTACCAACCCCAACTGTCATAGCGTCTTTCAGTCCCGTACTTTTTTGCGCTTCTACTAGTCTATCGTTGTAGGGTTTCATGTCTACAAACCCAAGATAGTCTTTGGGAACAATGTTCTCAAACAGCAACTCGTAATTGTTGTCATCGAATAGAATCTCGAAGTATTCTACTGCATTTATGCGATTGTGGTAGCCGCATTTGTGGCACACATATAAATTATCGTGGAGCTCTTTTACTGTTGTAGTGGCTTTGCACTGACTGCATTTGTGCCACAGGCCATCCGGAGTTTCCTTTTTTTCTTCGGTAGTGGTTAAAATTCCCTTTTTATTTCGACGAAACCAGGTTGATGACATACTTTGAAGAATATTTTATCAGACGGCAAAGATACGGTTATGGTTGATAACTTGATACGCGCCTGCAGGGGTTAATGCATAGAAAGTGGATTTGTGGGTAGATTCGGTGGTTGGGCAACTGAGAAATCGATGCCAAACATAGGTTTAACTGTCTGTCATTCTTTTTTTTGCTTCTATACACCAGAGTAGTTCGTTTGCAAAGGCGAGCGCACGTTTGTTCGTTCCGGTTGGGTCAGTTGGCGTTCCGTTTTCTTCGAAAGCCTCGCGTACCTTAGGTACAGGAAACATGACTGGGGCAACCCATGCGCCTATTTTCCAGAGCGTGAACTGCAATGATGTAATGACCTGTGTGCCGCCAAACACGCCGTCAGATACGGTTGCAATGGCCAGCGGTTTTCTGCGCCATTCGGCGTATAGCAAGTCAATTACGTTTTTCAATGCTGCCGGATATCCTCCGTTGTATTCGGGAGTAACAACTATGATGCCGTCGGCATTTTTAATTTTTTCTGCAAATTCCAGTATGTTGGCAGAGGGATTTTCCAGAAATTTTAAGCGTTCTTCGAAAACCGGGAATTTGTAATCGTTTAGGTCTATGATGGTTGCACTCCCCAGTCTATTATCTGTTACAAATTGCTGGAAAAATAACGCAACGCGGTGGCTGTTTCTGCCAGTGCGCACGCTGGCCGATAAAATAGCAATATTGGGCATGATGTTGTGTTTTAGGATGAAGCAATAGTAAGCAAGTTAGCGATTTTTATGTGGCTACGACCGCAGAAGTAGGGTATTACCTGTAGATTGTCTAAATAACAAATCCACCGTTTGCGCGGTGGATTTGCTAATACCTGTTTGATGCGTTGTTATTAAGCAGCCTTTACAAATTCTACGTTGGCATTAATGGTTACATCTTCGCCCAGCAGTATGCCGCCGGTTTCAGATACCATGCTAAAGCTTACGCCATAGTCTTTACGATTGATTTTGCTCGCGATGGTAAAACCAGTGCGGGTATTGCCCCATGGGTCGGTAACTATACCGCCAAACTCTACTTTT
This sequence comes from uncultured Bacteroidota bacterium, assembly GCA_903882805.1. Taxonomy (GTDB): domain Bacteria; phylum Bacteroidota; class Bacteroidia; order Chitinophagales; family Chitinophagaceae; genus Nemorincola. The sequence continues at coordinate 46,295 of CAIRYK010000070.1, read as the reverse complement.
AATGTTACAGCCTTGGTTACGCCGCGCATAGTCAGGTTGCCGGTCATTGTGTAGTTTTCGTCATCAACCTTAGTCATTCCTTGTCCTTCAAAAGTAAGCGTAGGATGATTTTCAGTATCGAAGAAGTCGCCAGAGCGCAGGTGGCCATCACGTTGTTCGTTGTTGGTAGTTATAGACGCTACTTCTGCGCTAAAGCTAACTTTAGCAGTAGTGATATCATCGCCTTCTGTTTCTACCGCAGCGGTGAAAGTTTTAAACTGGCCGCTAACGTTTGAAACCAGCATGTGTCTTACTTTGAACTGAAGTTCGGAATGTGCGGCATCTAATGCCCATGTAGTTGTTGCCATGTTATTGAAGTTTTATGTTGTTAAAAGGAATGTTCTAATTTGAAGGAATGTCGCAACTGTCGTCTTTGCATACAGCGCTATTAGCATCGCCAACGCTTATGAGGGAATGAGTTTTTTCAAACTCCTTCCATGCTGTTCCTATGGTTTCAGCAAACAAAGAAGCTGGTTGCGCTCCGGATATGCCGTATCGGTTATTGACAACGAAGAATGGCACACCGCTGATGCCCATAGACTGCGCTTGCTGCACATCTGTAACCACATCGGCTGTGTATGTTTTGTGGTTGAGCATTGCTTTTACCTCTGTTTCTTTCAGGCCTATCGCTACGCCTACTTCGGTAAGTACAGTATGGTCAGCAATGTTTTTTCCGTAGGTGAAATATGCTTTAAATAATTCTTCTTCAATGGCATCGCCGAGTCCATTTGCTTTTGCCATTTGTATGAGGCGGTGCGCGTCGAATGAATTAGCGATAATAGCCTTGCCGAAATTAAACTCTATGCCGTCGGCTTTGGCATTGTTCTCCAGTTTGTCGTGAATTTTCTTTGCCCAGTCGCGGGTCTGCCCCTTGCGCTCGGCCAGATAGTCGTATAGGTCCACACCCGGCTGTGCAGTCATCCCAGGGTCGAGCAGAAAGCTATGCCATACCAGCTCCACCTCACTTTTGTAAGGAAAATCATTAAGGGCCGTTTCCAGTCGTTTTTTTCCCATGTAGCAAAACGGGCACATCACATCCGACCAGATATCAATTTTCATTTTCATAGACAGTACATTCAGTTTGGCATTTTTGCTGCCGGTACTACAACAATATATGAACCTGACTTTGCGTCAGGCTCATATATCGTGGAAAGGTAGGTGTTTTATTCTGTGCTCTGCACGGTATAAAATTAACCCTGTGTAAACTCGCCGTTAGCGTTCAGGATTATTTCTTCGCTGATCATAGCATTGCCCATTGAAGTAGCCAATTTGAAATCAGCGCGTTTGATTTTACCTGTGATTTTGAAACCTGCAACGTTTTTCTTAGACATTGGGTTAACTGCAGGGCCTCTGAAAGAACCATCAAGCACAACAGTTTTAGTAACGCCGTGCATAGTAAGATCGCCAGTAAGTTTGAACTTGTTTGCGCCTTCTTTCTTTACAGATTTGCTCTTGAAAGTCACAGTTGGGTTGGTAGCGGCATCAAAAAAGTCAGGACTCTGCAGATGCTTGTCGCGGTTTTCGTTTTCAGTGTTGATAGACGCAACCTGTGCCGTAAGATTGAACATTGCATCGCTGAAATCTGGCTTTGCAGAAACGATCGTTGCATCGAAATTCTTGAAGTTGCCATCAACATCGCTCACCAACATGTGGGTTACGGTAAAGCCAACTTTTGCATGAGCTTTGTCAACAGTCCAGGTAGATTGCGCATAAGATGCGGCAGACAGCATAAGAGCGGTCATTAGAATTGATACTTTTTTCATTTTGTTTGTTTTTGTTTTGTTTAAGAAAAATCTTTATTGTTGTTATGAATCGTACAGTTAATATTTTAGCTAACAGCGTTAACTTTTATTAAAAAAAATTATCCGGCCAATCCTGTCATAAATCCTTTTATAAAATCGACCATTATTATTTTATTCAGTTCCTCCTGGCTTTTACCGTCTCTGCCTACAGGCGGCGCTATCAGATTAATAGATACCAAACCATGTATCATTGACCAAAACGAATGAACTTTTAACCAAGTGTCAGCGGTTTTTCCTCCACTTACCTGTATTGCTTCATTTATTGTAGTTTGTATCACTTCTATAAATGCCATCAACTCAGGTACTTTTGCCAAACTCTCACAACTTGGCATACCCAAGCCATACATGAGCTGGTAGTATTCTTTGTTTTCGAACGCAAAATCCCAATACGCAAAGGCAATAGCCGACAATTGCTGGCACGGTTTAGATTGCGTTTCTTTAGCAGCCCTCAGTTTGTCGCCCAATAGTTTGAACCCTTGAGTGTTGAAAACCGATAGTATGGCTTCCTTGTTTTCAAAGTGGTCGTAAACTACCGGCACACTATATTCAATGGCATCTGCAATTTTACGGATAGATAAACTTTGCCATCCATCATTATGCACTAATTCCCATGCAGCATTGAGGATGCTTTCTCGCACTTCTTTTTTCTGCCTTTCTCGTCTTTCAGCTATCCCCATACTTTGCTGCCATGTTTTTTCCTAACAGCGTTAGCAAAAGTACAACCAAGTTTTTTAACTGCAACATTTACCAAATAGAAATTGAAAATAGGGCTATCGAATAATTAATTTCCTCTTTGACAAATGTATGTATATACACGTAAATATGCGCATTATTTTTTGTGAATACAGAAGCCGGGAATTTCAGGATATAAGCAGATAAAGTGCACCCTCTCTAAAATGCAAACGCCTTGGCTGGATTGCTAAGGCGTTTGGGGCAGTGTAAAATATCAATAGAATTTGGTAAGATACGGATATCGTTCTTCATACAGTTTTTTCACCCGGCTCAGGATGGTGTTGCGCAATCCGTCTATATTTTTGCGTTCCAGCGCAGAAATAAATATTGCCGAATTGTTGGTTTCTTGTTGCCAGCGCGCTTCCAGTTGCGTTAGCATTTCTTTTTTTACTTCGTCATCCAGCCATTCGTCGAAAACTGTTGACTCATATAAGTCCATTTTGTTGAAAATGGTTATAACCGGTTTATCAAAAGCGCCTATTTCCTGTAGTGTTTTATTTACTACACCCATTTGGTCTTCATAGCCCGGGTGCGATATGTCGACTACATGTAGCAGACAGTCAGCCTCGCGTACCTCATCAAGGGTGCTTTTAAAACTCTCCACAAGATGGTGGGGTAGTTTGCGGATAAAACCAACGGTATCGCTCAGCAGAAATGGAGTTTGCTCATACACTACTTTACGGGTGGTAGTATCGAGCGTAGCAAACAGTTTGTTTTCGGCAAATACCTCCGATTTACTCAGTAAGTTCATAATAGTGCTCTTACCTACATTGGTATAGCCCACAAGCGCCACACGGATATACTCGCCGCGTTCTTTGCGTTGGGTCATAGCTTGCTTGTCTATTTCCTCCAGCCTTTTGCGCAGCAGCGCTATCTTGTCTTTTACTATGCGTCGGTCGGTTTCTATTTCGGTTTCGCCCGGGCCTCTGCTGCCAATACCGCCACCCTGGCGTTCCAGATGCTTCCACATACCTTTCAGTCGGGGTAGTATGTATTGGTATTGGGCAAGTTCTACTTGCACTTTAGCCTGCGCTGTCTTTGCGCGACTGGCAAAAATATCGAGGATAAGGTCGCTTCGGTCTATTGTTTTTACGCCTATCTCGTCGGTAATATTGCCTATTTGAGAGCCCGTTAGTTCGTCATCGAAGATGACGAGCGTAACGCCGCGGGCCAGCACATATTCCTTTATTTCCTGTAGTTTTCCCTTGCCTACAAATGTTTTGCTGTCGGGCCTGGGCAGTTTTTGCATAAAAGTTTTCACAGTGGTAGCTCCGGCTGTTAGCGCCAGAAATTGCAACTCGGCAAGGTATTCATTCATTTGCGTTTCGGTCTGTTCCTTATGCACAAGTCCTACCAATACCGCTTTTTCTTCGCTTTGAATTTTGTTTTGTTTATCGAGCACGATGATATTTTAGTTGTTAGAGCGATAAAAGTAGCGCTTAATGTAACCTAATGCATTTAACGCACGCTAAAAATAGCGATTGTATTGGAAATCGCCATAAATAATCAGCTATTTGCTCTATATGCCTTTGGTTATTAAAAAAAACAACCACCTGTTTTTAGGCAGATGGTTGAAGTGATTTATGCGGATAATAAATTTTATTTTACCGGAACTATCCAGGCGTGCGTATCGGCTTTGCGACCGTAACGTATGTCTGCCAGTTCTTTTTTTAGCCAGTTAGCTGTTTCCCAAGTTTCCAGCGGAGGTAGTTCCATTTTGTTGTCGTGGTAAGTAAGCGCGTAAATGGGCGCTATAGATGCTGCAGTACCTGTTCCAAAAGCCTCTTTTAACTGACCTGCTTTGTGTGCATCTGCCAGCTCGTCTATGCTTATTACTCTTTCCTCTACCTTAAATCCGTTTTCTCTAAGCAGCGTCAGAACGCTATCGCGGGTAACGCCTTCAAGTATCGTGTCTTCAGTGATGTCTGGTGTAACAATGGTATCGCCGATTCTGAAGAAAACGTTCATTGTGCCTATTTCCTGAACATTTTTGTGCGTAAAACCATCTGTCCACAAAATCTGATCATATCCCATTTCCTTGATCATTTGTGTGGGATACATACTCATACCGTAGTTGCCGGCAGCCTTTGTAAAGCCAATACCGCCCGGAAATGCGCGAACGTATTGGTCTTGAACGTATATAGAAACAGGTTTGTTGTAGTAAGGACCAGCTGGGCTGGTAATAATCATAAACATGAATTTCTCAGCAGGGCGCACGCCTATAAATTCATCGATAGCCACCATGAAGGGGCGTATATACAGGGATGTTTCTTCGGACGATGGAACCCAATCGCGGTCAAGATCAATAAGCTGGCGCATGCCCTCTACAAAAATATCCTCGGGTACATTGGGCATTGCCATTCTCTTTGCAGAGCGGTTCATACGCTTCCAGTTGTCGCGCGGACGGAAGATAATTGGGTTGCCATTAGGATCTTTGTAAGCTTTCACACCTTCAAAAATCGCCTGACCATAATGAAAAAAAGTAGTGGCTGGGCTAAGTGATAGATTGGTAAAAGGTACGATTTCAGGTTGTTTCCATGCGCCGTTTTCATAGTACGCAATCAACATATGGTCTGAGTAGTTTTTACCGAATTGTATATTAGCGGGGTCAATCTCGCTAATCCGGCTTTTTTCTACTTTTCTAACCTTTACATCTAATGAAGAAACACTCATAATGCCCGAATTAATTTAATATTGTGAAGCTTATTTTTGCACAAAGAAACAACTTTTTTTGGGAGTTGCATTGTAGGCGATAGTAAATGTAGAATGTATGGATAGTTTTGTAAATGTGCTTAAGTCGGATTTAGTTACTTCAGGTTATGATGTGTATTGGGATGAGGATGCGCCATTGTTGAAAAATGCTTTGCCCAAACCTGTATTGGTAGTAGTTGCCGAATGGGAAAGAGGCGAAACGGATGCTGCCCAAATGAAGAAAATGCTGGAAGCGTGCCAGTTGAAACCAGAGCAATATAATGTAGTGCAAATAAACGAATCGGATAAAATATCGTGGAAACAACTTAACCGAAGTTTTAATCCCAACATAGTTTTTTTAATTGGCGTTATGCCTGCCACGCTTGGCGTTCCTGTTTTGTTTAGACTAAATGAGCCCAATAACTTTAACGAAAAAATATGGGTACCAACTATTTCTATTAGTGAGCTGGATAAGTTTGCTGAAGTAAAGAAGCAACTGTGGCTAAACGGAATGAAGCCAGTATTTATCGATAAAAAGCATGGCGCTTTTTAACTCATCAGGTTTTGTGAACGTTTCAGTGTCCGTAAAATTATTTAGCCTTTGGCAAATCCTGAAGAAATATTAAAACAATATTGGGGGTACGATAGTTTCAGGCCGTTACAGCTCGATATTATCAATAGTGTACTTGCAGGCAAAGATGTTTTGGCATTATTGCCTACAGGAGGCGGTAAGTCGTTGTGCTTTCAGGTTCCTGCGCTTATGATGGACGGTTTTTGTCTGGTTATTTCGCCACTTATAGCATTAATGCAAGATCAGGTGGCGCGGCTGAAAGATTTAGGTATTGCTGCAGAATGTATCTATTCAGGCATGAAGTACACAGAAGTAAAGCGCGTACTTGATAATGCAATGCATAATGAATACAAATTGTTATACATATCGCCGGAGCGCCTGCAAACCCGCTTGTTCCGTGATTATATGACGGAATTTGATGTGAGTATGATTGCTGTAGATGAGGCGCATTGTATAAGTCAATGGGGGCACGATTTCAGACCCGAATATTTAAAGATAGCAGCAGCAAGAGATGTCTATCCCAAGGCGCCTGTACTGGCGTTGACGGCCACAGCTACTATCGAAGTGCAAGCAGATATACAGCAACAACTGAAAATGAGGGCTCCAATGCTGTATAAACAGAGTTTTGCGAGGAATAATATATTTTACGATATTAGGTATAGTGAAAACAAGAATGGAGACACACTGAACAATGCTGATACCCGCTGTAGTATAATTTATTGCAGGAGCCGTAAGCTAACCGATACTATGAGTGAGTATTTGCAACAGATGGGGGTGCGGGCAGCCGCTTATCATGCAGGAATGGCAAAAGATAAACGGGAAGAGGCACAGCGTGCATGGATGACAAATACTGCAGCTGTAATGGTGGCCACAACAGCATTTGGAATGGGTATAGATAAGGGCGATGTACGTATGGTGTTGCATTGTGATGCGCCAGAGCACCTTGAAGCTTATTATCAGGAAGCGGGTAGGGCAGGGCGCGACGGCGCCCCGTCGGTTGCATTAACACTTTTCAATACCGGCGACTTGAACAGATTGCGGGAAAGCACAGCGTTGCAGTATCCGCCGGAAGCCTATTTACGCCAGGTGTATCAGGCAGTGGTAGAGTATTTGCAGATACCTATAGGTACAGAGCCTGATCAGTATTACGATTTTGACCTTGCAGATTTTAGTAAGAAATTTAAATTAATTCCAACTCATGCCATATATGCACTCAAGCTGCTGGAACAAGAGGGTCTGTGGGCGCTTAGCGAATCGGTATATCATCCCGCAACTATTCAATTTGTTGCCGACAGACATGTATTAGACCGGTTATCGCAGGCGCATCCCGATTTAGCCTATGTATGCGTAGGGTTGTCGCGGATGTACAACACCATTTTTTATTACCCTACGCCCGTTCGTGAGTCAGCAATAGGTAGGTATCTAAACATGAAGAGAAATGAATTGATGCCGCGTTTGGAGCGTCTGGCTAGGATGGGAATACTTGAGTATAATAAACCAGGCGAAGGGCCTCAACTTTTTTTTCACCACTACCGGGTAGACAGTAGACACCTGATTATTAACCTGAAGCGTATAGGTGTGCTACGTAAGCGACATGAAGCAAGAACTGAAGCTATGATCGGGTTTTTACAAAACACTACCGAATGCAGGGAACGATTGATACTGAGCTATTTTGGTGAGTCGCCAAAGGCAAATTGCGGTCATTGCGACATATGCAAACGCAGAATGAGCGTTATAGACGCAGTGGAAATAAAATGTACTATTTTGCATAATTATACAGGGAAAGGATGGATTGCTATTCATGAAATTGCTTCGGTATTTCCTATATGGATGCGAGGCGAAGTTATGGCGGTGATTAGAGAAATGCTCGATTCAGGATTGGCGCAGCATAACGATGGCTTTTGTATTTTCAATTCAAATTAAGATAATGATGCTGTGCAAAGTAATTTCTCCTGGTGTAGTGGCTATTCCTTTGTGAATAAATTCGCACTGGCATTTAACATTGGTTTGTTAATAGCTTATTTGGTTTTTATTTTATATTTGAGCCGTTTTTTGCTAATTGTAGATACTTTAGTCGGTTTTAATTGACTGGTAATCAATTTTTTGTGCGTTAGCAAATTAAATATTCTATTCCTTTTATGTTACTATTAGCAATTTATTTATTTTTGAGAGAGCGAGTGTTTGGTACGATTGCGTTTTTTGAAACACTCATGTTGAACTTATCAGTGATGTTGCGATCTAATTGTCAATGGAATAGATAATGCGTTTCGGGAGCTTAAATTATTATTAAAATCCGAAATGTCGAATGAAGCTAAATTGAACCTTTTCGTATTATTACCAACTAAACTACCTATAATGAAAATTGTTAGTACAGCATTAGCATATGTAATCCCGTCAGTACTATTAGGAGCTGCAATTTCTTATGTTGCGCTAACAAAACACGATGATTCACTTAATGAGCAGATTAATAGATTGAATGATGATAAAATGGAAACAGTTGGCAAATCGCAAGTCGAAGTGTCAAACCAGAAGCCGCAAAAGGGACTGGAGTTAATTTCACCATTATTATTTGCTAATCAGACCAATGAATCGAAGGGGTATTTGTTGTTAAAGAATGAAATTAATGGATTATTAGAGAACGACAGGAGTCATGGTTTGTTAACCGACGCTTCTGTTTTTTTAGTAAATTTCGATGGTGGTGAGTGGATGTATCTTAATCCTGAGCAATCTTATCATCCCGGATCATTAATTAAAGTCCCAATGCTGATCACTTATCTTGCAATGGCAGAAACTGATCAGACGGTAATGGATAAAAAAATTACATTCAACAAAGTTGATAACCTACTGCATCAAACGTTCAATTCGGCTACTATTCAACCCGGAAATACTTATACAGTTAGGGAATTGCTACATTTTATGATAGCCAACTCTGATAATAACGCGACTCATTTACTTAATCAGAATGTAGACCTCAATTTATTTGTGAAAGTGTTCACTGATCTCAATTTGCCAAGGCCAGATGTTCGCGATCGTAATTTTGAGATTAGTGCAAAAAGTTATTCTGAGTTTTTGATGGTTTTGTATAACTCTACTTATTTATCAAAAAAATCTTCCGAATTCGCGCTTGAATTGCTCAGCGAGGTTAATTTTAAAGAAGGCATAGTTAGAGGGTTGCCACCAGGGGTGAAGGTAGCGCATAAGTTTGGCGAATGGGGGGATGCGCAGCGCAAAATACATGAGCTTCATGAAGCAGGTATTGTGTATCTTAACAACAAACCTTACCTCCTAACCATAATGACGAGGGGCGAAAACACTAAGCTATTGAGTGAAGAAATAAGTAAGATATCAAAAGTAGTTTACGACCATTTTTCTGTTAAGCAAGTAAATAACTTTTATTTAATTAGTAATTCTGTTGCTAAACTATAGCATACTCTGGCATTTTTTTATTTTATTTGTCTGAAGGTTATATTGATTCTTGCTTCGGTTTGTTTGGTTGTTTTTGGAATAGAATGCTCCCAAACATCTTGCATGTTTCCGGCCATTACCAGCAACGTATTGTCGTTCAATTCTATATTTATTGTCTGTTTTTTGTCGGTGTAACGCCGCACTTTGAAAAGTCGCTTGGCTCCTAAGCTAACTGATGCAATTACTGGATTGTATCCCAAAGACTTTTCATTATCTCTGTGCCATCCCATGCTGTCAGCGCCATTTCTATACAAATTCAACAATGCGCTGTTAAATGTGCAACCTGCGTGATGTTCTGCATGCGATTTTATTAATTTTAATTCTTCTGTCCATGGTAATGGTTGCATAGTTATACCTGAATAACTATATTCTTTTCCTGAATCGCCATACCAGGCTGTAAGTCGCGGCTGCATTACTCTCTTACCGAAGATAGTAATAGGCTCTTGTTTCCATGGTGTAATATGGAGGATATTATTGTGGTATTCATCAACTATGTCTTTATTGATAAAGTTGCATATTTTATATAATATGCCATTGTCTGGTAGCAGATTCAGTAATTTTGTTTCCAATTTTTATGTTATTACAGGATTAATGTAGCGTAATTGGTATTTCTTGTTATCACTTGGCGCTACCACAGCAGTATGCATTATTTAGTTCAGGCTATAGCGGCAAATGTAGAATTAGAATTTGTAGACTGTTGATAGTCTTTCTCTATCTTTAGCCGGTTTTTGTTTAGAATAGTGAATTTGGTAGGTCAATATTATTTGTTTACCCACGATTTACCTATAATTGCTGAGGCTTGATTATATTTAGGTTACAAAAAAGCGATATGAAGAGGACTGTTTTGTTTATAGCGTTAGTATTTATAGCATCTTTAGCTAATGGGCAATCTCTATATTCGAGGGCGAAAATTATTTTAAGCGATGAGCAACACAATTTAAGACAGCTTGCTTCGCTTGGTTTAGCGGTAGACCATGGAGAATACAAGAAAGATACTTACTTTATATCTGACTTTTCGGATTGGGAAATTAGTAAAGCACGGCAGTCGGGTTACAAAGTAGAAATAATAATTGCTGATGTTTCTGCCTACTACGCCGCGCAAAACTCTACCAAACCGGCAGGGAAAATTACTACAGGAACAGATTGCAATACAATTGCGTTACCTGATGTTCCCGCTCATTTTCATTTAGGTAACTATGGTGGATATTTTACATACACCGAAATGCTGTCTATACTCGATTCGATGCGGTCATTATACCCAGCACTTATTAGCGCTTATCAGCCAATAGATACATTTCATACAATTGAGGGGCGGCCAATTTATTGGTTAAGGGTTTCTAATAATCCCGGCGTTGATCAACCGGGCAAGCCGCAAATGCTGGTTACATCGCTACATCATGCACGTGAACCGGGGAGTATCTCTTCAAATATATTTTATTTGTGGTATTTGTTGGAGCATTATGCTACCGATCCTCGTATAAAGACAATAATTGACAATACGGAGCTTTATTTTATTCCATGTCTTAATCCGGATGGATATTTGTACAACATTGCTGGTTTCCCGGGCGGAGGCGGCATGTGGCGAAAAAACCGTCGTGATAATGGCGATGGTACATATGGGGTAGATCTGAATCGTAATTATGGGTATAGTTTTGGTTATGACGATGTTGGGTCGAGCCCAACAACCATGAGCGAAACTTATCGTGGAGCCTCAGGTTTTTCAGAACCGGAGACAAAAGCTATTAAGTGGTTTACAGAGCAGCATCGCTTTAAAATTACGCTCAATTATCACACCTACAACAATGATCTTCTTTACCCTTGGGGATACATACCCTCTTATCAGACCCCCGACTCGGCCCAGTTTCAGGCATACGGGTCATTCCTTACCAAAGATAATCATTACCGATACGGCACTTGCGATCAAACATTGAATTACATAACCAATGGTGATTCCAACGATTGGATGTATGGCGATGTAAGCGCAAAGCCAAAGGTTTTTGCATTTACGCCAGAGATTGGCGACAATCAGTTTGGGTTTTATACACCAATTGAAAATATCATACCTGATTGTCAGCGTAATCTGCAATCCAATGTAGACGCGGCGTCGCTACTATTGCCCTTTGCTCGTATTCAGGGAATGGATCAGAAAATAATTGTTGCCGGGTCCGGCTATCTGCATTACAAGTTACAACGACTTGGTTTTCCTGATACAGGTACTTTTACAGTGTCGGTAATTCCGCTTGATAGTTGGTTGTCAGTATCATCTGCAACTAAAGTTTATACCGGCCTCACTATGGCTACAGAAGTTGCAGATTCGGTTGGTTATACCATAGCGTCTGGAACGCCAAACGGGCAGTTGATAAAATATGTGTTACTGGTTTACAATGGGCACTACTATACTCGGGATACGGTGCAATTTTACTTTGGCAAGCGGTACAACATTACCAACGAATCAACGAATTCGCTTACCGACTGGACCAATAGTGGATGGGGTGTATGCACCTCTAGCTACTATACTGCGCCATCATGTTTGTTAACAAGCGCTACAGGTCGTCCTCCATATTTGGATGGAACAACGGTAAGCATCACTACCAGTCGGCCTATTGATCTTACCTATTCCACAAGAGCATATCTCAATTTTTTTGCCAAATGGGGAATTGAGTCACACCTCGACTATGTGGCAGTAATGGCTTCGGTAGCAGGTTCTGGCATTTGGTCTGCTTTGTGCGGTAAATACACCAAGCCTGGTAGTTTGTATCAATTGTATGAGGAGCCGATATATGACGGGCAGCAACCTACATGGGTACAGGAGCAAATAGATCTATCGGCATATGTTGGGCAGCGTGTAGATATCAGGTTTGTTTTGGCCGCAGATAACAATATTAACTACGAGGGTTTCTATGTCGATGATATGCAAATCAGATCTGTTCAGGATACGCCATCGTATGTTAAATCTGTATTGCCAGTTAAAGTCTTTTTGAGCGTTTATCCGAATCCCGCGGTTAACGAATTGCAAGTAGCTATAGAAGGAGCTGATTTTTCGCAGCCGCTACATGCAGTATTGTATGATGCAACCGGGCGGGAAGTGAAAAAGGCGGAAATCGATAAGCCATTGCAAACAATAGATATTCGGCAACTTTCTACCGGTGTGTATTATCTAAAGGTCGGTTTAAATGGAGTATTATTGCCAGTTCAGAAAGTTATTATCAGATAGCTTATGTCTGGGTACTATTTTATTATTAGCATTTTTAGGCTAATTGTTTATTGATTAAGACAATTGATTATGAAGATATTTTCTGCTGCTCAGATCAAAGCATGCGATGCATATACTATTGTAGAGTTGGGTATCACTTCCACCGAACTGATGGAGCGTGCTGCCAATGTATCCGTAGATTGGATTAAAAGTAACTTTAAACCAGATACGCTCTTTGTTGTGTTGTGCGGGGTAGGTAATAATGGGGGCGATGGGCTTGCTATTGCACGGTTGCTGCGCATGAGCGGTTATGGGGTAAAAGCCTTTTTGCTACAAATAAGTAATGAGTTATCGCCGGACTGTGCGTTAAATCTGCAGAGGTTGCAAGCAATTGATACTAATCTCGTTAGTGTATTACAGCCTGAAACTTACATATCAGAATTGCCGCAACACCTAGTTATAGTGGATGCTCTTTTCGGCACTGGATTAAACAGACCATTGAATGGTTGGTGCGCCGATTTTATAAAAAAAATCAATCTGACCACCAATCGGAAAATAGCTATAGATATACCGAGCGGACTGCCGTCTGATACATTGCCCGAAACGGAAGCTACGATAATGAAAGCAGACGATACACTGAGCTTTCAGTTTTACAAACGTAGTTTTTTGCATGCAGAAGGCGGCTATTATACCGGTAATGTGCATATTCTGGATATTGGTCTTAGTTCTACTTTTATCAACGGCACACATACTCATTACCAGACTCTTGACGCAAAGGAAATTGCCGGTATTTATAAACCGAGGAAGGCATTTTCTCATAAAGGTAATTATGGGCATGTAATGCTTGTAGGAGGAAGCTATGGTAAGATGGGCGCAATTGCCATGAGTACTAAAGCCGCATTAAGAGCGGGAGCTGGGTTAGCTACTGTATTGGCGCCGGGATATGGATATCATACTATTCAAACTTTAGCGCCTGAAGCTATGTGCATAGCAAGCGGAGAGAGTGTGTTACATCAAATAGATGGTTGGCAGGAGATGGATGCAATAGGTATTGGGCCAGGAATGGGTACAGATAACCGCACTGCTATGGCCTTTGCAGCATTTATGGAGGCCTGCACATTGCCGCTGGTGGTAGATGCCGATGCGCTGAACCTGATTTCTTTGCAGCCCGACTTGCTGGGGAAATTACCTAAGGGGTCGGTATTAACACCGCACCCCAAAGAATACGAGCGATTATTTGGCGAGACAGGTAATAGTATGATTCAAACAGATAACACCCGAATACAGGCAATGAAGTACAATGTAAATATTGTATTGAAAGGGAGGTACACAGCCGTTGTAACCGCCGATGGCGATTGCAGGTACAATACTACAGGAAACTCTGGCATGGCTACAGGTGGGGCTGGCGATGTGCTTACGGGTGTAATTGCCGGTTTGATGGCGCAAGGCTATGAGGGCAATGAAGCGGCCGCAATGGGTGTATATTTGCATGGCCTTGCAGGCGACTTTGCGGCTGAAAGGCTTTCGGAAGAGGCTATGATTGCAACCGATATTATAGCCAATTTAGGTAATGCATATTTGCAAATCAAAAAATCGTTATAATCAAAAAACTGGTATAATATTAGAATGCCCCGGAGCAACCTGGGCATTCTAATATTATACCTTATGTGTTGTAAATACGCTATTTGCCCGCATCGGCGCTTACACCCCATGCTTTAATAGCTGCGCAGGTCTGGTATTCAGGCGCAATTTTTAAGTAAAACGTAGGAAGTCTGTCTTTTATCCATTCCTGCATTTTCTGTTGTTTTTTTTGCGACATGGCTACTTCCTGAATTCTGCCATAATCATCTTTAAGGTTTGCTTTATGTGGCGATGTACGGTTGCGCAGGTAGACAATACGGCAAGACTTGTCGCGGGCATCATTGATGAAAATATGCGGTGCAGAGAAGTCACCCTGTTTCATGCTATCGAGCAGTAATACCATACCCGGATCCAGTTTGGTCATATCCAGTTCAGAAGTTCCGGTTTGCATATCTGTAACCATTCCGCCAGTTCTTTTTGCTGCTTCATCTGTAGAGAACTTACCAACCGCCTCCTGAAAAGTCATTTTGCCAGATGTAAGCAAATTGCGTATACTATCTAAAGTAGTCATTGCTTTTTTGAAATCTGCGGTGGTTACATTTGGCTTAATGAGTATGTGTCTTACGTCCGCTTCGTCGCCCTTCCGCGATATCATTTGCACTATGTGGTAACCAAATTTCGTTTTGAAAACCGGAGAGACTTCACCTGGTTGTAATTTGAAAGTAGCCGCAATAAACTCTGGCGCCCAGGCGCCGGTGCGTGTTATACCATCTATTCGTCCACCATTGTCGCGGCTACCCGGGTCTTCACTATTAATTGCAGCTTCTGTTTCGAAATTGCGACCATCTTTTACAATGCTTGTCCTTATTTTATCCAAACGATCTTTGGCGTAGTCTTTCATATCTTCGCTGATAGGCGGATCTATCACTATCTGACCCACTTCGACTGTCGCCGGGAAAAAAGGCAGGCTATCTACAGGTATTTTTTTATAAAAGGCGCCAACTTCAGCAGGAGTTATCTTAGAATTCTCCAGAATGGTTCCCTGTAGTTTTTCGGCTACCATTTGCTCTTTTATTACATCGCGGTATTCTTCTTTTAGTTGATAAATAGTTTTACCAGACACCTGTTCCAGCTTTTCCTTAGAGCCATACAAAGAAGTAAAATAACGAATTCTATTTTCAAGTTGCGCATCAACCTCTTCATCTCCTACCAATACACTATCGCGCTCGGCCTGTTCCATAAGCATTTTCTGCAGAATCATTTGTTGCAATAGCTGGCACATATCGTTTTCGGTGATACTAGGGTTTTGCTGTTTAGCTTGTGCAAACTGAATACCGAGATCGGACTGAAGAATGATGCGGCTACGCCCAACTACAGCAATTATTTTATCTGCGCTTTCTTGTGCCGATACTGCATAGTTGGCTGCCAAGGCAAATAGCAACAGACCTATCCGCACAAAACCGTTTGTAGTGATCTTTTTATCGAAACTCATGATGTAAAATGAGAATGTGAAATTGAGTAAGCGACAAAAATAGTTTATTTAACGCCTATATGCGAATGTGGCCAGTATTTTAACTTTTGTATTGGATAAAGATAGGTTTAAGCAAAAGAATAGGATACCGAGTAAGGAAAGTTGTAGAGATATAGTATTTACAGTTAACTGTGCGTAAAATCCATGGTTTTTTATAATTTTAATAGAGGAAATTTAATTGAGTTGATCATGAAGAAAATAGGAGTAATGACATCGGGTGGAGACAGTCCTGGTATGAATGCAGCAATCAGATCTGTGGTGCGTACATGTTTGTATAACAACATAAATGTGTATGGTATTAAGCGAGGATATCAAGGAATGATAGAGGGTGACATATATAAGATGCAAACCACGGATGTATCTAACATTATTCAGAGGGGCGGAACTATTTTGAAGACAGCAAGGAGTAAAGCATTTATGACTGAAGAGGGTAGGCAAGAGGCCTACAGGCAACTAATGAAACATGACATAGAGGGGCTTGTGCTAATAGGAGGGGATGGAACCTTCAGAGGGGCGGTAAAGTTTTTTGAACAGTTTACCATACCGGCTGTTGGTTTGCCAGGAACAATAGATAAAGATTTATCTGGTACCGATTTTACGATAGGTTTTGATACCGCAGTAAATACTGCAGTGGAGGCTATTGATAAAATACGAGATACGGCTGAGGCGCACGACAGATTGTTTATTGTAGAGGTTATGGGCCGCGATGCAGGGTATATAGCGCTAAATAGCGGAATAGCATGCGGCGCGGAAGATATCTTGATTCCCGAACAAATAACCAATATTGATGAAGTGCTTAGTCGCATAGATAGAGACGAAAGACGAAAAAAGAATGTACATATAATAGTGGTTGCTGAAGGCGATGACTTTGGCGGTAGTAAAGAGGTTAGCTCTGCCATAACGAGCAGATTTCCAGAGCTGGATGTTCGGGTGTGTATATTGGGGCATATTCAGCGAGGAGGGGCTCCTTCTTTTAGCGACCGGGTACTGGCAAGCAGGTTGGGTCATGCTGCTGTAAATGCATTGCTGTCGGGTAATACACAGGTTATGGCAGGAGTAGTAAATGGGAAAATTTGTTTTACGCCATTTGCTAATGTTATAAAGCAAAACTCCACGATTGATGCAGATATGCTGGAGATGATTAGGGTATTATCGGAATAAATTGGCTAATAATCTTCGTATTTGTATTACTAAAACTGCACTTGTGAAAAACTTGTTACAAAAATACCCGAGTTTAGTTTGTTCTATAACTATAATGTAACGATATTTGCGCAACAATTCTATCAGCGACTTTTTTTGTCCTTCGATTGGGCTCAAAAGTAGCTATCTCTATTTTAATAGTGGCTTATTAGTGATGGTAACGAAAAGTTAATGGCGTGTACATGTTTCCAAAACGTACATTTGCGTGTGAAGTAGGTTGTATTAAAGTTGCGAGCTAAATGATGCGTATTTAAATAGGCGTAATTCAATACTTTATTGGATTTGGGCTGATTTTGCGAAATATTTTTTGCTTTTTGAATAACTTAGTTATCTTTGAGCGAAAAAATAACATTAAGAAGTAATTGCAGACGACTAAATTGAGTTTTGCTATATTTGTTTTTTATGTGAATTTGTGAGTGCAGGGGTAGTGAGAGGGGCTTAATATTAATATATCCCTATGCTTCCGCTGTTTTTGTGTAGTGAATATTTGAAAATCAATATAACCAGACCTTGTTTAGTAGAACTTTTGAAAAATTATTTTTGAAATAAAAAAAAAGTAAGACATGCCAGTAGTTAAAACCTTGAAAACACTTCTCGTCTTTGTTGCCGCAGTATCAACCACCATGTATTGCGAAGGCCAGGATTTAAGAAAGAAGTCGCGCACCCGACCTGTATTGCCATACAATCATGCGACATTAAATGCGCCTCCAGGTATGGTCTATATTAGAGGCGGTAGCACGGTTATCAAGTATAATCAATCTACGACTGACACAAGCAGTAACAAGAAAGTGAGTTTAACTTCTTTCTTTATTGACAAAACTGAAATTACCAATCAACAGTATCGCAATTTTACTGAATGGGTTGCGGACTCAATCGCAGTTGTTAAATACATTAAAGACGAAAAATATTTCCTTGCAGACAAGCCTAAGGGCGAAGGTAAGCCAGGTGATGAGAATAAAGTATCTACCGACACTACTAAAATTGACACAGTTAGAACAACTATGATCGCAAAAGGCGTTGACACGTCTAAGGGTAGTGATTCAGTAATGAAGAAGCGCATCGACTGGTCTAAAGTCAATCATAAAAAGATTTTCGAGAGCAAAGACGAAGATGTTCAAAACAAAATCAAGCCTATGCTTGACGAGAACGGCGACATTAAGAGAGACGCTTATGTTTTTGCTTTTACTTATTTGAGAGCGGTAAACAGTACCAATCCAAAGGTAAAAACAAGACAGTTCGTAACTGAAGCAATCAACATTTACCCAGACGAGAAAGTATGGGCGGAAGATCTTACAAACTCGCAAACAGAACTACTTGTTGAAAACTATTTTAAGATAACACCGTACGACGACTATCCAGTAGTAGGTGTAAGCTGGAAGCAAGCAAGAGCATTTGCATATTGGCGTAGTATTACTGCAAGCGATTATGTAAATATGCCTGAGTTTATGAAGTATTACCATCTTACTTATTCGCTTCCTTCTGAAGCACAATGGGTATATGCGGCTTCGGGTTATTTCGATATGATAGCAAGTAACACAGACACCACAGCTGCAGATTCAACTGGGATAGTTGTAGACAGTACGGTTACTCAAAAGAGCGATTCATTTGTTGCTGCCAAAACACAAGCTGTAATGGATAAGCAAAACAAAAAGCTTGCAGATTTGAACAGTAAAGTAAAATCAGACATTCCGGTTGTTCAAGACAGTACACCAATACATAGAGACGATAAAGGTCTGCTTTCAAACTTCAAACAGGATGAAGGAGATTATTGGGAAGACGGATCTGCGCTGACACTGCCTGTAATGGCATTTGCTCCAAACGAATTCGGATTGTACAACATGGATGGAAACGTATCTGAGTGGATGATTGATGCTTACAGCCCTTCTACTTTCTCATTTGTGTCGGATCTTAACCCTGCTTTGCAGTATGATGCGGATAGTACTGACGCAGATGCGATGCGTAGAAAAGTAGTGCGTGGAGGTTCATTTATGAGTAATGCCAAATCATTGAGTCCATATTACAGAGATTTGGAACTTGACAATGTTGCTCGTTGCTACATTGGGTTCAGGTGCGTGTTGATGGCGCCGGAAGTATTGTATCGCCCAGTTATGACACGTAAGAAGAAACTGGTAGGTAACAGAACAAATAAAGTTAGCTCAAGAAGAGTACGTTAATATTTTTGCTCTTTAGAGGGCTATCATTCAACAATGCTTAACATTACTAACAAACACCAATAATTACATAACAACCAAACAATTAATCACCAATCCAACAAAAAAACAGATTATGAGCAGTACTCAAGCAAATGCAAAAAAGAAAATAGGTCTTAATACCATCATCTCCTGGGGAGCGAGTGTGGTAATCGTAGGTTTGATGTTTAAAATTCTTCACCTTGCAGGAGGTGAGATAATGATCGCAGTAGGTCTTTTGACCGAAGCTGTATTGTTCTTTATTTTGGGTTTTGCATCAATGAGCGTAGAAACTACATCTTCAGATGGCAGCACAACAGATAAAGGCGGAGCTGCTTTGCACGATTTGTTGGCTACAGCAATTACTCCGAAAATGATTGAGTCATTGAGCATGGGTTTCAAACAATTTAATAATACTGTTGCTACTGTAAATCAAGTTGCTGGTTCATTTAACGTTACTGAGAAATTGGTAAAGGAAATGGAGTCTACTACAACTGATGTTAAGAAGTTCCGCGATAATATGACTGCTGTTTCTACTGGTTTTGATCAGTTCACCAAGGCTTTACAGTCTATTGCTGCTATGTCGAGTGCGTCACAGGGTATGGTAAAAGAATTTGAAGTAGCTGGCCAGGGTATGAGGTCATTTACAAAGAATGTTACTGACATGAACAATAGTTTCGACCAATTCTCCAAAACACTTGCGTCTATAAACCAACTCACTGCGTCATCTGCTACTATGCTTAAGGAGTTTGAAGCTGCTACAAATGGTATGAAGGCATACAACAAGAACCTCACAGACCTGACTAAGGTTTACCAGGCTCAGTTAGATGCATTCAAGAAGAACTAAATATTATTTGTAAAAGAAATTGTCACGATGAGTATTTCTTCGTAAGTACTTAAAGCGGCTTATTTAAAAAAACTTTAAAACACTAAAACGCATGGCAGCTTTAAATGAAACGCCCCGGCAAAAGATGATGGGTATATTGTACCTGGTACTGCTTGGTTTAGCGGCTACCACGGTTACGGACCATGTACTTGATGCCTTTCACAACCTTACAGTGAGCATGGAAACCTCTTCTAAGAATGTACAGAGTACTGTAGACGCTACATTCAAGTCTTTTGAGGCAACTAACCTTAAGAACGATGCGGTACGCGCCGCTCCGGTGCACAAGATAGCGCTGGAATTAAGCGACACAATGAATCACCTGAACCAATATATTATCGACCTAAGGCACACATTAGAGAAAGCCGGAGGAGATACAGTATTAGGTGGTGATGTTAAAGACAGAGCTGACGTAGACGTTTCTCCAAGACTTATGATTAAGCAGGGTAGAGCGGCAGATCTGAAGAAAAGAATTGATGCAGTAAGAGCGTTTATATTCAAAACACTTACTCCTGCTGAACAGCAAGGAATGAAAATGTCGCTCAGCGCCGAAAACCCTCCAAGGAAGTTCGGTATTGGCACAAAATGGGAAGAGCAGAATTTTGGAGAAGGAATTCCTTTGACAGCTGCAATTACCGCGCTGACTAAAATACAAGCGGATCTTAAAAATACACAGAATGAAGTAGTTCGTAAAGTATTGGAAAGAGCTGGTAAAGTTGATATCGTAATGGACAAGTTCAGAGCTGTTGCGATTCCAAAATCAACATACGTTTTGAGTGGACAACAGTATCAGGCAGATGTGTTTCTTACAGCGAGTAGCTCTACATCAAACCCTGAAATATCTGTAGGCGGCGCTCAGTTGAAAGTTGCAGATGGTAAAGGTGTTTACACAGTTGCGGCTTCAGGCTCAGGCGAGCGTAAATGGACAGGTATTATACGCGTTAAGAAGAATGACGGTAGTATTGATGAATACAAAACAGAAGAACAGTCTTATACCGTAGCTCCTCCATCTGCTACTGTATCTCCAACCAAACTCAATGTATTTTACATTGGTGTTGATAACCCTGTTTCTGTTTCAGCTCCAGGTATCGGTATGGATAAAGTACACGTATCTATCAGTTCTGGTTCAATTGCTCCTACAAGCACTCCAGGTAATTATACGGTAAAAGTTGCTGCATTGGGAGAAGTTACAGTAACAGTTACTGGCGAATATGAAAAAGGAAAGTCTACAACATTGGGTACTAGTAAGTTCCGTGTTAAACGTATTCCTCCTCCGCACTTGAAATTTGGCGGTAAAGGCGGCGGCAAAATGAGCGCAGCTGCAATGAAACAACAGAACAAAGTGTTTGCTGTAATTGAAGATTTCGAGTTTGACGCTCCTTTCAACATCCAGCACATGACGATGTACATTACTAAACCACGTGCAGAAGCACAGGTTTACGAATCAACATCTGGTTCATTTACACCGGCTATGGTTGCGGGTATCAACGGTCTGACACCAGGTTCAAAAGTTTATTTCGACCTCGTAACAGGTGTAGGTGTTGACGGAGTTAAAAGGCAGTTAGATCCAATTATATTTAACGTAGAGTAATTAGTTAGAATAAGTACAAACAATATGACTATGAAAAAGAATATTTTGCTTGCATTGATGCTTTTACTTTCTTTAGGGATGAGTAATGTATTGGAGGCGCAAACAGGGAAGAAAAAGAAGAAGAAAAAGGCAGACGTTACTAACACAGCCGCTGTAGACAGCGCAGCCATAAAAGCCGCTGCAGAAGCTGCAGCTAAGGCAGCAGCTGCTACGAAGCCAGCAGATACTGATGGTTTGCCTGATACTTCGCATACTGATGGCTTGGTTGCAGATACCAGTTTGCTTGCATATATTGATTTTCCGCTCGATAGCACTCGTCCGGTTGATGGCATGTACAAAATTCCACTGCTCAGAGGCGCTAAACCGTTTGCATTTCCAAGACAAGACAGAAATAACATTAAGTTCTACAAGCGTTTGTGGAGAACAATTGATCTTACTGATTCTGTGAACAAAATGTTTGCTGTGCCTGGTGAAACGTTGATTGCCATAATAATGGAGTCAATAAAGAAAGGTAAGTTGATTGCGTACAAAGACGAGAAGTTTACAAGCCGTCTTACATATTCGCAGGTGATGAAGCAATTTGCAGATAGTGAAACTGTTTCTACTTATGATGACAACGGTCAGGAAATTGGAACGAAAACTATCTTCAAAGATTTCAATCCAGACTCTGTAACAAAATTTGAGCTGAAAGAGGATATTTATTTCGATAAGACCAGAGGTCGTTTAATTACACAGATGATTGGATTAGCTCCTATCAAGAAGTTGAAAACCAGTTCAGGTGAATATATTACAGATCTCCATCCTTTCTGGTTGTATTTCCCACAGTGTCGCGTACCTTTTGCAAGCCGCGAAATATATGATACACAGAGGGATATTTACAACATTAGCTATGATGATATCTTTATACAAAGGCAATTCAAAACGCGCATCGTTAAAGAATCTAACCCTTCAGAAATGACCATTAAGGATAAGTTTCCGAACGATGAAGCTAAACAGATTGCTGAGTCTGACAGGATAGAGCGCGAAATCGAAGCATTCAAGAAGAGTATCTGGAAGTATTAAAAATTATCGAAGATTTATAAAAAGTATTGCATATGAAAATGAAAGTTATTGTTCTTCTGTCTGCTCTTGTAGCAACTTCTATATCCTCTTTTGCTCAGGTAAGATTGGAACCGTTCTGGCCATTTAGCAAGTACTCTTTAGGTATTGGCATAGGCAACAGCCATATGTATGGCGACCTTGACAAGTCAATTTCTCAGCCAGTATATGTGCTGAATTTTGCCAGGAATTTCAATTCCTATACGAGTATTGGTTTGGAGGCATCTCGTGGTGCGCTAAACAGTGAAGAATACAGAAACCACTGGACGAACGGTATGAGTATGTATAACCAGTACACGTCTGTCAATCTTAATGGTACAGTTTCTTTAGGTCAGTTTTTCAAATATCCTAACAATTATCTTTGGAAAAATTTGTTCGGTTTGTATTTCCGTTGTGGTGTTGGTGTTATGTTTAACGATATTTCAAACATCACCTACAAATTTAAGAACAGGGATCGTTTAGAAATTCGTGATTACAATGCTAAGTATATTAAGACCAGCGAGATGGTGCCTTACATACCTTACAATTTTGGTTTTAACTTGCACCTCAAGAAGAATTGTTATTTCAACATAAATTATCAGTTTAACTACACGTTCTCTGATTATGTGGATGGATATAATTTCTCAAATCCACCGGCAAATAACTTTTACAATGACATGTACTCAGTTCTTTCGTTTAATCTTTGTTTTTATCTTGGTCATATCTACGATACTTACTATGATGAGAACGGTATTAAGGAGTATGCTCGCCATTTGTCTGACTAAGTCATTTTCAATCATTTCATAAACAGGAGTCCAACTTTCTATCTGAAAGTTGGACTTTTTGCTTTAGTTCGTTTTTGTCGTACATTTTTGTATGTAGGTCTTTTTTTGAAGATTTTATAAAAATGTAGTTATACTTACTTATTTTGTAACCATTAAAAAGTAGAAGTTGAGAAAGATATACAGGTTTGGTGGTTTTTATATCTTATTGTCGCTAATTGCGTTTGCATGTTTTGCTCAGCCCACGTTTAAACTTGGCTGGAATAATTACAAAACCGGATTTATTGTGCATGAGTATGTTTATAACTACACTCATACAGATAGCGCAAAATTGTTTTTTGCAGATAGTTTAACAACTTTTATTTCTTCAGATAGCGCTGTTATTATGGTAATAGATCACCCTATAAAAGATAAAGCAACGATTAAGAGAGGCGCCTATTATAATGGCAAAAAGCAGCTTGTACGCACTGAAGAGTATAAGGATGAAGCCTTACAATTGGTAAATGAATATAAATATGATGATAAAAATGTGTTGATTTCACATACTGAGGATAACAAGGTTAATGGTAATAATTATAGAAAGTTGTTTTCTTATACCAGTGATAAGAAAACTGGAGAACGTATTGTTTCAGAAAGTAGTTATTACAATGGCAAAATTGAATTTTACACAAAAACTTACTTTGACAAGAACAATGTGAAAATTAAAGAAGTTAGGCTTAATGATAACAATAAAGATGTTGTTCATGTAGAAAGCTTCTTTTACGGGGATAATGGTAAGCTAAAACAACGCTCTATTTATTTTCCGGAGTGGAAAGTCACAAAGAAGTTTGACGAGCCTGATGGAATGGAACCTGTAAAGTGCTTCCGAACAATACCAATGGGGACACTTGAAAAAGTGTATTTGAATACGAGAATTGCATTTATAAAGAAAATACTGTTGAGGAATCAGGCTGTGTTGGCTGACCATGATTGCCACAATTTTGATTATAAATTTACCAATCAGAGTAATTGCGAAATTGATGTTTATACCACAAAGGTCAATAACAGTAAGATGATAAGTTTTCGGTTGAAGGAGAAGTTGTAGTTTAATTGTATTATTTTTCATTTTTGCTCTTCACTTTAATAAAGATTGCTTGATATGCGTTTGCTTTTATCTTTTTTTGCTTTATTAATTTCTATTACAGGATTTTGTCAAAGTACTCAAACTCTGAGAGGTAGAGTTTTGGATAAAGAATCCAAATCACCATTAGTGGGAGTTCTTGTTAGTGTTGTGGAAAAAGATTTTCAACTTGGCGCGGTCAGCGACAGTGATGGTAACTACTTAATTGCACAATTGCCGGTTGGGAAGCGAAAGCTTTCGTATACCTATATTGGGTATCAAACAGTATTGCTTACAGACGTATTGGTTACCTCCGCAAAGGAAGTAATACTAAATGTGGAAATGGAAGAGTCTGCTGTAAAAATGACAGAGGTTACTGTTGTTCATAAACGCGAACATATCAACGATATGGCTTTAGTAAGCGCTCGTCAGTTCGATGTACAGGAAACGGAGCGTTATGCAGGTAGTAGATCTGATCCAGCTAGGATGGCATCTAATTTTGCCGGAGCGCAAGGTGGCGACGATTCGCGTAATGATATTGTAATAAGAGGTAATAGTCCGCAGGGGGTGTTGTGGCGCCTGGAAGGTATAGACATTCCTAATCCCAACCACTTTGCTGTACCCGGTACTACCGGTGGTCCGGTAAGTATGCTTAATAGCAAAACACTAGGCAACAGCGATTTTTTCATGGGCGCTTTTCCTGCAGAATATGGTAATGCCAATGCAGGAGTATTTGATCTCAGGTTACGTAATGGTAACAATGATAAATATGAATTTACTGGTCAATTGGGATTTTTAGGTACGGAGCTCGCCGCTGAAGGTCCCTTATCAAGGAAGAAGGGATCTTCGTTTTTGATTACTTACCGCTATAGTACGCTGCAGTTATTTCAAGGGTTTAATATCAAGATCGGTACCACTTCTGTTCCCAATTATCAGGATGCTAGCTTTAAACTGAATTTCCCAATTGGTAAGAGTAGTAATCTTTCTTTCTTTGGTATAGGTGGGTTGAGCGGCATCGACCTTATTGTCAGCACTTTAAAGGAGCCGTCTGCTCAGTTGTATGGCGAGTCGGACAGAGACCAGTATTTTAATGCAAACGCAGGCATTATTGGCGGCGCCTATACTTGGAATGCTAATAAAAAAACGGTGATTAAGCTAACTGTTGCTGAAACCGTTAATGATATCTGGGCAAAGCATGTTAAAGTGTTTCGCGGAGCTAATTTTAGTTTAGATTCAATGAAAGATATTTTAGGTTACGATTTTGCAACTTATTCTACGGTTGCACATTTATTTGTAAATAAAAAAGTATCAGCGCGTAGGACATTTAAAGCAGGCGTAATAAATAATTACTACTATGCGAATCTTATAGATAGCAGCCGCCAATATCCAACCACACGTCAGGACTGGTTGCATAGGGCAAATTATAAAGGCGGTACAAACCTAACACAAGCATATGTACAGTACAAATACCGTCCTACAGATCGTATTACTTTAACTGCCGGAGTGCATACCCAGTATTTATCATTAAATGGTTCTGTGGCATTTGAGCCGCGTATTGCCGGACGATGGGCAGTAAACAACAATAATATATTTACGGCAGGCTACGGATTACAGAGTCAGATGCAATCGCTATACCAGTACTACGCCCTCGATTCGTCGGGCGTGTCAAGAAACAAGAATATTGGATTTACACGTAGCCAACATCTTGTAGTAGGTTATGAACGTATACTGAGCAACACAATAAGACTACGCACTGAAGCTTACCATCAGTATCTTTTTGAAGTTCCTGTTGAAACCAGAATTGGCTCATCATATTCTGCATTGAATCAGGGTTCTACGTTTTCACGTGATTTTCCCGGTCAGTTACAGAATACAGGCACTGGGTTTAACTATGGTCTTGAAATGACCCTTGAAAAAAAGTTTAGCAATGGCTATTACGCATTGCTTACAGGTTCGGTATTTGATTCTAAGGCGCAGGGTAACGATGGCGTTTTTCATAGCACTGATTTCAATAGCAATTATGCATTCAATATATTGGGCGGATATGAACATAAGCTTGGCAAGTACGGCGCTCTGATAGGCGGTTTGAAAGCTACGTTCATAGGCGGTAAGTTGTATTCTCCTGTCGATACGGTGGCCTCTAATAGAATTGGCGATATGGTGGTAAAAGATGACGCGCGCAATACCTTACGTTTTCCATCGTACTTTAGAGCCGATTTGAAGATAGGTGTACGTATAAACGCAAAAAAGTTCACACACGAAATTGCCCTTGATTTAGTGAATATTACTAACACCAAAAACTTGCTTTCGCTAACGTACAGTTCTGACCTTGCGGCTCAGGGCAATCCATATCCTTTTTTTAAGCAGTACCAACTTGGATTTCTACCATTGTTTTCTTACCGGATAGATTTCGGAATAAAACGAAAGGTGTAGATATGGTTGCCGTCAGACAATCTGACTACTCCGTATATTGCACTAAAAAGCTAAATTGCGTAACCCAATCGATAACATGTCATTAGCAGGTAAGCGAATAGTAGTAGGTATTACAGGCAGTATTGCGGCATATAAAATGCCGCATTTTGTAAGGCTGCTTGTAAAGGCCGGGGCGGAAGTGAGAGTAGTATTAACCAGTTCGGCGGCAGCCTTTGTTAGTCCGCTGGTATTATCTACGCTTTCTAAATGGCCTGCTTTGGCGGGTGTGAGCGATGGCGCAGCATGGAATAATCATGTAGAGCTCGGGTTATGGGCAGATGCTATGATTATAGCTCCCTGTAGCGCTAACACTCTTGCCAAGTTAGCAAATGGTATATGCGATAATCTGGTATGCGCTGTTTACCTATCTGCGCGTTGTCCAGTATTTATCGCTCCGGCTATGGATGAGGATATGTGGCTACACGCAACTACGCGTAAAAACGTTGCAATTGTATCGGCCAACGGGAATACCGTTATTCCTGTAGGTGTTGGCGACCTTGCGAGTGGTTTGGTTGGTCCGGGGCGTATGGCCGAACCTGAGGATATGGTAGAGGCGCTTACCAATTATTTTCGAGATAGTGCATTACTAACTGGTGTTGAGGCGCTGGTGACAGCGGGACCCACCTATGAACGACTAGATCCAGTGCGTTTTATTGGCAATTTCTCTACTGGTAAAATGGGGATGGCAATAGCAGAGGCATTAGCCCAGAAAGGAGCGGATGTTACTTTGGTATTAGGACCAAGCCATCTGGACATAAACCATGGTAAAATAAAAGTACTGCGGGTAGAGAGCGCTGAAGAAATGTATAATGCTTGCATGACAGTATACGATAAAGTACAAGTAGCGGTGTTATCGGCGGCAGTGGCTGATTATAAGCCAGTGATAACTGCAGATGAAAAGATCAAGAAGCAAGATGATGGCCTATATATTGAATTAACAAAGACCAAGGATATTTTGGCCACTCTCGGTAAAATAAAACAACCCGGACAAACGTTAGTTGGCTTTGCATTGGAAACCAGGCAAGAGATGGAGTATGCTCAGAAAAAGCTAGTAGATAAGAACGCAGATATGATTGTTCTAAACTCGCTGCGCGATGAAGGCGCTGGCTTTGGTGTAGATACTAATAAGGTGACCCTGCTTACCCGAAATGGAGCAATCAAAGCCTTACCTTTGCAAAGTAAGGCCGCTGTTGCCGGTTGTATTGTTGATGAAATTATTGAATTGAGGAATCATGAAACTACTGTTTAGTGTTTTATTAGTGTGCGGCAGCTTGCTGAATGCAGCAGCTCAGGAACTGAACTGCAAGGTGACGCTGCGGCACGATAAAATTACGGGCGTAGACAAGCAGGTGTTTGTAGGAATGGAGAAGTCGATCAATGACTTTATGAATTCGCATAAGTGGACCAATGATGATTATCAGGCTAATGAGAAGATAGAATGCACAATGCTCATTAATCTGACCGGTAATAATGTAAACGGTGATGTGGATGCATACGGGGCCACTATCAATATTCAGGCATCGCGTCCAGTATATAACTCATCGTACAACACAACTATAATGAACTATGTAGATAAGGATTTTATTTTCCGCTACACACAGTTTAGCCCTATGCGTTTTGATGATAATCAGGTTTCGGGGAGTGAGCCTATGTCTGCCAATTTAACAGCGATACTGGCCTATTACGCTTACCTAATCATTGGTCTTGATAATGATAGCTTTTCGCCCCTTGGCGGCACGGCAATGTTTAAAAAAGCGCAGAATGTAGTTAATAATGCCCCCGAAGGCAAGGGTATTACAGGTTGGAAATCTGTTGAAAACAATAGAAACCGATACTGGCTTACCGATCAATTGCTGAATACAAGGTTTGAAGACGTCAGGCGGTATTGGTATACCATGCACCGCGAAGGGCTTGATAGCATGTATGTGAAGCCGAACGAGGGCAGGAGCAGAATATTGGTAAACATTAAAAAGCTATTTCAGGTAAACAGAGAGAATCCAAGCTCCGTATTGATACAGTATTTTTTTAACGCTAAAAGCGACGAGATTTTACACTTGCTTGCACAAGCTCCAAAGTTGGAAAGGCAGCAATACATAACGCTACTCAATGCGCTGGATGTACCCAATGCGCCCAAATACAGCGCACTAAAATAAATCGCTCAAAAATAAGTATGGCATTCTTGCAAAAAAATAACTCGGCAGCAGGGCAAGGTATTGGTCTGTGCAATTTGGTAACTGTGGTTGTGGTTGCGCTATCGCTATTAGTGGCGGTTGGCGGCTGTAAAAATAAAATTGCAGGACATATGCCTGCGGAAGAAATGAAACAAACGTTGCTGGATATAAACCTTGCTGAAGCTTATTGTATAATGGTTAAAGACAGCTTGCATAGGGGCGGAACCAAAAACTACGATTCACTGGCCGTATACTATCAAGAGATTTTTGCCCACCATAAAATAACTCAAGATGAATTTTTAGAAAGCCTTGCATGGTATAAAAATCATCCCGACGAGCTGGATACTATTTATAACTACATGATTCCTAAAGTCACTGAGTGGTTGGCCAAGCCTAAGAAATAGTAAATGAGCGCTCTTAAAGCGTTTCGTTGACCACAAGGTTCTCTGCAAAAATATTCGACACAGTAGATTGACCCTCTTTATCGGCAATGATAACAATTGAGTTGTCGAAACTGATTTTTTCAACAATGGTGATCTTTGCACCAATTCCAATATTCAGCTTTTTAAGGTATTGCAAAAATGCAGGGCTGGTGTCTTTTACGGCTACCACACGGCAGGTTTTGCCGGCTTCCAGCTCGGCAAGCAGCGTTTTGTAGGTAGCTGCTGTTTCTCCATTTGCTTTTGGTATTGGGTCGCCATGCGGGTCGTATTTAGGAAAGCCCAAAAATTCATCCAGTCTATCTGCAAGGGTAGGGTGTTGCACATGTTCCAGCTGCTCTGCAATATCGTGCACCTCATCCCAGCCATAGCCCAGCTTGTCGAGCAAAAAAGCTTCCCATAGCCTGTGCTTACGCACAATTTGTATACCTATATTTTTACCCTTATCTGTAAGTTTTACTCCCTTCGCTTTTTCGTATTCCAACAATTTCTTTTCATCCAGTTTCTTAAGCATATCTACTACCGATGCCGGGTTATTGTTTAACGCCTCCGAAATAGCAGTAGGCGTTATCTTTTTCAAACCCTTTATTTCAAGGTTATAAATAATTTTTAAGTAGTTTTCTTCTGAAAGTGTTTGCATAAATTATTGGGAGTGTGTAAAGTTATTGAAAAAGCGTTAAAATTATAAAAGTTAGGTGTGCCTAATAATATTTGTTTGGTAAGTGGTGTAATTGTTTTAAGTTTGTTCTGTATTTCTTTTTACTGTGAACACAAAACTCTTCATTGCCTTTTTTTCTCTTATTTCATTGCCTGTTTTCGCTCAAAACAGGGTTGTAAGAGGGCGCGTATTATCAGAGCGGATACCTGTGGAATTTGCTACTGTAGTAGTAGCAGGAACCCACACAGGAGCTACAACAAATGAGAAAGGCGCCTACCTGATAACGACCGCCCCTTCCTCTGCTTTCGAATTGGTTACCTCTGTAATTGGATACACTACGGTCCGAAACAGCATTCCTGCCGGTACCGACACTGTATCGTTGGTAATAAAATTGGAGCGAACACCCTCAAAACTGAACGAGATTGTTGTGACCGGTATGGCGCGGGGAACAGAATTGCGCAAAAGCCCAATACCTATTGTTGCGCTATCGCGTAAGGAAATGGAAACGAATATTAACAACAATATTATAGATGCAATAGCGCAGGGCGTAGCAGGTGTAAATGCGGTTACTACCGGTCCTAATATTTCTAAACCTTTCATTCGTGGATTGGGCTATAATCGGGTGTTGTGTATGTACGACGGGCTACGGCAAGAGGGGCAACAATGGGGCGATGAGCATGGCATAGAGTTAGATCAGTATGGCGTAGAGCGGGCAGAAGTGGTAAAAGGACCAGCGAGCCTGATCTACGGCAGCGATGCACTGGCAGGAGTAATTAATATGATTCCCTATTTTCCGAAAGGAATGGATGGTAAGCTTAAAGGCGATGCGGAGGTAGGCTACCATACCAATAATGGAATGATAGGCGCGTCGCTGGGAATGGGCTATAAAAAGGGCGATTGGGGTTTCCAATTTAGAGCGTCGCAAAAAATGGCACACGACTATCAAAACAAAGTAGATGGACTGGTTTATAATACCGGTTTTAAAGAATACAATATAGCAGCTACCGCCGGCGTAGAAAAGAAGTGGGGTAAGAGCCTGCTATCGGCAACATTGTATGATAACTGGCAGGAAATACCAGATGGTAGCAGAGATTCATTAACGCGCAGGTTTACAATGCAAACGCAAGAAGCTGTCAATGATAATATTAAGCACAGACCAGTAGTTACTGATGCCGACTTAAGAAGTTATAACATAGCTGCGCTACATCAGCGAATACAGCATTACAGAGTTTACACACACAATACGTTTAATCTGGGTGAAACAGGAGAACTGCAGGCAACGATGGGGTTTCAGCAGAGTGTGCGCAGAGAGTACAACCATCCTACTATGCCCAATCAACCCGGCCTTAATGTGGTATTGAATACTTTCAATTACGATGTGAAATACAATGCGCCATTGTGGCGCGGATATGCGGCAAGCGTAGGGGTAAATGGCATGTATCAAAATAATCTGCACGGCGCTGCTACCGACTTCCCTATTCCCGGCTACGACTTGCTCGACATGGGTGTGTTTATGTATGCTAAAAAATCTGTGGGGCGTTTAGATATTTCTGGTGGACTACGTTACGATTTACGCAATGTAAACTGGAACGACTTTTATGTGGTGTATAACCAATCTACAGGATTTACCGAACAGGCCAAGAGCGGAGCTGTAGCCGGCGCTAGCCTGCAGTTTCCGTCGTTTAGCAGGCAATATTCCGGCGTATCGGGTAGTGTAGGAGCTACTTACAATTGTACGGATAAAATTGTGGTAAAAGCCAATGTTGCTCGCGGCTACAGGGCGCCCAACATTACGGAGTCTGGCTCAAACGGTTTAGATCCCGGCGCACATATTGTGTATATGGGTAATAGGAATTTCGAACCCGAGTTTGCATTACAGGAGGATTTAGGTCTTATTAGTTCATTCAAAGACCTTGATGTAAGTGTTGAGGTTTTTAATAATAATATTTACAACTTCATATACATGGGCAAGCTGTACGACGCCAACGGCGCGCCGGTGGTTATTGCCCCGGGCAACATTACCTATCAGTTTCAGCAATCGCGCGCGCAACTGTATGGCGGCGAGGTAAGTATAAATATGCAACCCGCTGCGACACCCTGGCTAAAGTGGGATAATAGTATTGCCTACGTGGAAGGGCTCAACCGAAATAATACGATGATAGCTCAATATGGGAATGCTGCGCGCTATTTGCCATTTGTACCGCCGCTACAGGTAAAGAGCGAGGTAAAGGCTGTAGTTAAAAATAGAATTGGATGTGTGTCGGGTATGTATTTTAGAGTAAGCATGGCATATAATGCAGCCCAAAATCACTACTACGGAGTAGACAACACAGAAACGCCTACAAATGCTTATACGTTGTTAGGGGCTGGTTGTGGCGCCACAATTAATAAGAAAAATGGGAACGAGTTATTCAAGGTCTTTTTTCAGGCAGAGAATATTACTGATGTCGCTTACCAGAGCAATATGAATAGGTTAAAGTATTTTGAATATTACAATGCTACACCAAACGGCAAAAGCGGGATTTATAACATGGGCAGAAACCTGAGTGTAAAGGTAGTTGTGCCGTTTTAAATTATAGTAGCAGTGTCTGGCGGCAGGGCGCTCAAAGCAACTATACGCTGAGGAAATAAAAATAAAACTAAGTGAGTACTGAACATAAAGTGAAGAAAGCATGGCGTAAAGAAAGTAGCGGCAAAAGCCTTGCAGAGGTGTTTTCGTCGGTAAAGGTGCCGGTAAATGGTAGTTTTGGTAAAAAACTTATGGCTTTTGCCGGACCAGGACTAATGGTGGCTGTAGGCTACATGGACCCCGGCAACTGGGCTACCGATATAGCGGGCGGAGCACAGTTTGGGTACAGTTTGTTATCTGTGATATTGATATCCAATTTTTTTGCCATTATATTACAGTATCTGGCGTTGAAGTTGGGTATTGTGGCTGAGCGCGATCTTGCTCAGGCATGTAGCGATCATTATAGTCCGCGGGTGAGTTTTGTGCTCTGGTTATTGTGCGAGGCGGCTATAGCAGCCTGCGATTTGGCCGAGGTAATAGGCGCTGCATTGGCATTGCATTTATTATTTCACATACCGCTGATATGGGGCGTAATGATAACCGCTGCCGATGTACTCGTTCTTTTGTTTTTTCAAAACAAGGGCTTCCGTATGATAGAGAGTATAGTGGCGTCGCTCATATTCGTCATACTTGCCTGTTTTGGTTACGAAATAATTGCTTCGCACCCGGCCATGTTTCCTATACTTAAGGGACTTATACCAACTCCTGAAATAGTTGCCAATCCATCTATGCTGTATATAGCTATTGGTATTTTGGGCGCAACGGTTATGCCGCACAATTTGTATCTGCATTCCAGCATTGTGCAGACCCGCAACTACGAGCGTAACGAAACAGGCAAGAAAATGGCCATTAAGTTTGCGACCATAGACAGTACCGTGTCACTTTTATTCGCATTTTTCATCAATGCTGCCATACTTATTGTTGCTTCGGCCGCTTTTCACAAAACGGGACATCAGGACGTAGCCGACATTACAGATGCATATAAGCTGCTCGACCCTGTGTTGGGCGCATCAGCCGCCAGCGCCATTTTTGCCATTGCATTACTGGCCTCTGGTCAGAATTCAACGCTCACCGGCACCCTTGCCGGCCAAATAGTAATGGAAGGTTTTCTGAACATCAAACTCAAGCCCTGGGTGCGCCGCCTGATAACAAGGGCTATAGCTATTGTGCCGGCAATGATTGTAACGGTATTGTATGGCGAAAAAGGTATTGCCAGTTTGCTGGTACTGAGTCAGGTTATTCTCTCCATGCAGCTGAGTTTTGCTGTGATTCCGCTTGTGGCGTTTACCAACGACAAGGCCAAGATGGGACAGTTTGCCAATAGCTCTGGACTAAAGGCTTTGGTTGGGGTAGTGGCAGCAATAATACTATCGCTCAATCTGTACTTGCTATACGACACCATTTTTTAGCAAGTCGTCAGGGAATTGTGTTTATTGAGCGTCTTTAACGTAAACAAACAGGTAGCCATTGAATATGTAGACCATAAATTTGCCGGTTAATACCTGACGCTCGCCTTGTGTTTCTACGATGGGTACATATAGCTTGGTTTTTTCATCGTTGAAGTGGATAGCCGGTAGCGACTCCATAGCGTTATTGAGCGGCACAGTATACTGGCACCAAAGCTGTTTGGGTATTTTTTCTCCATTCTGGAACACAGATATTTCCTTTAGGTAATTATCAATTACGGAGTAGGCTTTCAGTGTTTCCAGTTTCTCGCCATTTTCTATTGAGTAGTAGTTGGCAACATATACTACGCTCGAGTCTACTGTGCGGATGGTGGTGATGTTGGTGCAAAAGCCACCCTCCGACCCGTTCGAAATATCGCGGTACTTGCGACCTGACGTAATTGTATATCCGGCAATATCTCTGAATTCGAGGCGCGGCGTTTCATGACCTTCCATTTTGGCTTGCCAGGAATAAATGCGGAACAGACCGTTATCGGCGGTTACGTAATGAAGGCCTTTTTCTTTAGCTAAAGGGAACTCGGCAGTTAATGCAGTTGGTGATTTTAGGATGATATTTTCTACATAGTCGTATATGCGCCCACCTGAATTGCGCAACGAATCTACTTTTTTATCAGTTCTGTCTTTGTAGCAATACTGCCACCAATAATCCATTTTGTCGAAATAGGCTGCCAAGCGTGTATCGGCATCTTCATAGCTTTGTGCGCGTATGTTGGTAATAATACAGAGGATAAGGCATAGTGTCGATATAGAAAATTTCATTTTTAAAAATGGGTAGCTGTTGTTTAGTAATATTAAATCTTGTCTGCTGGATCGGTTCAATTTAACGATAAATTTCTAAAATGACCGTTCATCTGCACGCGCGCCTTCATGGATTCCAGTTCATTAATTACCGGTACTATGTTGTTGAGATGTCGCCTAATATATTCCATTCGTTGTATCTCAGAAAATAACCCAAGCAATTCGTATTCCTGTTCGCGAGTTAACCCCACCAAATGCGCAATATCGTACGATAAGGGCGTTTTGTCGAATACGGGTAGTTTTTCGAAGGTATTGAACAATTTGTAAAGGCGCATCACTTCATTTATAATTTGAGCGCCTATATTGCTCCCGTCGGGTACAAGACTGTTATCTGGGTAGGTAACAATTGCGCCAGCGTATAATTTATCTGGTATGGAATCAATGTACTGCAACGACCTGAATACCTTTTCTGCTTTTATGCGGATATCCAGTTCGCCATTAGCGTATTCTTTCACTAATTCGGTAACATGCATGAGCGCGCCCAGTTCGCTTGGTTGATTGTTAAACACCGGCGGTATGCCAAAAGGTTTTTTATCAATGATACGCTCACTTATCATTTGCTTATACCGTGGCTCAAAAATGTGCAAATTGAGCGCTTCGCCGGGAAAAACAACAATATTTAGCGGAAAG
Organism: uncultured Bacteroidota bacterium; assembly: GCA_903882805.1. GTDB lineage: Bacteria > Bacteroidota > Bacteroidia > Chitinophagales > Chitinophagaceae > Nemorincola. The sequence goes on along the minus strand of CAIRYK010000070.1, from coordinate 10,665 downwards.
ACGGGTATAAAGTTGGTCATTGCTGATTTAAAAAACCAAAAATAAAAAAATAGGAACTAAATAGCGCAGCCCACCTAAATTATACTTCGAAATGTATAAATTCTATCAAGACCAGGTTATTAGCTAAAGTTGGTGCAGATGGCGGAACTGTGCTCGTCGCTGTTATTTATATGCTTTCAGCAACAAATCATTATCGGGGGGCGGTAGTGCAGTTGTTTGCAATAGCAGGAAAAACAAAACCAGGAATACGCCAAGCTGAACTTCCAACACAGGTTCTATCATCAACTGGAAGAAGAGGATAAACCAGGTCATAAAAAGAAAAAAGTTCCGCTTATTGTTCCGCAACAGCCCTAGCGGCATAAACACCCAAATAGCAAATACAATCATGGCAGGAATGCCGCATCCCAACGCGACTGTAAGAAACTGATTGTGGGGCACAAGTCTCGCAGACGCAGGAAAGTCGGGATAGTTTCTGGCGTAGGCGGTATCCATTTCGGTTTTTACATCACCGGCCCCAACCCCTCTAAGGGGATGCTGTTTGATGAGATCTATAGCCAGTTGGTAAGAAATAATTCGCGAAAGATCGCCAAACAAACCTGATTTGTCGCTGTGCTTAAGCATGAAATACGTGTAGTCAATATAGTTAGCGCGCTCTCTGAAAGTAGGCATTACCCTGATAGCAAGAGCCAGAAATAACGGTATACCCAGTATTATGATTAAACCAGCCAGTTTACGTTGTTTTATCAATATGTAAAAGCTCCAGCATACTAGAAACAGGTATAGCGATACTAAGCCGCTCTTGGCAGCAAGTATATGCAGAAACACCACTAATACACAAGCAATACTCGCAAGCGCTCTGCGTGCAGTGCCCGAAGGGAATGATGACCAGAGGGAAATGACCCAAATGATATATAATACCATAGATGTGCTGGTGCGAATATGATCTTCTTTGGGCAGGGTAGGCAGCATCTGAGAAACCTTGTATCCCCAAATGTAGTAAGCAGGGTTGCGGATGAGGAACGAAACACTGTAGCAGGCGCTGACTACAAACAAACTGCCAATTGCCAGCGCAATAATTTGCAATTGTCGCGGATTGAGTCGGGGTGCATAGGCAAAAGCAAGCGGCAGTATCAGGAAGGGTAACTTAGTTTCTATTCTTGCGCCTAAATTGCCCTTGTCGCTTGTCCAGAAATAAGTTATAGCATATAGCGCCACCCATGCAATACCCGTAAGCCACCATTTGTTTTTCAGCCAGTCTTTTGGGTTTGTGCCTATCAGTGCGTTGATGCCATACAGAAACATGGAAATGGACAACACCACCCGCGAAACCATAAACCCTACCACCATAGCGATAATGCAAATGAGCGCAATGGCGGATTTGTTTGTGCTATTATTATTTAGAAAACTACTTTTGTTCACAATTAAAATACTGGTTTATTTTAGTAGCCTAAACAGGCTATTGTTCGCATAAATGTTGAAACAACAAGGTTGTATGGTAACCATAAAGGTAATCAAACCGATGAAAAGCGATTAATAAGGCGTAGCGGATACAATAATACTGAAACGGATAAAAACAATATTTAGTGCAAACCAACATAGAGCAACTACATAAAGAGATAAAAAGCGGCAATTTCAGGGCGCTGGCGCGGGGTATAACCATAGTGGAAAATGAACTGACCGGTTATGAAGATTTGTTGATGAATCTGAGTGAGAATCGAAGTGCGCGTGTAGTGGGAATAACAGGACCTCCCGGCGCTGGTAAGAGCACTATAGTAAATGCGCTATTGAAACACTGGCTGAATAACAATAAAAAGATTGCAGTAATAGCAGTTGATCCGTCGTCGCCATTTAATTATGGCGCGCTTTTGGGCGATCGTATTCGCATGAGCGAGTATTACACCAACCCTAATATTTTTATCCGTTCGCTGGCTACGCGCGGAGCATTAGGGGGGCTAAATGCGAAGATTATCGAAATAACAGACATTGTTAAGGACGCCCCATTCGATTTGATAATCGTAGAAACGGTAGGGGTAGGCCAAAGCGAGGTGGAAATTGCAGGTCTTGCCGACTGCACGGTGGTAGCTCTTGTACCAGAGGCAGGCGATGAGGTGCAAACCATAAAAGCTGGTATAATGGAAATTGCCAACATTTTTGTAGTAAACAAGGCCGACCATGAAGAAGCTGAGGCTTTGTATAGGAATTTGCGCATTTTGGCGCACGAGCGCGCCGGCGACAATAAAGAAATGGCTGTTGTGAAAACAATAGCTACCAAGGATAGTGGTATTGCAGAATTGGCCGGCGAAATAGAGCTGTATCTGGATAACCAGCAATCGCTGCCAGACAAAAGACTGCATTTACTAACCGAGAAATGCTGGCAGCTGATACAATCGCACCGTATGAAAGATATTAGCCAGAATAAACTTCGGGATCAACTGGCGAAAGTGGCAGACCATGCCGACTTCAACCTTTATGCATTTACAAAACGGTTTTTGGGAAATAGTTGATTGGAATTATCGGGTTGTTGGGCTTCTAGTGGTGATGGACTTCGAACCTGAAAACTTCACGCTGTTTCTCGGTTTCGAGTATTAGAAAATACATACCGGCAGGTAATTTTTCGTTAAGGTAGAAATGTTCGTTTATTTGGTTGGTAAACACAAGTGTGGTACGGGCATAAATAATTTGGCCGGTAGTATTTACCAAATGAATGTGCGCGTCCATTGAATTGTTACTGTTAAGTGTACCCCCTAAAACAAAATCACCTGTATTGGGGTTTGGATACACTGATAATTTTAGGTTTTGTGGTGTTGGAGGCGTAGGTGGGGTAATAAAAGTTTCAACCGTTACCGATAAAAACGAACTGCAACCAATATGTAGCTCATAGGTAATTATCGCTGTACCGCTTGCCACGCCTGTCAATAGGCCTGTTTGGGTTATTGTTGCCACTCCAGTATTGCTGCTCGTCCACCATCCCCCGTTTAATGGCGGTTTAAGTGTTGTAGACTTACCAGGAAATATGCTGTTCACGCCTGTTATTGGGGGTAATTCTCCGATATTCACCGTAGTGGTTACAATTCCGCATGGAGTAGTATAGGTGATTATCGCCGATCCTGCCGCTATTCCGGCAACCTTGCCGCTGCTTGTGCCAACAGTGGCTACATTGGGCGCGCTGCTCGACCAAGTTCCACCGGGCATAGATTGAGCAAATGTGGTAATATGACCCACACACATATCTTTTTCACCCACAATAGGGCTCAACGGATTTTCCACATCTACGGGTACCCCCACCATAACTGCGCCGCAATCGTTGGTCACTGTGTATTTTATGAGGTTGCGACCATAAAACAGGCCTGTTACCACTCCTTCGTTTGTCACCGATGCCGAGGCGTTTGCAACACTCCAAACCCCGCCGGGTACGGTGTCGGTAAGCGTGATCGTTGAACCTATGATAACACACGATGGGCCTGAAATATTGCCAGCATTGGGGGCTTCGGCTACGGAAACGGTTTGTGTAGCTACCGCCAAACCGCAAACGCCGGATATAGTATACCGTATTGTATCTATACCCTTACGAACCCCGGTTAGGAAACCGCCTCCCGACATACTGGCAACGTCGTTGGTCACTGACCATGCCCCACCGCCGGTAGAATGAGCATATTGTATAGTTGCGCCAACGCATAGTTTTTCCGGCCCATAAATGGCGCCGGCCTTAGTAGCCGCCAATACTGTTATTAGTTTAGTGGCTGTTGCAGCGCCGCAACCGTTTACAACGGTATAGGAAATTACCTCGCTACCAGCGCTACGGCCAATAATTCTTGGACCTACCATCTGGCAGTAAACACCGGCGGCATTCCACAATCCACCTGAAGCGGTATCGACGAGGGTAATGGTATCTCCGACACATACTGATGACGGACCTGTTATGTATCCGGCATTGGGTTGTGGGTATATAGCAATGGTGCGCGTTGCCGTAGCAGAGCCGCAGCCATTGGTTATAGTATACTGAATAGTATCAATGCCAGCCGATAAGCCCCGTACAATGCCGCTAATTACAGAGGCGCTAGTGTTGGTAGCGCTCCAGGTACCCCCGGATGCCGAAGCTGAAAAAGCAGTAGCCGTGCCGACGCACACATTGGCAGCCCCGGAAAGGATTACCGAGCCGGGCGCTATATTTACTGTTATCCTTTTTGTGGCAGTAGCAACACCACAGATATTCCTGACGGTGTAGGTTATGGTTTCAGCGCCTGCAGATCTACCTATAACTGTGTTGCCCACCAGCGTACAATAAACGCCGGACGAACGCCATAGCCCGCCGGGGGTGGTATCTGTAAGCGTAATGGTGTCGCCAGTGCAAACAGATGTGGGGCCGGTAATGGCGCCAGCATCAGGTAAAGGGGTAACACTAATAGTTTTTGTAGCAGCCGATGAGCCGCAGCTATTGGTAATGCTATAGGTAATGGTATCTAATCCTCCGCGATATCCTCTTACTATGCCGCCATATACTGTTGCAGTTGTATTGCTTGCGTTCCAAGCGCCGCCAGTGGCAGATGGTGTTAGCGTGGTAGAAATACCCACACACACATTGCCAGCTCCGGAAATCGTTACTGAGCCAGGCGCGGCATCAACTGTTATTCGTTTCGTGATTGCGATAATGCCGCAGCCCGTGGTTAACGTATATACTACTGTATCAGCTCCTGTAGACATACCAGTAACAATACCGCCCGATACTGTAGCCCGGGGATTGGTGCAGCTCCATACGCCGCCTACCGTTGTGTCTGTAAGCGTAATGGTAGCTCCCGTGCATACTGAAGACGGTCCGGATATGGGGCCGATAGCAGGAAGTGGGTCGATAGAAACGGTTTTTGTAACCATAGTTACACCGCAGCTACTGGTGATTTTATAAACTATGGTGTCGATGCCGGGACGGTTGCCGCGTACTATGCCGCTAAACACTGTAGCATTAGCGTTGGTGGCGCTCCAGGTGCCGCCGGGTATTGAAGGCGTCAGCGTGATAGCGGAACTCACACATACATTTGATGCGCCTGTAAGCGTACCAGCGCCGGGAGAAGTAGTAACTGATATGGTTTTGGTGGCAAAAGCAGAGCCACAAGTATTGGTTATGCGGTAGGTGATTACCTCGGTTCCTAAAGAAAGACCAGTGACAACGCCTACAAAAGAAACAGAGGCATTTACTCCCGATGAGCTCCATACACCGCCTGGCGACGTATCGCTAAGCGTTGTTGTTCCGCCTTCGCATACTGTAGCGCTGCCAGCAATTGGGTCGGCAACTGGTGGGCAAGATGTAATGGGTTTGTCGAATTGTACGCACCAATTATAGAGCGTATTGCCATACAGACTGGGGTAGGGGTCGGTGTCGCGGAGGTTGCCGCCGGCTGCTCCTGGTACCACTGCGCCGGGCATTACGCCCACCACGCCTGTAAAAGCATACCTTAATCTTTGGTTTGATCCTGTTGGAGTTCGGCTGAGTGTTATTTTTACTGAATCGGTACCCAGTATTTGCACACCAGTAATATAAGCAGAAGTGGTATTGTCTGCATATTCAAACCCTTTATTCGATCGCGCCAGTTCGTTGGTTACATCAAAAACGAGACGGCCCGAGGGCACGTGAAAAACAGCGTAAATGACATTGCCTACACGTGTAATTGATGTAGGGCTTAGCGGTTTCCAGTCCTGATGGTCGACAACTACTTTTTTAATCACCTTGCCGTAATACTCGCCGAGCCAGCGGTAGCTGGCAGCAGTCATGTGGTGTAGATCTGAGTATCTAAAAAAATACTTTGGTGTCACCATGTATATTTTTCCGGGATTGTGCTCGGCGGCTGCGAGTTGAGCCATTGGCACGGAAGATGTTTTAGTATTGCCAAAGGAAGAAAAGAACGAACTTAACTGGTCGGTAAATAATGGTATTGTACCTGTTTGTCCTGTTATAGCTCGTATGTCGGCCTCATAGTCGGCTTGCCAGCGCACCAGATTGGCTTCGTAGGTGGCAAGGTTGGTGTCGTATGCAGGGGTGTTTGGAGCTATAGGTCCGGGTAAGTAAAAATACCTGTTGTCTGTTTCTCCATGTATCGCCGTTATTGCAGTCACCTTGTAGGGGCGCCCTATCGCTGCAGCCGCAGCCGTTATGTTTGATACCTGCGTTAGAGCGGTGTTATAGGCAGTTGTGCCACGTTCTAAATCGGCATATGGAGCGCTGGGTACGGCATTGTTGTTGACCACCAAATCGAATAAATGACCAGGTGTATTGGCTATGATGCTGTTGGCCATTGCGCTGCCAGGCGTTTCCAAAACGCCTGTTTCAAGTAGCGGCGTAAGGTAGGCGCCCAACCCGGTACCGCCGCCGCCGCCAGCCAGCATCCTATTATTGTAGGGTTGTGTCCGTGTGAGTGCGCTCACCGAATTATATCCAACCGCGAGGCTTTGTCCGGTTGATAAAATACCATAATAATAGGCTCCGGTCTGGGCGGGTAATATTAATGGGAGAAATAATAATAGGGATGAAACAAAAAGCTTGTAAAAAAGCGAGTTATGCAATTTCGAAAATGAAAATGCAGTGTGATATGAACTTACTATGGGTAACCTGCGTAGCATATAATTTGGTAAAATTAGCCCCGGCAAGCGGATTAACCAAGGTTTCAGATAAATAAATTAATTAATGTCGATGTTGGCGTTTTGTTTGTTAGCGGCTTGTTTTGTGTTGGTTAATAATTTATAAAATGCAGGTTTTTGTGTGGCTTTATTGCCAACAGTTAGTTGGTTAAAGAACGATTTAAGTGCATTGTCGGTTTAATAGTATCCGGACAATAGCTTAATGCAAACAGGCGTTTAAAATGTAACGGTTTGCCGCAATAGTTTGCTGTACTCAAAATACCATATTCTAATCAGGTGATAGTCTATTGGAATGGTTTGCTTGGCGCATATCCGAAATTTGGTAATTCTGTTACAACCCCTGGCGGTTATAGAGAATAATAGGTGTATGAGTAGGTTACTAAGTCAAAGCTTGAAGATTCATTTTGAATGAACAAATACTGTTCTAAACATAAGCGTCATTTCGTTGTGTTGGTTGTTGTTTGGTTGTGTGAAAATTGAAGATAGTCAGGGTATTTTTCCACTTTTTGCAGGAGTTGATTTAATGTGGCTTTGTGCCATTAAATTTGTCGCATCAATCAGTCACTCTCTATATTAGAAACGCCCATAGAATTTCTTCGAGGGGTTGGCCCGCAAAGGGGCGACCTGTTGCGTACGGAACTCGGGATTAGCGTTTTCGAAGATTTGCTCCACCATTATCCCTATCGTTATTTCGATCGTACTCAGTTGGTGAAGATAGGTTCGATAGATGAATCTATTGAATATGCGCAAATAACAGGTAAGCTGATAAATATTACAGAAGAGGGAGAAGGCAGGAAACGAAGACTGGTAGCTACGTTGTTCGATGAAACCGGGCGAATAGAACTGCTTTGGTTTCAGGGGGCGCAATGGATGAAGAAATCGCTGCGCGAAAACGAACGCTATATTGTATTTGGTAAAATTTCTGCATTCAATGGCATATACAACATAGCCCATCCTGAAATTGAGCCTTACAATGCTGAAACTGCAGTTGCTGGTATGCAGCCAGTATACCCAACCACCGAAAAGCTAAGAGTAAGAGGCATTACCAACCGGTCGTTTGCCAAGCTGACTGCGGCAATGTTTGAGCGTATAAAGCACGCCGATATTGCAGAAGTGCTACCGGCAGATATTTTAAGAAACTACAGATTGTGCAATCGGTATTATGCGTTGCGCTGGCTGCATTTTCCTGATACTGTGGAGCATGAACAAATGGCGCGTTATAGGCTAAAGTGGGAGGAGCTTTTTGTATCGCAAATGATGATAGCCCGATTGCGGCTGCAGCACACGGCGCAGCGCGGTTGGTTATTTGAGAAGGTGGGCGATTATTTCAATAATTTCTTTCGCGACCATTTACCCTTTCAACTCACAGGTGCACAAAAACGTGTATTGCGCGAAATAAGGCAAGATACTGCAACAGGCAAGCAAATGAACCGCCTGCTGCAAGGCGATGTGGGTAGCGGTAAAACCATAGTAGCGGTAATGACCATGCTGCTGGCTATAGATAATGGTTTTCAGGCTTGTATTATGGCGCCTACCGAAATATTGGCGCAGCAACACTACTTTGGTATATCGGCGCTGGTTGAGCCGATGGGCATTAAAGTGCGGCTACTTACCGGGGCGGTGAAAGCTAAAGCGCGCCGGGAAATACTCGCTGAGCTGGCAACGGGAACTACCGAAATTGTGGTGGGCACCCACGCACTGATAGAAGATACAGTGCAGTTTAAGAATTTGGGTATGGCCGTAATAGACGAGCAGCACCGTTTTGGTGTGGGGCAGCGCGCCCGCCTGTGGAAGAAAAACGAGATGCCCCCTCATATATTGGTAATGACCGCCACACCTATACCGCGTACGCTGGCAATGACGCTTTATGGCGATCTGGAAGTATCTGTGATAGATGAACTGCCACCGGGCCGTAAAGAGATAAAAACGGTGCATAGGCGCGATGCGCTGCGTGCAGGCGTAATGGAGTTTATTAGAAAAGAAGTAGACAAAGGCCGGCAGGCCTATATAGTATACCCACTGATAGAAGAAAGCGAAAAGCTGGATTATGAAAGCCTTATGGCCGGGTATGAACAGGTGAAAATCTGGTTTGACGAAAACAAATACCGGATAGCCATGGTGCACGGCAGGCAAGATGCAGCAGAGCGCGAGCGCAATATGCAACGTTTTGTGAAGGGCGAGGCCAATGTGCTGGTGGCAACAACGGTAATAGAGGTAGGTGTGAATGTACCCAATGCCTCGGTAATGCTTATAGAAAGCGCTGAAAGATTTGGATTATCGCAAATGCACCAGTTGCGGGGCAGGGTAGGTCGCGGCGCCGATCAATCGTATTGTATACTGCTTACTGGTAATAAGATATCTGAAGAAAGTAAGAAGCGAATCAACATTATGGTGTCTACCACCAATGGATTCTCAATAGCAGAGCAAGACCTGGAGATGCGCGGCCCCGGCGATATGTATGGCACAAAGCAAAGCGGCGTGCTCAAGTTTAAGCTGGCCGATATTGTACACGACGGCGCGATACTGGACGAGACACGAGTTGCTGCGCAAACTGTTTTGGCAAAAGATGCAACACTATCGCTCCCCGAACATCAGCCACTCAGATATATGCTGCTACAACAGGGTAAAGAGAAACACTGGGGGAAGATAAGTTGAGGCAGCCATCTTTGGAGATGGCTACCGCTGGTATTTTCATTTGCTATATTCCAAAGTTACCCGTATCAATCCATTGACTGCTTATCAGCACCCAAAAATCCGCGGCAAGTCCTCTGAGTACATATTCATAAGGCAGGTATCCATATCCATCGAGCCCCCATTCAGTTCCCCAAGAGTTCTTAATTAATAGTGCGCCTGTTGTGCTAATAGTACCATTTGATATCACCATAGCATCGTCGTATCCAACAACAGCGACGGCGTGACCTCCTATGACTTTCTCCGTCATTTGTGGGTAAGGAATTTTTCCGTTTGATGCTGAATTTAGTGATGAGTAACACGTAAAACCAAACATGGAAGGAATGCCATTAGCTAAATGTTTTTTTAGGGATTCCAAAACTTCTACAGTTTTAGCTCCCAATGGGTCGAGGCGGTAATAAGTAAGAGCCTTGAAGTTTTGCGCCATTGCATATACAAATGAGCTTGGCTCATTATCGAAATTATTGACATTGTACGGATAGTATTGTTCTAATGCAACTCCAAACATCGCCATAGATGCCATTGTACTCCTAAGGTATGCTCCAGTGTCGCCTGATAACCCCAATATATTTCTTGTTGTCTTATAGGTGAACAGTCGTGAGCCATCTAAATACTTGCCGAACGCTCTTTTTTCATAGTACTCTAATACCGCAATAGCAGCGTTTGCAGTGCAACTACCAATATTACCTTGATCTTCAACTGGCGAACACCATTGGCGTAGGTCTACTGTTCCCGGTAGAATAATCTGTGGATTTATGCTGTTGAGCTTTCCTAGCATGTTTTTAACAGAGCTATTTTCGCCGTTCGCCGCAGTTTTATCGGGAATCGAAAGCGTTAAGGGGGTATAATCTCGTAAGTCAGGGTAGTCTTTATTCCAGCCCATTGAAAAATTTGAATGTTTCATAATAGATTTTTTTCGCCTACTCTTGTTCCCGTTTTCGGCTACCCGGTTTTGTTAGTATCGTTAGTTTTTTGACAATTTGCTCTGTATCACTACCTCCCGCACGCTCCGTACTCCTTTTTTCTTTATTACGTTTTTTCGGTGGTTAAAAACAGTGTATGCGCTAATGCCCAATTCGGTGGCGATCTGGGCGGTGCGCCAGCCCTTAGCTATGTACTGCATAATTTCTTTCTCTCTGTTGGTTAGTCGTTGGCCGTATACGGGGGGTATTGCGCTCATTGGAGTGGGTTATTTGCACTACAAATTTTACAATAAAACTGAGCATGCGGTAGGGGAGAAATCCCGTATTGGCTGGGTTCTTTACCCGTATTGCGCAAGAAATAAAGCCCAATAAAAAAAGCCCCGCTACGTCCCAGATGGCGTAGCGGGGCTTGTTTACACTTTAT
>CAIRYK010000069.1 GCA_903882805.1 uncultured Bacteroidota bacterium | reverse complement strand
GCCCTTTCCAATATTAATATCCTAAAATACATAAAAGGTTTTGGCGCACAGTTGGATTGTGTAAGTATTTATGAAGTGAAGTTGGGTTTACTTGCCGGATTTTCACCGGACCAAATCTTATTTACTCCAAACTGTGTTGATTTTCAGGAAATTGCAGATGGCGTAGACCTGGGGGTAAAGATAAATATAGATGGCATTTCAATATTGGAGCAATTTGGCAATAAGTTTGGCGGTAGCTACCCTGTCTGTATTCGCATTAATCCACACATAGTTGCAGGCGGTAATTATAAGATCAGCACGGGGCATATAGATAGCAAATTTGGTATTTCTATTCATCAGCTCCGCCATATTGAGCGCATTGTAAAAACAACCGGCATACATGTTCAGGGCTTGCACATGCATACTGGTAGCGAGATAAAAGATATTGATGTGTTTTTGCAGGGCCTGGATGTTATGTTCGGAGTTGCAGCTCATTTCGATAAATTAGATTTTATTGACCTTGGTAGCGGTTTTAAAGCTCCATATAAAGAAGATGAACATGAAACGGATATTACAACGCTGGGTAAAAAAGTGGCAGATGCTACAAAAGAATTTGAACAAGAATACGGCCGACCACTTGAAATATGGTTTGAGCCCGGTAAGTTTATTGTAAGCGAGAGCGGTATGTTTTTAGTAAAAGCAAACGTAATTAAGCAAACAACAGCAACAGTGTTTGTTGGTGTTAATTCGGGCTTTAATCACCTTATTAGGCCAATGTTTTATGACTCTTACCATAAAATTACTAATATATCCAATCCAGAAGGGCCTAAACGAATTTACACGGTAGTAGGTAATATATGCGAAACGGATACGTTTGCGTGGGATAGGGTGCTAAGCGAAGTTAGGGAAGGCGATCTATTGGCGTTCCATAATGCTGGAGCATATGGCTTTGAAATGAGTAGCAATTTCAATTCGCGTTTAAAGCCAGCAGAAGTATTGGTTGACAACGGGAATTGGCGTGTTATTAGAAAGCCGGATGTTTTTGAGGATTTACTGAGAAATCAAGTAATATAGCAATTTTGCTAATTGATATACCCTATTTTGATACCTACAAGCGGAGCTATTGCAAACGTGAATTGGGTATTAGAATAGGGTACTTTATTGTTGTAGTGTCCTCTGCTGTCACATTCCTCATACACAATTTTATCTCTAAGCTTCATCGGAAACTGAAGTCCTACATAAAAGTCGGAGCAAAAGTGTTTATTGATTCTCTTTGCTCCAATTGCTAATTGCGGTACGAATACGGGACAGTTTTCGGATTGAATCCTGTACGATTCATCGGGCATGCGCTTAGCTGTATTTACTTTGGTTTTATCGTACCAAAGGTATTTCATGCCTAATCCATAGGAGAAATAGTTTAACCAGTGTTTTCTGTGTTTTTTGTAATAAACCTGATAGCTAAATCTTGCAGATGGTCCTTCGTAAACACCTATGCTAACTTTGTCGCCATGAGCATATACCATACCAAACTGATCGTTGTAGTGCATTTGGTATGCTGCATCTATCCGCCAGCTGTGTAACTTCTTGTTTGTTATGAAGAAGTGCTCGTACCCTACCATGGGTATAGACTCAACATCATATACCAAGTCTGTGTTGGCGTAGTATTTTAGCTTATTAATATCAATAGCGGTATCTTGCGCCAGTGCACGTATGCCGACTATTGCGATAAGGAGTATTGTTAACAGCTTTTTCATTAGGTACGTATATCAAAAGTAGCTAAAAAGATTGGATAATGTTAATAAGCTAGATGTAATGTAGTAGAAGCGATACTGTTAGCCGTGTCATTGTGTCGTCATTTTAGATAAGCAGTTCAGTACGTAGCGGCTAAGTTGCGTTTCTTTGCAATTTTATTTTAAACAGAGGTTAATTAAATAGGGCCAGCATAAATGCAAACAGGTAAAAAGCGCGGAATAATACTAATGAATCTGGGTTCGCCCGATTCTACAAAGGTTAAAGATGTAAGAAGCTATCTGCAAGAGTTTTTAATGGATGAACGCGTTATCGATTCACCTTTTATTATTCGCACTTTGCTTGTAAAAGGTATTATTACACCTTTTAGAGCCCCGAAGTCGGCTGAAGCTTACAGTTCCATATGGACAGAAGAAGGCTCTCCGCTTGTGGCAATAACAAAAAGCCTGAAAAACGAGTTGGGAAAAATTGTTGATGAACCTGTTGAAATAGCTATGCGCTATGGTAAACCAACGATGAAATACGCTTATGACCAAATAGTAGCAAAACATCCTGATCTGGATGAGGTTATTCTTTTGCCGCTCTACCCCCATTATGCTATGTCGAGTTATGAAACTGCAGTAGAACATGCTAAAACAGTGCACACGGCAGGCGGCTATAAATTTGCAATAAAGGTGGTTAAGCCATTTTATAATCATCCGGCATACATAAGCGCTTTAGCTGATGTTATGCGTCCGTGTTTACAAACTAAGAGCCATTTACTCTTTAGTTACCACAGCATACCAGAACGACATATTCAGAAGAGTGATGTAACAGGTAGTCATTGTCTGGCAAAAGCCAATTGCTGCGAAGTAGACAGCCCCGCGCATGAATATTGTTATAAACACCAATGTCTGGTCACAACGCGCCTTGTTGCGGAGCGCTTGGGGATAAGCAAAGATAAATACAGTATTGCATTTCAATCTAAACTTGGCAGGTCAGAATGGTTAAAACCAGCGACAACTGCCAGAATGGAGCAACTCCCTAAGGAAGGCGTTAAAAACCTCATGGTAGTTTGTCCATCATTTGTTAGCGACTGTTTGGAAACACTTGAAGAAATTGCAATCAGAGAAAAAGAAAATTTTCTTGAGGCCGGCGGCGAAACTTTCACATTTATTCCTTGTATGAATATACATCCATCTTGGGTAAAGGCTGTAAAGACATTGGTCGACGATAGTGAGTATGTTAGGTCTGTATAAGCAGAATGAAGTCGTTTTTTAATGAGTAAAATGCAACGGTATGATACTATACGTTAAAGTGCTTCATATTATATTTATAGTTACTTGGTTTAGCGGCATGTTCTACATTGTTCGTCTCTATATTTATAATACCGAAGCAAACGATAAAAGTGAGGTTGAAAAAGAAATATTGCAACGTCAGTTCAATATTATGATCAAGCGTTTGTGGCTAGGAATTACCTGGCCTTCAGCGGTACTGACAATCATCTTTGGACCATGGATGTGGTATTTGTATGGCGGTATGGATACCTGGCTAATGATAAAACTGTGTTTTGTTGTTGGCTTGTATGCCTATCATTTTACCTTGCATAGGTTGTATAAACAGCAAATTGCAGGTATATTCAAGTATTCGTCGGGTAAACTTCGGATTTGGAATGAAGTAGCTACAATATTCCTTATTTCTATAGTAATGCTTGCTGTGGTTAAGCAAGGTATAAGCCTTGTGTACGGTGTTTTAGGATTACTGCTTTTTGTATTATTGCTAATGAGCGCCATAAAAATATATAAGCAATATCGCCAAAGGCGTCTTTGATTTTTACTTAGTCAAATAATGCAGATAGTAGGGTTGTATGTATTTGTGGTTTGTTGTACTAAGTGTGTAAAAATTTCCCCGTTTTTATGTTCTGCTTATTTTTCTGCTATGAAGTAATATAGTTGCAGTTTGGTGGCTATTTATTCTGTTAAGTTGTAGCGTTTGTTCTAAATGTTTGAATTTCAATGTATTGTGTGTTGATTAATTGTAGTTAATAGTTTTTTCTTAGGTTGGCGCTCATTTATTTCATTTCATCAATTCTATTAGCAAGGTTTTTGCAACAGGGTAATGAAATAGAAAAATATGTACCATTTTAGGATCAGAAAAGCAGAAGATGGAGGGTATCTATTTCTTTTGGGAGATATTAAAATGCTGGTAAAAGAGTATACTATATGCAATGGCAAACACCTTATGTTGCAACCCGAAAAGGCTGTTGCCTATTTTGATTATGAATCAAACATTTACGGAATTTCTAATCAGTTACTCAATTTTAGCTTGGTCGAAGATTTGTTTGACGTTATTTATCAGCAGTATTTATTGTTTACTAAAGAGAAGGTTAGAACGTTCGATACTAATACCTTTTTTAAGCTTAAGTGATTTTACAATACTGTACTCAATACCTTGTATATTTTAGTTGCCGGAGGGTCATAAAAGGTTGCTAATTTACTGTTGTAGCTTAGATTACTGAGCTCCCCTACCCGCTCCCGAATTGCGGTAATTGTAAGCGCTTTTCTTTATGAATGTAAAGAACGCGTAATCGTTCATAGTTCTAAGCTGTTCATAATCGGGTCTGAACCTACGCATAAAATACTTAAGACTATCGCCAGTAAGGCCAGTGAATTTCGTAACAAGGTCAGCATTAAACGTACGATCTACATATTTTTCGCGTTCGAAAACAGCATAATCTTCCTGAAACTGCCAAATTGCTCTGTTTTTTGCACTTAATGCTGAAAATGGTGAGGCCATCATATCCATCGACGACATTTTTGGGAACTCAAGTTCGTGCCTGAAAAAATCGTGGTATCGAATACTATCGGCTTTGTAATCGTATCTACTATTTTCAGCTACCGACATATCTCTGACGTCGCTTATGCCTTTTTTTATAATTATTCGGAAGAAAGAAGGAATATATCCTTGTGGAATTCTGACTCTTGCTGTTTTATAACCTTTCATCTTGAATTCAAGTAATTGCCCGCCTAGTGCCGCAATATTGAATGACCCATCTGTGTTACTGGTTACGTCGAGCGAAGTGTACACATTCTCGATAATAACGTTTGCTATTGCTTGCTTTGTATCCATATCCAGCACTTCTCCCCTAATAGTTTGCGCCTTTGCACAAATACAGAAATAGCTAAGAAAAGAAAGAAGGACAAAATAACGAACAGGCATCATTGTGCTAAAGTACATTTTTAGCTTCTTTTATAGGTGGCTATATTTTGTTAAATATTACCGGTTTGTTTATACCCTGATGTTAGTTAATCGAACTTTTGCGAATCGATTATAAATATGAAGCTTCAATGAAGTTCAAAAAGTATCTTTGCACCAATAATTATCTGCTTTTCCTGAAGCTGATCTATGTATTTGTAAAACTCATTCATGTATAAAATCATTCGCAAAATACTCTTTACTGTAGATGCTGAAACTGTCCATTATAAAGTAATGAAACTACTCAACTTTGCATATGCTGTTTGGCCGGTAAGAGCAATCCTAAAAGCATTGTTTGTAAAAAAAAGCAAATCGCTGGAACGCACCTTGTGGGGTATCACATTTCCTAATCCGGTAGGGCTGGCTGCTGGTTTTGATAAAGATGCCAAATTCACAGACTCATTAGCTTGTTTGGGTTTCGGATTTATAGAGATTGGCACCATTACGCCTGTAGGCCAGCCGGGAAACCCCAAACCTCGATTGTTTCGCCTGCCAGCCGATAAGGCATTGATCAATCGTATGGGTTTCAACAACGACGGCGCTTCAATGGCGGCTGAAAGACTCCGCAGAAGGAAAGAACGCATTATTATTGGCGGTAATATTGGTAAGAATAAAGACACCCCTAACGAAAATGCAACAGACGATTACGAAAAGTCGTTTTTAAAGCTCCATAGCCATGTAGATTATTTTGTGGTAAATGTAAGTAGTCCCAATACTCCCGGTCTCCGCGCTTTGCAAGACAAAGAGCCGCTTACTCAATTATTGTTAAGACTCAAGGAGCTTAATAAAAAACAGTCTAAGCCCAAACCGATATTACTTAAAATTGCTCCTGACTTAACTAACGAGCAACTTGACGACATTGTAGGTATAGTAGCAGATACACAGCTTGATGGAATAGTAGCTACCAATACCACAATCAGTCGTGCTGATTTGCGTACACCTTCTGACGAGGTAGCCAAGATAGGCGCAGGCGGCCTTAGCGGCGCTCCTGTACGCAAAAGAGCTACAGAAGTTGTAAGCTACATCCACAAGAAAAGCAACGGAACTATACCAATTATTGCTTCAGGAGGCATTTTTACCGCTGCTGATGCAAAAGAAAAACTTGATGCTGGCGCATCGTTAGTACAGGTGTATACGGGCTTTATATACGAAGGTCCGGGTATAGCCAGCGCGATATGCAAGGGTTTATAGGCCGTTTTTTATATTATTGATTAACAATAAAGCCTCCTATACGGAGGCTTTATTGTTAATCAATATGGGTGTTTGAGATATATTAATTTGCGTATTCGCTCATAAATTTGATTCTCATCATTTTCAAATGTTCAATACTGACATCGCGGTCTTTAAACTCTTCGAATGCTTCATCCATGTTGTCGTCATGGCTGTTGCGGAAATAATCGAAGATATCTTCCTGCTCATACTCATCCAGTTCTTGCTCCAGGCAATAGTCAAGATTTAGTCTGGTGCCGCTTGCTACAATGGTTTCCATTTCTATCAGCAGATCAGGCAATGTCAAACCTTTGTTTTTAGCAATTGTTTCGAGCGGTATTTTTTTATCTATGTTTTGAATAATGAACACTTTCATACCGCTTTTGTTCACCACGCTTTTCATTACGAAATCGTCTGGCTTCACAATGTCATTTTCCTCAACATATTTTGCTATAAGTTCTACAAATTTACGACCATATCTGAGCGCTTTCCCTTTGCTTACGCCTTGTATTTTCTCCAGTTCCGTAAGCGTAGTTGGGTAATTAGTTGCCATATCTTCCAGCGAGTTTTCGAGGAAGATCACGAAAGGCGGTAAATTTTTCTCGCGCGCTACGCTTTTGCGTAAGTCTTTGAGCATTTCAAATAGTACAGGGTCGGTAGTGGCATGTCCGCTGCCGCCATTAGCTACTTCATCATCGTCGCCATTAGCTTCTTCGTACTGATGATTCAAGGCAACCATAATAGAATATGGTTTTTTCAAGAACTTGTGTCCTTTCTCTGTTATTTTAAGCAGGCCATATTCCTCTATGTCTTTACGTATCATGCCTTCCAGCATCATTTGTCTTATCAATGAATTCCAGAAGTTGGCATCCATTTGCATTACCAAACCTTTTCCAAACGACTTCAACTTATCGTGACGGAAAGTATGGATTTGAGGATTTGCTCTACCTAAAATAATATTAACAACATAGTCTATGCCAAATCTTTCATCCAGTTCTATTATTGCATCAAGCGTTATTTTTACGCTATCTTTTACTTCAAGTTTTTCTTTTGGATGCAGGCAATTATCGCAATGTCCGCAATTATCTGGTTTGTACACTTCGCCAAAATAATGCAACAATAATTTTCTTCTACATACGCCGCTCTCCACATATGCCAGCGTTTCAGAAATCAACTGCCCGCCCATTTCGCGCTCGCTAAGCGGCTTATCGCGCATCAGGTGCTCCAGTTTTTGAACATCTTTATGAGAATAGAGTAGAAGACACTTACCCTCCATACCATCTCTGCCTGCTCTGCCGGTTTCCTGATAGTAGTTTTCGAGCGATTTTGGAATGTTGTAGTGAATTACAAACCTAACATCAGGCTTGTCAATACCCATACCAAATGCTATAGTAGCGACAATAACATCTACTTTTTCCATCAGAAACTGATCCTGACGCTGCGATCGCAATGGGCCTTCCAAGCCGGCATGATATGCCACCGCAGATATTCCGTTTGCCTGAAGCGTATTTGCCAGTTCTTCTGTAGTTTTCCGGTTGAGGGTATATATAATACCACTTTTACCTTTCATGGTATTTATAAACTTAACCATGTTTTTGAGTGTTTGCTCCTTACTTCCTTTAGGTACTATTTCATAATACAGATTTGGCCTGTTAAAAGAGTCAATAAAAATGTTTGGCTCTTGTAGGTTCAGGTTTTTTACAATATCGTCTTGTACTTTTGGAGTGGCAGTAGCTGTTAGCGCTATAATAGGTAAGCTCTGATTGATCATATTGATCATATCTCTTAGCTTTCTGTACTCCGGACGGAAATCGTGACCCCATTCAGAAATACAATGCGCTTCATCTACAGCTATAAAAGATATGTGCAAATCAGAGAAGAAAGATATGTTTTCCTGCTTTGTAAGTGTCTCCGGAGCTACATATAGCATTTTTGTTCGTCCCTCGGTCAGGTCGGCTTTTACTTTCTTTTGCTGCGCTTTACTTAATGTTGAGTTTAAGAAGTGTGCAATATTATCTCTTGAGCTATAACCTCTAATCAGGTCTACCTGATTTTTCATAAGGGCTATAAGAGGTGATACTATAATTGCAACCCCTTCGCATAGTAATGCTGGGAGTTGATAGCATAAAGATTTTCCGCCTCCGGTAGGCATTATCACGAAAGTATCTTTACCGGAAAGTATACTTGTAATGATTTTTTCTTGTTCACCTTTAAAGGCGTCGAAACCAAAATAGTGTTGCAATTCTTTTTTCAGATCCATCTTTGCATTAGTATTACTAACCGCGTCCATACTTATTTTTTTAACTAAAAGTTACAATCATCCAGCGCCAAGGTCGTCTAACTATAGGGGTGATTTTTTTAAGATTGCGAATTTACGAAAGTTAAGGTACATAAAATTCATTAAATATGCAAGTATTTTGTTAGAAATTAGATTTAATTGCTCCTAATGTTGAGCGCCTACTTGCAGTAAATTTTATGGTTTGTTTTTTGTGTGCCAAAATGTAAAATTAACCCTGTATCAATCGACTTGATAATTACGCTACTTAATATTATGCGTATTTTTTTACCGGCAGCGTATCAGCGCAGTTTTGCAATAATTCCAGAATTGTTGTTCCTAATACTGGATGTATATATTCCGGCGCTATTTCGGCAAGTGGCATTAGTGTAAACCTGCGTTGTTCTATAAAGGGATGCGGTACCGTTAAATTCGGGGTATTTATTACCAGATCGCCATAAAACAATATGTCTAAATCTATAGTGCGCTGCCCCCATTTCAAAGCGCGTTTTCTACCCAATACAACTTCTATATCTAGTAATGTGGCTATAGCATCTTCAGGACTTAATTGGGTATGAACAAGTATTACTTTATTTAGAAAATCCGGCTGATTTATATTGCCCCAAGCAGCTGTTTCATAAACCGATGAACTATTGACAATTGTTCCAAACCTGTTAGTTATAAGATTACATGCTTTTTCGAACCAATGAAGCCGGTCGCCTTCATTACTGCCCAGCGATATAAAAGTTGCTTGCATAGCATAAAGGTAAGCAGTGTGCGCCAAAAGGCAAAAATGCGAAAAGGTTGAAGGTCGTATATTTTAGTGGCAACTGGCGTTTTTTGATAACTCGGTATGGCGTATATCTATAATCAAGTTGGTTGAGTAGTCGTACTTTTGTAACTTATTAATCACTCCTCGTTTATGCGCAAAAAAGTAGTAATACTTGGCGCCGGGTTTGCAGGCTTGCAATTGGCTCGACGAATTAAGAATAAAAATCTCGACACAGTTTTAATTGATCAATATAATTTTCATCAATTTCAACCGCTACTCTATCAGGTAGCCACGGGGCGTCTTGAGCCGTCGTCTGTATCTTTTCCTTTGCGGAAGGTTTTTCAGGGCGAACCTAACCTGCATGTAAGAGTAGCTAAAGTAGAAAAAGTAAATACCATTGATAACGTGGTTCATACAGACAGCGGCGACTTTAATTATGATTACCTTGTAATAGCTACAGGATGTACCTCTAATTATTTTGGCAACAAAAATTTTGAGCAGTTTGCCTACCCTATGAAGTCGACAAATGAGGCTTTAGCATTGCGCAACAAGATTTTATTAAATTTTGAAGATGCGCTTAGCGCCCCTACAGAAAAGCTTGAGGAATTAATGAATATAGTGGTTGTGGGGGGCGGACCTACAGGTGTGGAACTTGCCGGATCGCTTGCAGAATTGAAGAAGAACATTCTACCTAAAGACTATCCCGACACTGATTTTTCAGCATTAAAAATATACCTCATTGAGGGTTTGCAACACACACTGCAAAACATGAGCGAGGGATCGCAAAGAATGTCGCAACAATATCTCGAGCAGATGGGCGTGAATATTCTGCTAAATTCTGTGGTAGATGATTACAATGGTAGTACACTTCGGCTGAAGGATGGAAGGGAAATTAGAACAAGTATTATGATCTGGACAGCAGGAATTATGGGTAATGTTCCGGCTGGCATACCAAAAGAGGCGATAACAAGAGGCAATAGGATAGTTGTAGATACCAGTAATCGCATTAAGGGTTTGGAGAATGTATTTGCTATAGGTGATATTTCTTATATGGAGACTGAACAATTTCCTAAAGGACATCCACAGTTAGCTAATGTTGCCAATAACCAGGCGAAAACGTTGGCTTCAAATTTTGATAATTTACTGAACAATAAGCCATTAGCTTCGTTTAAGTATAAAAATCCGGGTACTATGGCTACTGTGGGCAAACATAAAGCGGTAGTTGATTTACCTTTCTTTAGTTTTCAGGGTCGATTAGCATGGTTGACATGGATGTTTTTGCATCTTATGCTGATTTTAAGCGTTAAGAATAAACTGCTGATATTCATAAACTGGGCAATTAGCTATTTTACCAATGACACAACTCTGCGACTAATTCTATCGCCTACAAAAAAAGAGATAGAACTAACGGAACGAAAAATGGATAGTATAGTCAACAAGTATTAGTTTGGCTATTTAAGCCATTGCATAGTAGTGGTAAATGCCGTATTCATAAACAATCATTATTCCGCCTATTGGCGTATGGGCATAGTTTTGTAGTTATTATCGTTACTTTTGCTTTTCCAAACAAACAATATGCAATTTCTGGATTTCGAAAAACCACTTGAAGATCTGCATTTGCAGATAGTCAAATTACAGGATATGTCGGCAAAGAATAAGGTAGACGTTACCGGTACTATTAGCGAACTACAGGTAGCTATAGAAAAAACAAGAGCCCAAATATATTCGCAACTTACCCCATGGCAGAGAGTTCAGTTGAGCCGCCATCCGGAAAGACCTTATACGCTGCATTATGTAGATAAGATATTTAGCAATTTCACTGAGTTGTTTGGCGACAGACAAGTGAAAGACGATAAAGCAATGGTAGGCGGAATGGCAGAACTGGATGGGATGCCTGTAATGGTTTTGGGGCAGCAAAAGGGCGTAAATACAAAAATGCGCCAGCTTCGCAATTTCGGTATGGCTAATCCTGAGGGATACCGTAAGGCGTTGCGCCTTATGAAAATGGCAGAGAAATTTAACCGCCCTATAATAACTTTCATAGACACACCAGGAGCTTTTCCTGGGCTTGAAGCAGAAGAGCGCGGGCAGGCAGAAGCCATAGCGCGCAATTTATTCGAAATGGTGAATATGAAAGTGCCTGTTATTTGTGTAATTATTGGTGAAGGCGCTTCGGGCGGAGCTCTGGGTATAGGTATTGGCGATAAAGTGGCTATGCTTGAAAATACCTGGTATTCAGTAATCTCGCCGGAGTCATGCTCATCAATATTGTGGCGTAGCTGGAACTTTAAAGAAAGAGCTGCCGAACAACTTAAACTAACATCTGAAGATATGAGCAGATTTGGACTGGTAGATGATGTTATTCCAGAACCGGTTGGCGGCGCCCAGATAGACCCTGATAAAATGGCGGAGATACTTAAAGAATATTTATTAAAATCGCTGAAAGAACTTAATAGTATATCTCCCGATGATAGAATAACTCAGAGAATAGATAAGATTGCTAAAATGGGTTTTTACGACGAGGTAGCGATATAAATTATCATCCATTGTCTAAATTACCTAACTGATCAAGTCGTTTTAGCTGCTCTGATAATGGTTGTAGTTTGTTATTGTTTTTTGTAAAATTACTTTTATGAATAAGGTTTTGTTTAAAGGAACTGGTGTTGCATTGATTACTCCATTCACCGAATCTGGTAATGTAGATTACGAAGCGTTAGGCAATCTGGTGAACCACGTACTCAAAGGCGGAGTAGACTTTTTAGTAGCTCTTGGCACTACTGCAGAGACCCCTACCCTATCAAATAAAGAGAAACAAGAAATTTTGTCTGCGGTAGTTAATTATTGCAATGGCGCTGTGCCTGTTGTATGCGGCATGGGCGGCAATAATACTGACGAACTCATAACTCAACTTAAAGAATTTGATCTGCGTGGAGTAGATGCTATCTTGAGCGTGGCTCCCTACTACAACAGGCCTAGCCAGGAAGGAATGTATCAGCATTTTAAAGCTGTTGCAGCAGCCACGAACAAGCCAATAATATTGTATAACGTACCTGCCCGCACTGGTAGCAACTTATTGCCTGCCACTGTACTGCGTTTGGCGGCCGACTGTAAGAATATAATTGCTATAAAGGAAGCAAGCGGCAATATTCCCCAATGCATGGAATTGTTGCAAAACAAACCAGACGGTTTTACAGTATTGTCGGGCGATGATAATTTGGTGATCGCACAAGTGGCTTTGGGAATGGAAGGTGTGATATCTGTTGCTGCAAACTGCTTTACCAAGGAGATGACTGAAGTAATGAATTTGTGTTTTGTAAATAAATTTGACAAAGCACGTAAAGCTCATTACAAACTAATGCCAGGAATTGATTTATTGTTTGCTGAAGGTAATCCTGCAGGTGTAAAATCGGTCTTAAATCATATGGGAATTTGCAAGAATGTTTTACGGTTACCGCTTGTCCCTGTTAGCATGAATACATC
Organism: uncultured Bacteroidota bacterium; assembly: GCA_903882805.1. Lineage (GTDB taxonomy): Bacteria > Bacteroidota > Bacteroidia > Chitinophagales > Chitinophagaceae > Nemorincola. The sequence continues at coordinate 95,630 of CAIRYK010000069.1, read as the reverse complement.
TGATAAGATAGCTGCTGTTATGAAAGGTCTATAGTACCATAGTATAGATATAGCATCAAAACAAAAGTTGTAGCGATAAGTTGAATAGGTGATTTTGATTTTTAGTATTGTAAACCTTTTTGTTTTTTTGAAATATGCAAGGATACTTTTTTTCCGAATTTAAACCAGATGAAAACAATAAGGCGCCTTTTGATAAGTTGCTCGACTTGTTTTCACAATTGCTCAACTATACGAATGGAGATGCTGCGGAAGCCCTGAACTGGCTCACTCAGATGGATAAAGAATATAAACTAACCAATAAAGATTATGGAATTGGTGATTTTATCGAAGATTTAAAAGCCAATGGTTACATAAAGGAAGATGAGCAGGATGGGGCATACAAAATCACCCCCAAGACAGAGCAAACGATTAGAAAAAAATCGCTTGAAGAGGTTTTTGGGAAAATGAAAAAAGCCAGACAAGGCAATCATCGTACCTTTAAAACTGGCCAAGGCGACGAACCCAATCCAGAAACGAGACCTTACGAATTTGGCGATGCACCAGAAACCATAGATTATACCGGTAGTCTTAAAAAGCGCATTTATAAATAGAGGTGTAGAAAGCCTCAATATGCATGAAACTGACTTAGAGATTCATGAAACTGACTTCAAGGCACAGACTTCAACTGTCTTGATGATAGACATTTCGCACTCTATGATATTGTATGGCGAAGACCGGATTACACCGGCCAAAAAGGTAGCGATGGCGCTTAGCGAGCTAATTACTACCCGATATCCTAAAGATACCCTCGATATTGTAGTATTTGGTAACGATGCCTGGCAAATTCAAATGAAAGATCTGCCTTATCTTCAGGTCGGTCCATATCACACAAATACTGTTGCCGGTCTTGAGTTGGCAATGGAGCTATTAAGGCGACGAAAAAATCCGAATAAGCAGATTTTTATGATAACTGATGGAAAGCCTACTTGCTTAAAAGAAGGTAATAAATATTACAAAAATAGTTTTGGGATTGATAGCAAAATATTGAATCGCACTTTAAATCTTGCTGGCCAGTTGCGTAGGCTAAAAATACCTGTAATCACATTTATGATTGCAGATGATCCATATCTGCAGGATTTCGTCAGAAATTTTACTGAAGTAAATAATGGTAAAGCCTTTTACTCATCGCTCGATGGATTGGGTAGCTACATTTTCGAAGACTATGAGCGCAATAAGCGAAAGTCGGTTAAGTAAATAGTTGCAAAGGCTATATACTCTCTTGGAGCTGTCAGCCTTTGCAGTTTCAGGTAAATAGTATGCTAAATGAGGTTCATGTAGTTTCGTTTTTCGTAGCTTATTAACGCCTCTACAAGGCTTGGTTCGTGGTCATAATAACTGTCATCAGCCATTATGTTGTTTATTTTCCTCACCTTGGCGCTATTCAATTCGTAAAATGGCGCTCTTGTTGTATCGCTGTTCAGTCTTTGAAACATTTCAATTACGCGCTGCCTGTTTTCTTTTTCTGAAAGGTTTTTATTTAGCGCTACTTTCGATATGCCTATTGTTTCGGCAGTAATAACGTTGATATAAAACGCTTTTATGTTTCTGATTATGCAAGCGCGTTTTTTTGGTGATGTAATACGTAGTACTCTAAATATCTCAGATGCAACAAGCAATTCATCATTTTTTTCTTTAAGGGAAAGATACAGTTCGCCTGCCATATGCCAGCAATGATCTGTAAACTCACGTTCTCTATTGATGTCTATAAATTTAGGAAGCTGTTTTACTCCTTTTTCAAATTTGAATTCAAATGATTTATTGCCGTTGCTTAATAGATCAAAGTATAGGAATTTGTCTTTATAAGAACCCTTGAGCCCCATGTACAGACTCTGCAATCTTTGCTGGCCATCTATAACAAAATATTGCTGACGTTGCAGTTTCTGCACCTGTTTGTAGTGCGCAAAAATACCATCTTTACTGAACGGTCTGAATTCAAATAGCGGCTGTGCATATTTATCTTCATCTATTACCATTACACTGCCAAAGGAGTCGCCTTTTAGTAAGGTATCAAATAGTAGCTCCATTTGATTTTCGGTCCATGGTGTTGAACGTTGTACACTTGGTAACACAAATTTTTCGTCCTCTATTTCGTTTAGTACACTATCTATGCTATAAGATTTCCAGTTTGCCATCGGTATAATTGTTTTAAGTTATTCAGCTATAAATCTTGTTCTTAGAGAAAATTTCTAAAGAGTAATAGATCATTACGAAATTTCTCAAACAAAATTATAGGTAATTACACCGGTGCACAAGGGTATTAATACCCTTTTTGAGAGGGGTATTTTTCACGTATTATTAAGATAAACGTTAATTTGAGACGGGTTTATGTAGCTTATAGCCAGAAGTTACGCACGTCTCGATGTGCAATCTGATATATTTAATCTCGCTCATCAGGGCAGTACTTCTATTCCGCTAACAGGGTGTATTTCATACCAGCCGTGTTCGAAATTCTGAACAAGCGAACCCCACACTTTTACATGCATTCCGCGTTCGGGAATTGGAATTGAATTTCTAAAGTCGGTACAGGAAAACACTGCCTCAGGTATTTTTGCCTTACATGCGCAAATTATCATAGCAGGTAAACATCCGTAGTGGCTTATTGAGTTATTGTTGTTAATTAGGGCTTCTTGTCCTGGGTCGAGTAAAATTCTAAGCATCACACAACCATCTTTTTCGTTTGTAACTGTATATATCTGTCCCTTTGCGGTTATGCAGCTCTTTTTTATCTGCAATAAAGGTTCGTTATATACCTTATTCCAAAGCTTTGGGTCGCATCCTTTTTGTTGACCAAAACCAAGCGAAGTGTAAAAACTGATAGTAAGAAAAAAGAAAAAATGCAATTTCATGCCTAAATATTATAGCGTAAAAGTACAAAACCAATTTGCTTTTCTATTAAATCTTGCAAAAGCATACCTAGACTAAATTGTGGCAAGGAAGGATTTTTTGAGAAATATTAACTAAAAGTATAAAAAAAGTTGTGCAGCTCCCATAAACACGTATCTTTATCACCGATAGGGTTTATAGGGGCTGACCTGTTCTCAGGTTGGCTTTTTTATTTATACCCTTTGTGTGATTTTTGTAACTGCTTCCACCTGTTTTTGCAGTAATGTTTTTGAGCGTGGTAATCTGCAAATGTTTCTTCCATTTATTGTGTCAGTGATGTATTTAGTTTGTTTTGTAACAAACAACTTCCAGTTAGCTGTTTTGCAATTTGTTTTTTGGTTATATTTGTTTGACTAATGCTCTATGTGCCATGAAAACAAATGAACTTGATTTGCATTGGATAGCTTTTAAGAAAAAGCTATTGCTAAAGTATCCGGTTGTTAGAAACACAGATATAGATAATAAAGTAAGAACGGATGCCGAATTACGGAGTTATTTAAGCCAAAACAGGGCAGATGTCATTAAAGATATTGATGAGTGGTTGAGCCTGATGGATTAATAATCCTGTTTTTTATCTAATTCTCCTGTTTCTGTATAGTACTCCCAATGTCCGAATTTTTCTGACTTTAGTGCATTGTGTGTTCTTATTTTGGCCACTGTTTTTCCGCTTACCGGATCATCTACATTCAATGTGTCTTTTATTTTGAAAAGCTCTGCTGCATAAAAACCACTTACTTTTATCTGGCCGGTTTTATAAAACTCCTGAAAAGTACCAGAAAGGCAAGAAATTAAACCATCGGCATCAGTTATTATCGCATAATTACTTATGTTCTTAACTTTTCCATTTTGGTAGTATTCTGTCCAGCACCCTATTGGTTTGTTTTTTTTAAATGATCCTGTCAATTTTAGCTTCCCGCTTTCGTAATTTTCTATCCATTTACCTTCTTGCAGGTATTTATCGCCTTCCATAACAAACGTACCTTCAGCTATTACTCTATTATCTTTATTGAGAAGTCTGTAGTAAGATGTTTCTTCGTTGATGCACACAATATTGTTGGTGTCGCCGGAAGCTACATAGAATTTTACTGAGTCATTTTCTTTTATTAATCGGTTGTCTTCTTCCGACGAAAAGTCGAAAGAGATGCTTACTTGTGCATTTGTATTTATCGTTACAATTATGCAAATTAGGATTTGTACTATTTTTTTCATTTGAATTTTGCTGGAAATCTACTTCCGCTTATTAATTCGACATACTCGTATTAATAGTATATCAGGGTTAGTTATTTTTCGGTTTCATTATTCTTTTTACTCGCTTTCTTAGGTTTCACTAAATCGTACGAATGGTCTATAAGTTCTTTTATCTTAATGTTAGTTAAGCGCCCATCTACTATTATTGTGTTCCAGCGCTTTTTATTCATATGGTAGCCAGGTAAGATGCTCTCGTATTCATTTCTCAGCTCTTCTGCCCATTCCGGATCACATTTAGCGTTAAATTGAGGTGGATTACTATCTAAACTTAGTAAAAGGAATATCTTTCCTCCTATTTTAAATACAAGTGTGTCGTTGCCAAAGGGAAAACTTTCTTCAGCCTCGGGTTTTCCTATACAGTAAGACCTGATTTCCTCAACGTTCATTGTGCAAAGGTAAAAACAAAGTGCAAATGGTATAGAATACCTAGTAAGCAATTAATTTAGCTAACAGAAGACTTGATTATTATTCTGTTAAGTATTTTTTTGTGTATATTGTATTTGTGTTAAATATAATTGTAGCGTCATTTTATTTCCGTCAGCATCGTAAATTGTTCGGTAATGATGCTTTACTGCTAATAAATATAGATATGACAAACGCAATGTCCAAAAGTTACTTTACACATGTGGCCTATCGAGAAAATAGATCAATCGTTCACGATATATCGCACATTGCTGTAGACGATTATCTTGATGAAGTTGATATTTACTGCGCTATAATTGACGAAGATGATCGTGAATTAGATAATGAAGGTAGCGATTTAGGTGAAATCAATTTTTTTTTTTGATAATGAAAATATAAGTGCAAGATATCTATCCAATTTATATGCTACACTAGCCGCTGAAGTATGAGCTAGCTTCTATGCGTTTATACCTGTATAGATGTCGCTTAAGGAATCATAGCTATAAACCATAGTAGCTTCTCTTATGCCCTCAGTGTTTTTTGTTACCTTTGTGCAAATACTTTTACAATGGAAACAATGGTTAGTAGTCCTATTAAGTTGTCGCAAAATGCTGTGGCCGAATTTAGACGATTAATGAATGAAGCCGGATTTGATTCAGCTCATTATTTGAGAATTGGTGTCAAAGGGGGCGGTTGTAGTGGTTTAAGTTATGTTTTGGGCTTTGACGCTAAAGAAGAAGATGATGAAATTTTTGAAATAGAAGGCATACCTGTCGTAATGAAAAATGCACATGGCATATATTTGTTTGGCATGGAGGTTGATTATTCTGATGGCTTAAACGCTCGTGGATTTGTGTTCAAAAATCCTAATGCAAGCAGTTCCTGCGGGTGCGGAAGCTCATTTGCTGTATAAACACATTTCTATTTTCTTGGCATTTGTCTATTAGATGAATCCAATATCAAAAAATAATAATCAACATGAAACTGAATTCATTTACGCTCGCTGAAGCCCTGGAGATTTGTGAAGATTTTGAAGACCTTATAGATACTGATTTTAATGTAGATTCTCCTTTCGAGTTCTTGATACGCGACGTAATGCCCTGCCCATTTGGTGAAGAAGATAAACAGGTATTTATAAACAACTACCTACAATCTAAAAACAAAGAGGATGCTATTAGTTTTTACAAAGGCAATGAATTCGATGTAATACTATTTGCTTTTGATGAAACAGACGATGCCAATTTTACCTATGTAAACATAAGATCGTATGTAGAGAACAATGGTGTAAGATATAATTTCCCAACATCAGATTTTTAGTTTGCCATTTGTTACTATCAATAGTAATATTGAGCGCATAATACATCCTTATTCGGTTATTCTGTGCTCATTTTCTTTTTTAATTACGTCTCTAACTGCTTTGTCTAGTTTTTCTGTTAGTTCAGTTACGCCGTCTATAACAATTTTGTTTGTTGGGTCGGTCGGGTCTTCCATGTTGAATATTCTAACCAAACCAAGTATCGAAGCAACATTTCCCCTTACTTCGTGCGCCTGCATGCTGGCAATATCAGCCAGTACATTAGTTTGTTTTTCAATTCGTTGTAGATGTTTTTCTTTCTCTTTACTAAGTAAAATATTGTGTTTGCGCTGAACATAGAATCGACGAATGAAAAACAACAATATGGTAATTAGCGCTACAATGCCGGAAATAAATACAACGCGTTCATCACGTTTTTTTACTAATTCCAGTTTTTCAAGGAGCAATTGCCTGTCTTTAAATTCTTTACTTTCCAATTGGGCAATTTGCAATTTGCTTTCTGCAGAATACACAGAATCTTTCAAAGATTCATACCGTTTGTAATAGCGCAACGCATCTTTATGGTTATCAGAAAGCTCGTAAGCTTCGGACACACCAAGGCTAAACTCTATTATGTTATCCAGTTGTCCAATTTTAATACTAGAATCTATTGCGCTTTTTAGGTATTCAGTTGCATGCTTAAGCGCATACGTTCTTTCCTCATTTGATAGTTTGATGGCGCTATCTTTATACATGCCCAAAAAAACATTGCCAGTGTTGCCCAGCGTATTAGCTTCCCCTATTTTGTCGTTTTCTTCCTTAAACAGCTTTAGCGCCTTTATGTTATAGTCAAGCGATTGATCGTAGTCTCGCATTTCAAGGTACACATTAGCTATGTTACCAAGGTTATTGGCTATTGCATCTTTGTCATCAATCTTCTCAAAAAGGGATAAAGAACGTTTGTCATATTCCAGAGCTTTATTGTAATCTTTCATCAGCATATATAATACGCCAATATTACCGAGATCGCTTGCTATGTTTGCCGGTCTATTTATTTGCTCGTTAATTTTTAATGCCTTTAATGCATAATCAAGCGCTTTTTTATAATTGCCTTGTGCCTGATAAACAACGCCGATGTTGCTGTAAACTATTCCTATACCAAGAATATTTCTTGTTGATTCATAATAGTTTTGTGATTTGAAAAAATACTCAAGCGCCTTTGGATAGTCCGACTTAGATTGATAATTAAGTCCTATCTGACTACAGGCGTCGGCAATATCATTGTTCAATTTCAATTTTATAGCTATCGCAAGTTCTTGCTCGCCGTATTTGATTCCTTCGTCTGGGTCTACTGTTCTGAGCAGGTAAGACAATTCATCAAGAATCTTAATTTCGTCAGTTTCTTTTGGTCCTTTATTGAGTTCACTTTTTAATGAATCAATCAGACTCCGACCAGTTAGTTTTGCAGCGGCAGGATGCGCTGAAAACATCAGATAAAATACACAAAATAAAATAGTATAATTCTTCACCTGGCTGGTAGCGATTTATTAAAGTGAAGATACAAAATTTAATACAACACGTATTGGTTCACACCAAATACTTAAAAGCAAATGCAAGTTCCCTGAAAAACCAACCTACTATGCTATGCGTGCTCATTCTAAGTCAAAGCCTCAAACTACCCTATGGCATCTCTAACAGTTTACAAACCACCCATGTTGAGTATAATATTGAACTCATCGGCGGTGACGCCACACACCGAAAGGCGGCTGAGTTTAACCAATTGCATATTTGCCAATGATTGCTCCTGCTTGATTTGAGCTAATGTAACTGGAATTGGTAAAGGTTTCACTGGCTTCAATTCTACCACTACCCAATTTGTATCTTCTGTTGTTGGGTCCTGATAGGCTTCTTTTACAACCTCTGCAATACCCACAATGGCCAAACCTTCGTTGCTGTGATAAAATAAAACCTGATCGCCTATTGCCATAGACCTAAGATTATTTCTAGCTGCATAATTGCGTACGCCATCCCAAAATGTATGTCCTTCAGCAACAAATTTGTCCCACGAATATTTAAAAGGCTCCGACTTTACTAACCAGTAGTTCATTGTGTAAAAATAGAAACTTCGCAGCTAAAAACAGTCAATAAATTCCGTCCAATTGACTGACGGCGAACAATGAAAATGCTATGGAGCTATAGCCATCATCTATAAAATGGTTGTCGCTCTGCCACTTCATTTTCTACAGCCCTTACCTCCATAATGCCTTGAAACAAATACATTTTCCCTGAATGCAAACTTTTACAACGGTATCTGGTTCGCATTTTTTCTTCCATCCTGAAAATTTGCCCATCATCAGTAGCAAAACACGCCTTGATTTTAAAACTTTCAACAAGTTGATGACCTGATTTACGTTTATCGTATTTATAGAGCGCTTTGTATAGATGTGGGTCGGTGCAGGTGCTCGCGGCCGGATTATGCAAATAGGCTATCAGCGCCTTCTCTACATCTGGTGGAAACAGTCGCTTACCAATAAAGTCTACGAGTATTTTCCTGAATTCTTCCTTCCATTCTTTGCCATGTGGTTGCACTCTATTTTGAAAATGAATATAGGTGCGCATATGTGCCAGTTCGTGCAGTAGTGTTACCAAAAAGCTGTATGGATTAAGCGTAGCGTTTACACTTATTCTATGGTGTGGGTTAGCTCGCCATGGATGCCTGTAATCGCCCATTACGCTTTTACGTTCGTGCGTTAATGTGAGGTGAATAATATGCGATTGAAAAAAAGGTGCGACGTGTTCGAAAGCGCCGGGAGGTAAAAACTGATCTAAAAATTGAATCGATGTTTCCTGTTTTTTCATATTCAATACTACTCGCAATCGTTAATGCTGCCTGGTTTCACATTCTACTAAAAAACAGTAACTCAATTTTTAGCTATACTTTCTTATTATTGGATTGCACCACAATGTCTATTTCTGTTTAGCGATTTTCGTAAGCAACAGGGTTTCGGCGGTGGTATATATCGCATAGATTCCAAAAAGTACAAAGACAGTAGGCTTATGAATATGTGTGCGATTTAAAACAATGTAAATTAGAATAGCAACCATGCATACCATAAGGCGAAGAAAGGACGAACCCGAAACTCCCCTAACAAAAGACTGTACTCTATCCATGCTACGCATAACCATAAAATAGGTTATAACCGATAAAGCGCCCATAATCAAGTTGCCAATTTCAAGAACCATGAAATTGTAATCTGGAGCTACCTTCATTAATAATGAAAATATAATTGTTAGGGCTGCAAATATGATGATGGTGACAGATAAGTACGTATTTCTCATTATTTTTTTGTGTTTAACTCGTTGAGCAATTGCCAGAACGATAATCCTAATGCAAGGACAGGGAGCAAAATTACAAATATTGGCGCTTTCCAGGGAAATTGTTTATCCAGTTTCATGCCACCCCATACCGCAATCGATAACATAACCATCCATTGGGTGGCAAGTCCTGCATATTTCATAACGCTGTTCGAACGGTTTGGCTCTTTGTTCATGGTTCGATTAATTTGGATAAGCGCGACAACGTCTTTAATTCAAAACGACATTTAGACAAAAGGCTTCTTTTTGTTGTGAATAGGCGCCTGTTTTGTGAGTGCAAAGCTACCAAACTGTAGGCAGACTTCTTTTTTTGATTAATTTTGAAGTTTACGCTGAATGTGCCGACTGGAGGACGATATTTATATAATAATTTCGCTCCATTAGCGTTACAGTACCGAGAAAATGTAAGCTTAAATTGAGGTTTAGAATAGTTGCTATTATTATACTTTGTCTGCTGTTGTTCAACGGTATTGGCAATATGCATGCCATACCGGTCGACACCGAGTGGTATGATATGCCCGACACCAGCCGCAAGGTCAATCAGGACAGTATGCGTATAGAGCGTGCTCGTATAGCAGATAGTATAAGAATAGAACGCGCTTACCGAACAGATAGCGCCCGACTGGCAAGGCAACATATTTCCGAAAGCACGCAAAGCGCGCGCAAGCATAAAACAGATAGTGTAACCGCAATCCGAAAATATAAAGAGAGCCAGAAATACAAAGACAGTGTAGCCAAAGTACGATTGCGCAAAACCAATGCTGTAAAAAAAGTGCGTCAGGCGCATATGGACTCGGTGCAAAGCCTTCGCAAATCATTAACCGATAGCATAGCTAATACGCGTAAAACAAAAACTGAAGCGATAAAGAGTGTTCAGAAAAAGAGGGCGGACAGTGTAGCTAAAATTAAAAAATATAAAACATCTAAGAGATATGCCGATAGTGTTGCAATTGCAAAACACGATAGGTCGGAGCGTATACGAATAAAGCAGAAAGATTTTAGAGATAGCATAGCAAAGGTTAGAAAACATTCGCTTGACAGCTCGAAGCTTGTACGTAAACATGTGATGGACAGTACTAAAACTGTAAGAACCAAGCATTTAGACAGTATCAAGCTTGTGCGTAAAAATCGTACAGATAGTCTGGCAAAAGTAAAAGCAGACAAAGAAAAACTAGCCAAGGCAAAGGAAAAGAAGAAGGAAAGCGATAACAAGCTAAAGTTGGAATTGAAAATTAAGGCTAAGCACGAAGCGTGGTCGAACAAATCGATGCTTAAGAAGAAATGGGGACCATTGCGTAGGTTATTGCAAAACTCGTTTACGCACTACAACTACTACTACAACGCCAACAAGAAGATGGAGGAGGCTATGGTAAATATGCAGCGAACGCAAAAAGAGAATTATGATTCGCTCATAGGGCTATATTCTTTCGATCCCAATCGAGATTCTACCCTACTCTCTGCCGATATGGACAGTATCGTACGGAAGGTGTCAGTGGGTATTCAAATTCATGACCCAAGGGTGAAGTGGTCCAATGATCTATATTTGCTGTTAGGTCAGGCATATTATTACAAGGGTAGTTACGAAAACGCAGCTATAGCGTTCAGGTACATAATCAGCGCCGATGAAGAGGCCAAGAAAAAAAGCGCATCAAAAGGAGGCGGTTACAATAACGCCCCTAAATCGAAAGGTGGACCTTCGATCATGGAAGACCAAAAACACTCTTGGTTAGATTTTCTGAAACATAAATCTGTACATAACGAAGCTATTTTATGGCTTGCGCGTACTTACACGCAATCAAATCAAGTTGAAAATGGAGAATCTATACTTTCGCTTGTAGAGACGGACCCGCATTTCCCCTCTGAATTGAAAGGAAGATTAGCCCTGGAAAAGGCTTTTGCATACCTCACTGAGAAAAACGATGAAGAAGCTGCCAAACAACTCTCGATTGCTGCGGCAGACAATAATTTACCAAACTGGTTACGGTTGCGCGCCGCTTTTTTAAACGGTCAGTTATTGCAGAATGCAGGAGACTGCAAAGGAGCTGTAGCTAAATTTGAGCAGGTACTAACCTATTATCCAAAACTGGAAATGGATTTTTATGCCCGCAAAAATATTGCCTACAACAAATTGCAGTGCGGCGGGAATATTGTAGAAGCTATGAAGCCGCTCAAAAATGTACTAACGGACGCCAAATATGTAAACTACTACGATCAAGTTTATTATGTGTTGGGTAAGCTGGCTGCAAAGGCAAATAAAAACGAAGAAGCTATCAACTACCTTACGCGTAGCGCTATTATGCCAAAAGCAACAAAGAAGCAGAAAGCAATTTCTTATGCGGCTCTTGGCGATGTATACTATGCAACTGCTCGCTACCCCAATGCAAAAAGAGCCTACGACAGCGCTGCAAAGTACGCGCCTAGCGGTACAAAAGATGCTGCTGTAGCTGCCGCTGTGCATAGGAACAAAGGACTTGCAGATATTTCCGGACCAACCCAAATCATACACGATCAGGATAGCTTGTTAGGACTAGCGCGGTTGAGTAAGCGAGAGCAGCAGTCGGCGGTAAGAAAGTATTTAAATTATCTGGAAAAGAAACAAAGAGATAGCGCCACACTTGCAGAAGCTGGCGGAGCAAACAGCCAACCGGCAGACGACGGAAGCGGAGATAACCGCGAGGCTTCTAACTGGTATTTTGGTAATCCGACACTTATGCAGCAAGGCAAGGCCGACTTTACCCGTAAATGGGGCAGCAGGCCACTTACAGACAATTGGCGCCGTGCTGCTGGCAGTAATGGTTCTGGTAATCCGAATGGCAGTCAAAATGGCGGTGGAGAAGATGAAATTGCAGAAGTAACATCGAAAGAAAACGGCTTGCCTACAGAAGCGAGTTTGCTGGCTAAAATCCCGAATACAGATGCACAAAGGCTGAACGCTGCTAAAATAGAACAGAAGGCATACATTATGCTTGCAAAGGGCTACTTTAAACAACTCGAAGATTATAAACAGGCTACTCATACACTCGATACGCTCAATACTCGTTATTCCGACCATAATCAGAAAGAAGAGGAATTGTACCTTCGCTATCAGATTGCCATAAAGCAAAATAAGCTGGATAAAGCGCAGGCATATAGTAAAGAATTGTTGGAGCGTTTTCCTGATTCTCAATATGCGCCACTGCTTCGCCCCAAAAACAGTGAAAGCAAGCAGGATGCACTGGTAGCTGGAAAATCTGTTTCTGCGTATTTTGATGAAACCTATGCGCTCATTTTGCAGCATCAATATACCGAAGCGCTAATGCACATCAATATTGCTAAAAAGCAATTTGATGATTATGTTTTTATCAAAAGATTCCAGGTAGCAGAGGCTATGAGTTATGCCGGGGCAGGTAACTTTAATCAAGCAGATAGCGTGATATCGGACTTCCTAAAAGCCTACCCAGCCGATACGCTAACTCCGTGGGCTACAACGGTAAAGGAGTATATAAAACAAGTAAGAAACGGAGGAAAACCATCGTGGTACAAGGAAACGCCTCCGGTGGACCCTGCAATAGCAAAAGCTGAAGAAGCAAAAAAAGAAGCTGATATTGCGAAAGCCAAGGCTGAAAAGGCTGCAACCCCACCTCCTCCGCCCGAAATACCGGATGCATACACCTATGCCGCAGACAAAGAACATTATTTCGTGCTTGTTCTGCCGGGTATTGATTCGCGTACTGCCTCCGCTAAGAAAGCTGTACAATCGTTCAACTCCAAAAAATATAATGACGCTGGGCTGGAGTTATTGCTCGATTTTTACGGCGCAGATCAGGGAGCGCTTGTTGTAAGGAAATTCGCAAATGCAGAACAAGCCAAGAAATACCTTGCCGACATCAAGGAAGCAGCAATATTTGGTGATTTTAAAGACACAGAAATCAGACCATTGGTGATATCGGCCTACAACTACAAAAAAATGTTCGACGATAAAAATGCTACTCCTTATTTTGGTTTTTATAATGTTTATTATAAATAACCAATTTGCTAAAATCCTTCAACCCCTTTTTGTTATTCACTTTGTTTTTTAATTTTACGTTACATAATTTAATACCATGCCATCATTCGATATAGCCAGTAAAGTAGATCTGCAAACTTTAGATAACGCAGTAAATATTGCCAAGAAAGAAATTGACAATCGATTTGATTTTAAAGGCACCCACGTGCAATTAGAACTCAACAAAAAAGACATGACGATTGCCATAGAAGTAGAGAGTGATATGAAACTGAAGCAACTGGAAGAAATATTACTAACACGCTCTATGCGTCAGGGAATTGAAGCCACAAGCTTCGATATGAGTAAAGAACCTACAGGCTCTGGAAAATACCTGCGCAAAACGGTGGTGATTAAAAATGGCATTGATAAAGACTATGCCAAGAAAATAGTGAAGATTATCAAAGATAGCGGACTAAAAGTGCAGGCTGCCATTATGGACGATATAATAAGAGTTACGGCTAAGAAAATAGATGATTTACAAGACGTTATACAGCTTTGCCGAACCTCTAATATAGATTTGCCTCTACAGTTTATTAACATGAAGTCTTAATAGGATCTACAATAACTCAATTAAAAAAGCCGGCGATAAGCCGGCTTTTTTAATTGAGTTATATTACTTCGCCTTCCAGATCATAATCGAAAGCCTTGGTGATTTTTACTTGTACAAATTCGCCTATTGGCAATTCGGTTTCACTGTTAATTACAACTTCATTATCTACCTCTACACTGTCGAATTCAGTGCGACCAAGATATCTGCCCGACTCCTTTTTATCAATAATTACTTTGTAAGTATTGCCTATTTTTTCTTGATTTTTCTCGTAACTGATTTCCTGTTGCACCTCCATAATTTCCTGAGCGCGCATCTCCTTTTCATCGGCAGGTATATTGTCTTCTAACAGATAGGCAGTTGTGTTTTCTTCATGCGAATAGGTGAAGATACCTACCCTGTCCAGGCGCACCTCTTCAAGAAAACGTTTCATGTCTTCCACGTCGTCCCTTGTTTCGCTAGGGAAGCCAGTAATCAAAGTAGTGCGTATACAAATTCCCGGCACTCTGTCGCGCACATTGGCAATAAGGTCAGTAATTTCAGCGCGCGTTATCTGGCGTTTCATTGCCTGAAGCATATTGTCCGATATGTGCTGCAATGGCATATCCAGATAGTTGCAAATATTCTCGCGCTCACGCATTACGTCCAGAATATCCAGCGGAAATTTCGAAGGATAGGCATAATGTAGTCGGATCCATTCTAAACCTGGGATATCTGACAGATATTTTAATAAATCAGAAAGAGCTCGTTTTTTGTAGATATCAAGTCCGTAATAGGTAAGTTCCTGAGCAATGAGCATTATCTCTTTTACGCCCATTTTCACGAGGCGTCTAGCTTCCGCAAGCACTTCTTCTATCGTTTTAGACACATGGTTACCGCGCATTAATGGTATTGCGCAGAAAGAACAAGTTCGGTTGCATCCTTCCGAAATCTTCAAATAAGCATAATGTTTCGGAGTGCTCAGCAAGCGTTCTCCTATCAGTTCTGCTTTATAGTCGGCATTCAGTTGTTTAAGCATTTGTGGCAACTCCATTGTGCCAAACCAGGCATCTACTTCAGGTATTTCCTTGAGTAAGTCGTTGCGGTATCTTTCGCTCAGGCAGCCGGTAACATAGACTTTATCTAACTTACCTTTCTTTTTTAGGTTTACTTGCTCAAGAATGGTGTTAACACTTTCTTCCTTGGCTTTGTCAATAAAACCGCAAGTATTCACCACAACTATATTATGGTCCAGCCTTCGATTTTCGTGGGTAACGTTTATACCGTTTGCATGCAATTGCCCACCAAGCGCCTCGCTATCTACCATGTTTTTAGAGCAACCAAGCGTTATAATGTTAACCTTATCTTTTCTTAAAGTTCTTGTTTTCAAATTTGTTATTTAGTAGGTCAGTTGGTAATTACAAAAGTGGTCAAAGATACGTGATTTTGGTTATTTAAGACCGGTTGCTAAAGTAGCTTAGTGTAGGAAGCTCATTATTCGTGCTGTAACGTTAGTTTTCCGAGAATACTCGTTGTGGCAAAACAACGCGCTCGTGAGTGTTTATCTTATCAAGTTCTAACAGCGTGTACTGTCCCGATTGCGCTCGTTCAAACATTGGTAAGAAGCGGCCGCCGAAAACTACCTGATTGTAAGTATAAGATGTGCGCTGCATGACAACATTAGAAAAATGATCATCGAAAGCTTTAATGGTTACTATTACCTCCATCTTGCTGTTCTTAATATCTTCTTCCGTGAAATTATACAACGGGCTTTCTTCGTTTATAGGGTGTACAATTGTCCAGCTAAGCGCCAACGAATTGATCTTAGAAATTTCGAGCGGAAGTTGGTAGAATCTCGTTACTATTTTGCCGTTTTCAGTAACATGAAGGGCTACCGTCATTTGGGCTTCCACATCGGTCAGGTGGTTGTTTTTGTAGGTAGCAGTACGAAACATAAGCGCCGTGCTGCTTTTGAAAGGCGACACAAGTAAATTGCCACTAAACCTAAGGTAGGCGCGAGGACGCGAGAATCGTCCGTAAATGAGCCCCGTAACAACAGCAAAGGCAAGTATACCCAACAACGACTCTGTAGAAGCTACGATGTTTGTCATCATGCCCGATGGCGCAACATGACCATACCCCACAGTTGTTAATGTTTGAGAACTAAAAAAGAATGCAGCAGTAAATTGCTGAAAAGCTGTTTGCGCAGGGTCTATGCCTGATAAATTATTTACGCCTATGAAGAAATAGATACTTGCAAAAACAACATTTATAGAAGTATAGAACAAAAAAATCCAGAAGAAAAATGGACCGCGATCCATACGCAATAAAGTATGGTAGATGCTGATGCGCTCCCAAATAGGTAATCCTCGCTTGCGTAGATTTGTGGAACCATCCGGATTAATCAAACGTCCGCCCTCGACGCTGCTATTCGGACCAAATCCGGTATTATCAATATTTCTAAATCTGTTCCGGTGATTGGAGCCCGCCATGTTTTCTTTGGTTAGTAAGTTCTATGTACAACGATAGGCCAATAGTACATACCATTACAGTTGTTCCCAAAAATAGATTAATCTTTTGGGATAAAAAGCTAACGCCGATATAATGAATGCCTATAAACAAAGAAGCAAAAACAATGAGCTTAATAATCCAGTTTTTAATTGGTGCAAGGCTCCAGGGACTTGTATTCAATAGTTTGGCTGTGTGATAAAGATAAAATGATGCCTGAAACCAGGTGGAAAGGACAAAGCTTAGCGCCACACCTGGCAAGCCCAACAATAGGTATAGCGGATACATGAGTAAGCAGCCCAATACTATTTCGGTAATTGCCCCGATATTTATTATAGAGCCTTTGTGCAGTCGTTGTAACGCTGTGCTGAAGCTATAGGCGCGAAGCGGAAGAATGAACAAAGCAGCGAAAAAAACAGGCACAGCTGGTGCGTATTTTTCTGTAAATATAGTAATGATAAGTTCCCATCGGTAAAATAGTAAAAAGAGAAAGATAGGAAACACTATGCAAGACAACACCCTACCCGACTGGTTCATAATTTGTATTATATTGGCCGTTTCGTTTTGCTTATTACTTCCTGCAAGCTTTATCAAAGCAGCGCTACTTGCTGCACCCAGCAATAGTGGGAGAAATGGTATATTTTGTGAGCCATTAAAGTAAATTGCTGATAGCTGCGACGTAAGTAAAATAGAAATGATAAATTTATCAATCCAGCCCGACAGTATTTGAATAACATCGTAAACGCCAAGGTGCATCCAAAGCGATCTTATTCTGCCTAATTCGTCCCGCTCTGCACTTGGTTGCACCCGGGTTACATTGTTGATTTTATTTATCGCCAAAGCCGCATAAATTACCAAGCGCGATGCTGTAATAATCAAAAGGCTACCAAAGACTAAAGCAAGCGAGAATTCGCCTTTTGCCACATACCAATGGACCAGACAATAAGCCAGCGAGTACAACACATTTACCGCTACCAGCGTTTTGTAGCACCGAAAAACTATTAAAATAGACTCAAAAATAAACGTAAGCGAGAATGCCATTAAAAACAAAAATGGAACAGCAAAGGAGATTTGCAACGAATGCGCCTGTAACAATGCGAAAATACCGGCTACCAATGTTATCCATAATCCGTAAAGTAAATAGTGCTTACCCGACAGCTTTTGCAGTACATTTTTCAAATATTCACCGCTATAGGCGACGATAGCTATATGGATACCAAAACAAGCAAGGGGGTAAAAGACATTTAGCTGAATCCAGAAATGTTGGTAGTCGCCATATACCCTTTGCGGTAAAAAATTGGAGTATCCCACTAGAACCAGAAAATTTGCCAGCGACGGAAAAAATCTGATGAGGAATATAAAAAATGAATTGCTTACAAATGAATTACTCTTGCTATTCGACAATTACGGCGTTTTTGGTATTTACTCTACTGAAAGCTAAGATAAATATAGTATTTTAAAAAGCCTGAACCTCACATTCGTTATGCAAGATTCAGGCTTATTTAGAGTTTTAGCACAATTATTTCACAGTAGGCATCGCATCCTTGCGAAACAAAGGATAAAGCGCTGCAATGCCGAGTACGATAAGCAACAAACTGGTTATCATTCCAATTGTTTTGCCTTTGTAGAAGCTCTCCGGACGGAACTGAAACTCAATTTGGTGCGAACCTGCAGGTACCTTTATTGCTCTTAATACATAGTTTGCTTTGTATATGGGCGTTTCTTTACCATCTACAAATGCTTTCCAGCCTTTGGCGTAATAAATATCAGAAAATACTGCAAGTCCGTTTTTGCTGTTGTTCGACTTGAAGGATATTTCATCCAGTCCGTATTTATCCAGTTTTACAAATGCGGAGCTGTCTTTACCTATTTCATAGTTACCTATCTCAGACTTAAATGTGGTGCGCATCACTGCTGTTTTCTTTGGTTCAAACGCATTGGGCACTATTGTTGTGTCCTGTATGTTTTGCGCATTAAGTCCGTCCATTTCTTCATCGGCAGTATTAGCCCATTTTATTTCATTTACAAACCAGGCATTGCCACAAGCCGTAGGGTTAGGTATCACGCCAGGTTCGCTTTTACGACCGCCAACAATAATGTACTTAGTATTGAGCATATTCAACACCTCTTTATTGAAGCCGCGACTCATCTGACGCTCGATCAGGTCCTGATAAATTTCCATTTTTGCAGGGTGATAACCTCCAATACATTTATGAAAATATGCCTGTACTGCATCATTGTAGGTGTCTTTTGTCAGATCCAGCACGCGATAATATGGATCAGGGTCTGCCATGATTTGTTTGTCTACTTTGCGTGGCTCAAAAAACGCATCATACTCCGATTGGTCTACATAATTTTTCTCATTCAAGTATTCATGCGCTACTGGCATAAGGTCAATCATTATTACAAGCCCAGTACCAATAACCAGAATGCTCTGGCTGATTTTTTCTTTAATAAAAGCCCACAATAAGCCTGCAATAAGCACTATATATACTGCGCTTTTTATACCGCTTGTGGCAGCCAGCGACGCACGGTCGGCCTTCAATAACTTAACCATTTCTGGTTGCAACTGTGCGTCTGAACCTCCCGTAAAAGTGAAGAACATGGATCCGCCAACGCCCAACAGCAAGCATAAACCAGCCATAATGCCGGCCGACATTTTAATGCTGTTCCACATCTTTGGGTCGTTTTTCTGATTGATGACCTCCTGAACAGCCCATGCGCCAAGGAAAGGAAACAGGAATTGGGGTATGATCAGCGCCATAGATACCGTTCTGAATTTATTGAGCATCGGTACATGATCGAACAGGAAGTAGTTCAACCCCTCAAAATTTTTACCCCAGCTCAGTACGATACCTATTATGGCTGCAACGAGTATCCACCATTTATGGGGCGAGCGCACTACCATCATACCTAATACAAAAAGGAAACACACTGCTGCTCCAAAATAAACCGGACCAGAGATAAATGGCTGAGGGCCCCAATAAATTGGTAATGAATCTGCATTACCACCAATCGCTTCAAGCGTTTTAGGCGCCTTATCGGCAGCCTCACCCGATGAACCCCCGTATAGATATGGTATCATCAGGCAAAAAGTTTCACCAATGCCATTGCTCCACCGGAAGGCATATTCTTTATCCAACCCGCCATTCGTCTTTTTGTCGTGGCCGGAGAGCTCGCTACCGCCGCCGCGCATAGTTTCTTTTGCATACTCATTGGTGGTAAGTATAGATGTTGCAGTAGGGCCAACACCCAATGCACCGGTGACCGCAGCAATAGCGCAAGCAATAAAAAACTGTTTTAGTCTGCCATTTTTAATAGCCGTAACAAACATGGTAATACCGAAGCAAACGAAAATAAGCAGCGAATAATAGATAGCCTGAAAGTGATTGTTGGTAAAAATGAGCGAAAGTGTGATGCCCCATATAGCCGCCCCTGTAAGCCATTTTTCTTTAAAAATCAGGTATAAACCGGCTACAGCCATTGGCAAATACCCCATTGTCAGCATTTTGGTGTCGTGCCCTACCCCAATAATAATAGGATTGTAAGATGAGAACGCATAGGCTATAGCGCCAACTGCGCTAATCCATGGATTAACTTTGAATACCCTGAGCATGATGTAAAAACACATCATGGCTATAAAGAAGAAATAGGCAGGTTTACCAATAGCCTCCAATGCCACCTGTATATAACCGGTGAAGTTGGTATTGGTAGTGCCTACATAGGTAGTGTAGGTGGGCATACCGCCAAACATACTATTCGACCACAGCACATCTTTACCGGTAGCCTCGTGATAGGCCATAGCTTCGTGCGCCATACCCTGCCACGAGATATTATCGTGCTGGTACAGTTTTTTACCTTGTAGCTGCGGATAGCAATACACCAGCGACAGGATTGCAAAGGCAATAATGGTGAAGATCTCTACCTTCAATTTCTTAAAATCTAACTGCATAGGTTGCTTTTTAGCGAAACTTTTAATATAACGTCAAAAATAGATTGCTGACGCTTATTTTCCTAACTGAAACGGTAAAGGTAAAAAGCTATTTTATCAGAAAGAATTTTTTGATGAAGATTAAAGTTAATAATGGTTAACAGGGCAAAACAAAATTGCAAGGGTAATGTGTTGCCCGGTAATTTTGTTTTGTGCCAATGTTCTAATATCGTCTATTTATCGGGCAAGGGCATATATTTCAGGTTCAATTTTTAAAAATTGCTCAAAAATGTGATACCTTTGCACACCCAAAACTACGGCCTCGTAGTACAATGGATAGTATAAGAGTTTCCGAAGCTCCAGATCCAGGTTCGATTCCTGGCGAGGCCACTAATATGAAGTTATGCTCCGAGCGGGAACAAAGGCACACAAAATGAAAAAGGTTGTTCACAGTGTAAGCGGACAACCTTTTTCGTTTATTTCAAAAACAACTATTGTACTAATTTGCCATGTTCCCTAGCCCCATTTGCTTAAACGGATCCTCTATTATATTGTAAACACCTCCGGCATTACCCACAAGCGCAGCTTGTATTTCATTGTATAGTAGTCCGCTGCCGCCGCCGAAGTGTTGTATTATTTTGACGGTGGGCTGTAGTACTTTTAGTAAGCTGCTTAATTTGCTTTCCTTTGCCGCTTCTATACCACCGCCCAGTAACACAAGGTCGAATTCTTGCCGGCTACATAGTTCTATGGCATGTTCGTCATTGTCGGTTCCGGTTGCTTGCCATTCATCGTTTTGGTTGATTAAGCGCACTACAGTGTTGAGTATGTCAAGGCGCCTTCCAATCACCAGTATTTGTGTTTTCATCAAATAGCTTTTGTAAACTCAGTTATAGATTTGCGCTGTCTGGGCGTTAGTTCCCGGCTTTTGTAGGGTTCCGGCAGATTTTCTGCTTGTCCTGTATAACCCAATGCAATAACGCACACAGGCTCTTCATTATCAGTTAGTTGCAGTGACTCTATTATTTTTGATTTATCAAATCCGCCCATCGGGTGGCTATTTATGCCATACGCTATTGCCTGATGCATTAGGTTGGCATTGGCCATACCTAAGTCGTGTGCAAAAAACACATTTGGAGCCCCATTTGCTGCATAGGTTTTTCTACCCGATGCCACTATCAAAACCGATGCATTTTTAGCCCAAGGCTCGTTGCCTGGAGCCAATGCGGCAACAATTTTTTCAAAACCTGCGCTACCTCTATGTGCATAATAATATTGCCATGGCTGTTCGTTTATAGCGCTTGCGCTCCATCTGGCCGCTTCAAATAGCGATTTCATTGTCTGCTCGTCTATTTGTTTTTCTTCAAATGCCCGCGGACTCCACCTTAGTTTAATGTTTTCAAGTATGGGGTATTCTGTCACGGGATGCTTAATGTGGTTCATTTTGTCGGTTAAGTTTTTATATTCGGTAATTCAACTTTTATACAGTCATTGGCACTTCCATTAACAATAGCTCAGCGCCGCTGTCAGCTTTTATGGTTATTGAGTCTGTATCCCAAATACCCAAACCGTCGCGCTCATTAAGCGCTATTTCGCCAATATGTACATCGCCTTTTATCAAAAAGGCATATATGCCATTTCCTTTTTTCTTGATGCTATATTCCACTGTAGTTCCTTTATCGAGGCTGCCCAGATAGAACCATGCATCCTGATGAACCCACACGCCTTCGTCGTCTGCATTGGGCGAGAGTATTTGTTGCAATTTGTTTTTACGGTCGGCCTCGTTCAGCGTTATCTGGTCGTAGCGGGGTGTGACATTGCGTTTGTTAGGAAACATCCATATCTGCAAAAATTTCACCTCTTTGTCTTTATTTTTATTGTATTCGCTGTGGTATATACCTGTGCCGGCGCTCATCACCTGTATGTCGCCATATTTTATCACAGCGGTATTGTTCATACTGTCTTTATGCTCCAGGTCGCCTTCCAGCGGAATA
Source organism: uncultured Bacteroidota bacterium (assembly GCA_903882805.1). Taxonomy (GTDB): domain Bacteria; phylum Bacteroidota; class Bacteroidia; order Chitinophagales; family Chitinophagaceae; genus Nemorincola. Next base: position 73,406 of record CAIRYK010000069.1, on the reverse strand, counting down.
GATATGATCTCCATATTGTCGTGCGGGTGCGTGCCAAAGCCCATGCCAGCTTCTACCTTATCGTCGTTCATAACCCGCAATGCGCCAAAGTGCATTCTTTCGGGATTGTAATAGTTTGCAAAACTGAAGGTGTGGTGCGAATCGAGCCAACCATGATTGGCATGTCCTCTTGTGTTTGCTTTGTGCAATACTGTGCTTGCCATAATTTTTGAGTTTGAATTTGGTAAATGATTAAAACCTACAATGTCAGTACTTTGAATCGGATCAAGTTCTTTTAGTTCATCTATTTCATTGGCTAATGCTCCAATTACCGATGCGCTTGCTACAAATATTCCGGTGCCTAAAAGTCCCTTTTTTATAAAATCTTTTCTGTCCATTATTGTTTGTTTTCTTATGCAAAGATCGCTCTGCCGATACCCCCTTTCAAATAATGTAGATTAAGAAAATGACTTGATGTAGGTTAATCAATTATGTTAGTACCTTAATGAGCTGCGCATTTTGCTCAAAAACTCCGGCGTAACGCCTATATATGCCGCTATTTGTTTTTGCGGTAGTGTATTAATGAGCGTAGGATAGCTATTGCAGAAGTTTGCATAACGCTCCTGCGCAGTAAGGCTCATGCTATCTATAATGCGTTGCCTGTAGGCTACCAGCGACTTTTCAGTTATAATCCTGAAAAAACGTTCGAATTTCGGTATTTCAGTATATAATTTTTCCTGTTCATTTTTCGATAGCAATGCTACTTCAGTGTCTTCCAGAGCATCTATATTGAGCTGGCCGGTTTTTTGCGCTATCAGGCTATACATATCAGATATCCACCAGTCGGGCGGAGCAAACTGTAATACGTGTTCAATACCATTATTGTCTATGGTGTACCCTCTAAGGCAGCCCCGAAATACAAACGCCGAATACTTGCACACTTCATTTTCATGCAGCAAAACCTGTTTCTTTTTCATTTTTTTTACTTGCAATACCGACAGAAAATGCTGCTGTTCTTCAGCAGTCAGGTTTATATGTTTTTGTATGTTGGTAAGTATGAGCTGCAATTCCATACTGCGAAAATATGTTATTGTTTGCGGTGATTGTTTATAGCGCAATCGTGGAGCAATTAAGCGAAGTTGCTATGCCTTTATTTCAAATTTCCATATAGCAGGTATACATGTGGCAGCTACCAATACAATACCAACAACAAGAAAAATGCCCGATGCAGAAAATACGCGCAGGAAGGGCGTTGCTCGTTCGGTGATTTCAGCAAAATATAAATTGTTTCTTATGCCGGATGATCTCGTCACCCCCGCTGCCAGTAGCGACAACCAAAAGAAAAACAATGATATGTGCATTGTTTTTAAACCAAGGTTCATTTTTTTCTTGGCTTGTGTAGATAGTTGTTTTTCTATTACAAAAACCACACATCCTATAAGTAATAAGGTATTAATGCCTATAGTGGCGCCCATGGCATGAGCTACAGTTATCTGAGTGCCATGAGTGTATTTGTTTATTGCAGGTACCGAAATAGCAATTGCTAAAATTAAATTAATCAATACCCATACATCTGCTGTTTTCAAAAAACTATAGGTAATCTCAAATTCGGCAACCGGTCTTTTTCTAAATGCAGCCGTCCATGTGAGCATTATGTTTGCCAACAATAACAGTTCTGTCATACTTATCAAATAAGCAATTTGCTTTATAGCCGGGTGGGCAGGCACTATATAGGTATGATGGCCCCAATTGAAAAGCAGATTAGTTAATCCCAGAAAATAAAATGCAAATGCTTTTCTGTTGTACCCTATGGTTTTATCATTAGTTACTTGTTCCATTACATACATGGCAGTACCATAAATCAGCATATTCCACGAACCAACCATACTGCCATTTGCTTTCCACTGCACGGTTACATCGCGGATAATGTTGGTATTAAAATATGGCAGCATCCATAGTTGCGCCTCTGCCATAGTAATTATGAAGAACAAAATACCGGTACACCACATCCAAATATAAACAGGCGCTGTTGCCAGATTAGGCTGTAAGGTTTTGAAGAAATTTACCCCAAAAATCAGCCAGTAGAATATTATAATACCTACAATCCAGGGCGGAAATTCAAGATATTCCCTGCCAGAAAAATGCCCTAGAAAGAAACCTGTAACTACAATTGTTATGGTTGCAGCATGCAGTACAAGGTGTATTATAGCCATTTTTCCTGAAAATAGCTGCCTATTAGCTACTCGTGGTATAATGATATAAACAAGTCCGGAAATACAAGCAAATAACCAATTGATAGCCAGAAAAACATGCAACGGACGGGTTTTCTGAAAAGATAGATGATCGACAAATAGTTGAGGCGCCAGGTATTGAAGGCTGGCAGTAAGTCCAAACGTAACACTCAATAAAAGACAAGAAAAACCAAGTATAATAAACAATCTTCCAGTTTTGGTTGATTGGACGCTATTTTGCCGTTCCATATTTTGCATCGTTTATATATTGCAGGTAGGCCACAATATCGTCAGTGTTTTTATTCGTAAAATGAAAATTGGGCATTCGCTTGCCTCCGGCTTTCAGTATACCCTTTGCGTATAGCGCTCCTCTAGTTTTATCGGTAGTTACGGTGGTCAGGTCAGGTCCCATATACCCGCCAAGGCCATAAAGTTGGTGACAGGTTTGACAGTTATGCTCATGCCACAATTTCCTCCCTGCTAATGCATCTCCATTCATATGTGAATTGCAATCTACGCCAACGGTATACACCCAACCGCTATAAACTGCATACGCCAGTAACAAAAGCAATAAGAGTACAATCTTTTTCATACTGTAGATTGAAAGTTTATAGTTGTGTTCATACCATCGCCGTAATGCGGGTGTAGAAGTAAACAACAGTTACCTGCTTTTTGATTTCGATAAGGCAATCATGAATACTCCAGCAAAAAGAAGTATCGCGATACCAAAAAGTACTTCGTTGATAAAGGGCACCATTATATACCCCATTGCGGCGCTGCCTTGCACCATTAGCGCCAGTTCGTTGAGTATTACTGCTACTATAAACACCGAAATTCCCGTTTTGCTCATTTTTGTTTCAGCAAGTTGGTCTATATGCATTGCATAACCGAGTATAAACAAGGTAATAACGCCAAGCAACACCAGATGCAGGTACCCTATTACAATAGGCCTAAAACCAAAGGTTATGGTACTTAGCGATGGTATTGTAGAGCCAAGCTGTAGCAGTAGTTTAATAGTTAATGCGGTTAACGATAATAGTAAAACACGGTAGGGCGCTAAGTGCATTCCATCTTTTAGCGCAGTTCTGTTATGCCAAATTAAATTTACTGACCAGCCCCATGCCGCAACCTGTGCAAATGCAGCAATTACCACTAATACGTATATTATTGTAGGTATAGGCATCCATAATGCTGAAAGAAAATAGGCAGGTACACAGGCAAGGGCGAAAATCAAGTAAATTCTACGGAGCGATTTTCGATCGATGCCTATTTCTTCCAGCTTATCAAACAAAAGCCCTAAAACCACAAAACTAAACCAGCCATTATATTGAAAATGTAGAAAAAAGTAAACCGCCGCCAGATACCAGTTTTGGTGCATGTTTTTGGTAGCCATCATATATGCAAGTGAAAAAGCGCCGAGCGACGAAATAGCGCTAAAAACTGCTGCAGCCTTAAACCACGAGAATGCAATTATCGGCGCCGGGCAACGATTAATGTCGGCCCATAGGTAGAATGCAAATAAGTAAGCTATAAAAAGTGAACAAGTAGAAAAGAAAATAGAAAACAATCCATAGCCTTGTACAGGAAAACTAAACAACATTCCGTAAGCGCATATAAGATTGCCAAACAAAATCCAGTTGTAGCGTTTGAACAAATCCTTCCCGCCTGCAGCAGATACTTTAGCAACAGTAATCGCCATTAGCGCCTGAGTCACCCATCCACTAAATGCAAAATGGGAATGACCATGTAAAAGGTGTTTTTGATCTATAAATGGGAGGGAAAATGCTATTTTGTACCTGAGCGCCACCCCTATCGCAGCAACAATTGCCAGATTTGCAAACGCAATTTGTAGCCATTTTTTCAAGTTCATTGGGATCGGATTTAATTGCAAAGCAACTAAACCGGACACTTACGCATTATGACTGGAGTCACATTACCCCAATATACCTTCCCTTTCCTAATATTTATTTGCCCACGCTCGTTCATATTTCTCATGGTTCTGATCACAGTTTCCACGCGCAGGCAGGTCATATTGGCAATTTGTTGCCTGGTCAGTTTTACCTTACCGCAGTGCTCGCAAAAATTATGTTTTGTTTCTTTCAAATAAGAAATCAATGATGTTATACGCTCTTCAGGTTCATTGTGCATAAATTCTTTGAGCATAAAAAACTTGAAGCGTAGACGTTGCGCCAGCAGTTTAGAAAAAGCAAATTGTATTTCGCCATGTTCAATTAGCAATTGATGAAATGTTGATTCATGCAATTTTATAAGCACAGAATCTTCATCGGCTATTGCGGTTGCAGCATAAACTCCGCCATCAAATAATGGCAACTCGCCAAAACACTCGCCTGGTTCGACCATCGATTGCAGATACTCTTTTCCTTCATCGTTGATGTTAGACCACCTCACCTTTCCACTTACTAACTGATAATAGAAATTGCATCTTGTACCCTCCATAAAGATCATCTCTCCCTGACCAACCTTCTTGTATACTGCCCCTAACGTGAGTAATAAATCAATGTCAATCATCATATACTAAGCGTTTGTGAAATTAAAAGTAGCCAAAAATAGCAGATATGTTTATGACTATAGGCAGGCGAAAACATGATTAGAATCATGTACATAGCGAACTCCAAATTATCGGAACCATGAAATCCTTTACTGGTAATGGGTACAGCAAATTTTGTCCATGGTTAGCAGACCGTGAAAAATACTAAGTTTTTGCATTTATGATTCAACGCATAAAAGGTGGCTTACGGGTATTCTAATCTTGCAGTATCATATTGTTAACCAACAATTCATTGACATGAAAAAAATAATGTTTTTATCAGTTATCTGTGCTGCGCTAACAGCTTGCGGCGGCGCTAATACTGAGTCTGAGAAAGCTCCAGGTACAGAGGAAAGCACGCCAGCGCAACAAGCATCTACAACAGACAAAAAAGAGGTCAACAGTAATCCTTCTTACGACCCAAATCGCGGTGAAGGCAAGTTTAAACACGTAGACATTAGTCCGGGGCTGATAGGCGCCATGGCCGACAATGGTAAGAAAATAGCCGATGTAAAATGCGGTAGCTGCCATAAAATGACAGAAGAAAAATTAGTTGGTCCGGGTTGGATAGGCGTAACCAAAAGGTACACGGCTGAGTGGATTATGAATTTTGTAACCAATACAGATGAAATGCTTAATAAGGACCCAAAGGCACAGGCGCAATTGGAAATATGTCTTGTAAGAATGCCCAACCAAAACTTAAGCGACGACGATGCCCGTGCGCTTTATGAGTACATGAGAAAAAATGACGGTATAAAATAAGCAATAGCAGTTTTAATAAATAACGAATACAAAATCAATAATTTTATGAACAAATTCAGGTATGTGCTCGTACTTGGCGCAACAGCGCTGGCAATCGGGATAAACTCATGCAAACCCAAAAATGCAGTTAGCGCTGTAACCGGAGACGCATCATCTAAAGCATACGTTGCCCCCGGTAAATATGATGAATTCTATAATTTTCTTTCTGGTGGATTTAGCGGGCAAATGTCGGTATACGGCTTACCAAGCGGCAGGTTGCTAAGAGTCATACCTGTGTTCTCTGTAGATCCGGAGAAGGGATACGGATATAGCGAGGAAACAAAGCCAATGCTCAATACATCGCATGGCGTTGTGCCATGGGATGATTTGCACCACCCCGAATTGTCGCAGACAAATGGCGAAATAGATGGCCGATGGATTTTTGGCAACGCAAATAATACCCCCCGTGTAGCAAGAATAGACTTATCTACATTTAGAACGGCTGAAATAATTGAGCTGCCTAACAGCGGTGGTAACCACAGTTCGCCATTTATTACAGAAAACACTGAATATGTTATAGCCGGCACACGATTCAGTGTTCCGCCCGATAATTCGAATGGCGATGTTGCTATTAACACCTACAAACAAAATTTCAAAGGCTACATCAGCTTTATCAGCGTTGGTAAAGAAGATGGCAAGATGGATATTGCTTTCCAATTAGAGTGCCCGGGTGTAAACTTCGACTTATCTCATGCAGGTAAGGGTAAATCTCATGGCTGGTTTTTCTTTAGCTGCTACAATACCGAACAAGCTAACACACTGCTAGAAGTAAATGCATCTCAGCGCGACAAAGATTTCATTATGGCTGTAAACTGGAAAAAAGCCGAAGAATATCTGAAAGCAGGAAAAGGCAAAAAAGTGGCTGCAAAATATGCGCACAATACTTACAGCGAAAAAACGCACAGCGCTACATCTGAAATTAGAACCGAAGTAACTGTACTCGACACCCGCGAGCTTAAGGATATATGTTACTTTATTCCCTGTCCTAAATCGCCGCACGGTTGCGATGTTGATCCATCAGGCGAATACATTGTAGGTAGCGGCAAACTTGCGGCTTTGATACCAGTATTCAGTTTCGATAAAATTCAGAAAGCCATAGCTGATAAAGCCTATGAAGGTGATTTTGAAGGTATACCAGTCATTAAATACGACGCAGCGCTATATGGCGAGGTGAAAAAACCAGGCTTAGGCCCATTGCATACCGAGTTTGACGGCAAAGGAAATGCTTATACATCTATGTTCGTATCGAGCGAAGTGGTGAAATGGAATATTAAAGACCTTAAGGTGCTAGATAGAGCTCAAACGTACTATTCTGTTGGCCACTTATGCGTGCCTGGCGGCGATAGTCGTAAGCCAAATCCAAAATACATGATTGCTTACAATAAAATCACTAAAGATCGCTACCTGCCTACTGGTCCGGAGCTTGCACAGAGTGCGCAATTGTTTGATATCAGCGGAGAAAAAATGCAGTTAATACTCGACTTCCCAACAATAGGCGAACCCCATTATGCACAGGCAGTGGCAGCAGACGTTATCAAAAACCGTTCTGTTAAGTTCTATAAAATTGATGAAAACGCTAATCCTTATGTATCAAAGGGTGAAGGCACAACAAAAGTGGTGCGTGAAGGAAATAAAGTACATGTATATATGACATCAATCCGTTCACATTTCTCACCCGACAATATAGAAGGTGTAAGAATGGGCGATGAAGTGTATTTCCATGTCACAAATCTGGAGCAAGACTGGGATGTGCCGCATGGTTTTGCTATAAAGGGGGCTATAAACGCGGAATTACTGATTATGCCTGGTGAAACGCAGACACTGAAATGGGTGCCAGATCGTGTAGGTATATTCCCTATGTATTGCACCGATTTCTGCAGCGCTCTACACCAGGAAATGCAAGGTTATGTGAGGATTTCACCTGCTGGCAGTAGCGTACCACTCATGTTTAGCACAGGTAAAAACCAGCCTGTAGCGGAAGCGCCAAAAGCGAAGTAATTGTTGCGAGGCTATACGATAAGTTTAAAAATTAGATATACCCGATTCGGCTTACCAACAGAGCAGTAAGTTCTGAAATGGTAAGCCGATTTTTTTCGGTGAAAACCAAAAACTAAGTTGTGAAAACCAAAACATTGAGTATCTGGACCCGCATATTAATGGCGGTATGTGGACTGAGCCTTGTGGCAGTATTGTTTACCCCTATCTGGAGAATAGACCTGGATGCGCCGCAATATCCGGAAGGATTGAGAATGAAAATACATGCAAATGATATACGCGGCAATGTAGACATCATTAATGGGCTCAATCACTATATTGGTATGAAAACCCTCCATAAAGATGATTTTCCTGAATTTACTATACTACCCTATTGCATTGTGTTTTTTGTGATCGCTTTTATATTGGTTGCAACGCTCAATAGGAAAAAGTGGTTTTATACCGTTTTCTTTTTGTTTGTTGGGTTTGGCATACTTGCAATGGTCGATTTCTGGAAATGGGAGTATAACTATGGGCATAATCTCGACCCTCATGCAGCTATTGTAGTTCCGGGTATGGCGTATCAACCGCCTTTAATTGGTTTCAAGCAATTACTCAATTTTGGCGCTTATTCTATTCCGGATATTGGAGGGTGGATATTTATAGGGTGCGGAGCGCTTGCTTTATTAGGTGTACTTATAGAATGGCGAAGGGCTGTGAGTAGTAAAAAAATGGCAATGTTTATTGTATTTCTATCACTAACCACCGGATTTAGCAGTTGCACTGTAGCGCCCGAGCCCATATTGTTGGGTAAAGATAACTGTACTTTCTGCAAAATGACAATTGCCGATCCTCGGTTTGGTTCAGAGATTGTGACCAATACAGGCAAGGTATTTAAGTTTGATGATATAAATTGTATGCGTCAATTTATGAAGGCGACGCAAATCGATTGGGCAAAAAATAAAGGTATTTATTTGGCCGACTATTGCGGCAATCACTCTTTAATACCGGCGCTTCAGAGTCATATACTTAAGAGCGTAGATCTTAAATCTCCAATGAATGGTGGGCTTGCAGCAAGTAGCAACTTCGACAGTATTAGTGTTTTGAAAGAAACATATCATGGCATATTGACCAAATGGGAGGAAATGCAATGAGAAGAAAGTTAATATCGCTTATTGGAATTGGATTATTGTTTTACAACAGCAATGCTGCAACTATAAAAGTTGGTAAAACAGAGGTGTGTAAAACTATAAGGAGTGCAATTGCCAAAGCCGCAAATAATGATACTATAATGGTATTAAGCGGGATATATAAGGAAAATAACTTAGTAATAGATAAGCCATTAACCCTAATAGGGATAGAATATCCGATTATAGATGGTGAAAATAAGTATGAAAATATTTCTATAAAAGCTGATAATGTTACAATTGATGGCTTTAAAGTATGCAATTCCGGTATTTCGAGCATTACAGATTTTGCAGGCATTAAAATTTACAACCGCCATAATGCAGTAATCGTCAACAACATTATTGAAGATTGCTTTTTTGGTATTTATGCTCAATTTGGCATAAACTGCATCATTAAAAATAACAAACTTACAGCGCATCAGGTTCAGGAACAGCGATCAGGTAACGGCATACATTGCTGGAAGAGCGACAGTATGCAGATAGTTGGCAATACTATTAGCGGTCACCGCGACGGCATTTATTTTGAGTTTGTTACCAATTCTATAATCTGGCGCAATAACTCTTTTAAGAACATTAGGTATGGTCTCCATTTCATGTTTTCGAATAGCGACACCTATGCTGCAAATATTTTTGAAAACAATGGCGCAGGCGTTGCAGTAATGTTCTCAAACCATGTAAAAATGTTTCATAATTACTTTAAGGAAAACTGGGGAGATGGGTCTTATGGAATACTGCTCAAAGAAATATCTGATAGCTATATCGACGGCAATGACTTTGAAAAAAATACTATCGGCATTTTTGTTGAAGGGGCAAGCAGAATTGAAATGTATAACAATAGTTTTAAAAACAATGGCTGGGGGCTGAAAATACAAGCAAGCTGTATGGACATAACCATGAAACACAACAACTTCATTGGCAATACTTTCGATGTTGGTACAAATGGGTCGCTGGTGCTCAATAATTTCGACTACAACTACTGGGATAAATATGATGGTTACGATTTGAACCGGGATAAAGTTGGCGATATTCCCTACAGGCCGGTAAGTATGTATAGTATGATTATTGAAAAATATCCTCCGGCTATGATGTTGTTCAGAAGCCTGATTACATCGCTTATGGATAAATCTGAGAAAGTAGTACCCAGCCTCACGCCTGAAAATCTAAAAGACAATCACCCATTAATGAAACCTAAACAACTATGATAGAAGCAATAAACCTGAATAAAAACTTCGGCAAACTTCGGGTTCTAAATAATGTTTCCTTTTCAAGCGCTAACGGTGAGTGTATAGCGCTAATTGGGCCCAATGGCTGTGGAAAAACCACACTTATAAAATGTTTGTTAGGTATGGTAGTGCCAGACTCTGGTACATTAAAATTCAAAAATGAAAATATCGCAAACGGATGGCAATACAGGTCACAGATCGGCTATATGCCGCAGATTGGCCGCTATCCGGAGAATATGAAGATTGGGCAGGTAATGGAGATGCTTGCCGATATAAGAGCAAGTGTACATCAGGTAGATGAAGACCTGATTAATGCATTCGCATTAAAGAAATTGTACCACAAGCGTATGGGCAATTTATCGGGCGGCACCATGCAGAAAGTTAGCGCATCCATAGCTTTTATGTTCAACCCCGAAGCTTTAATTCTTGATGAACCAACTGCAGGACTTGATCCTGTTGCTGCCGAAATACTTAAAGAAAAGATACTAACAGAAAAAGCAAAAGGAAAGCTCTTTTTAATCACATCGCACATACTAAGCGAGCTCGACGATATAGTATCGCATATTGTATATATGCAAGATGGAAGTATAATATTTTATAAACCTATAAATGAGCTAAAAAATGAGGTTGGCGAAACAAAACTAACAAAGGCAATAGCTCACTTTATGAATAATACTACCACATGAGTAAAATTATTAAATACATACTGCTCGATATACTGCGCAATAAAATAGTTGTTGCCTACACGTTGTTTTTGTTGGCTATTTCGCTAACAGTTTTTAGTCTTGAAGACACTCCACAAAAAGGATTACTCAGTCTGCTGAATCTGATATTATTTATCGTTCCGCTGGTGAGTATTATTTTTTCTACTATTTATATCTACAACAGCTCCGAATTTATTGAATTATTAGTAAGTCAGCCGCTAAAGCGAAATAGTATATGGTTTAGTTTGTTTGGCGGACTTGCCGGCGCTCTTACGTTGGCTTTTATCATAGGGGCTGGTTTACCTACACTAATATTTGAACATTCCACTACGGGCGGTGCTATGGTATTAATGGGTGCTTTGATAACTATAATATTTGTGGCTATAGCAATGCTTGCTACGGTAAAAACTCGTGATAAGGCTAAGGGAATAGGTCTTGCTATATTATTATGGCTATATTTCTCACTTGTTTTTGATGGTTTAGTACTATTCCTTTTATTTCAGTTTGCCGACTACCCTATTGAGAAGGTAATGGTAGGTGTAAGTGCGCTAAACCCAATTGATCTTGGTAGGATTCTTATATTACTAAAAATGGATGTTTCGGCCCTTATGGGATATACAGGAGCAATTTTTAAAGACTTTTTTGGCACACAAAAAGGCTATATCATTTCTGTAATCGTGCTTGTTTTGTGGATAGTGTTGCCTTTTGGCTATTCAATCAAAAAATTTAATCATAAAGACCTATAGCAATGAAAACTGATATAATTGGAAGGAATGAACTAGAGTTATTGATCAATACATTTTACGATAAGGTAAAAGGAAATTCTGTTATTGGTTTTATGTTTGCTCATGTAAACTGGGAAAAGCACTTACCTATAATGTATGCTTTTTGGGAAAACACTTTGTTTTATACAGGTGGTTATACGGGGAATCCGTTAAAAACGCATCAGGCTTTAAATAAGATTTGTCCATTAAACGCAGCTCATTTTCATGCATGGCAAAAGCTATTCATTGCTACTGTTGATGAATTATTTGAAGGTGAAAAAGCGGAGTTGGCTAAACAACGCGCTATAAGTATTTCAACTGTAATGCAAATAAAAATTACTTAGTTCAATGTATTTTAATTACTCAAAAAATATCGTTAACATAGAGTGTATAAAGGGCCGCAAATGCGGCCCCTTATGTTCGTAAACCAACTATAAAACTATTTTTTTGCAGGTGGCAGCAGTACTCCGTCTATTACATGAATTATGCCATTAGATGCTGGTATAGATGCAATTATTGTTGCTGTACCGTTTACCATCAATTTTCCATCTTTTTTTGAAATAGTGATATTGCCGCCATTTACCTGGCCAAGCGACTGTCCATCCTGAAGTTGTTCGGCTTTATATACGCCTACCGAAACATGATACTGCAATATATCGGCGAGGTCATCTTTCTTTTCTGGTTTCAGCAGTCCGGCCACTGTGCCGGCAGGTAGTTTATCAAAGGCTGCATTGGTGGGGGCAAACACAGTGAATGGTCCGGCATTGCTGAGTACATCTACCAGTTCAGCAGCCTTCACCGCAGTAACCAACGTAGTATGATCTTTACTGCCAACCGCAATCTGAACGACATTTTTTTGCGAAGCATCATCTTGCACAGCCGACTGTCCTCCACCTCCTGCTGTCTGTGTTGTAGCTGTTGAAGCAGCAGTTTCTTTATTTGCGCCATTGTTGTTTTCGCAAGCTGTAAGCCATAAGCAAAGTGAGCAAACTAATGGCAAAGCGATTTTTTTCATAAAACAGATTTGATACGTGAATAAATAATTATTCAATAAAAGTAATGCCTTGAATAGCAGTCATTTATGACTCCAATCACATCTGTAAGTTAAATCGTTAAAAGTTTCTTCTCTTGTAAAGTACTTGACAGAATATGATTTCAAGCACAATCACCATTTGACTTAACTTGTTATTTTGTACAGTTAAAACAACAGAATTATGACAGCTATACAAGAAATAGACAATAATCTTACGATAGGAAAAATTGTAGCGATTAACTACAGAACTGCAGAAGTTTTCAAAAAATACGGTATCGACTTTTGCTGCAAAGGCAACCTATTACTTAGCGATGTATGCGTAGAAAAGGGACTAGACTATGAAACAATAGAAAATGAAGTAATGGCCAAAATGACCAATGCGAGTCTCATTCCAGAAGGTGAGTATAAGGAAATGCCCCTTGATGTATTAGTGAACCACATAGAGCATACACACCACGTATACGTGCGCGATAGCATTCCTACCCTGCTTGCTTTTCTAAACAAAATATGCAAAGTGCATGGTGAACGCCATCCTGAATTGAATGAAGTTTACGATTTGTTCGATGGTTGCGCACATGAGTTGATGGGGCATATGATAAAAGAAGAAACAATTTTATTCCCGGCTATCAAACAACTTGCTATTGCCAACCAACAAGAACATCCTATTGTAAAACCATTCTTTTTTGGCGTCCTTTCAAATCCCATAAATATGATGAAGAGCGAACATGCGACAGAAGGAGACAGATTTTTCAGAATAGCCGAAATTACACATAACTTTATGCCTCCAGCAGATGGTTGCACTACATATAGAGTTGCATTTCAGCAACTAAATGAGTTTCAAAATGATCTTTTTCAACATATACATCTCGAAAATAATATTCTTTTTCCAAAGGCTTTGATTTTAGAGCAGCGCATTTGCAATTAGCTAATGCTGCTGTCTACGGCTTTATTGTTTAGGTAGTGTTTTACTAAATTACCTGTTTCAGCTTCAGTATTTATATACTTTTAGCTGAAACAGTTGTCTAAAAAATTCCTTATTAATCAATAGTCATCAGTCGTGGTTTATACCCCATACGTTTCTTTATAGTTTGAGTCCCAATATTATCTGGCTGCATTCCACGCCGTCAAACTCAGCAACTCCTGGCAAATAGCCCCATCGTTCAAAACCGAATTTTTCAAGTAGTTGTGTACTGGCATTGTTATGGTCTATCACAATAGCCAAAATTGTCTTTAATTCCAGTTGCCATTTGCATGCTTCCAAAGCAAATGTAAGTAACTGACTTGCAATTCCTTGTCTGTGATAATCTCTATCAATAAAGTAACTAATTTCCGCAGTGTATTTCAGCGCTGCCCTCCCCGGCCTGTATGGAGATACCGATAGCCACCCAACCACCTTGCCATTTATTTCATACACCAACATCGGAAACTCGCCATTTACATATGATTCCAACCACTTCAATCGGTCATGTGGAATCATTGGCGTTGTGTAACCAGTTTTGAATTTTGCTCTTATCGCCTGATTGTATATCTCAATTACCGGTTCTAGATCGTGGAGGGTTACAGGTCGTATCATTAGCTTGGTGTATGTACTTTACCAGTTAGATTTTTACATTTTCTGCATTATCTCTCATCTCGCAAATCACTTCGTTGCCTTTTTCGAACAAAGGGTACCATGCAGACGTTTTGTCTTCCATATATATTACTTGCTCCTGAGCTGCAAACTTACCTTTGTTGGTTAGGAAATAAAATCGAACGCACTCCTTCAAAGGCACATCGTCTCCGGCTACCGGAATAGCTCTACCTAAATACTCTGCTGCGCTGGTTACAAACCCTATTGCCAGATTGCCAACACGTGGATTTTTGCCGCCTCCGGTAATCTTCTCGTTTGTACTCAGGTACATGTTAGCGGCGCCATTTATGTAGGTGGCGAGCGTTACCACTACCTCGCCTATATTCCAGTCCATAACCACGCCGTAAATAAATGTTTGCGTGTCTGGGATGTTCAACTTAAGGTCAGTTGCCGATATGTTTAATGCAAGTTTTCGCAGCCCACTATATGAATCATCTGCAGGGTTTTCAACAGCTTGTTTTAATAGTTTTTTCTGCTGGCTGTTTTTTCTGAGTATATATATTATTACACCTGTCTGTAAGATAATGGCTATTATATAAAGCCAGTAATTGGTCTTTTCTTCGGGAACCGCCTTTGTAGCCTGGAGTAACTGAACTGATAGATTAAATAACGTCATGGCGTTTTGTGCTTTGGTAATGCTGGTAAATGTACAACGACTTACCAACTATGTAGCTCAGCATTATTTTACTTTTTGCGAAATATAGTCTTGAAACTCTTTTATACCGGCATCTGATGCCTTTTTCAACCATTCCAGTCCTTTTATTTTGTCTTGAGTTACGCCATCCCTACCCTCATATAATATACGCCCCAAACTACCAGCTGCATTTGGATTGCCTTTTTCCGCAGCAATAGTATAGTGTTCTACCGCTCTCTTGAAATTTTGGGTTGCTCCTTTACCAAATTCAAATAACACTCCTAAACGATAGTTCGCATTTACGTGTCCTTGTTCAGCGGCATGTTCGTACCAGTGAGCTGCATCATGAAAGTTCTGCTTAACATCGCCAACACCATTTTCCAGTATTTGTCCCATTAAGTACTGTGCAAGTACATTGCCAGATTCACCAGATTTAGTAAACCACTTAACTGCTTCAACTGGATCTTTCTTCAGTCCACCAAAGCCAAAAAAATACATGCGCCCCAAATTGTTTTGGCCAATCGCATCGTTGGCTTCTGCTGCTTTTTTATAGTATTCCACAGCAGTAACCGTATCAGGATCTACGGCAAGTCCATGCTCGTAAATCCATCCCAGTTTACCAATAGACATGATGTTTTTAGCCTCAGCGCCTTTTTTAAACCAGTTTAATGCCTCTGCATCGTTCTTGGGTACTCCCAACCCAGCTTCATAAATCCTGCCAACATTCAGGTAGCCAAATTCATACTTGCCTTCAGCAGATTTCTTGTACCACTTTAACGCTTCCGTATAATCCTGATTGGTACCTCTGCCTTGTTCATACATGTTGCCTAAATTGCATTGACAGCGGGCATTACCTGTACCCGCGCTTATTCTATACCATTTTATTGCTTCAAAATTGTCGCGTTTCACCCCTTGGGCATTTTCATACATATAGCCAAGGTTACAGGCTGCATCTGCGTTGCCTGCTTTTGCCGCTTTCTCATACCACTTAAGCGCATCCTCAAACCGTTGCTGAGCGCCATTTCCAGAATAATAAATATCGCCTACAGCCATTTGCGCAGATACGTTGCCTGTATTAGCTAATTTTAGCAATGAGTCGACATTTGTTTGCGCTACAGCTACAAACGAAAAGCAAGATAAAACTATAGTAGAGCGTATTTTGTTTTGCATGATTTTTTAGTAATGGTATAAAAGTAATGGTTACTCCACAATTTGAGTAGGTTGTCTTGTGAAATACTCATAAGCAAATGCTTATTACATTATCTGATCTTGACATTTCGCCTTGATGCACTACAGCCGTTACATGCAAATAGTGATTTTCAATCGTTTGGGGGTATATACACCCAATGTTAATGCCGTACTTTTGCCTTCATACTTTGTTTTATGAGGGTTGTAATAGCTGTTTTATTAGTACTTATATTTTGTCGAGTTAACGCTCAAAATACCAAGCCCGATAGCGCTGGCATTTTGCCAGACACAAATGCCCAATATATTACGCTAGATACGCTCAAAGTAACGTCTACACCAGGAGCTCCTGTTTTTAGGTCCACTTCTGCTATAGTCTGGAAAATACACAATACCCGAGCTGCAATTAACTTTGATTTTAAGGCAAGAACTGCAAATGTAACCGAGTGGCTTAAAATGTCGCCATATTGTTATGCCGCGGATACTATTGCACTCGATGCAAAAACTATTGTTTTCGACACAGTGGCTCAAATTAATGGGAATCAGTTGAAGCCAATGAAATTTATTTATAAAAACGACCGGTTATTGATATACCTAAACCGCAGCTATTATTCTACCGATACTGTATTGTTGTATCTTAAATATACATCTAAACCCTACGACATACCCACCGGAGGGAGCGATGCCATAACCGATGACAGAGGACTCTATTTTGTAAACAACGATAACAGCATACCCAACAAACCGCTTCAGATTTGGACACAAGGTGAGACTGAGTCAAATTCACATTGGCTAGTAACTGTCGACAAACCGAATACTCGTTTTACTACTCAAATAGAGCTGACTATACCCGACACACTTATATCCCTGAGTAATGGCGCTTTAATCAGGCAAACAAAACAACCTGGCGGTTTACGAACAGATATTTGGCGCACAGATTTGCCCATTCAGGCCTACGCAGTCATGTTTGCAATAGGAAAATACTCCATTGTGCAGGATAAATGGCGGGGAAAAGAAGTGAACTATTATGTAGAGCCTGAATTTGCTAAATATGCACGACAAATGTTTCGTAATACCCCCGAGATGATTGAGTATTTTTCACAGTGCACAGGTATAGCTTATCCATGGAATAAATACAGCCAGGTAGTGGTGCACGATTATGTATCGGGCGCAATGGAAAATACATCTGCGTCGCTTTTTGGGGAGTTTATGAATATGAATGCTAGAGAAATTGCAGATAAAAGTCAGGAAAATGTGGTTGCTCACGAATTGTTTCATCAATGGTTTGGCGACTATGTGACTGCAGAGTCGTGGAGTAATCTTACACTCAACGAGAGTTTTGCCAACTATGGAGAGCAGCTATGGAAAGCCTATAAATATGGTAATGATGCAGCTGAAGAACTTGCCTACACCGACTTACAAGGGTATTTGCAATCTTCTGCTTACAATGATCCTCAACTTGTTCGCTATTATTACGACGACCGCGAAGACATGTTTGATGCAATTTCATACAATAAGGGAGGCGCAATTCTTCGGTATATTCATAGCCTCGCTGGCGATGTTGCATTTAGGAAGGCTATGAATATATATCTTACTAAAAATGCGTTGCACAGCGCAGAAGCGCACAGCTGGCGTATGGCGCTGGAAGAAGCAACCGGGCAGGACTGGAGTTGGTTTTTCAATCAATGGTATTTTCACGCCGGTCATCCTGTATTGAAAATCAATTATTTA
Source organism: uncultured Bacteroidota bacterium (assembly GCA_903882805.1). GTDB lineage: Bacteria > Bacteroidota > Bacteroidia > Chitinophagales > Chitinophagaceae > Nemorincola. The sequence continues at coordinate 55,782 of CAIRYK010000069.1, read as the reverse complement.
TATAATGATACCTTAGGTACGCTAAAGGTAGTTGTCGCTCAGGATAATGCCGATAGTCCTTTTGTTTATAAACTGGCGCTTAAAGCAGCATTGGTTATAGATAGCAAACTAGAAGTAACTGACTGGGTAATTTCTAAACGTAGAGATACTTTTGCGTTCAGCTATGCAGGCGTTCTTAGACCTGTATTTATCCCAGATTTTACTCATGTGCTTCCCGGAATTATTCGAGACAAAAAAGAACCGGGCCAATGGTTATTGCAATACCAATACACAAACGATTTTGTGAATAAACGCAATGCTGTGGCGGCAGCTGGCAAGCAAATTGCAGATTCTTGTTCGCAATTATTAATAGAGCGCGCTATCGGCGATAATTCAGCCACTATTAGGAGGTTGGCTTTTGCTCAAATTGAGGACTTGCAAACGATGGAATATAGAAAACGCTGGGCAGAAAAAACCAAAATTTCGGCGGTTAGTGATACGGTTCCATCGGTCAGGGCGCAAGCCTTCGACGTTTTAGGTAATTGGAAAGATTCTACCTCAATAACTGAAATGATTAAGGCTTGTTTCGACAGTTCATACATCGTTGCTGCTTCGGCACTGCTGTCTTTAGAAAAAATATATCCCGACACAGTCTATAGGCTGGCTTTAAAGCTTGCTGAAACAAATCCAAAGTCGGCTTTAGAGTCAGCAGTTTATATGATAATCGGAAAAAAAGGCAACGATAAAGACATTTCTTGTTTTGAATTGCATGCTCCGCATGTGTTTAATACTAAAAAATATGCATTGTCGTCTGCCATTACAACTTACTCAGGTCAAGTAAAGAGCGACTCAGCATTTTACAGAGCTGTAGATTTGTTAGTTACTATGATTTTAAATGAATCAATGAAAAACATTAAATCTAATATATTGGAACAGCTGTTGTATGTAGGTGGCGGCTTGCACAACAAACTTAAATCAGACGACAAATTGACATTAGCTTGTGCATCTGTTCGACTACCCTATGTTGTAAATAAGTTGAATGTATTAATAAAAACTGAAAAAGACTATGAACGAATTGAAAAGCTAAACGCTAAAATCAAAGAATTCTCGGAATAAAAAGCTAGCGCGTCATTGTTATTTTAGAATTCTAAATGCCCACGAATGCCCAAAATATGCACCATCGGTCCTCTATCGGTGTTGTATCCCGGGTTGATCACCAACTGGTAATCTGGCGAAAGCCAGAAGCTATCAAAGAATTTTGCGCTGTAGTAGATTTCAACCACATTTTCTGCACCATATTTAAGCGCGCCATCGCCTATTATAAAACCATAACCGCCTGCTTCTAGGTACTTTCTATGGTCGTCCGACAAACCATTAACTAAAATTGCTACGCCCAATTTATCATTTGGGCGCTTCCATGAATTGGCCTTAATTTGGGCGCCGATGTTGAACGAATTATCTATTTCCGTAAAAGCCCATGTTTCATTTTTACCATCGTTCCAGCTTGCTCTAAAAAAAACACCAATATCATCAGTTATTTCTTGTTCTGCATTAATTACAAATCCACCCTTATTATGCGCATACGATCTGGATATTGTTATGTCGGGTGTAACCTGTTTTGTGTTTATTGCGTCGGCATAATTTCCCATATTGGCTTGAGTAAAATAGCCAATTAATCTCACTACACCTTTCTTTTTATTGATCGTATAGCATTGGTCAAATTCAATAGTTTCAGAATGAGCTTTGGCAATATTCATATCCATGTAGGGGCCATTTGCAGCTTCAGGCGCAGTAGTTATGCCTAGTTTAACGCTCCATTTTGGTTTTATCCATTCTGCAACCAGCCCCCATGTGTATCCTCTCGTATTGGCTGGATAGTCCCACGCTCCAGCGCTCATAATCGCCCAGTTCATAAACTGGTTGCGCGGATCGTGACTATAACTATTGGCATCGAAAATGTCTGTGACAGAAAATTTACCGAGAGTAAAAACTATTCGTTCGGTTGTCGCCAATCCTTTGATTATATTCTGACCTCCGTCAACAATAATATTACTTCCTTTTATTGGTAAGGTGTGTCTTACAAATAGTCTTGAAATACTCAATACGGGCTCCGGGTCGCCTATTCGATAGGTCTCGCCATTCGGGAAACCTGCAATTCCTCTTGTCGAGCTTAGACCATTACCGCCGCTAAGCTCAGGATTCAAGTACAATTCAGTTTGCTTTGACAGTCTGGCGCCAACAAAAAGCGTTGATGTTACAGACATACGCTGCGGTTCACTTGTTTGTAAACTATATGGGCCTGTGTACAAAGCGTTGAACTTCAACTGATGCTGGTCAATTATCGTTGTCTGGAAATGATAACTAAATCGATCCACATTGGCTACAGCAGGGTACGATAAAGCTGTATCCAGTCTGTTTATCCCTCCTGTTTGTGCATTCAGCGCATGGTGAACCAATAATAAGCTGACCAACAATGCGTTGGCAGCCCTATTGGTTTTTAGGGCTATTTTATTTTGCATCGATGCTAATTAAAAACGGTACAACATAAAAAGACGCATGTATTATTGTACCGAAGGTTTAAAAATTGAATCAGTAACCGTTTGGTAGCGGCCCCAAAGGTAGTATCGTAATTATTAATGCAGTGTGCACTGTCATACTATCCAGATTAAAATATCATTAATGTTTTATTCCAGAGGTAACGAACTTAGAAAACCAGGTAAGTTATAATAATACTACTTTGTTTATTGTCGCCCAGTTGCGTGTTGTAGCTTTTATTTTTGTTTTGTTTTCCAGTAATGTGTTACTAAGTTTTGTATTACCATAAGCCGGTGTGCTCAGGTAAAATTCGGAATTTTGCTGTACAACCTGCTCCATGTCATTTGCAAAAGGTTTTACTAAATTTATACAATCTGAAACTGGCTTTTCCGAAAGCAATGTCACATATACTTTGTCTTTTTCTCCTGTCGTATTGTTTATTAATGGGTTATTGTCGATTATGTCTTTGATTTGCTGTTGGCTTCGTAATATCACAATGACCTCGTATCCCAATTTACTATGTAAATACTTTTCTATAAATACCTTTAGTGATGCCAAGTCTCTGGTTTCGTCATCAAATATCACATTTCCACTTTGTATGTAGGTAACGACATTTTTCAGGCCCATTTCTATAAAATACTGCTTAAGATCAGTCATTTTAATAAGTTTCTGGCCGCTTACATTTATACCTCTCAAGAATGCTACGTATCTCATGATGCTTTTTGAATTTGCAAAAATGGGCAAATGTTTTCTTAAACAGCAACATTTTCTAGAGCCATTATTTATTATTCTGCGTACGATAGCCAGCTTCTCTATTGGGGTATAAACACATTTTGCATAAGTAATACCTATCTTTGCCGCCTTATTATGAGCAAGAAAGGAAAGGTATTGGTTGCCATGAGCGGCGGTATAGATAGCACGGTGAGCGCACTTATGCTACACGAGCAAGGCTATGAAGTTGTTGGTATCACCATGAAAACCTGGGATTATGCATCTTCTGGCGGCGGTAAGAAAGAAACCGGCTGCTGCAATGTCGATTCGTTCAATGATGCACGCCTCGCTGCCGTTGAGCATGGCTTTCCTCATTATGTATTAGATATCCGCGAGGAATTTGGCGACCATGTGATTAATAATTTCGTAGACGAATACATCGCCGGCCGCACTCCTAATCCGTGTGTATTGTGCAATACGCACATTAAATGGTCTGCCCTGCTAAAACGAGCTAATGCGCTTAACTGCGACTATATTGCTACCGGACATTATGTAAAAGTAAGAGAAGAAAATAGCCGTTACATTTTGTCGAAAGCAAAAGACTTAACAAAAGACCAAAGCTATGTGCTTTGGGGTTTGGGTCAGGAATGTTTATCAAGGAGTATATATCCCTTGGGTGATTATCTTAAAACAGAAGTGCGGCAAATAGCCTACGACATGGGTTACAAAGAACTGTCGAAAAAAGCCGAGAGTTACGAAATTTGTTTTGTTCCAGATAATGACTATCGAGGGTTTCTGAAACGTAATGTTGCAGGCCTTGAAGATAGAGTGAAAGGCGGAAATTTTGTTTTAATCGATGGTACCATTGTAGGTAAACATAATGGCTATCCGTTTTATACTATAGGCCAACGCAAGGGATTAGAAATAGCATTTGGTAAACCTATGTTTGTTACCAATATACTCCCGGAGTCAAATACAGTAGTTTTGGGCGAAGCGCACGAACTTCAGCACAACGAAATGACTGTCAAAGGATTAAATATGGTTAAGTATGCATCTATACCTGAGGGTATGGAAGCAACTACAAAAATAAGGTATCGCGACGCGGGTATGAATAGTATATTAACGACTTTGCCTGACGGCGTGCATGTGCATTTCAACCATGCTGTCAATAGTATTGCTCCCGGACAAAGCGCTGTATTTTATGAAGGCGATGACGTCATTGCAGGAGGTATCATTCAGAAAGATAAAGATGATTATAAGAGATTATCGTAATTCTTTACAATTTTCAACATCAATATTCGACAAAAGAAAGCTTTGGTTTAAGTGTTTTCTTTTGTCGGCTTTATCAGTAAAGGCTCTTTTTCTAACTAATTTTCACTATTTTCGTATCTTTAATTATATTTACGGGAAATAAGCATTGGGGATCTTATGTTAAAAAAAATATTTTCGATTTCATTGTTGGTGGCTATTAGTACTGCAGCCCTATATTCGTGTAGAAAAACCGATCAAGGCGTGGGCGATGCCACATTAAATTACTTTCCGTTGAAGTTTGGAAAGTATGTTACCTACGATGTCGATTCCATTAACTATTACGGTCCCAGCTGTACTCAGGTTAAGTCAACAATGCAAATCAAGTATGTAATAACCGATACTTTTTTAGATAAAAAGAAGAGGCTTACCTACTTAATGGATGTTTACACCCGTCCGTATGAAGGCGCTTTGTGGCATCAGGGTAGTGTAATATTTGTAACTCCAACATCTGCAGGATTGTTATATACGCAGGATGGAGTGCAGTATGTAAAAATGACTTTCCCTGTTAAAGAAGGTACTACATGGAAAGGCAATCAATATGCTACAACTGATGATTCTTTGTACTCTTACTTAAAAGGATGGAATTACAAATACACAGATTATCACAAGTCATATTATACAGGTGGGCTGCGCGGTGTAAACTTCGACAATACTGTTTCTCTTTTGCTCGATGATGAATCTGTTAACTACCCTACTTTCGATTCAGGTGTAAATGCTTATCGTACTTTTGCTAAAGAAGTTTATGCTTACAATGTAGGCATGATATATAAGGAGTGGACTCACTGGACTTACAAACCCGGTAAAGCAGATTGCAAAAACGGTTACAGTGTGATTATGAGGGCGATTGACCATAACTAAATTTATGTTTTGTAAAACCGTAAGCGCCGGTCTGGCTTTATTTCTTTTGCTTGGCAATCAAGCAAAAGCGACCCAGTATGCTTTTAGGGTTTCTTTTACAAATAAAAATAATACGCCATATCTTATAAGTAATCCTTCTGCATATCTTACATCGAGGTCTATTGCACGACGTACCGCACAGGGAATCCCAATTGATAGCGCAGATATACCGGTAAATAAAAGTTATATTGATAGTTTACTTTCCCTTACCGGGGGTAAACTTCATGGTTGTTCAAGATGGTTAAATACCTGTACCATATTACTCGAAGATTCCACACAAATACTTAACCTAAATGGTAAGGCATTTGTGTCCGGTTTCAAATTAGTTGGGTTTTATTCTACTAATCTACACAGGATGGTTAATTACACAGGATTACCAACTGATAAAGGTAGATTGTCGGCACAACGCACAAGCGTTGATGGCGCTGCGTATTATGGCAATACCTGGACACAGACTAAATTGGTAAATGGCAATTATCTGCACGACAATGGCTACAAGGGGCAAGGCATGCTTATTGCTGTTATTGATGCAGGTTTCATTGGAACTAACACTCATGCTGGATTTGATAGTTTGAGAAATGACGGTAGAATAAAAGATACCTACAACTTCAACAGTCGTACAGAGGATGTTTATGTACAGGATGCTCATGGTACTGAAGTGCTATCTACAATTTCAGGTTACGTTCCTAATGAATATGTAGGTAGTTCACCGCTGGCTTCTGTGGCTTTGTACCTTACAGAAAACAATGGCAGTGAGCAACCGTTAGAGCTAGATAATCTATTATATGCAAGTGAACGCGCTGATAGTATAGGCGCAGATGTTATTACGGAATCATTGGGTTACGACTTGTTTGACGATCCGGCAGATGGGCAGGACTTTGCATCCGATCTAGATGGTAAAACAACCGTGGGTGCAAAGGCTGCAAATATGGCCACTAGAAAAGGAATGTTATTTGTAGCCACTGCCGGAAATGATGGCTGGCCTCCTGTTCCGGGTTGGGGTAATCATATCTTAACTCCCGGAGATGCAGATAGCGCTCTTACAATAGGCGCTGTAATGTCTACAGGTGTTGTTGCTGCTTTGAGCGGTTATGGTCCCAATGCTGCAGGTCGGGTTAAACCTGATGTTTGCGGTATGGGAATGAGCGCAGCCACGTTCTATTTTTCCGGTGGCTATACTACACTCAATGGCACCTCCCTGTCGACGCCGCAAATTGCGGGTTGGGCTGCCTGTCTGTGGCAGAAATTCCCAACTGCAACACCTTACCAGATTCGGCTTGCTGTTGTTAAGTGCGCCAGTTCGTTTACATCGCCTGGTGAGCAAATTGGTTACGGAGTTGCTAACTTTGAATGTACTGCACAAATACTTGACGTAAGGGATACTCCCCTGCCCTTTTCACCAACCAACTGGTTATTTGCTGCGCCAAATCCATTTGACGACGAAATTAAATTATTCGCCGCTCCATCTGCTGAGGAGGATTTCAATTTTCAGTTATTTGATATGTCTGGTAAGCTGATATTCAATGAACAAAAGATGTTGTACAAAGGATATAACCCACCTGTACTATTTTCTGTACCTGAATTACCTGTAGGTCTATACTTAATCAAAGCTACATCAGCTTCGCAATCTGTCATTATTCGACTTATTCGTCGGTAGCATCTCTCATTTTTTTGTTATTTAGGGTTACAAAGTGTTTATTACTACTGGAGCATAGGTGCGGCAATCTGCATCCACGAATATCTAAGGCGGCCAACAAGTATGAACGATTTCTGCCAGCGTGTTCTGACTGAACGTATGCCCCTTTCGGATTTTCTTATCTTTTTCATAACTTATACCGTTTTGATTTTATCGATCGCCATGCAGGCATTATTGCGACGCAACAGGGGGCGCTCCTGTAAAAAATACATAACGCTACTACAAAGCTATTACCCCATGCGGCGCAAAGAGATGCATTGACGCCGAATTTTGGTCGATTGTATCAATACTCCTATTGGGAAAAAATGCAGTTTTCTAAATACGCATACCTTGGTTGGTATATGTTAAGCAATAGGATTCAAAATACGCGTCTTTATATTGATTTTCGCCGTCAACTTAATAACAAATACTATAAACAATAAAGGCTGCCTCAAGTATGAAGCAGCCCCTTATTGTTTTTTTCAATATACTATTAGCGTTCTATTACAAAGTGGTAAACGTTGTTACCGTAAGTAGTATTCACATTCAGTAAATACATACCATTAGAAATATTACCGTTGAGCTTCACTTGTTCATTCACCTTGCCATATATAGCTTTGGCTGTGCCTTTGTAAACAATCTGTCCAAGCATATCTACCACTTCATAAGTTACCTCCTGATCGTTATTTGTAGCCAACGAGCCCTTAATAACAAATGTACCGTTGTTGGGGTTGGGCAGCAACTTGATATCGGTAACAGAATACGCCACAACGCCAGAACCTACATTGATCGTAATATCATCTGAAGCTTGCATCATGCCGCAATCAGTTGCAACAGCGCAATTTACTCTATCACCGTCATTCAGTCCGCTTGTACTATACGTCACTTTATCAGCGCCGGGTATTTGTTTTCCGTTTACCAGCCACTGATAACCAGATACGGGAGCTTCACTGTTGATCGCTGCAACAAATGTTACATTTTGACCATTTTTGATGTTTGATCCCGGGTTGGCTGTCAAGGTGACCATATTTGTAGTATTGAAAACTACAATTGGTGTATTTACGGTTTCCACACCGTTAGGGTTGGTAGCATATATATTAGCAGTACCAGCGCCTATTGCTGTAACTAATCCGGTATGTGCATCTACTGTAGCAACATCATTATTAGTGCTATGCCAGTTATTATCAGCAGAAACCGCATCCATCAAAATAGAAGAACCTACACACAAATTTTGAACGCTATTCGATACACGACAACTCAATACTGTCATTGGTACGCTTGTACGGCATCCGGTTGCGGCAATGGTATAAGTAATACGTGTGGCAGAAGCAATTAAACCCGTTACAAGGCCGGTAGTAGAACCAACGCGTGCAACCGTAGGATTAGCGCTCGTCCATAAGCCGCCAGCCGTTGCATTGCTAAGCGTAATTGGCGTTGAAATACAAACGCTTGATGCGCCTGTAATAGCTGAAAAAGCATTAACTGTTAAAGCCGCTGTGGCTACACAACCATTAGACTGAGTAATTGATATTGTTGGGTTACCTGCTGAAACACCTGTAACAACACCAGTTGCAGAGCCTACTGTTGCAAGAGCCGGATTGCTCGAACTCCATACGCCAGATGTAGATGTTAATGTAATTGACTGTGTAGCGCATACCGAACTAGCGCCACTTATTGCTGTAAGGTTATTTATTGTTACTGGATAGGTAGCCTTACAAGCGGCCGCGCCTACTGTATAGGTAATAGTAGAAATACCGCCTAATATGCCGGTCACAATACCTGTATTAAGTCCTATTGTAGCCCTTGTGGTATTGCTGCTGCTCCATGTTCCACCGGCAGTCGCATTGGTTAAGGTAATTGTCTGGCCTGTGCAAACTGCCGTAGGACCAGCGATAATCGATAGTGCATTCACTGTAATTGTTTTTACAGCCGAGCATCCGGTTGGCGTGGTGTAAGAAATTACTGCCGTACCAACAGCAACGCCAGTAATTAAACCGGTTGTAGAACCTACTGTTGCAGCGCCGGTATTACTGCTGCTCCAAGTACCAGTACCAGAAATAGTGTAGGTTGTCGATTGACCAACACAAACGTTCGACGAACCTGTAATTGCAGAAAGGTTAGTTACTCCAATTGAGTAGGTAGCTCTGCATCCTCCTAATGTATAAGAAATCAAGGTTGAACCGCCTAACACACCGGTTACAACTCCGGTTGCCGAACCGACGGTAGCAATTAGCACATTACCTGTTCCCCATGTACCGCCTAGAGATGCATTGCTCAATGTTATTGTAGTTCCTGTACACACTTGCGTAGGTCCGGTAATAGGATTGAAATCGCTTACAGAAAGAGTAGTAGTGGCAACACAGCCCGAACCAACTGTATAAGAAATTGTTGCTGTACCTGCGGCAACTCCGGTTACAATTGCCGTTACAGAACCAATAGTTGCAATTGCCGGTGTGCTCGAACTCCAGGTACCGCCCGCCGTTGCATCGCTCAGTCCTATCTGCATAGATACGCATAGCGGAGTTACTCCTGTTATAGGTGACAATGCATTAACTGTTATAGCAGAAGTCAGATTACAAGATCCGAGCGTATATGTAGCATTAAATGAACCAGTAGAAATACCAGAAACAACACCTGTTGTCGATCCTATAGTCGCCCTTAGCGTATTGCTGCTGCTCCAAAGGCCGCCAGGCGTCGCATTTGTCAATGTCATTGACTGACCAACACAAACAAGCGTTGGACCAACGATAGCGGCTACCGAGGTTGTTGTAACTGTAGTTAGCGCGACACATCCGGTTCCTACGGTATAGGTTATTGTTGCAGTGCCGCTACCAACACCTATTACTATACCTGTGGTTGAACCAACCGTCGCTACGGTTGCATCACTTGTACTCCATGTTCCGCCTGCTGTAGCGTTGGTAAGGGTAGTTGTTTGTCCGCCGCACAAACCAGTTGTGCCGGCTATTGCAGACATTGCATTGATGGTAATATTAGTTGTTGAGAAGCAACCTGACGGCAGCAAATATGTTACTACTGCAGTTCCCGCGCTTACGCCGGTAACTACGCCGGTGCCAGCAACCACTGTTGCCTTACCTACTGCATTGCTGCTCCACGCACCGCCGGCCGTTGCATTAGCCAATGTAATTGTCTGACCTACACAAACAGTAGTAGCGCCAGTATTTGCGGATAGGGGATTAACAGTTACTGTTGAAGCAATGTTACAACCCGAGGCAAGTGTATAGGTAATGCTTGTTGTCCCTGCTGCTACTCCCGATACAATGCCTGTTGTTGAACCAATTGTAGCAACACCTGTTGCGCTGCTGCTCCATGTTCCGCCTGCAGTACTATTGGCAAGCGTAATCGTACGACCCACGCAGACACTTGTAGCGCCAGTAATAGCAGAAAGTGCATTTACTGTTATTGTTTTCACTGCATTACAATTACCTGGCAATACATAGGTAATAATGGTGGTACCTAAAGCAACTCCATTTACGATGCCTGTAGCTGAACCAACAGTTGCAACGCCAGTTGCGCTGCTGCTCCATACGCCGCCAGTTACAGCATTAGCCAAAGTGATTGACTGCAGCACACAAACGCTATTAGAGCCCGTAATGGCTGCGGATGGATTGACAGTAACTGTTGCAAGCGAGCTACAACCTGTACTTAATATATAAGAGATAGTTGCTGTGCCAGAAGATACACCGGTTACTACGCCTGTTAATGAACCGACAGTTGCAACTGTTGCATCTGTACTACTCCATGTTCCGCCTGCAGTTGCATTTGTAAGCGTTGTTGTCAACCCTGTGCATGCAGCCAACGTGCCAGCAATTGACGATAGAGGATTGACTGTTACCGTAGATAATGCTGTACATCCTGACGCCAATGCATAAGAAATAACAGCAGTTCCAGCTGCAACGCCAGTCACTACTCCCGTTGCAGAGCCTACTGTAGCTCGTGTTACATTACTACTGCTCCACGTACCGCCGGCGGTTGCATTTGCTAGCGTTGTTGTTTGTCCTACGCAAACTCTTGTAGTACCAGTATTTGCGGTAAGCGGATTAACCGTAATGGGTGATTGTGCAGTACAACCCGTAGGCATTACATAAGAAATTGTTGCCGTACCCGATGCTACTCCAGAAACTATGCCAGTGGTAGACCCTACTGTTGCAATTGTTGCATCAGAGCTACTCCATGTTCCGCCGGCAGTTGCATCGGCAAGCGTTGTTGTTTGACCCACACATACTGCGCTCGCGCCTGTTATCGCGGACAACGCATTGACTGTGACGGTAGTTACCGCCGAGCAACCCGTAGGCATTATATAAGAGATGACGGTAGTACCAGCTGCAACTCCCGTTACTATACCAGTTGCTGAACCTATTGTAGCTCTACCAGTATTGGTACTACTCCATGTTCCGCCTGCGGCAGCATTTGTCAACGTAATTGTCTGACCGCCACAAACGCTGGATGGACCTCCGATAGAAGCTATAGGATTAACAGTTACTGCACTAACAGCTGTACAACCAGTTGGAAGTATATAAGAAATAATTGCTGTTCCAGCCAATACGCCCGACACAATACCGGTTGTAGAACCAACGGTAGCAACTGTTGCGTCGCTACTGCTCCAGGTACCGCCTGAAGTAGCATTCGCGAGTGTAATTGTCTGGTTAGCGCAAACTTGTGTTGCGCCGGTTATTGAAGACAGTGGATTAACAGTAACAACAGTTGTAGCTGTACAACCAGAGCCTATTGTATAGGTAATTGTAGCAGTGCCAGTAGTTACACCATTTACAATACCTGAAGCTGAGCCTATAGTTGCAACGCCAGTTGCGCTACTTGTCCATACACCGCCAGCAGAACCGTTTGCTAATGTTGCAGGTTGTCCCATACAAACTAATGTGGAGCCTGTAATTGCCGTAATTGAGTTGACTGTTACCGATGCGGTAGACAAACAGCCAGTTGGCAATAGATAAGATATTGTTGCGGTACCAGCAAGGTTTCCGGTTACTACGCCAGTACCAGCGCCCACAGAAGCTATTGTAGCATCAGAGCTGCTCCAGGCGCCTCCACCAGTTGCATTTGTAAGAGTTATCGTGAACCCTATACAAACGCCCGCCGATCCGCTGATTGGCGATAATGGATTAACTGTTACTGTGGTTGCTGCAGTACACCCTGTAGGCAATGTATACGAAATAATGCTTGTGCCAGCAGAAACTCCTGTAACTACGCCCGTTGCCGAGCCAACTGTTGCTACACCCGAAACGCTACTTAACCATGTCCCGCCAGCGTTCGTATTACTTAAGGTTATGGTTTGACCAGCACATACGCTTGTAGAACCGGTATTTGCCGCAAGAGGGTTAACTGTTACCGATGATGTAGCAAAACAACCTGTTGGCAACAAATATGTAATGCTAGCTGTACCTGCAAGGTTGCCAGTTACAACACCTGTACCTGCCCCTACGGAGGCAATAGTAACATCCGAGCTGTTCCACGCGCCGCCCGCTGTAGCATTTGCCATTGTTATTGTCTGCCCTATACATACGCTCGATAAGCCAGTTATTGGTGACAATGGATTTACTGATACTGTAGATAAAGAAGTACAGCCTGTTGCCATCACATAAGATATTGTTGTTGTACCTGCAGCTACCCCTGTAATAATACCAGTACTTGAGCCAATAGTAGCAACTCCAGTGGCCGAACTTATCCAGCTACCACCCGCTGTTGCATTTGTCAAAGTAATATTCTGTCCAACGCAAACACTTGAAGCGCCTGCAATTGCAGATAGCGGATTGACGGTAAGCGTTGACACTGCAAAGCAACCGGTAGGCATTGTATAACTGATAACAGACGTACCGCCCGAAACGCCAGCTACTGAGCCTGAAGCAGAACCAACTGTTGCTACGCCAGTATTACTACTTGTCCATAATCCGCCGGCTGTAGCATTAGACAATGTTGTATTTTGAGTTGCACATACGCTTGTTGCGCCAGTTATAGTTGAAATTGGATTAACAGTTACAGTAAACAATGCCGTACAACCTGTAGGTAACGCATAGGATATTATTGCAGTGCCAGAAGTCACGCCCAAAACAATACCTGTAGCCGAACCTACAGATGCTATCGCCGCATCGCTACTACTCCATGTACCACCGGCCGATGGGTTAGTAAATGTGTTTGATTGACCTGTGCATATATTAGTAACGCCAGATGTCGCGGTTAGTGGATTGACGGTAACCGTTGCAGTGGCTCTACAAGATGCAGATGTGCTATAAGTTATTATTGCTGTGCCTGATGAAACACCGGTTACAATCCCGGTTCCTGTTCCTACCGTAGCTACACCTGTAGCGCTACTTGTCCAGGTACCGCCAGGGGCAGCATCTGCAAGTGTCAAGGTTTGTGTTGCACAAAGCGCTCCGGCTCCGGTTATTACGTCGATTGGCGTGACTGTAACAGTCGTTTGCGCTGCGCAACCCGATGGTAATGAATAAGAAATAATCGAGGTGCCGCCGCCGACGCCTGTTACAACACCCGTTGTCCCCACGCTGGCAACACCGGTATTGCTACTTGACCATGTTCCACCAGCAGTACTATTCGTAAGTGACAATGATTGTCCCTGACATATCGGTGAATTACCGCTCGTCGGCGTCATTGTTGTGGAAGTAATGGTTGTAAATGCTCGGCAAGTGTTAGCTCCGTATACTATAGAGTAAGAGATTATCGATGTGCCGGCTGACACACCCGTAACCACACCTGTGCCAGTGCCTACAGTAGCTACGCCAGTTGCGCTACTTGTCCAAACTCCGCCGGGAGCAGCGTTTGTCATCGTTATCGTATTACCAGTGCATACTCCAGTTGGTCCCGAATTTGCAGACAAAGCGTTTGCAGTAAACGTGGCTGTTGCATAACAAGCGGAGCTTAGTGCATACGTGATCGTCGCTGTACCCCCACCAACGCCGGCTGTCACGGTTGTTGATGTCGACCCAGGCGTGACGACGGAAGCAATTGTTGCATCGCTTGTGCTCCATACTCCTCCCGTAGTGGCCGAAGAAAGTACCTGGGTACCGCCACCACACGCTCGTAAAGTTCCGGTTATAGAATTGACAGTCGATATAGTCATTGAGTATATTGCTCGACAACCTCCTGGTGCAGTGTAAGTGACATTTACTGGTCCTGTTGAGTTAATACCCGTAACGGTAGTGACATTACCTGAAGTTGTGCTAAAGGAAACGCGGGCAGCGCTCGTTTGCCATGTTCCTCCTAGTGTGGCATCACTTAATACTTGCGACTGTCCAAAACAAAGAGTTGTACTTGAACCGGTGATTGGTGAAACGTTACCCATTGTTACAACAGTGGTTGTAACACAACCGCTAATCAGCGTTATGGAAATTGTCGCGGTACCAGTTGCCACACCCGTTACCACACCGCTCGTCGATCCTATTGTTGCCTTCGTAATATCTGAGCTCGTCCATATTTGCCCTGATCCTTCAGCGCCGCCTGCATAGCTTAACGTGGTAGACGATCCAGGACAAACGGTAGCTGTTCCTGCAATACCAGTATTAAATGGATTAACATTCATATTTGCAGTAACAACGCAACCAGAACCTACCGAGTAAGAAATGATTGCAGCGCCACCTGTTGCAATACCTGATACCACACCCGTAGTTGAACCTACTGTAGCAATGGTAATATTGTTGCTGCTCCATGTACCGCCTGGTGTAGCATTGCTCAGCGTTACCTGTTGTCCACCGCAAACAGATGTTGGGCCTGTAATTGCAGTTATTGGTATAGATGTTAAAGTGTAGGTGTTGAAACAGCCGGAACTAATCATATAGGTAATAGTTACTGTACCTGACGATACGCCTGTTACCTGACCTGAAGCAGAACCCACAACCGCTATTGTATTACTACTACTTGACCATACACCGCCAAAAGGCGAAACGTTCAGGTTAAGATTAGAACCCACACAGACGATAGTAGAACCGCCAGTAGCATTGATTGGCGATAATACGCTTACGGTCAAGGCCATTGTTGCTCTACAGCCTGCGCTGTAGTTATAGGTAATAGTTGTATTGCCTGCAAGTAAACCAGAAATAACGCCTGTTGTAGATCCTATAGATGCGATAGTGTTGTTGCCGCTACTCCATGTTCCACCAGGAGTGGCATTTGTAACAGTTCCAGTTTGACCAACGCAAATAGTTGTAGGTCCAACTATTGACGCAATCGACGTAACACTTACGGTTGCAATTGCGTTACATCCAGATGAAATTATGTAAGAAATTGTGGCTGTTCCACCGCCTACGCCTGTTACCAAACCTGACGTAGAGCCTACTGTAGCAACGCCTGGCGTACTGCTGCTCCAGGTACCGCCCGGTGTTGCATCTGTAACGGTTAAAGTCTGACCCACACATACAATGCCAGCTCCTGAAATTGCGGCAACAGTGGTTACAGTAAGCGAAGCAAGTGCAGTACAACCAGTGCCAAGTGTATAGGTAATAGTGGCAGATCCAGAGCTGACGCCAGTTACAACGCCAGTGCTAGAGCCTACCGAAGCTACGCCAGCATTGCTTGAGGTCCAAACACCGCCAGATGCTGTGTTTGACAAAGTAAGAGTAGAACCTGTACAAAGAGCTGCTGCGCCTGTAACAGCTCCTATCGGATTAGCGGTAATTGTGGTAGTTACACTACAGCCGGTAGACAGTGAATAAGTGATTGTTGTAGTACCTGAAGCAACGCCAGATACAATGCCTGTAGTAGAACCGACTGTAGCTACAGCGGGTGTACTACTTGTCCATGTTCCGCCTGATGCGCTGTTTGTAAGCGTTGTAGTCTGACCTACACAAACGCTTGAGGCGCCGCCTATAGCTGATATCGGATTAACCTGAATTGTTTTTGTTGCCTGACAGCCGGTAGAAAGCAAGTAGGTTATGGTTGCTGTACCACCGGTAACTCCGGATACAACACCAGTAGCGGAACCAACATTTGCTACGCCAGTATTGCTACTACTCCAGGCGCCGCCTGCTACACTGTTTGAGAATGTAGTTGTTTGATTTGCGCAGACACTGCTTGCTCCTGTAATAGCTGCAATAGGATTTACGGTCATCAAATGTGTAGAAGCACAACCAGTACCCAATAGGTAAGTTATCGTTGTTGTTCCTGCGGCTACACCGGTTACAATACCAGAAGCAGAACCAATTGTTGCAACACCCGTTGCAGAACTACTCCAAGTACCTCCGCCTGTGCCATTCGTCAATGTAGTTGTAGAACCCTGACAGACACTTGATGCTCCCGATATTGTTGACAATGGGAAAACTGTGGTTGTGTATACCGCAGTACAGCCTGTTGGTAAAACATACGAAATTACCGATGTACCTGCGGCAATACCCGAAACAATACCTGTTGCGGAGCCAACGGTAGCAACACCTGTAGCCGAACTCGACCAAACGCCGCCTGAGGTAGCATTGCTAAGTGTTATTGTCTGTCCGGCACATACCGAGGTAGCGCCGGTGGTAGCTGTCAGCGGATTAACCGTAACAGATGTGGTATTAGTGCAACCAGTACTCGCCACGGTGAATGTGATGATACCAGTCCCGGCGCTAACACCGTTCACGGTACCTGAAAGGATATTTACACTTGCAATTGCTGGTGCGCTTGCCGACCATGTTCCTCCAGAGGTAGGATTTACTAATGTTATCGTCTGGCTGACACAAACTGCATTCGGACCAGTAGTAGCTTGGAATGGTTGAGTGGTAATTGTTGCAACTTCCGTACATCCGGTAGGCATAATGTAAGATATTACGGAAGTGCCCGCAGTAACACCGGTAACAATACCGGTAGTAGAGCCAATTGTTGAAACACCTGTATTACTACTGCTCCATGTGCCGCCTGACGTAGCATCCGCTAGAGTCATAGTTTGGCCCTGACAAACAGATGTAGATCCGGTAATTGCCGACATTGCGTTAACGGTCATTGTGGTGGTGGTTGCACAACCTGTGCCCAATGTATACGTAATCGTTAATGTGCCTGCTGCTACGCCTGTTACTACACCGGTAGTTGAACCTACTGTAGCGATAGTAACATCGCTGCTAGTCCATGTACCGCCGGAAACACCATTTGCAAGTGTAGTGTTCTGACCGCCGCAAACAGTAGTAGCGCCAGTAATGGGTAACAAAGGATTAGCTGTTACATTATAGACTTCGGTACAGCCTGTCGGCAATATATAAGAAATCGTAGTTGTTCCTGCGGCAACGCCCGTTACTATCCCCGTGGTTGAGCCAATAGTTGCCACACCGGTATTGCTGCTACTCCAGGTACCTCCTGTAGTTGCATTATTTAGGGTAGATGTTAGGCTAACGCAGACTGTCGTCGGACCAGTAATAGCAGAAAGTGGATTTGTTGTTATTGTTGTTATAGACGTGCAATTCGTTGCAAGTGTGTATGATATAACTGTTGTACCTGCAGCTACCCCAGTAACAATACCAGTGGCAGAACCAATCGTGGCAACACCGGTATTACTACTACTCCATGTGCCAGTTGGCGTTGCGTTAGTCAGCGTTATTGTTTGCGTAGCGCATACTGAAGTCGCGCCTGCTATTGGAGATAATGGGAAGACAGTCACACTGGCTGTTGCGGTACAACCAGTTGCCATAACATAAGATATTGTTGCAGTACCTGCCGACACGCCAGATACAATACCTGAAGTAGAACCAACAGACGCAATCGATGCATCGCTACTAATCCATGAACCTCCGCTTGTAGCATCCGTTAATGTAATAGTTTGCCCTACACAAACTCCCGAAGGACCAGCTACAAGTGAAAGTGGGTTGACAGTTACTGTATAGGTGGCAGAACAACCAGTTGGCAGAACGTAAGAAATAACTGTTGTGCCTGCAGTAATACCTGTTACATCGCCCGAAGCAGAACCTATTGTGGCGCGTGCTGGTGCGCTGCTGGTCCATATACCGCCTGCAACTGCGTTAGTCAATGTTATTTGCTGAGTCCCGCATACCGATGTCGGGCCTGCAATTGGCGCTAACGGATTAACTGTAATGACGTTTACTGCAATACAGCCGGATGCTAAAGCATATGAAATAGTTGACGTTCCGGCGCTTACTCCGGTTATTACTCCCGATGCGCTACCTATTGTGGCAACAGTAATATCGCTGCTTATCCAAGATCCGCTTGGCGTAGCATTTGTATATGTTGTTGTTAGTCCTACGCAAACGCTCGTGGCGCCAACAGTACCAGTAAATGGAAATACAGTAACCGGCGTTGTTGCACGGCATCCTGTTGGTAACAAATAGGTTATTGTTGCAGTACCAGCTGAAATACCGGTTACAACACCCGTAGCAGATCCTACTGTTGCTTTTGCTGTGGCGCTACTAGACCATACGCCGCCGCTTACTGTATTCGCCAATGTTATTGTTTGGCTTGCGCACACAGATGAGAGGCCTGTTATTGAAGCTAGAGGATTTACGGTGATAGTAGTCGACGCTGAGCAACCGGTATTCAAAATGTATGAAATTACCGCAGTTCCGGCGGCAACTCCTGTGACTATACCGTTGGTAGAGCCAATTGTTGCGATAGAAATATCGCTGCTGCTCCAAGCGCCGCCTGAAGCAGCATTGGCTAATGTAATATTCAATCCTTCGCAAACTTGCGATAAACCTGTAATTGCAGCAAGTGGATAAACAGTTAATGTAGAAGTAGACCTACAGCCTGTACTTAACGTATAAGATATTGTAGTTACGCCAGCCGATAGGCCATTAACAACCCCAGTTAGTGAGCCAACGGTAGCAAACGACGGAGCGCTACTTGTCCAAACACCGCCTGTTACTCCATTGGTAAGTGTTGTAGACTGAGTAGCGCAAATACTTGATGCTCCACTATTGGGTAATAGTGGATTGACTGTTACAGTGTAGGTTACGAAACAACCACCCGGTACATCGTAGGAAATTATTGCAGTTCCGGCTGATACGCCGGTAACAATACCTGTTGTGGAACCTACAGTTGCCACGCCAGCTGCACTGCTCGACCAGAATCCACCAGTACCAGTTTGCACCAGCGTGATTGTTTGTCCGGCACAAACCGAAGTTGGACCTGTGATTGCAGAGAGAGAGACAACACTCATAGTTGTAACAGCATAACAACTACCGCCTAATGAATAGGTGATTGTTGTTGTACCAGCCGCTACGCTGGTAACCAGACCTGTAGTAAAACCAATTGTTGCAACACCTGTGTTAGTACTTACCCATGTGCCGCCTGTTGTGGCATCAGTGAGTGTAACTGTTTGTCCCAAACAAAGTATACCTCCACCAACAATAGGTGAAATAGGATTAACATTGATTGTAGTTGTGGTAGCGCAACCTGTTGATAGGCTATATGTAATAACAGCAGAACCTCCAGCCACGCCGCTAACAACTCCGGTCATAGAGCCAACCGTTGCAACAGAAACATCACTGCTCGTCCATGTACCAAGACCTACTTCTGATAATGTAATTGTTTGCCCTGCGCATACTGATGTTGGTCCTGTGATAGGCGATAACGTATTTACAGTCATAGGTGTATTCACGCGGCAACCAAGAAGCGAATAAGTCATCACAGTAAACCCACTTGTGATACCTGTGATGACTCCCGTCAACGAATCAATTGTAGCAATTGTTGTGTTACCGCTACTCCATGTGCCTCCTGTAGCTGCATTGGAAAGTAATGAAGGTATAGAAAGACAAATCGTTGTTGGTCCTGTTATTGTAGCGATAAAATTTGAAGTAAGTGTTTTGGTAGTTATACAACCAGATCCAATACTGTAAGTGATAGTAAGAGTTCCTGCTGTTACACCGGTAACTTGACCAGTGATAGATCCTACCGTCGCAATGGCTGTATTGCCGCTACTCCATACTCCGCCGCCTCGTCCGTTTGTTAGTGTTGTAGATTGACCGGTACAAACGAAATTAGGCCCTGAAATAGCAGGTATCGATAATATTGTATCATATATTGTAGCATAACAAGAACCTAACGTATAAGATATATATGCCTCTCCGCCTGCTATGCCGGTTACTACACCAGTTGTTGAGTTTACTGTTGCGAAAGTTGGGTTGCTGCTCGACCAATACCCCCCTGGCGATGCATTGCTAAGTGTAATTGATTGACCAGAACATAGTAATGTTGGTCCGGTAATTGGAGAAATTGGATTGACTGTAAAAGTTGCAGTAGAATAGCAACCAGTACTTAGCAAATAACTGAGCGTAGTTGTTCCAGCCGAAACCCCATTTATTATACCAGTTGCAGAACCAATTGTGGCAACGCCTGTTGAAGAACTAACCCATGTACCGCCTGTAACAGAATTGGTAACATAAGTCGACGCCCCAACACATACCGATGTAGCGCCTGCTATTGGTGAAACCGCTGTAACAGTAAGCGATTGTGTAGAAATACAACTATAACTATTAGTATAAGAAATATTTGCCGATCCGCTTGCTATGGCTGTAACAAGTCCAGATGTAATACCAACTGTTGCTACAGCCACATTGCTGCTTTGCCAAGTGCCGCCAGTATAGGTATTTGTTACTGTCAAAGTTTGACCTTGACAGAGATTCGACAGACCAGTGATTACTGCTGAAGGATTGATATTTAATGTCTTCGAAACAATGCAACCAGCAGGTGTTGTATAAGTGATAGTAGCTGTTCCCGCGGCCACTCCTGTGATAACCCCGGTTGCGGTATCTACAGACGCATAAGTTAAATCACTACTGCGCCAGACACCGCCAGTTACTATATTTGAGAAAGTAGTAGTTTGTCCTGCGCATACATTTGAAGATCCGCTGATTGCAGCAAGTGGAGCAACTGTAAGGCTCACTATTGACCTACAAGTTCCTCCATAGGTATAGCTAATAGCAACCACACCGCCGCTAATGCCGCTTACAATTCCTGATGTGATACCAATTGTAGCAAGACCAGTATTGCCGCTTATCCATGTACCGCCGGTCACAGATGGAGTTAGCGTAACAGATTGCCCCATGCACACTCTTCCGGGTCCGGAGATTGTGGGGGTACTATTGATAGTGACAGTAGTAGTAGCAGCGCATCCGCTTGGGTATGTATAAGATATAATCGATGTGCCAGCGTTAACTCCCGTTACAATTCCCGAACTGGAGCCAATAGTGGCTACACCTGTAGTTGAACTGGACCAAACTCCGCCGGTAATACCATTAGTAAGCGTTGCGGTAGATCCTGCACAAATAGAAGTAGTACCAGAAATTGCGCCGACTGAATATGCTGTCATTGTATAAGTGGAACGGCACCCTGATCCTAATACGTAAGAAATGGTAACATTGCCACCAGATACGCCAGTTACAACGCCAGAAGTTGCGACTATGCTCGCTATACCTGAATTGCTGCTCGACCAAGAACCGCCTGTATTAACATTTGACAATGTTGTGGTTTGGCCCTGGCAAATTGTTGTTGATCCTGTAATTGCCGCCGAAGGATTTACAGTAAGTGTTTTTACTGCAAAACAACCCGAAGTAGCAATAGTATAGGTAATATTTACTGTTCCAGCTAAAACGCCTGTTACTATTCCTGATGTTGTTGTGACTGTTGCATATCGAGTGTCGGAGCTTGTCCATGTTCCGCCGGATATGGAATTAGTCAGTGTTAATGTTTGACTTTCGCACACCGAACTTGAACCCGAGATGGCTGCTATAGGAGCTACTGAAATGGGGAAAAGAGCTCTACAACCAGAAGAAAGCGTGTAAGAAATAGTAGTAGAACCTGTTGCATTACCTGTAACAATACCGCTTGTCAAACCGATACTTGCTATTGTACTATTGTTACTTGTCCACGATCCGCCTGCTAATGTATCAGACAAGGTGACTGTGGAACCAATGCATACAGATGATGAACCTGTAATAACCCCTGTAGGGTTAACTCTTATTAATGCAGTATCGTAGCAGCCAGCGAATGTTTGATAGGTGATTATTGCTGTTCCGCCGCTTACGCCGGTAATAGCGCCAGATGCTGAACCGACAGACAATACGGCTGTGTTCGAGCTAGACCATACTCCCCCACCGCTTCCGCTACTGAGGCTTTGTGTAACGCCAGCGCAAATACTTGTAGATCCAGTTATCAGCGGAGGTGCGCTGATACTAACGTTTATGACAGTGTTGGTAGATGTAGTGCCGTCATTTATTTGTATAATAAAATAGTCGGAGCCTGCATACCCTGAGGTTGGAGTATATGTCAGCCCTCCAGGTAAAATAACGCTACCCGTTGAGGTTGATGTTGCAGGAAAACCAGACAAACTACCGCGAATTGGCGCGGTAACTATGCTCCACGTTTCTGTATTGCCAATATCAGAGTCGTTGACAGCCATAAGAGCTGTAATGCTGACACCAGTAGACGATTGACAGACGTTCATTGATTGCGATGATCCGCCCGTAAATGAAGGCGCTGATTGCGCGAACGACTTTTGATTGCTAGAAAACACGGCAACCAATGTCATCATAGTGGCAAATAGAGGTAGAAATCGTAGATTTTGTTTCATGTAATAACCAATTATTTATTTGTAATAAAAGCAAAAAAAACCGTAAAAATGCCAGGACTCTTGTAACCTAAATAATATTAAAAGTAAAGGTATCGTTTTCAAAGTTTTTAATAATGACGAAAATCATATTAACAGATGGATAACGAAATTAAGTTAACAAAGGTAAGCTATTCAGAAATAAAAAAGAAACAGAGGAGATAATTTATTGTCTACACCGGATTGGCATTTAATGAAATGTATATATGAAATTTAGAAAATACAATCGGTTTATTACAAATTTTGCTAACAATTCACCATTTTATAGCCAATGACATTTCATCCTATAAACACAATAAATAAGATTACTGCACTTTCAATAATCGCTCGCGCAGAACTAATTCGCCGTCAAGTTTTGGTTAAATGCATATTAATGAAAACGTTACAAAAATATTTACCCACTGCGGGCAAGAATGAATACAGATCGTATAAATAACACATTGTGAACTATATCGACGCCTTATTTCCCATTAATAACCATCCGTTCTACTGGATTGTTCCCGTAATTATAGGGTATGTAGGCAAGAGAAGGTGTTTTTTTCGTAATTATTAAATTCGCAAGTTTTCCAGGCGCAATAGACCCAACTATCTGCTCCAGTTCCATGGCTATAGCGCCGTTCACGGTCACCGCATTTATTGCTTCTTCGGGCGTCATTTTCAATTGTGTACAAGCTATCGACAATAGAAGTGGTATGTTACCCGACGGGCAAGAACCCGGATTATAATCGCTGGCGAGACACACCGGCAAACCAGCATCAATAATTTTGCGGGCTGGTTGGTAATGAATACCCAAAAAAAATGCTGCCCCGGGCAACAGAACCGGCATTGTGTTACTCCCCAACAGAGCGCCTATTTCCGCATCTCCAACACATTCCAAATGATCAACGCTGAGTGCATTGCACTTAACCCCAACCTGTACCCCACCAGAGTAGTGTAACTGATTGGCATGTATTTTGGGTTTCAATCCATATTTCCAGCCTGCTTCAAGTAGGCGTTCGGTAGTCTGAACGTCAAAGAACCCTTGTTCACAAAACACATCCATGTAATCGGCGAGTCCCTCTCCAGCCACTACTGGCAACATTTCATTAATAATGGAGGAAATATATCCTTCTTTGTTGTCTTTGTAAGCTAACGGATATGCATGTGCTGCAAGGAATGTTGCTTTTATTGGAATAGACGCTGATTCTTTTAGTCGCCTTATTACCCTCAACATCTTTAGCTCACCCTCCAGACACAGTCCGTATCCGCTCTTAATTTCTATAGCGCCTGTACCTTGCGCCATTACATTATGCAATCTTTCCAGACTTTGTTCGTACAAAGCCTGCTCATCCATTGCATTTAGCCTTTTGGCCGAATTCAAAATGCCACCGCCGCGCGCCGCAATTTCTTCATAACTCAATCCCTTAATTCTATCTACAAACTCACCATCCCTCGGGCCGGCGAAAACTAGGTGTGTATGGCTATCGCACCATGCCGGTAAAACCATTTTTCCGCTTGCATCTATGCACTTATCTGCTGTTGTTTCAGGTAGCGCATTCATAGAGCCATAGCTGTGTATGAATGCGTTTTCGACCAGCAACCAAGCATTGCTTAATGAAGGAATAGTTGATAGCTTAGGACCGCTTATAGGCTTGTTTGTTGTAATAACTCCTGTTTCTAAATAGCTTAGGTCTACCTGTTGTAATTGATCAATGTTGGTTATGAGCAGCCGCATGAAAGCAAAAATACTTTATTATGCAAATTGGGTGTCAAAAAATCAAAGAAAACGATAAATCAATAATCCCAAAGAGCTTACTTTGGGATTATTATTGATTTGAGGATAAAACGTCGAAGGTCTAAGAGGGGCCAGAAATTGGTATGAAGAATATTATTCCAATCCTTACGTGAAGCAAATTAGAAGCATACCGATAGCACACCAAATAAAGTTTACTAACGGTCGAAAAACTTTACCAACGGCAATTTTTCACTGTTTTTTCTAATTTATGCTATTGTTAAATAGTAACGGATTGTAACCAAAATTGATTTTATGGGCCACAATTTCTAATGTTCAGGTGTAGATTGAAGTATTTATAGCCTTACTCAGTATCTTTGCAATATGCAATATCAGGAATTGAACAAATTAATACCCTCCGACTTTGCCGATAATGCAAGAGTGTGGGTTTATCAGAGCAGCAGAGCATTTATAGAAAAAGAGGCAAAAGAAATAAATGAACAGTTGTATCAGTTTTACACCCAATGGCAATCGCATGGTGCGCCTGTTAAAGGTTGGGCTCATCTGTTGTTTCGCCAGTTTATAGTGGTTATTGCCGATGAAACAGAAGTTATGGTTGGCGGCTGTAGCACAGACAGTTCTGTAAGAGTTATAAAAAGCATAGAACGCCAATACGACGTTAACTTTTTCGATAGAATGATGCTTACCTTTTTAAGGAAAGATAAAGCAGAGATGCTGCCATTCAACCAAGTACAATATGCGCTCGATAAAGGATTTATTGATAAAGAAACACTAGTGTTCAACAATATTGTTTTAAATAGGAAAGAACTGATGGAGCATTGGTTGGTGCCGCTCAACAAAAGCTGGCTGGCCAGCAGAGTGAATTGATAGGTTTTACGACTCGATTTATTTAAAAAGGGAGCAGATTTTTCAAAATTCTGCTCCCTTTGCTTTTTCTACAATCTTGGTTTTCTAATGCACCAAATATATCCACCCAGTGTTACCCGCTTTTGTAATCCGTTGAGGGAAAGCAACGCTCAGAGCTCTGAGCTGCGCAGAATCTTCGGGGGTTGATAAAATATACTTTACCCCTTCATTCTTAATTTGCGCTAAATCGGTTTCATTAGGTTGTTCCAAAATTCGCTTATACAAATGCCATCTGTATTCATTGCGGTTGGTAGAGTTTAAGTTGCCTTCATGCCTATCCATTGCGCTCCAGTATTTACCAATGTCCGAAGCGGCCATCATAATACCATAGTAGTTCAGTCCCGGATTAACAATAATCAATCCATCGTTATATTTTCCATTTTTTAGTTCTTGGGTGTTCTCTTTATACCAGACAATCTCTTTACAATCATCTGGCATAAGAAGTTTGCAAGTATATATCAGGCATACAACAGACAGTGTGCACCAAACAGCGGATGCTATAAAAACGCCTTTTACTACTTTGGGTTTCCACATTGCGCCAAAAAGCAGGTAAAGGATTCCTAATGAGCCAACTATAGTGATAATGTAAAAACTTGATCTTATAAACTGATCGACATTGAAAGTGCCATCAAGCAACAAATTCCCTTTACTGCCCACAAGTTCCATTCTTATGAAGGAAGCCATCGTGGTTGTGCCAATCAACGAAATAACAGCGCCAATAAAAAATTCATTCAACAGAGGTATTTTCGATTTTATCAGCGCTACCAAACCGACAATTCTTATACCCATCCATACCAGGTATGTGAACAAAATTAGCCCGTATATGATAAGATTATTCTTAAACCCGTCGGAATTGCGATTGTAAAGGTCGCCAAATAACTTAGTAACATACCCAAATTTGAAGTAGTTGCGCCCACCTGCTTCCTGTCCCATGGTGAGTTTGAATACCACAGCAGATATTACCAGCGAACCGAGGAAATACCCGAGGTAATTAAGAATATGCTCTTTGTCTATCAAAACCCGTTTAAGCAAAATAGGACCTAAAAACAGCATGAAGCTTACGTAAATAGGAATTTTCGCAATGAGTAAAATCGACAGCCCGACCATGAAGTACAATTTATCGGCAGTCAATTTTCTACTTTTCCAATCACTTTTTGCAAACAGCAACAAACAGAAAAGCAAGAGAATAATGCTAATGGGATAAGTAATGGTGCCCGAGGGAGTAAGGTACCCGAAACCATTGAAAACAAAGTTCTTGACTACCCCTTTTAATACATACATAGGGTGCAACGGCGCCAGCAAAACAGGAAACACTATAGCTAAAAACAAAAACAGATAGTTGGTCCGCGTTACTTTATCTCTAAGGAAATAGTAAAACACTTCGTACCACAACAAAATAGCCAACAACTTATACAGCGGTAAGGTTAATCCCCATAATGCCTGATGCGAAGTAATAGACAGTAGTTTGGCGATAAGTGCAGGTATGAAAAAACCAAGCAATTGATAGTTAATTGGCGAGCCAACTTCGTAGGAAGCGCTGAATATGCTGCCATTGCGAATAGAAGCCACTATAGAAGTAAAAAAGTAACTATCGGTAGTATAGCATTTTGTAGCTATTTGCTCTGCAGTAAACTGTTTTGTAAAGTCGCCCGTAGAAATCAATAACATGATGAGTATCGCCAAAACATATGCCAGTATTGTGGGCACACCAGCGCCGGCAGTGATCTGTACCCTATCCTTGCAAAGGAAAAAAACGACGCCTGCAACAATTAGCAAAACAGAAAACAACACAGTTGAGCTTGGTATAACAAACAGCAAAAGCGACAACAACAACGCCCCGAGAAATACAGATAATGCAGCATGCGATATCGGCAACAAGTGCTTACCTAAATCGACGGGTAATAAAATTGCGCCGCCCAAAAGGTAAAAACTTGCCAGGCTTAGTAGTAGTTCTGCGCTATTCATTGCAGTAATAGACTGGGTGTACACCAGTGGCAACACGAGTAGCGCATAAATAAGCAATAAGCTAACAATATTGAAAGGTATTTTTCTATTCATGAAAGTACATTATTGTTTTACCAGATCTTCTACATCGAAAACACCCGCCAAAACTACCCTAAAAACCCAAACCATCAAAGCGCCAAGGTGGTTATGGATAAGTAAAGGAAAATTAGCGACAACCAAATGTCATTTGCAAACGCCATTTATAAGGCTTTTTGACACATCCCGCTGTTCTGCCCTATCTTTACACCATGCAAAAGGAACTGTTGGACGAAATAACTTCAAGATTAGGTATAGCTGAGCTCAATGAAATGCAGAATAGTGCACTTCAGGTAATAGCTCGCGAGAAAGACGTATTATTATTATCTCCAACAGGTTCTGGCAAAACACTTGCTTTCTTACTTCCTCTTGTTACTATATTCAAGCCTAATGTAAAGGGACCCCAATGTATTGTTTTAACGCCGTCGCGCGAGCTGGCGCTGCAAATAGAACAAGTGTGGAAGAAAATGAATACAGGCTACAAAGTAAATAGTTTGTATGGCGGCCACCTGCTGGAAACTGAAATCAATAACCTTACTGAACAACCCACGCTGATAATAGGTACACCCGGTCGTATAAAAGATCATATTACTCGAGGCTCTTTTGCAGTTGATATGGTAAATACGCTTATTCTCGATGAGTTTGACAAATCGCTTGCTTTGGGTTTTGAAGAGGAAATGTCATTTATTATAAGTAAGCTCCCCAATGTTCGTAAAAAGATATTGGTGTCAGCAACTACGGCTATCGAGATACCTGAGTTTACAGGCGTCAAGGCGCCAGCCATAGTAGACTACTTGAGCATAGGTACTGATAGTAATGCGCTGGATTTGAAAATTGTTATATCTGACGAGAAAGACAAAGTAAATACGCTCTTCAATCTGTTGTGCTACATAGGTGCAGAATCTACCATTGTTTTCTGCAATCATCGCGAAGCTGCCGAACGCGCCAGTAAGCAAATTGCTGAACGCGGTATTCCTAATGCTTTTTTTCACGGCGGTCTGGAACAGATGGAACGCGAACAGACACTAACCCGCTTTAGAAATGGCAGTGTAAACTTTCTTATAGCTACAGACTTGGCTGCAAGGGGCTTGGATATCCCTGATGTAAAACACATCATTCATTACCACATTCCGGGCAGTGAAGAAGAGTTTATTCACCGAAATGGTCGTACAGCACGCATGAATGCTTCGGGTACAGCTTACCTGTTATTGCACAAAGAAGAATATGCTCCGGTGTACCTGCCTGGTACAATAGAACAATTGGACCTGCCTGCAGATTGCGATCTGCCCCCCGTGCCAGAATGGGTAACCATTTACGTAAGCGGGGGTAAGAAAGACAAACTGAACAAAGTAGACATAGTAGGGTTCTTTTCAAAAATTGGTAAACTTGATAAAAGTGAATTAGGCTTGATTGATGTGAAGGACAATATCTCGTTTGCTGCGGTGAAACGAAATAGAGTGAGAGATCTGCTACACCTAGTACAAAATGAAAAAATGAAAGGTAAAAAATATAGAATTGCCATGGCGAGGTAATTGGCGTGTAGCACGCTATATTTTCAACCAACCAGTAATACTCATCCTCAATTTATTGGTAACAAGTACTTCGTGCAGCAACTCGCTCGATTTGAAAAATACGCTTGTGCCCATTTCAGGCGCAATGTTTTGTACAGTATTGTTTTGATGGATACACAACTCGCCGCCGTCGCCAGGTAGCCAGTTTTCATTGAGGTACATAATCATTGAAAACTGTCGACTCGAATTGTTGCGAAATTGATCCAGGTGTTTGGAGTAAAAACTGCCTGCTTCGTATAATGCATAGTGAAATTCGTAACCCGTGATACCGGTAAAGCAGGTTGTATTGAGATGAAGTGTGAAAGTATCTATTAGATCAAAAAAAATGCACTCTGCTTCATTCCCTTGACTTCTGTCGAGCCAGTAGATTTTATCGCTACGAATGGTTTTGTTTTGATTTACGGTTTCATCATTTCCAATACCTGCAGGTTTGAAAAATTGATGTTTATACCGTTCCTCAAGGTTAACTTTTAGCTGCAACGCAAGCGCCTCACTTAGGAAACTATTTGAAATGCCAATTTTGTTTTCAATGTAACTGTCGATAAAGGAATCAAAAATATCTTGCAAAAGGGTTTGTTGAATATGCAAGCAGAGTAGCGGCACAGCATGAAGGTAAGGCTAATAGTAAGACTTACAATAGTAAAGACTTAAGCATATTTACCGTTGTTTATATAATACCTGAAATAACATGGCTCTTATTCAGTAGCGCTTCTATATCTTTCTCTCGTTTTTGTACCTGAATTCTAATTGGTGAAAACGTCCATTTAGTTTTTAGCTTAGACAGCCTATCCTCAGGAGGCAAAAAAAGTACACGACTAACCAAAGCGAGCGGAGCAAACTCCTTAAGTATCGACGATAACTTAATAAAGTAAACAACCGTAGAGCTATCGCATCTTTCCAGCAAATTTTTTAGATCTTCAATGTCTGTCAGCGAAGAAATACACAATACAGCTCCGCTTTTCGGGTTGAAGTACTGACAAAGATGAGTATCTTTATGCCAGGCGCTATTGCTAATTATTTTAGCAGTTTTCTCGTGTTCGGTCAACTGCTCGGTAATAGTTATGTTTTGGTCGGTAATATACCGTAACTCCCATTCTTTCTTGCTCAGTGTCTCATATATCGTCCAAATGTTGTTTTTATAGTGGTTGAGCATTTCTTTAAAGTACCCTTCGTTCATCCATTGTTGCTTCACGTCGGCAAAAAATGATGCATACAGATATAAATGTGATGCATAGGGTTCGTAAAGCTCAGGTACCCGTACTACAAGTTCCCTGTTTTTTGCATATACTTTCCATACTATACGCCTTACATCGTCGCCGGCTTCGAAGTCTTTATAATTCAGATATTCGCCCTCTACCCTTCGCAACTGATCAATTCTCACATCCAGTGTTTCCGTTTTCTTCGGTGATATCTGCGCGTCGTTTTCTTTTGTAAGCGTAGGAGGCTGATAAAAATGACCCGAAACCGGTTGAGACAATGCCAGAGAAAAGATATTCAGCATATCCTGAAAATAAATAAAACCGCCTTTAAGATTATACTCCTTTATATCAGGCAATACCATTTGACTTTTTCCTGTAATAGCAGCCCTCCAGATACTATTATCCTTGCGTTTATTTGACAACAAACTAAACCTGTCTGTTAGTATATTATCATCATAGTAAAGTCTGCCCTTTATGAAACCTAAAACTGGCCTGATAGCGCCATCGAGGCGAGCATTTAGAAATAGCTTTGCACCCTTGCCAGGGCGAGCTTCTGTTGTAAACTCAAGTTGCATTTTTACTCCGTTACTGTTGCGCAGCGCCAAATAGTAAAAAAAGCTAACAAAAGCAGAAATGATAGAGATAACAACCAAACCAATGACAAATAGGAAGGTCATTTTACCCATCAGCAAAATAAAAGCAGTAAATGGCGTGATAACTTCGCCCTTGGGCGTAGGCGTGTATAATAAATGGTAAGCGCCCCACACCGCTGCCACGCACAGCACGGTATTGAAAGTAAACGGGAAAAACTGACTCCAGTATTTAAGTTTCCAATTAAATTGTTTCCAGTTCATTAATCAGGTTTGTAGTACGCGGTAGTTGCAGTTGCAAATAATAACTCACTCGAAACTCAAAATGGTCTAAAGGATTAGCGACTATTGTTTTCAACAGCAAGTACAGTTCTCAAGTTGAGATCGTGCGCTGCACGCATGACAGCAACGATATTATCGGCAGTAGCTAATTTGTCGGCATTAATAACCACCGTAGGTTCTGCATCCTGCGATTTTAGTATCGAGTTCTTTATGTTCAAACTTAACTCTTCGATTGTAACAGGCTTTGTACCCACAAAAAATTGTTGGTTGGCATCGATAGATACCACAACAGTTTGTTTGGCTTTGGTATCGCTTTTGGCTTTGGGAATGCTAAGCTTAACAACATTGGGATTTGCCAATGTTGAAATAATTAGAAAGAACAACAACAGGATGAACAATATGTCGTTCAACGCTGACGCATGTCCCTGTGGTTCGTTGGATAAACGCCTTTTTATATTCATCTGTGTTTCTTTAGGTTATGTGCTGCCTTGCAAAAAGATTTGGTGAGAGAACTTGCTCCCTAGCCCAGATTGAAATGATTAATACTTCTGCGTGTCTTGTAACATATCAAGAAATTCAACTGAAGCAGATTCCATAGAATTTACATTTTTATTGATCTGTGCATTAAGGTAGGCATGCCCCATATAGGCTAACAACCCGATGATAAGACCTGTAGCTGAGGTCACCATTTTTGTGTAAATACCGCCAGCAATGGTTTCGAGCGAAAAGCCCTGATGCTGAACATTAAAGAACAGGATGATCATACCCGCTATGGTACCCAAAAAGCCAAGAATAGGCGCTATGCCCGAAATGGTAGATAATATAGATATGTTTTTTTCGAGTTGGTAAACTTCCAGTTTACCGGTATTCTCCATAGATTTCTCGATAACGTCGAATGGTTTGCCAATACGGCTGACACCCTTTTCCAAAATGCGACCGACAGGAGAGTTCACATTTTTGCAGGTTGTTGCGGCGGCGGTTAGGTTACCCGCTTCTATTTCGCTTCTCAGTCGTTTCATGAAATTACTATCTACCGAGGTGGCCTTTTTGATCGCCAAAAAACGCTCTACGAAAACATATACGAGTATCAGCGAGCAAAGAAGAAGTGGAATCATCAAAGCTCCACCCTCCTTCAATAACTGAAACAATGATATCTTTTCATCAACCGGTGGCGTAGTTGCTGCGGTTATTGTCTTTATTGCGGTGTCTGCTTGTAGAAGTAAGATTGTTAATAAGCTCATAAGCTAATTTTATACTGCCAAATGTAACAAAACAAAAACACACAACTGCGTTATTTAGTCTGTTGACACCGCGTTGCTTCCTACTTTAGGCTATTTTTAACTACCGGTTGTAAGCATTTGCTGCGATTTAATATGGTGCGAACTATCAATAATTACTATTCATTGAGTTGTTTTAGTGATAAAATTCATGCTTTTCGCCGCAAAAATCTTTTTGAAAGGTGTGTTTTGTAGTATTTTGTTATCTTTGCACCATCTTACAACTCAATTACACTAAATTCATTAGGGTATCATGAACTGGAAAAATACTTTCAGCACGTCAATTGGTAAAAAAATTTTAGTAGGCGCTACCGGATTATTTCTCATCACATTCTTAATAGTACATTGTTACGTCAATGCCATGATCTTTTGGCAGGATGGCGGAAAACGCTTTACCGAAGCCGCAGCTTTCATGGGTGGCAACGTTGCTGTAAGAATCATGGAAATTGGGCTATTCGCGGCTTTGCTGGTGCATATAGTACAAGGACTTACATTATGGAGTCAGAATAACAAACGCCGTCCGGTAAAATATGCTGTTACTCCCGGCAACAAAACCAGCAAATGGTACAGCCGTTCAATGGGTCTGTTGGGTACGCTTATCCTTTTGTTCCTTGTAATGCACCTCTACCACTTCTGGGCTCCCAACCGTTACGGTCAGGCATTCGATGCTGCATGGAAAGAAACTGACCTCTATGATAAAATGGCCATTGTGTTCAGCAATCCAATTGTGGTAGTTGTTTACGTATTGGGATGCGTTTCATTGGGCTGGCACCTGATGCATGGCTTCTTCAGCGCCTTTCAAACATTTGGTCTGGCAACAAACAAATACAAGGGCATGGTTAAAAGTATAGGCGTTGCATTTTCTGTGCTCATTCCACTGATATTTGCACTGATGCCTATTTATTTCTACATGATTGGTCATCATTAATCTACGAAAGTAGCAATCTGGAAATAAGTTATTTTCTCAAACAACATTACAGAAATACGAACGTAAAGTTTTAAGTATCCAACTATATGGCGCTAAATTCTAAAATACCTGCCGGTCCATTAGATGCAAAATGGAAGACATATAAATCGACTTGTAAGCTGGTAAATCCGGCAAACAAAAGGCAATTAGAGATAATAGTTGTAGGTACAGGTCTTGCAGGCGCGTCAGCGGCTGCATCTCTTGGCGAAATGGGCTACAAAGTAAAAGCTTTCTGCTTTCAGGATAGTCCGAGAAGAGCGCATTCTATCGCTGCTCAGGGCGGTATCAATGCAGCTAAAAACTATCAAAATGACGGCGACAGTACTTATCGCCTGTTTTACGATACCATTAAAGGCGGCGACTATCGTGCTCGCGAAGGAAACGTTCACCGTTTGGCTGAAGTGAGCGCAAATATTATAGATCAATGTGTTGCTCAGGGTGTTCCATTTGCACGCGAATATGGCGGATTGTTATCTAACCGTTCATTCGGCGGTACACAGGTACAACGTACGTTTTATGCGGCTGGTCAAACTGGTCAGCAATTGCTGATAGGCGCTTATCAAGGTTTAGAGCGCCAGATTTCATTGGGTAATGTAGAAATGTTCTCCCGTCATGAAATGCTGGAGGTAGTTAAGATAGATGGTAAAGCGCGCGGCATTATTGCGCGTAATCTTGTTACAGGCGAATTGGAAAGGCATTTTGGTCATGCAGTATTGTTGTGCACCGGCGGTTACGGAAACGTTTTCTACTTGTCTACAAACGCGATGGGTAGCAATGTAACAGCAGCCTGGAAAGCGCACAAAGCTGGCGCATACTTCGGTAACCCATGTTTTACGCAAATTCACCCTACATGTATTCCAGTTAGTGGAGACCATCAGTCAAAGCTTACCCTTATGTCGGAATCATTGAGAAATGACGGTAGAATTTGGGTTCCAAAGCAAAAAGGCGATAACCGCAAACCAACCGAGATTAAAGAAGAAGAAAGAGATTATTATCTGGAACGCAGATACCCTGCATTCGGTAACCTCGTTCCCCGCGATGTGGCTAGCCGTGCTGCGAAGGAGCGTTGCGATGCCGGCTATGGAGTAGGTTCTTCTAAAATGGCTGTTTACCTTGATTTCGGCGCAGCGATAGAACGCTATGGTAAAATTGAGGCAAACAAACAAGGCAAACCAAATCTGGATAAAGCATCAATTATAGCATTAGGTAAAGATGTAGTAAAGGAGAAATACGGTAACCTTTTTGATATGTATGAAAAGATTACTGGTGAAAACCCCTACGAAGTACCGATGCGCATTTATCCTGCAGTGCACTACACAATGGGTGGCCTGTGGGTAGATTATGAGTTAATGACTACTGTACCTAATCTGTATGCGCTTGGAGAGGCTAACTTTAGCGATCACGGAGCCAATCGCCTCGGCGCTTCTGCACTAATGCAGGGTTTGGCAGATGGTTATTTTGTAATCCCTTATACATTAGGTAATAACCTTGCTGACGACATCCGTACCAAAGCAATACCAACAGACCATCCTGCTTTCGTTGCCGCTGAAAAAGAAGTAAGCGACCGTATAAACAGAATGATGAATATCAAGGGTAAAGAAAGCGTTGAAAGCTTCCATAAGCGCCTTGGTAAGATAATGTGGGATAAATGTGGAATGGGCAGAAATGCCAAAGGACTGAAGGAAGCTATTGAAGAAATCAGAGCGCTACGCAAAGAATTCTGGAGCAATGTAAGAATACCCGGAGATATTAAGGAATACAATCCGGAGTTGGATAAAGCTGGTCGTGTTGCAGATTTCATTGAGTTGGGCGAACTGATGTGTATTGATGCATTGGACCGCAACGAAAGCTGCGGCGGTCACTTCCGTGAAGAGTCGCAAACAGAAGAAGGCGAAGCATTGAGAGATGATGAAAACTTCATGTATGTTGCGGCTTGGGAGTTTAAAGGCGAAAGTAAGTTTGAACTTCATAAAGAAGAACTTGTTTACGATGTAGTTCATCCGAGCGCAAGAAGCTATAAATAATATTTCAGTGGTTAGGGCGTTTGCTCCAACCACTGCTTTTTTTGAATCAATAAGATTAACTGCATAAATATTTAGGTTCTCAGTTTTTGAATGGCTATTCTGAAATTTTGGAACATAAATTTTTAATAAAATCCGAAAGGTATGCAACACTATACAATGAACCTCACCCTTAAGGTGTGGAAGCAGAAGAACAGCAAGACAAATGGCGCTTTCGAAACCTATCAGGTTAAGAACATTTCTTCTGAAATGTCTTTCCTCGAGATGTTCGACGTGCTGAATGAGCAACTGGTTGCAGAAGGAAAAGAGCCAATTGCGTTCGACCACGATTGCCGCGAGGGAATTTGCGGTATGTGCAGTATGTACATTAACGGACGCGCGCACGGCCCGTGGAGTCAGAACACCACTTGTCAGTTGCACATGCGCGAATACAAAGACGGCGACACTATTGTTGTTGAACCGTGGCGCGCTACATCGTTTCCAGTTATCAAAGATCTGGTTGTAGACCGCTCTGCATTCGACAGAATCATAGGCGCTGGAGGATATATATCTGTAAATACAGGTAATGCTGTTGATGCCAACTCATTGCCAATTGACAAACAAAAAGCTGATGAGGCATTTCAGGCTGCCACATGTATTGGTTGCGGGGCTTGCGTAGCTGCATGCCCAAACACTTCGGCAATGCTGTTTGTTTCTGCAAAGGTTTCGCATCTGGCGTTGTTGCCACAAGGCGAACCAGAGCGCAAAACACGCGCGCTAAATATGATACACCAGATGGATACTGAAGGTTTCGGTAGTTGCACAAACATAGGCGCTTGCGAAGCTGAATGCCCTAAAGGTATCTCGTTGGAGAACATAGCCAGATTAAACAGAGAATATCTGGGCGCAATGTTCTCGGGAAGCGCTACAGGCGGAGCATAATACTCAACAATCTTAACATATGTCCGTTCTGTTTGCACGGAATGGTAAATTATTAAAAAGGCTATCTTTTGAGGATAGCCTTTTCTTATTTTTGCAGTATGACTAAAAAATGGTTGCTTGTTTTTTTTGCAGCTTTCTGCATTTTTCCTGTTCTGGCCCAACCGGACAGTAGTCGCTTACGCATTAGCCTGTTAACCTGCGGTCCGGGCGATGAAGAAGTTTACGAAGTATTTGGTCATACAGCAATTCGCATTGTAGACAGCGCCGAAAACACAGATATTGTCTACAATTACGGCACCTTCCAGTTTGGCCCCGATTTCCAGATACAGTTTATGCGTGGTAAGCTAAAATATTGTCTGGGTCTGGAACCGTATTGGGGATTTATGCAACAATACGTAGAGGCAAAGCGGAGTGTTGAAGAGCAGGTATTATTGTTAAATCAACAACAAAAACGGAGCATGCGCGATTTCCTAAACTGGAATGCGCAGACAGAAAATAAATTTTATAAGTACGATTTCTTTTTCGACAACTGCGCAACGCGAATAAGAGATGTGTTTCCAAGTCAGGACGTTTACGGAAAAGACTTTAAATATGCAGATGTCCGACCTGCCGGAAAATCGTTAACATTCAGAGATATCATCAACAGCTATTTCTATCGCGATTTTTGGACGAGAATGGGTGTTAATATTTTACTGGGTAGTAAGATTGATAAGGTCATGACTAACGATGACATCATGTTTTTGCCCGACTATCTGCGCGATGGGCTAAAAGGCGCTAATGTAAAAGGTAATGCTGTTGCAACACCTCCGGTGTTGTTGCTTGCTGGCGTTGAGCTTCCGCCTCCCGGCATTAATCCGGCATTGCTACTTACCATTAGTTTAGCATTGCTTACTATACTTGGATTAACGGTAAAAAAAATACATATTTTGGGTAAGATCATGTCTACCCTATTGCTGTTTGCTACAGGATTATTAGGTTGCTTAATATTAGTAATGTGGTTTGCTACCGATCATCAGGGATGTAGCAATAACTTCAATATTCTTTGGTTCTTACCTACAAATCTCATCATTGCTTTTGCCAATCCGAAAGGAAAAGGGAGATATGCGCTTGCAGCAATGGTATTTATTCTTATTGTGCTTCTACTTCATTTATTCCATATTCAGGGATTATTATTTCTGGAATTTGCGCCGCTAATGCTCGCCTTGTTATTCGTTTACGGAAGTATATACAGAAATAGCTTATCAACTCAAAAAACGAATCATGCCGCAAATTAAGACCGACCATACGCCGAACTTATACTATTCCAAATCAGGTAATGGGCCTGCGATTGTGTTAATACATGGGTTTCCTGAAAGCGGAGTACTTTTTGATGGTATTTTGAGCGGTATTGCTGAAAGATATACAGTAATTGTTCCCGATTTGCCCGGAAGTGGAAATAGCTCCCTCGGCAATGCAGATACCATACACAAGTTTGCTGACTGTATAAACGATATACTAATTACAGAATCGATTGATGAAGCCATGATAGCGGGTCACTCAATGGGCGGTTATGTGGCTCTGGCTTTTGCTCAACATTATCCAGAAAAAGTAGCAGGCTTATCGTTAATACATAGTACACCGTTTGCAGACACGCAAGAAAAAAAAGACGTAAGAGCTAAAGCCATATCAATTATAGAAAAAGGTGGTAAACGTCCATTTATAACCCAAATGGTGACTAACCTGTTTGCAGCTGATTTCAGATCTGGAAACCCAGATGCAGTGGCGGCGCAAATAGCTCAAAGTTTAAAAATTGAGGATGCAAGCCTTGTTAACTACTACAAAGCTATGATAGGTCGGGCTGATACTACGAGCATTTTACCGCACGCAGCTTATCCTGTACAATGGATATTGGGTAAAAAAGATGAGCTAATGCCGTATAAAATAATTTTAGAGCGGTGCCTGCTAGCACCTGTTAACTTCGTATCTTTATATAGCAACTGTGGGCACATGAGTATGTTTGAAGCCCCTGTTAAACTATTAGCTGATTTGTTATTGTTTGCAGATTATTGCAATACAATCAAGGTTGTTGCTAAATGACAAGAAAACTATTAACCATATCACTTTTGTTATTTGCCTTTTGTTCAGGCAAATCCTATGCCTCACATATTGTTGGCGGCGAGGTTACTTATAAATTTTTGGGTGATTCTATTGGCGGACCTTTACTCAACAGGGTTACCTTTTTTAAGTATCTGGTGAGCGTAGTAATATATGAAGATTGCCAAAACGGGCAGCCTGAAGCCATTGCAGAGGACAATCCGGCTTTTCTTGCCGTATATCCTACCGATAGTAAAATAGCCTACAATATAGATACAAGCGTTTACTTTACCCCGCCGCAAATTCAGGTTCCTGCAAATTTCAATAATTCATGTGTTACTCATGTACCGCCACTGTGTCTGCTCAAAAAAACGTTCAATAAAATTTATGCCTTGCCGCATAATAGCAGTGGCTATGTAGTTGCCTACGAACGTTGCTGCCGCAACAATGCAATTGTAAACATTATCAGCCCCGGCGACAATGGTTCTACCTATTATTGTACTTTGCCTAAGTATCCTACGCGTAATAACAGCGCGGTTTTTAAGAATTATCCACCTCAGATTATTTGCCTAAACAATCCTCTTAAATACGACCATAGCGCTACCGATGCTGATGGAGACAGCCTTAGCTACGAATTCTGTTCTGCACTGCTGGGTGCAAGCAATGCCATAAAACCAATACCTGGACCACCGCCCTACGATAGTGTAAAATATATCAATCCGTTTAAGTCAAATAGTCCTATGCCCGGATTTCCGCCTATTCAAATAGATGCTAGGACAGGTATAATAACAGGTACGCCAAACAGGATTGGTAGATACTTGGTTACAATATGTTGCAATGAATGGCGAGATGGAATTATTGTTAACACTATAAAGCGGGAATTTCAGTTTGTAGTAACCGATTGTAGCAAAGTGGTGGTGGCAGATATTCCTCAATTCTCTGATGCGCCTAATACCTATATTGTTAACTGTGCTGACTACTCCGTCCATTTTGTTAATAATAGTAAGGGTGGTTTTCAATACCTGTGGAACTTCGGCGTTGCCGGAACAACTAAAGATACTTCTACGCTATTTGAGCCAGATTTCACCTACCCCGATACAGGTACCTACGAGCTGAAACTAGTCGTTAACCCGGCATCTACTTGTCCGGACAGCATAACAAGGTTGGTGAAAATATATCCTAAATTCAAAACCGCATTCGACGATAGCGGCGCGTACTGTCCTGAATCGCCAATAAAATTTAAAGACTTAAGTACTTCTACACTAAAGCCTATTGTTTATTGGAAATGGATGTTTGGCGATGGCGACAGTTCATTTGAGCAAAATCCTATACATCAATACCCGGCGAGTGGGGTTTACAATACAGTGCTAATTAGTCAGAACTACAAATTTTGCGCAGATACAGCCGTAAGAAAAATACAAGTCCAGAGTTTTCAACCCTTTGCCGGATATGACACTATAGTAGTGAAAGGGGAAAGCATCAATTTTAATGCAACAGGCGGTATCAACTACCTATGGATGCCAGAATCCAATCTCAATAAAAATACAATTGCTGACCCAACTGGCTATTATCCGGATACGGGGACATATACCTACTTTGTAAATGTAATTAGCGCCTATGGTTGTGAAGGGGCCGATACTATTCAAGTAAAGGTAGTAGGGCAATCTGCTTTTTATGTACCTACGGCATTTAGCCCCAATGGAGATGGTAAGAACGATATTTTCAGACCTATTGCTATCGGTTACCGTAGTTTGAACCATTTCCGTGTGTTCAACAGATGGGGTGAAAAAGTATACTTCGGACAGAGTCTCGATGGCGGCTGGGATGGAAATTACAAAGGTAAACCTGCCGAAATGGGCGCGTATTATTGGGAATTGAGCTATACAGACCGATACGGAAAACAGGGCATAATGAAGGGCGATGTTACATTAATGCGCTAACTTTGCCGCATCCGTCACGTTAGCATCAATTTTCTAATAGAATTAGAATAACTCGGGTTTACAACGGTTTATTTTGTAATATTGAACGTATAAGGCTACATCTCCTTATACTAAACATCAGACGAAGCGTAGTATTGCGATAAATGAAATACAGTCGGTTTTTTATTTGTGTTTTGCTGTTGTTTATCTGCATAGCCAATGCAAGAGCCACTCATATTGTGGGCGGCGAAGTGTCGTACCGGTTTTTAGGGGAAAAGATGATATCTTCTATCAGGTATCTTGAGTATGAGGTTAACGTAACCATTTATGAAGATTGCCAAAACGGAAGACCTGAAGCAATTGCCGAGGATAATCCTGCTTTTATTGGGGTATATGAGGTAAACCGTCCTGGACTTGTAGATATTGATTCAGGTGTATTTTTTACCCCACCGCAAATACGTGTACCTGCAAATTTCGATAACTCATGTGTGAGTAATGTCCCTACCGTTTGTTTGTTGAAAAAAACTTTTACCAAAAAGGTTTTGATGCCAAGTTATTC
Source organism: uncultured Bacteroidota bacterium (assembly GCA_903882805.1). Classification (GTDB taxonomy): domain Bacteria; phylum Bacteroidota; class Bacteroidia; order Chitinophagales; family Chitinophagaceae; genus Nemorincola. The sequence continues at coordinate 15,049 of CAIRYK010000069.1, read as the reverse complement.
AGCTGGTTTTGTTGTTACTTATCAACGTTGCTGTCGCAACAATGCGATTGTCAACATCATTCGCCCAGGCGACAACGGCTCTACTTATTTTTGTGTGTTGCCCAAATACCCTATTGTAAACAATAGCGCTGCCTTCAAGAACTATCCACCGCTGATTATTTGTTTAAACAACCCTCTAAGTTACGACCATTCGGCAATCGATCAGGATGGCGACTCGCTCAGCTATGAGTTTTGCACTGCGCAATTGGGCGGTAGCCCCGACGATTCAAAGCCAAATCCACCAAGCGCTCCACCCTATGAAAGCGTTACCTACCTACCGCCGTTTACTGCCGCAAATCCGTTTACTGGTTTCCCTCCTATTCAAATAAATCCTAGAACAGGTTTGATAACAGGAACGCCTAACAGATTGGGCAGATACCTCGTGACAGTATGTTGCAATGAGTGGCGCAATGGCGTTCTTATCAATACTATAAAACGCGAATTTCAGTTTGTGGTAACTGATTGCAGCAAATTGGTAGTAGCCAATATCCCTCAATTTTCCACTGAACCAAACACTTATATAGTGAATTGCAAAGACAATGCAGTTCATTTTGTAAACGAGAGTAAGGGTGGATTCAAATGGCATTGGGATTTTGGGGTAACTGGAATTACCACAGATACTTCATCGGTTACAGAGCCAGATTTTACGTACCCAGATACAGGCACATTTAAAGTAACACTGATTGTTAACCCAGGCTCAACATGCCCGGATAGCATAGATCGACTTGTGAAAATATACCCTAAGTTTTATGCAGCTTTTAGCGATAGCGGCATGTTATGTCCGGGCTCACCTTTGTCATTCAAAGATTTATCGTCAAGTACAATTAAACCCATTACAAGTTGGTTATGGAAATTTGGAGATGGTGATTCATCTGAAGTTCAAAACCCTCAGCACACCTATACCAATGGAGGTATGTACAATGTAGTGCTTATGTCGCAGAATGTGCGAGGTTGCGCAGACACTATAGTGAGAAAAATAATTATTCAGAATTTCAAACCTTTTGCCGGAATGGACACAGTAATTGTAAAAGGAGAATCCATTCTGTTTAATGCTACAGGTGGTGAAAGTTACAAATGGATACCAGGGTATAACCTCAACAACGATTCTATTTATAATCCCTATGGGTATTATCCGGATACCGGCGCTTTTACTTATCAGGTTGATGTAAAAAGCGCATTTGGATGCCTCGGATCCGACACCATTCAGGTTTTGGTGGTAGGTCAGGCGGCATTTTATGTACCCAATGCGTTCTCGCCAAATGGAGACGGAGATAACGATATTTTCAGACCCATTGCCGTAGGGTTCAGAAGCCTGAATCATTTCCGGATTTTTAATCGTTGGGGCGAAAAAGTATATTTTGGACAAAGCCTTGAATATGGTTGGGATGGTAATTACAAAGGCCGACCGGCAGAAATGGGCGTTTACTTTTGGGAACTCAGCTATACCGACCGCTATGGTAAAACCGGCGTTATGAAGGGTGACGTTACGCTTATGAGATAGAGGGCCCAATGCCCTTTAATGATTTTTATGTTCAATAGACAACCATGGGAAAATTTCACACTAGTATTAAAGATGAACACAAGGCATTTGCCCAAAAGCAGAAAATGTACTTTGTTAGTACATCGCCATTAGATAAAGAAGGACATATTAATTTATCGCCAAAAGGCCTTGATAGTTTCCGGATACTATCGCCAACCCGTGTTGCATATATGGATATCGTTGGTAGCGGCAACGAAACGTCTGCACATTTATTGGAAAATGGGCGTATTACTATTATGTTCTGTGCGTTCGATGGCCCGCCAAATATATTGCGCTTTTATGGAACGGGTTATACTGTATTACCCGGCGATGCAGAATGGGAAGATTTGTCTTCTCATTTTGATATACAAATTGCCACACGCCAGATAATTGTGGCAGATATTGATAAAGTGCAGACATCATGCGGATACAGTGTGCCCTTATACCAATATAAAGGAGAAAGAGACCATGCTGATAAGTGGGCTCAAAAAAAAGGTCGTGAAGGCCTGGAAGAATACATGAACGAGAAAAATCTAAAAAGCCTTGATGGCTTACCCACTGCTATGGCTATTAGATAACCTGCAAAAAAAACAAAAATCATATTCAGAAACATTTCACTTTTCCTTATTTATATTCTTGCAATCTGCAACGTAGGCATAGCGCAAACTGCAACGCTACAGACTGATTTAGCTTTGAAATACCTTGTCAAGGCGCCACAAAGCCCAAATAAGGATGTGAAAATGTTGATATTGATGCATGGCTATGGTAGCGACGAAAAAGATCTCTTTGAATTAGCAAAAGCCTTTCCAGAAAACTATTTTATTGTATCCCCGAGAGCGCCCTATGTAGCTACAGGCACAAATGGGTACCAATGGTATGAAATGACGGAAATTAACGGGCAAAGAGACGGCAATGCGCAGCAATTAGCGCAAAGCAGAACTACAATAGCAACTTTCATCACGCAGGTTAGCAAAAAATACAAGGTAGCTCCCGGTTCCATTTACCTCTCCGGCTTTAGTCAGGGTGCAATTATGAGCTATCAGGTAGGACTGACGCAGCCAAATTTGATAAATGGTATCGCAGTGTTAAGCGGAATGATATACCCATCGTTTCAAAAATCCATAAAACCAACTCCAGCGCTACAAAAGCTCAAGATATTTGTAGCACATGGAGCTGCAGATACCCGCATACCTTACGCCAAGGGTAAAGCAGCAAAAGATCTATTAGCATCAAAAGGAATAACACTTGAATTTCATGAATACATGGGTATGGGGCACTCTATAACTGCAGATGTAATACGCGATATGAATAAATGGCTGCAGAAATAATTATAGAACAATTGAACGCGCTTAAAATATTGGCATTTAGCTGTTAGTCATTTTCTGGCTTAACCTTGTAAAGTTGAATTCCAAATTTTAAAAGCTTGTAAATGATAAAAAAATACGACAACCAATAAACCAACAGATTAAATAAATGATCAGTTTCCCCGGGTGTCTTTATTTTTTTGTTTGTAAAAAATATTCGGTCAAGCAACAGCTCAAGATTTTCTTTTTCCGGAATGAGTAGTATTATAAGAATGCCTGCAATGATAAAAAATGCACAGCTCAGCATTCTTGATGTTTTATAATTCAACCCATCGATTCTTAAAAACTCCATTTCCTATATAAGTACATTTTACTGTCTACTTTTTGTTAGGCACAATGTAAAAAATATCCGCAATTTATGGCTTAATGCAATAAATTGCGGATAAATATGTTTAAAGAAAATAATTAGAACCTGTAACCAACCTTAAAGGCGCCTTGTACAAGCGGATTAGCTCCTTGTTTTATGTCATTTACTTTGTCTATGTAAGTAAAGCCTAAGCCTAATTCAAGTCCGATATAAAGGTGTTCGCTTGGGTTGACATTCAAGGAGTTATTAACCATCATACCCACCAAAAAGTGACTTTTCAAAATGGGCTGATAATAACCGTTTATTGTATAATCGTCTACTTTTTTGTCTCCAATACCTACCACTGCCGAAGCTCCAAGCGCATATCTTATTTTGCCCATGCCTGTAGGATATATCTTTATACCTGGCATGACGTAAAACATGGTCGCATTTGGATTATCAACATTGTTATTATAATTGCCGCTATTCGACAAATTGAACGTAGTGATAACAGGGACATACAAAGAAATCATTCCGTCTTTATCTAAAGTTCGCTCGTATCCGAAACTGAAACCAACGCCGTTCTCTGTGAATTGAAAGGGCGCTACAGTAATAAGATTAGCGCCATATTTTTTCTTTTTAGGTTTTGAATCATCGCCATCATCGGCAGATGATGTTTTGCCGAATGATTCAGACAAAACGTTGTCGAGCGATTTTTCCAGTACTGCATATCCGGGATTATTTACTACACCTGCTTCATAAGCAACTGATGTAACTGCAGCATCGGTCGAAATAGACGTATTGCCACCCTGAGTTATTACCTGCGCATTTGCCATGGTCAAAAACATCAATGACAATGCGGTTAAAGACATTTTCTTCATTTTCATAACTGTTGTTTCTTTATTGCAATTTACTGCATAATCCATGCCAAACATAACTAAAATCTATTTTGCTATCAATAAATCAGAATCGGAATCCCAATTTAACACCAAATTGTACAAATGGGCCTAAAATAAGGTCTGCCAATGAAGTATCCATCCTTCTGTTTTCTACGAGTGGCATGCACAAGTTAAAATCGAGCGCTGAATAAAAATGCTTGGAAAGTGTAATGTTGATAGAATTATTAAACACAAAACCATACATGAAAAAACTCTGATCTTTAATCGGCTCACCTGTGTTGTAACTGGCCATAGTTGGGTTATATACGTCATATGGCTCTGAACCAAAACCTGCAAATATACCGCCTCCTATTGCATAACGCGCTGGCCACTTATCGCTGGCCGTGTAATACTTCAGGCTAGGCATAATGAAATAGGTACGGTACGTTTTGTAAATCGATGGATCTATGTATTGACTGGTATTCAAATAAATATTGCCGGTGTAATCTCTGCCTGTAGAAAAATTAACCGACACAGGTAAATAAAATGCCAACTTCTTATTTTTACCCAATAGACGTTCGTAACTCACCCCCACAGATAAATCACTCATGGTACCGTCTATCGCTTTTGTAAATGCGCCGGGTATTACAGATATAATATTATCTCCGTAGTGTACTTCTTTTTTCTTGTCTTTTCTTAGTGTTCCATCTTTTTTATGGTCAAAGCTGTCTGTCAGCCCACTCTCATAAAGGATCTTAATAAGGTCTTTTTTTAAAATTGTGTAATCAGGACCTTCCTGATTGTCAAATCGCTTGAAAATCACTGTGGTAGGATTAACTGTTTTGATCTTTACTTTCATAATTTCCCCCCCGATCTTAAACATAAGATCCTGACCCTGACTGGCAATACAAGAAAGCAGTATGGTAAAGGTTATAAGTGTTTTCTTCATTTGCTGTATAAAATCGTTTATAAACAACGCTTATTTCAAAAAAGTAGCCGCCTATTGGTTGCACAAACAAGATTAATCTACGGTTACGGCATCGTTATTATATACCTTCAATTCATTGTACAATGTATCTCGTTCAACTGGAATACGACCTATTGAATCTATCATATTGCACAGCTCCTCAGTACTCAAAGCGGGAGATTGCTCTTCAGCGCCTGCCATAGAGTAGATTTTTGTCGTATCATCTATGGTGCCATCAAGGTCATTAACGCCAAAAGATAGTGTTAATTGTGCCGTCTGTCTTCCGAGCATTGGCCAATAAGCTTTCAGGTTGCGGAAGTTATCCATAAATATGCGCGCTATTGCATACATACGCAAATCTTCTACTATTGTAGACTCAGCGATGTGCGACATATCATTACCCTGATTTCTGAACTTCAAAGGTATAAAACAATTAAAACCGCCTGTCTTATCTTGTAGCTCGCGCAATCTGCTCATATGGTCTACCCTATGGCCGTAGTTTTCAACATGGCCGTAGAGCATTGTAGCATTGGAGTGCATACCCAGGTTGTGGGCAATTTCGTGTATTCTTAACCAACCATCGCCATCCACTTTATCCGGACAAATCACATTTCGCACATCTGGGTGAAAAATTTCGGCGCCGCCACCGGGCAGCGATTGTAGACCTGCTTCTTTTAGCTTTTGCATGCCTTCTTCAAGGCTTAGCTTGGCTTTACGAATCATGTAGTCGAGCTCTACAGCAGTAAACCCTTTGATATGTAAATCGGGCCTGTGGGCTCTGATATTGGACAACAGCTCGCAGAAAAACTCGAGGTTCATTTTTGGGTGTACGCCTCCTACAATATGCACCTCTGTAACAGGCTGCCCATCGTATTTACGGACCATATCCATCATCTGTTCCATTGTCAGTTCCCAACCCTCATCTTTGTTTTTATATAGGCGGGAATAAGAACAAAAATTGCAGGTAAACACGCATACATTGGTTGGCTCGATATGGAAATTACGATTGAAATAAACCTTACCGCCATGCAGCCTTTCTGCAATATGGTTGGCCAAAGCTCCTACGAAACCTAATGCTCCCTTTTCAAAAAGAAGAACGCCCTCCTCTTCGGTAAGGCGTTCATTATTCTTCACTTTGTCTGCTATCGTCAGCAAACCTTTATCAATAGAGCTATCATTAAAAACAGATGAAAGACTCAATGGCTTTATTATCATTGTAACGAAATTTTCCGGGTAATACTTCCTGTTGCAAAGTTACACCTTACAATGTAAATACCCTTACTCAAGTCCGATAAGTCTATAGAATAATAGTTACTTGTACTACCCTTAGCATTAACGCTATACACTTCCTTGCCTAAAATATTGCAAACAGTAATTTCTTCCAGCTGTTGCTTATTGTCAATCAACAAGCTGACTTTGCCGTTTGTAGGATTAGGAAATACAGTAAAATCATTTTCATTTACTTTATCTACTCCAGCATTAGCGGGATATTCTATTAGCGTTGGGTTTTGTGTCAGTCCGTTCAGCGGTCCGCCTGTAGCTATAAGTGCATGCATAGCAGCAGCCTGTTGTGCAGTAAACATATACATTCCATTATCGTCTGTATAGTCCATAAAATCCAGACACGCTTTTCCAATTGGCTGTACATCGGTTGAGCCATTAAAATGGCAGCTATCGTTCAAAGTTCCACCAGCTATTGTATAGGTAGGATTTCCAAGAGTAGGATCTGTTTGCGGCGGTGTATCAGAAAAGCCGTCATCATGCCCAGACGTGCTCCAGGGACAGTAACCGCCATCGTCGCCCCAAACGTGATTTATTTCAAAAAAGTGTCCTATTTCATGGGTAAGCGTTCTGCCGAGTGTATAATTACCGCCTGATGGAAATGAAAGCGTAGCAGGCGACGTCTGCTTACCCAGCGCTAAATAGTTGAGGCATACTCCAGCAAAACGGCGTGTATCTGTTGTGGTCATAGAAATAGGGTAAGTCAAACCCAATAATCCTGACATGGAGGTAAAGTTGAAACACCACACATTTAGGTACTTCGAAACATCCCATCCATTCAGTCCTCCTGAATCGGTTATTTTGGCATTTCTGTAGTCTCCAAACGAACCTCCGTCGAAACCGCCCATTGCATCGGATATTACTCTAATATCGTATCCGTTCGAACTCCAGCCTTCTGGTCCGGTATGCGCCATAGCAAATTTAATACTCGCATTGCCGTATAGCGATTTCCAACCGGATGGTATACGTGTAGAATCGCTGTTTTGTTTATTGAAATCACGGTTTAGTACAGCTATTTGTGAGTCGCACCTTGTTTTTACACCATCACGTCCACCCATAGATGCGAGCTGACCTTCGGTGACCATAACATGAAAAATAACTGGTATAGCCCATAATGTAGTTGTCTTTTCTGCTGCGCCAGCCTCGTTTTTTCTTATTTGATCGTCGGCCAAAGTTTGCAAAGCATCCTTGTGTTGCTGAAACTTAACCGCCCAGGCAGGGTCTTGTGCAATTAGCTTTGCCTTCAGGTCTTCAATACCGCATTTTCTTTGTGCTATTGCCATGGGCTGATTGTTCAGCAGGGCTAATAAAGCAAGTAATAAGGCTTTTCTCATTATATTAATTTGTTTGTACGCTTTGAAACGAAATTAACGTATATGGATGTAATATTTGCCTACAGCAAAAAATAATTTCCATTTCGCTGTGCACTAATTTCATGGCAAAATAAGCGCCAATTTGATTTCATATACCGCAAGATATCAATTACCTCTTTGGGATGGAATTCAATAAACGGTTGTATAAAGCATCAAAGGACATTTAGTTCCTTGTAGGTATACTAAACGTCCTTTTATAATAAATAGAAAACAACTACTGATTATTTGTTTTTCCTTCTGTTGATCTCATCCCGTATTTCAATTGCCCTTACATAATCTTCCTGATCCAGTACTTTTTGGAGCAAATTATTAAGGTCTTCCAGACTCATACTTTTCATATTGTTGTCCGCCGATGCTTTACCTCCGCCAGATGAAGCGGTAGATTTTGGCAGTGAGGACGTATCTGCCGTCTGGTCGGTTTGTTCTAAAAACAAACCTGCTGTTTCCAGAATATTCTCGAAAGTATATATCTTACAATTTGCCCTTACTGCCAATGCCAACGCATCAGACGTTCTCGAATCTATTTCGATTGTATCACCATCGTGTCGGCACATCAATTTAGAAAAGAAAATACCTTCTTCAAGCTTGTAAATCACCACTTCTGTTAGATCAATCCCAAAAGTCGTCATGAAGTTTGCAAAAAGATCATGTGTTAATGGCCGACTTGGCTGCATCCTTTCTAAAGCTACAGCTATTGCCTGAGCCTCAAATCCGCCAATTACTATTGGAAGCCGACGAAGTCCGTCAACCTCGCCAAGTACTACTGCGTATGAATGAGTCTGAGTGATGCTATGAGATAAAGCTACAATTTCAAGTTCTATCTTTTTCATTTAATAATGCTCTGCTATACTTAATTCCCTGTGAAGGTAGTAAATTTTGTAAAAAATAATTCTAAAAAAGTGTCGGAGCATCTTTCTCCGTAGGTTCTTCGCCTGGTTCCTGCACCAAAGTAAGGTATTTCATATCCTCGCCTGCCAAAAAACTACCTATTGTCTTCCATCCTGTGATATCTACAGTTTCATGCAGGGCTACAGTTTGTTCTTTCATCTCCCCTTTTTTAATGCCGGTCACCATTGTCACAACGGGTTCCTGTCGGGTTGTAACCAACTTAAGGTAATTGCCTTCGCCTTCTTTTACAAAAGAATACTTGTTCTTCAAGGTTACGCTTTCTATCAAAAAGCGCTTTACATTGTACTGTTTCGATTTCGCCTCAAAATAGACTGCTGTCACTACTTTATCTTTCTGAAATTTTTCTACCGACAGAACAGTATCTATATCATATCTGTTGGTGAGTTCAAAGTCAGTCAGTTCATAGGCGCCATCCTTATAAAATACCAGCACTCTGTCTTTTTCGTCGAACCTGCCGAGCAACTTACCGTGTTCGTCTTTATTTAGTCGACCAATGGTCTCGTCATACCAAATTTTAGGCGCCGAAAGCGTTGATCTGCCTTTTTCTTTAAAACGAATACTTTTTACAGGGTATTTGGTAAGCATGTTTCCATTTGCGCTCCTTCCCTTGATGTCCAAATCTTCAAAACTATAGTCGAACACCTTTGAACGCGCTTTGCTACCAGGCGACAATGTTACTGTTAGCGTTTCTGCTTCGCCATTCGGGTTAACAGAGAAATACTGCACCTTGCTTCCGGGATTGCCTTTAGTAAGGTCATATTCCTTATCGCGCGTTATGCCGGTTACGTTAAACCGTTTGGCGTAGGTAATGCCGGTTTTACCATCCATGTACAACATATTGTAGGTGGTGCGCTCATCATTTTTTTGAAATACCGCCAAATGATTGATGTCTTTGCCCACAAAAGTTTTGTCCGAAACTTTTGTTACCAGCATCTTTCCATCTTTCCTGAACACAATGATATTGTCGAGGTCTGAACAATCGAACGCAAATTCGTCTTTCTTCAGCCCGGTACCTATAAAGCCTTCTTTTTTATTTACATATAGCTTAGTGTTAGGTATCGCCACTGTATTAGCCTGTATTATTTCAAATGGTCTGATTTCTGTTTTCCGTTCCTTACCCTTTGCAAACTTCTTTAGTAGGTTTTCGTAATATCTTATGGCATAATCATTCAGATGTGCAATATTATTCTTTACCTCTGCAATCGCTGCTTCTACCCCTCTTATATGTTCATCAGCCTTGAATGTGTCGTACTTTGATATACGCTTGATTTTTATCTCCGTCAACCTGATGATGTCATCGGTGGTCACTTCTCGACGTAGCAGGTGTTTGAATGGAGTCAACCCTTTATCTATTGCCTGAAGTACACCCTCCCATGTTGTTTCTTCTTCAATATCCCTGTAAATCCTGTTTTCTATGAATATTTTTTCCAGCGACGAGTATTGCCAGTCCTCTTCAAGTTCTCCAAGTCTTATTTCCAGCTCTCTGAGTAGCAGGTTTTTCGTATGTCCAACTGAATATTTGAGCAAATCACTAACGCCAACAAAATGCGGTTTATCGCTGATAATGATACATGCGTTCGGCGATATGGATATTTCACAGTCTGTAAACGCATAAAGTGCATCTATTGTCTGATCTGTAGATACACCGGGCGCTAATTGAATAGAAAGCTCAACATCTTTAGCTGTATTATCTGTTACGCTCTTTATTTTAATTTTTCCGCTATCATTGGCCTTCAGTATGCTGTCGGCCAGTTGAGTAGTAGTTATGCCATAGGGCACGTCTCTTATAGCTATAGTTTTTTTATCTACTTCTTCTATTCTTGCACGTACCCTTACTTTACCGCCACGAGCGCCGTCATTGTAGTTGGCTATATCTATCATACCACCGGTCATAAAATCGGGGTAGAGTTCAAATTTCAGGCCTTTAAGGTGTTTAATAGCAGCGTCGATAATCTCGCAAAAATTATGCGGCAATATTTTAGTGCTCAGTCCTACGGCTATACCCTCGGTGCCTTGCGCCAGCAATAAAGGGAACTTCATGGGCAATGTCACAGGTTCGTTTTTACGACCATCGTAACTCAATTGCCATTCTGCAGTTTTATTGTTGAAAGCAACCTCGAGGGCAAATTTAGATAGGCGAGCTTCTATATACCTGGGCGCAGCAGCGCTATCGCCGGTACGCACGTCGCCCCAGTTGCCCTGTGTTTCTATAAGCAGATCCTTTTGTCCTAAAGCTACTATTGCATCGCCTATCGACTGGTCGCCATGGGGATGGTATTGCATACTCTGCCCTATGATGTTGGCAACTTTGTTGAATCTGCCATCATCCATTTCTTTCATTGCATGCAATATCCTTCGTTGCACGGGTTTAAGCCCGTCTTCAACAGCAGGTACAGCACGCTCCAAAATAACATAGCTGGCATAATCCAAAAACCAGCTCTGGTACATATCATTAATCATTACCGATTGTTTGCCGGTAAACTCGTTCTGTTCTTCCATTACTTAGGCCACTCCCTTTTAAAGTCTGCAAAATTATCTATTGTAGGGTAAGGAAGGGATATTTTTTACCACTCACTTTACCGTAAAATTGATATTTCAATGCACTCAATGAACGCTGCTCACGTTTGAATCTACTACTATTTTTTTAAAACAATTCTATCAAGGCTTTCCTGCGCCAGCGGATGATAGTTACCTCTGTATTTATTGTAATATCCTTTAGCCATTTCTTCACCTCCCTTTGTTTTCATCATTTCTTTATATAAAGGTTCAAGAAATTTCCTGCGCCCTACGCTACTCAAGAAAGCGTCCATTGCTTTATATGCCGTTGTGTAGCTGGCTCGAACGGCCATAATATACCATAGGTCGGCAATTTCGCTATTGGTCGATTTGCTGAATTGAAAAGCTTCGTCCAGATTTTTCATCTGCAATGCCGACAAAGCCGGTGGCATTTTACGCAAAAACTGTAGCCATTCTTGTGTGCTCCAATCCAGTGTCGCAAGTTTTGCAGGATCCACATCGTTCAAAAATTTATCGCGCTCGGCATCTACTTTTGTAAACCTAACAGAATCTGCTCTCGGGCAATTTACCGGTATACCGGCGCCATATACCCAGGCGGATATGTTCAACGATTTTCGCAATCCGGAATCGTCCTTTATTAATGTGGTATCTAAATAGTTCAAAAATGCCTCGGTGGTAATTGTTTTAAAAGCATGACTGTCAAAATACTTCACCAGAAATCTATCAAACTTTTCGCGCCCCACCGACTCTTCAAGCAACTTTAGGAAATGTGAACCTTTTTCGTAGGGTATATCTGTAAGTCCGTCATCAGGGTCTCTGCCTTCCAAGTCCAGTTTCAGCCATGTATCCTTACTGGTCACGCCAAGTTCCTTCACATTTGTAACCATATCCTGATAACCCAATTCCCACAGCATATCAGAGTAGGTCTTCCCCATCATTTGCTCCATTATCCTGCGTTCAAAATAATCTGTGAAGCCTTCGTTCAGCCAAAAATCATTCCAGGTGGCATTGGTTACTAAGTTGCCGCTCCAGCTATGCGCCAGCTCGTGAGCTATAAGGCTTACAAGCGATCTGTCGCCTGCAATAACAGTAGGCGTACAAAAAGTAAGCCTAGGGTTCTCCATTCCTCCTATCGGGAAGCCTGGCGGCAATACCAGCACATCATACCTACCCCATCTATAGGGTCCATATAGTTGTTCTGCATTGTTGACCATGCTACCTATATTCTGAAACTCATAGTAAACTTTATCAATCATGCCTTTTTCGGCATAAACTCCCGTGCGGTCGTCTATACTTTTAAACGCAATATCGCCAACTGCCAATGCCATAAGGTATGCGGGGATGGGTGTAGGCATTTTAAAATGGTATACTCCGCTATCGTTGCGCTCTTGTGGATTTTCTGCGCTCATTAGCGCCATCAGTCCCTTAGGTACGGTAACCCGCGCATCGTAACTAAATCTTATGCCCGGGCCGTCGGCGCAGGGTATCCATGATCTGGCATAAATCGACTCTGACTGAGTATAGAGAAAAGGACTCTTTTTATCAAGTGTTTGTTGTGGATCGAGCCATTGCAGGGCCCGGGCGTCTTTGCCCGTTTTATACCATACCTTAACTTCTCTGCTATTTGCGGCTATTGGTATTCTCAACGCACTACCTAAAAACTGAATTCTCGCATCCAACGAAAACGAAACTGGTTTGTCATCTACATGCACACTATCTATTGTCAGATCGTACGTATCCATTTTCAATACCTTCACCTTCATAGTATTATCGATAGTCCATGTAGCCAATCCGCTTATCTGCTTTTGCTCCATATCTACCTTAATATTCAGGTTAACGTGCTGCATTTGCACACTATCGGCATTAGAAAGTGTATGCACATCTTTGCTTTTAGCGGAGTCCGTTTTTTTATGATTTGCAGTTTTGGGCTGATCTTTGCTACCGCAGCTGCAAATAGCTGCAGTCATTAGTGCAACAACCGATATTTTTTTTAACATAGTTGTGTTATCTGAAGCCGTAAAAATATTGTTTATACCTCAAACCGTCTCGACTTTTTGAATTAATGAACTAACATTGCGACAATCATTATTTGAATTTATCAACATCATGATGGCTACTTTTCTGCATCGGCCATTTTCGCCCATGTGGTATTGTTGTAACTATCTAACACTAACCACAGCAACGCAACTGAAAGCCCAAGAAAAATGAACTTCAGCCATAGCATGTGAATCGCCATATAATGACCGAATCCCAGGGTTGCAGGTACTAACATCACCACAATAGATTTCAGAATTCGACCGCCTCCCTGACTAACCTGTTCCATTGTAGAGAAAGGCAAACGCTTGTGGCTTATCCTGGCAATACATGCAACCAGCAATGTTACATTTACAAGCGCCAAGACGAGATCGGAAACAACCTCAAAACCCCAAACATTTAATACAAAAACAGAAATAGCAATGTAGATTGGCAGGAAGTATTTCACCCAAATCGCTTTGAAAGCGCCCAACATTATCCTGCCGGGTTTTTCAACTGGAGTAGCATAAAATATCCATGATGCTTTATACTGCTCAGATAATGTCAGGTAGGTTAAAGCCGACATCATTACATAAGCCGACATATATAACAGCAGTAGGTATTTAGAACTATATGTAAGTTTGTGGAAAGCTTCAGTGAATGCTGTATCGTCGGTTGTAATAATAGACAGGAAGTATACAGGAATAAAAGCGAAGGATGGATATACGCGCATTCTGAACGTGCGGCTACGCGACGATTGCAACCATGCCAAAATGAAACCGGCTTTTGCATCGTCATGTCTGTTGAAAATATTGGCGAGTTTTTTTGCTAACGACTTTTTGAATCTTATAGTCGTGGCGCTAGTTTTTACTTTTGTATCAGTTTCTACGCCATCTATTGCGCCTATGGCAGCAGAGAAATTAGGGCTCAAAAACTTAATCAGTATATACAGGCAGGCAAATGGAAATACTACGGCTAGTATACTTAGATAACCAGAACCCGGTAAGTTTACAGATACGCCGATCCACGACCAACATGCCGCCAGCCAATAAGTTGGAACAAATTTCAGCCACGGAAAGTCAGTAATTTTAATGGTCAGCAACTCTTTCCCGTTGAAAACTTTGGGGATTAGGTAAAATCCAGCGAAGAATATTACCGCGGTTACAATCTGAAAGTAATTCAGCACATCCTTAAATCGTTCGCCTTTTGCAACCTTAAGGATGAGCAGGTAAAAGCCATTTACAAGAAATAACGCAATGAATACCATCAGCAATACAGGAACAGGGAAAAGAAGCGCCGACTTCCAACCATCGAGATAGCCAAGCATAATCCATGCAGGTAGTGCAAACGGTAGCACTATGCGGGTAAGATATATGAAAACGTGTAAAAGTCGCGACAGGGTTAGTGTTGCATCATTTACCGGTCTGGGAAACAAAATATGTTTATCACGCGAATCGAAAAGCACGCTTGAGAAGTCTGTGATAAGCATAAATGTTAATGATAGCGAGAAAAATGAAAAGAAAATTGCCAATGACAAAATGCGATCGGACACAAAAGCTATTGGGAACATGTACATAAAACCGGTAACCAGAAAAAGAAAGAAGTTGAGAATTGTACTGTTCTTTACTTCCTTTTTCTGTTTGGCGGCCTGGCCCAAAGCACGTGGCTTTCTGTCGTCCAGCATCAAGCGGACTTTGAGAATTGCACGAAGCTGCTCAATATCTGCACCCATCCCTTTCCAAACAGGACTACCGAGCATCACCATATTGAGGTATAGTTTTATCATACAGTCTGGTTTTAGAAGCCAGTAAATTATTCGTCAGAGCGACTAAGCGAAAATAATGGTATTATGCAACATATCAGCGAGCTATAAAGGAATCATTGTAGCAATATAGTAAGTCGT
>CAIRYK010000068.1 GCA_903882805.1 uncultured Bacteroidota bacterium | reverse complement strand
TCTAAACCGCCAAATTTAATTTTGAAAAACATTGAAGGCTTTTCATAGCTAAACTACCATTGCAACATTTTAAAAGAGCTTTTCAATCACCCCGTTTTTCATTGGGAGTGCAAAGGTAGCAGTAACGTTCCACAAAGACAAATAAAAGTTACAGAAATGTAGAAAATAGTTGCAGAAATGTGGGTTTTAGGGTGTTTCGTTACGTTTCTCCGTAGATTTAATCCTAAAAAAGCTATGTGGCAGATGATTTCGCTACCTAACTACATTTGCCACAAATAGCCCTTACTGCATTGATTTAGGAAAGAGAAGTACCCTCAGTATTCGTTTTGCAACTTATACAACCCCTGGCTAGGCAAATAACGATTTTATTGAAAAGTAGCAGGGAACATAATTCCGCCATATCAATTTTATAAACTAACTTTATTACACAGTAGGGCTTGACAAATATTATTAGAACCATCGCCAATTTAATTTTCGCTGGTTGCGTACAGGATACATTTGTGAGACATGAGTGTTCCGGCGGAACACTCGCGCTAGTTGGGGCTTGTCCGGTTTAGCGCTTAGTCTTGGTACATAGTCTCGAGCGGGCTACTGCTCGTTTTTCAGTCCGCTAGCAAAGTACATCCCGAAAAACGAGAATGGTAGAGACTTCGCGCAGAGCCAAACATAATATGATTCTCCAAGATATAATGTAACTTTATTCTACCTTTAACCGGGTATTACAAATCTAATACTACTGGATTATGAAAAAATTATTACTTGCATTGCTGGTAGCGGTATCCCATAATTGTAATGCTCAAATTATCAACACAATTGCAGGAACAGGAATATTAAGTTATAGCGGCGACGGAGGCGCTGCTATAGTTGCAAATTTAAATGTTCCTCAAGGTTTGGCGATAGATACATTAGGAAATATTTACGTATGCGATATACTTAATCACCGCATTCGAAAAATTAATGAGTTAGGGGTGATTTCTACATTTGCCGGTACGGGTAGTATGGGGTTTAGCGGCGATGGTGGGCCAGCTACGGCGGCTCAACTAAATACACCCTATAATATAACGCTTGATAGATATGGTAATGTTTACGTTGCTGACGGAGATAACAATCGAATCCGCAAAATAAATTGCTCAGGTATCATTTCAACAATTGCCGGTAATGGTAGCAGCGGCTATAGTGGAGATGGAGGTGCAGCAACCATAGCCGCATTATTTCATCCAAGTGGCATTGTAGTAGACTCCTCCATGACTGTTTTTTTTACTGATGCGCGCAACAATCGCGTTCGTAAAATAAGTTCTTCCGGCATAATTACAACTATTGCAGGTAGTGGTTTAGCCGGGTTTTCCGGAGATGGAGGTGCAGCAACAGCAGCTATAATAGACTATCCGGTTGGCATATTTTTGGATCACGACCATACAATATATTTTGCCGACTACAATAACAGCAGAATTCGGAAAATTGATACCTTAGGAATTATTTCGACAGTTGCGGGTACCGGCTCACGTATGTATTCGGGCGATGGGGGAGCTGCGACTGCGGCCGGATTAAATAGGCCTTGGGGAATTGCTTCAGATGGTTCCGGGTGTATATACATCGCGGATGAATTCAATTACAGAGTAAGGAAGATAAGTTCAACCGGGATTATTCAAACTATCGCCGGAACCGGTAGTTCGGGATATAGCGGAGACGGTGGAACAGCGACAGCAGCAGATATAGGAACACCGATTGGAATCGCGGTTGATAATTATAACAATGTATATTTCAGTGATGGTGGTGGTGGAAGGGTGCGCAAAATATTTACTGCTAGCGCTACATCTACCATATCAGGTCACAATCAAAATGCTTTAAAAATATTTCCAATACCTGCTAAAGGTATTTGTAACATAGAATTGCCTGAAATTGTAGACGAGGCCAACATTCGATTGATGGATTTAACGGGGAAAGTTGTGATAGCAAAAACGAATTACGAATTGGGAATGCGTAAAATTGTGCTCAATATTGAAAATATAATTCCTGGTTATTACCTTATAGCAGTTAAATGCTCAGATAAGATATATAGTGCACCGGTTATGATAGAGTAGAAGGTAAAGCGAATGGGCGGTATTTGCCCCTCATTTTTGGTTCCGTAGACCGTAGTCTACGGTCTACGCGCAAGGCACCCGGTCTCCAGACCGGCGTATATGCAACTAACTCTATTCGGAATGAGTAGAGGTAAACAACAACCAGCAATACCACCATATCATGGATGCTACCTAACAAATACCAAATGATACCCCTAACCAATAGGATACCTCAATACCCCATAGATTATATACAACAAAACTTTATATGCAACTAACTCTATTCGGAATGAGTAGAGGTAAACAACAACCAGCAATACCACCATATCATGGATGCTACCTAACAAATACCAAATGATACCCCTAACCAATAGGATACCTCAATACCCCCATAGATTATATACAACAAAACTGTATTTGCACAATTTGCAGTTTACCCATACCTTTGCACATGGCAATAAAATCTAAGTTCTACGGCGAAGGACTCACGTTTGATGACGTTCTTCTTATGCCCGCTTACTCCGAAGTCCTTCCCCGAGAAGTAAGCATAGCAACCAACATCACAAAAGATATACGGATTAACATACCCATGGTATCTGCTGCTATGGATACGGTTACCGAAGCTCCACTGGCTATTGCGCTTGCCCGGGAAGGCGGCATAGGCATACTTCACAAAAACATGAGCATAGAGCGACAAGCCGATCAGGTGCGCAAAGTAAAGCGTTCTGAAAACGGTCTTATCCTCGACCCCATAACCTTAAAACCCGATGCCACAGTTGGCGATGCCCTGAAAATAATGAAAGACAACAAAATAGGTGGCATCCCTATTGTTGACGACAACTACCTGCTGGTAGGTATTCTTACTAATCGCGATTTGCGTTTCGAACGCAACACCAAGAAAAAGGTGAGCGAGGTAATGACCAAAGATAGATTGGTAACCGCAGCCGCCGGCACCGATATGCAAAAAGCAGAGCGGATACTGGAACAATACAAAATAGAAAAACTACCAATAGTAGATAAAAAAGGCAAACTGATAGGATTAATAACCTTCAGAGATACGATACAGCTAAAAAGCCACCCAAACTCTACAAAGGATGGCATGGGCAGACTGGTGGTGGGCGCAGCAATAGGCATCACTGCCGACATACTGGACCGAGTAGAAGCGCTTAAAAATGCCGGTGTAGACGTAATAACGCTGGACAGCGCTCACGGACACTCAAAAGGTGTAATAGACGCTATAAAAATGGTTAAGAAAGCTTATAAAGCGCTACCCATCATTGCAGGCAATGTAGCTACAGCAGCCGGAGCAAAAGCCCTTGCAGATGCAGGAGCCGATGCCGTAAAAGTGGGTGTTGGTCCGGGCTCTATATGCACAACACGCGTTGTTACCGGAGCAGGCGCTCCGCAGCTAACAGCAATTATGGAAGCGGCACAGGCGCTGAAAAAAACCGGCATACCGGTAATAGCAGATGGCGGCATACGCTACACCGGCGACATGGTGAAGGCTATAGCCGCTGGTGCAGCGTGCATCATGGCCGGATCTATATTTGCTGGCACCGAAGAAAGCCCTGGCGAAACCATCATTTACGAAGGGCGTAAATTCAAGTCGTACCGCGGTATGGGCTCGGTAGAGGCTATGCAGGAAGGTTCGAAAGACAGGTATTTTCAGGATATGGAAGCCGACATAAAGAAACTGGTGCCGGAAGGAATAGTAGGCCGGGTACCTTACAAAGGGCAACTCAACGAAGTGGTGCAGCAGTTTGTTGGCGGACTGAGAGCTGGCATGGGTTATTGTGGAGCTAAAGACGTAACAGCGCTCCAGGAAAATTCTCAGTTTGTTCGCATATCGCCCGCGAGTATGGCTGAAAGCCATCCACACGATGTGGTTATTACCAAGGAGGCGCCTAACTACAGCCGGTAGTTGAGCAACAACAAATAGAAGGAACGCTTGCCATAAACACTAAAAAACAAACACCTTATAATAAAATGAGGAAGATAGCTTTTGAAGGCTACTTCCTCTTTTTTGTTTTCAAGATATAGGCGTTACATCAGCCGTTCTTAGCGAATTGCTACCTGATGATCGTTGAGCACAGCGCTACCGGCTATCGTTACCTTTTTTCCGGTACCACTGTCCTTTAGTGAATATTGAAAGCTCACTTTATAGTCGAGCGCGCCAATTCTCTCAATTTTTGTATATCCTTCTTCAAAAGGCTGTGCGGTCATGGTTTGTCCGGCGTTGGCATACGTAAGAAAACTTGACAAACTGTAGCCGGCAGCCTTGCCTGCGCTCGACTGACGATAAATATCGCCTTTTGCAAACTGCCCTGATTGTACAACGCCAATGTAAAAGTGACCATTCGGGTCGGCGATAACGATATCTGATTCTCCTCCTGCAAAAATGTAGCTATCCTCGTTGAGTTGTGCGTCTTCAGTAATAGATGTTCCATCAGTAGTAATTGTGTAATGCACTACCCCACCCTTGGCGCGTAGCGTTGCATTATCTGCTGGTTTACCAGCTGTGTCGGAACAAGCGGCGAAGCTGCTTGTAGCCATAAGGCAACACATAATTACTAATGCTGTTTTCACCAGCGTTGTCTGAAATGATGCGGCGAAATTTGCGGCAACTGCGATTGTGTTTGTCTGTTTCATTTTATTTGTTTTAGTTTGTTTTCTGATTGTTTTGATAACACAAAGATCGGTCGCCGGGGAGGGGTTTATCTTAGCATAAACACCCAATCTTGTTGAAGAAAACACCCAAACCTGTAGGGTGAAAACACCTTTTTGACCTAAAACAACTAAAACAAGCTACCAATACCTTCTAAACACGAGCGCCAGAGGCGATGCCGCCAAATACTATGTATGTTCGTCGAGCAGCGCTATACCGGACTTAAGCGCATATATCACGAGCCCGGTGCGCGATTTAATATTTAATTTTTCGAAAAGCTGATCGCGGTAACCGTCTATAGTGCGCGGACTAACGCTCATAACATCTGCAATCTCGCGGTAGGTCATTTCGGTGCAGCACAACTTCAGAAACTGCAATTCCTTTTCGTTGAGCTCGGCAGAATTGGTTTTGTTGGGGTGACTAATGAGCTGATGGAGTATACGTCCGGTTACTAACTCAGAATGGTGAAATCCGTTTTTATAAATCTGTTCTATAGCGTTTTTCAATGCGTATGGCTGGGCGTCTTTGAGCAAGTAGCCTCCAGCCCCTGCGCGCAGCATACCAATAATATTAAACTCGGTATCGTATACCGACACGGCGAGCAGCTTAATTTGCGGCCATTTGTCCTTTATCATTTTGGCTGTTTCAAAACCATTGAGTTCAGGCATATTTATATCCAGAAGGCATACATCGGGCAATACCGGCGCCGCAGCAAGTTTGGCTATCAGCTCGCGGCCATTAGGCACGCTATACAGCACCTCCATATTATCAAAATCTTCCAAGATCTCCTCCACACCCTTCCTGAACAGATTATGGTCATCGGCAAGCGCTATCTTAATCTTTCCATTCATTAGTTGGTATTTTTAATGTTATTGTTGTGCCTTCGCCTTTTTGCGACACCAAATTAAACGCTCCCAGCATCCTGGCGCGCACCTGCATATTATGCAATCCAAGCCCTTTGCTTTCCGTAAGCTGCGAGGTATCGAAACCGGCGCCGTTATCTGTAATTGTAGCCACGAGCGCCAGACTGCTGTAGGCTAAACTAATATTTATTTCGGTGGCTTTACCATGCTTTATTGCATTACCGGTAGCCTCCTGCACTATACGGAAAACAAGTAGCTTCTTTTCATCGGGCAACTCGAAAGGAGCGCCGGTAATACCTAATTGGGTTTTGATATCTGCTGTATCTCTTAAATAATTTAGTTCCTTTTCTATACTCTCCGATAGTGGAATCTTCGAAACGAGCGTTCCATTTAATATGTGACTAAGGTTGCGGAGGTCGTTAAGCGTTTTACCCAATAGCTCATTGCTCGCCTCAATGCCCGCGCGCGTTTGCTCCTCATTTGTTTTACCCGCGGTTTTATACAACTTCATTCTGGCCAGACTTAACATTTGGGCAATATTATCGTGCACTTCCTCAGAGAAATACCTGAACGATTGCTCCTGCACTTCCAACCGGGTCTGTAGCACTTCGTTTTGGTACAGATGTTTCAATTCCAGTTTTTCGGTGATGTGCTTTACCTGCCTCCTGCGGTACTCGATAAGAATTAGCGCCAGAAACAATACAAACACCAGCAAAGTGAGCGAACCCAATATGAAAATGATAGCAACCTCAGCGGTTTTCATAGGTTTTATATGTTTTAGGGAATAATAAAAACGTAAGTGCAATACCACTGTACACCAGCGTATTGATAACGGTGGAAGTATAATCTATCAAATTGTAATAGGGCCAATGATTGCTGTAGAGAATTTTTATAAACGCCCAAAAAAAGAACGCACTACTCCACAACAACAATAATAAAGCAGCAACTCTTATATGCGGGTGCCTGTATAACAACATAACCTGATCGTTTTTGATAAACCAATAAATGAAGTATAAAGACATGGTAATAGTACTGAAACTCTCAACCATGAGCATATTGGTATTTAATTCTCCGAACGACTGAAGAGCTAAAACATTAAGTATCCCTAATGCAGGCCATAACAATGCGCCCGCAAAAATTAGCTTGCGATAATTGCGCGGCTTTATTGCGTAAATAAAAAAAAGAGATTGCAAGAAAATCTCAGCTACCGCATATATATGAAACACTGAATACCGCAAAGGATAATCCTTCATGGTGCGCATAGCATACGAAAATAACTCGCACACAGAAGTGGCAAGCATGAGGTATACGATGACCCTCATGGCAGTATCGAGCCTTTTGTACCGGACAATACCTGCAACCGTGGCGGTAGACACCGCCGCATAGTATGCAGATAAAACAAAGGAGTTAACCATAGATTATTGAACAAATTTTACTGAGGCGTTGCCGCAACCGACGATTGTGTAACCGGACGTACATGAATACCAACCTTGTTGCAGGTAGGACAAGGCAACACATACTCAAAAACATTATCAGTCATATCACCCTTCGTGTACAACAGTTCAACCAGCGAATCCTTATCAGCAGTAGCCCCTTTTTTCAAATAAGCTCCGTCGTAAACAAGTGTCAGCGTACCATCCGACTTCATACCCAAGTATACCACCATATTTGTAGGCGTATTATTGGCATTTGTTAGAACGTGGTTCTTTATGATGTTGGCATCCATAACAAACGAAAAAGACTTTTTAAAATTCGACTTTGTTGGTTCGGGCAGCGTGCCAACATAGGTGTGCCAATCTGTTATTAACCCATCTGCCTCGCCCTTTCTCATCAACACATCATCAATTGATTGTGCCCAGGGGTTCGTGTTTGCTGCGCCGCCTTGCGGCGTGGCTTCCATCATTTGCGTTTTTATGCCGCCATCTGCAGGCGCTGCCTGAGTTTTAGCTATTACTGCTTGCAAACTATCAATTTGTTTTTTGTAAACGGTTACATCTTCAACAGGTTGGCTGCAAGAAGCCAATAATGTTGCGCCGGCAATTAGTAAAAGTGCGTTTTTCATAAAATATTTTTTTGGTTTAATGCGAATGTAACAAATGAAACGAAAAGCAAATAAGGTATTTTAACTATTCAAAAAAGGTGTTTTCACGGTAGCAACCGTACCAATAGATTATTAAACTGATAGCCGGCAGGGGAAATAATACCTCTTTATGGATATTTTGTTTAACCAAAAGCAATCTATTGTTAAACAAAACATAAAAGGGAAAAAAATGTTTATGCAATACTTTTTGTTCATAATTTTGATAAAAAAACTAAACAACATGAAAAAAGTACTTTTCCTCAGCATGGCCCTTGCCAGCCAAATAATGGCCAATGCACAAACTGCAAGAGTGCAGGTAATACATAACAGCGCCGATCTTGCTGCAGATTCCGTTGATGTGTATTTGGGTAGCACAAGGTTACTGGACAATTTTGCGTTCAGAACAGCTACTCCGTTTATCAACGCTCCGGCAAATGTGCCGATAACACTGGGTATTGCACCAAAGACAAGTAGTAGTGTTTTGGATACCATCTACAGTGTAACCGTTACACTAGACAGCACAAAAAAATATATACTTGTCGCAACTGGTCTGGTTAGCCCAACAGGCTATATGCCATCAAGAACAACAGTTCCTTTCAGATTGAGCGTATATGATTTGGCACGCGAAAGAGCGTCTATGACTGGCAAAACAGATGTACTTGTAATGCATGGAGCAACCGATGCGCCAACAGTGGATGTAAGAACAGGAACAACTGTATTAGTAGACAATATATCATTCGGCGAATTTTGCAGCACAGGCTATTTGAGCCTGACGCCTGCCGATTATACAATAGATGTAACAAACGCTACCGGAACTACCACGGTAAAACGCTATACTGCTCCTTTGCTTAGCCTAAGCCTAACCGATTCTGCAATTACAGTTCTGGCATCTGGCTTTCTGGATACAGCTGCTAACAGTAACGGCAAAAAGTTTGGATTATGGGCTTGCCTGCCTGTAGGTGGAGCGTTGATCGCCTTACCTGAAGTAGCTATTACAACTGGAGTGGAAGAAGTGAACACAGCAAATGAAGTAAAAGTATACCCTAACCCGGCGTCGGACGCCATATTTTTCAGCAGCGAAAAAACAATTGCATTGGTATCTGTAGCAGATGTAACCGGACGTGTGATAGCGGAGCAGACCAATGTAAAAAGCGGCCGTTTTGATATGAGCAGTTTTGGGGCTGGTTTATATTTAATAAAGTGTGTGGGATTGGATGGTGAGGTGAAAACAGTGAAAGTTGTGAAAAAGTAAGTGTGTGTGTGATTTCACTGCGATTGGTTTGGGCGGGAGATGTTGATCTCCCGCCTTTTTTTTGTTTACAGCGCCCTTTGCTATTACATACTAACAATATCCCTTTTGTTGATGTAAATATCATTATGAAAATAATCGAGCTTACGGAGCATATAGCTCAGGCTCATTATTTCTGTTTCCGTTAAATCGCCCACCACAAGGTTAGAAACCTGTTGCATTTTGGGCATTATTCTGGTAAGTTCAGCTTTACCTAAATCAGTAACCGCAACACGCATTGTTCGTTTATCGGCCTCATCGGCAAACTGCCTGATTAGTCCCAGATTAACAAGTCTCCTTATTACCTCCGCTCCAGATGTTTTCTCCATTACGTTTTTTACTATAAGCTCAGTTTTTGTGAGACTATCGAAAGTCATGAGCACAATCAGATAAGAAAACTCTTCCGGATTCTGAATCAGACTGTCTTTAAGCGCTTTTTTAATATATCCCTTTGCATACCTATACATCAATGAAATAAGTGTGGCTATATCGGACTGAGGCGCGCCAAACCGTTCTTTTATCCAAGTCGCTTCCGTACCGCCAATTTGCCTCATTGCTTTGCCGGTTAATGGATACCGCGCATGTAAATAACCAATAAAATCGCCAATTTCGAGCGTTTCGGCATGTTGGTTCTCCGCCTCAAACTCATCGAGATAATCTACCAACTGCAGTAATATGGCCTTTGTTTTCATAAAAAGTTACACAATTACGTACCAAATTTACACAAAACAATACGTAAACGTAAATTTAATTTCTACAATCTAACAAAATCGTCTTAAATTTGGAGTCTAAATAGGAGTATCAAACCAATGAAGACTGTAGGAAAACTTATAGGCGCCTGTAAAGAATATAAAACCGGCGACACTATGATAACGGCGCTGCAACCTACTACGGTCGATTTTCGCACAAACGAACTTACGCTGATCATGGGCCCGTCAGGATCAGGTAAAACCACCCTACTTTCGTTATTAGGATGCGTCATTTTCCCCACGCGCGGCGAGGTGTATATCAATGACGTGCTGATAAATGGGTTGTCGGAAAAAGAGCTGGCCCGTACCCGTCTGAACAATATTGGGTTTGTATTTCAGAGCTTCAATTTGCTGGCGCCGCTTACTGGTCTGGAAAATGTAATGCAGCCGCTGTTGCTCATGGATGTGCCTTATAAGGAAGCCAAAAGCAGGGCTGCAGAAGCGCTCGAGAAAATGAATATGACCGACCGTATGAACAATTTGCCCAAAATGCTGAGCGGCGGCCAGCAACAAAGGGTGGCTATTGCCCGGGCGCTGGTATCAAACCCCTCTATTTTACTCTGTGATGAACCTACCGCCGCCCTCGATGTGAAAAGCCTGGGCGTAGTGATGACCGAACTAAAAATGCTTGCCGACGGCGGCAAGGCAGTGGCTGTAGTGACGCACGACCTTAGGCTGAAACAATTTGCAGACAGAATTATTTATGTGAATAACGGAATTGCGTCGGACCAACCAGACGAAGACCTGGCAGAACATTGACAAAACACTTGCTGAAAACAATAAATACAATACAAATGAATTACCGAACACAGGCATTATTCGCTATTCTTCTTGCGGCGCTGACTACCGGATGCCAAGACAAGCAACAATCGGCAAAAGAAGCAGCCCAAAGTGCAGCTACGAAACAAACACAAATAAAAGAAATAGTAGGGGTAGGTAAAGTGGAACCGGAAAACGGTATTGTTAACCTCGCGAGTTCTGATGCCGGTGTGGTAAAGGAGGTGTTCAAAATCAAGGGTGAACAAGTAAAAAAAGGCGAGGCCATACTGAAACTGGACGACGATGTGGCGCAAGAAAAGGTAAAACTAACCGCGAGCCAGATAACAACCCAAAATACTCAGGTGGAGATGGAACGAAAGGCTATGGGCGAGTTGAATTACAAAATAGCCAACAAAAAAACTTTGCTGGAGCGTACTGAACAATTGGTAAAGAGCGGCGCCGAAACCAAACAATATCTCGACGATACAAGAACAGAACTAAATGTGCTGCTTAATAATCTGGAGGAAAAAAAACTATCCGTAGCAGTAATGCAAAACAAGTTGGCGGAGCTGGAAAGACAACTAATTACGGTAAAAACAGAGGCCAATAAAAAAACGCTAACTGCGCCGGCAAATGGCACATTACTGAGCCTTTCGGCAAAGGCTGGCGGGGCGCTGGGCGCCAATGAAACTTATGCTGAGTTTGCGGCCGAAGGCCCTGCAGTGGTGCGGGCAGAAATAGATGAACTGTTTGCCGATAAAGTGCAAACCGAACAGGAAGCAGAAATAAGGTATGTGGGCGCAACTACCCTACTTACGAAAGGCCGCGTTAGCTATGTGGCTGCCTACCTAAAGAAAAAATCGCTTTTTGCCGAAAAAACGGACGACAAGGAAGACCGCAGAGTACGAGAGATAACAATTACACTGGATACCGACGCCAAATTGCTACTCAATGCAAAAGTAGAATGTATCATAAAACGATAATCAACCACCATGCTGCGAATTGCGTATAAGTTTATGAAATATGATAAGGCCAAAAGTATTGGTATTATTATAGGTATTGTAATCAGTATTTTTTTGATAGGACAACAGGTTGGCATACTCTCCTTTCTTACAGGCCTGATGGGTGGGCTGGTAGAAAACTCGAGGCAGGACATGGGCGAGATTTGGGTAGTGGACAATATTACCCAAAACGCCAACGAACTGTCCAATTTGGATGAGCGGCTGACGCGGGAAATAAGGAGTATAGATGGCGTGGACCAAACATATGGTATAATAGCTACAGGAGCAATATTGAAATTTGCCAACGGCAAAACTGCTCCCATTCAGCTAATAGGAAGCGAAGCGCCGGAATATGTAGCCGGACCGCGCCGCGATAAAATTTTTGCAGGAAAACTGGATGACTTATTACTGGACGGCGCAGTGTCGGCCGACTTTTTTGATGCTGCCACGCTCAATAACTCGCTGGATATTGGCACACAAATAGAGATAAATGGCAAAAGCGCCCAAATAAAAGTACAAACCAAAAACGCCCGGTGCTTTGGTGGAGCATTGTTTTACACTACCCTATCAAAAGCCCGCTTTTTCGCCAACTTCCCAGTCAATAAAGTAAGCGCAGTAGCCGTAAAAGTTAAGCCAGGCTATAGTCGCAAGCAGGTGATCAACAACATCAACAACACAATTTATGGCGTAAAAGCATGGGATAGTCAGGACCTGAAAAACACCACCATCAAGTTTATTACTGTATCTTCCAATATAGGTACCAGTATTGGCTCGCTGGTGATATTTGCCATTATCAGCGGGTTCTTCATAATTGGCCTAACCCTTTACTCATCGGCGCTCGACAGAATGAAGGATTATGGCACGCTAAAAGCCATTGGCGCTACAAACGGTTATGTGCGCCGACTGATACTTACACAGGCCTTCCTTTTTGCGCTTATCGGGTTTATATTGGCCATATTGTT
This sequence comes from uncultured Bacteroidota bacterium, assembly GCA_903882805.1. Lineage (GTDB taxonomy): Bacteria > Bacteroidota > Bacteroidia > Chitinophagales > Chitinophagaceae > Nemorincola. The sequence continues at coordinate 72,281 of CAIRYK010000068.1, read as the reverse complement.
GCTCGAGGGTTTCAGGATGGGGGTATACAATGCAGGTCTTGTTTACACTTATTCTCCATTGCTTATACTTGGTTTATTCCTTATTACAATATTCATTTCAGTTGGCGGTTCGCTGTTTGCCATCCGGAAAATAAATGGTGTAGAACCAGCCTCGGTATTCAGATAATAGTACTTCTATGAAAAAAAGATTATTGACAGTAGTAGTTATGTTAGGCGCATCAGCGCAACAGCTGTGGGCGCAACAACTCACTGCCGACTCTTGTATTGCCGCAGCGCTGCACAACAAAAACACCCTGAAAGCAAAAAAGCAAGAACAACTGATAGCAGGCCTGAAAACGCAGGAACTAAATGCAAAATACTGGCCGCAGATATCTCTTGCATACGACTATAGGTACAACCCAATTATTCAGACATCTATACTCCCCATAGGCCAATTCAACGCTGTGCCAACCGACGAAAAACGCGCCATCCAATTTGGTACGGCGTGGCAGCAAAGCGCAGGCGCTACCCTGTATCAACCGCTTATCGATGCTACAATAAGTAGCATGGCTGCAGAAAGTAGGCTTAATGAACGCCTGAAAAACACGGAAACAGCCGCTGCAAACAGAGAATTAAAATATGAGGCGCTAAGTACTTTTGCCACCATTTGCCAGAAACAGCGACAAATAACCAGCTCGGTTATAGATACCGAACGCACCTTAAAAACAGTAACCCTTGTAACAGCAAAATACAACGAGGGTAAAATACTGCGCACCGAACTGAATAAAGCGCTACAAAATCAGAATAACGCCGTCAGCGCCTATAGGCAGGTAGTAACAGACGTTGTAAAACAGAAAATTTACCTTAGCTACCTTACTGGTCTGCCACTACAACAAATACTTACTGCTGCGATAGACGAACAAAGCATCGCGCGGTTCACAATGATTGAAAAATCGGCGACGGTTAACTACGCTGCATTGCCAGAACTGGAGCAACTGTCGTTCAAACAAGAACTCAATCAAAAACAACGTATTACTGAAAACAGAAAAGGCTTACCAACAGTAGGACTTCAGGGTTTTCTAGGCGCTAATCAGTACAGCAGCATATTTAACCCTGTCTTAGCCAACTCTTGGTTTGGTAATAGCTATGTTGGGGTTACCGTAAAGTGGCCTATACTAAATGGCGCGACCCGTATAACCCACTTGCGGCAACTGGATGCCGAACAACTGGCCATTGGCTACCAGCTTGAAGACGCACGCAGAAAATCAGATGCCGACTTACAGTCGATTTTGGAAGACCTAAAGTATCTGGAAAGCGCTGCCCAAACCCTGCAAAGCAATATTGCATTGATGAAGGACAACATCGCTATTTATCAGCAGCGTTTCAGTCAAGGGCAGGCAACAGCCTACGAATTGAATACCGAAGAACTTGCATTGCAAAAGGAAGAAGCACAACTACAGGCCAGCCTAATGACGATGGCACAAAAAAATATAGAAGCAATGAAAATAGCAGGATACTAATCCTCTTTTACGATAAAAGGCCGGCTAATGACAAATATTGGCCGGCTTTTGTTTTTTGCCCTACCCTAAAGATGGTGGATCGACCATGCAAAAAATATTTTTCAAGAAAAATGCAAATACATCGAAGTCTTATGTATCTTTGTCTTAGGTAAACGACATGAAATGATCTATTCATCAGAATTAATAAAAGGCACGCTAAAAACTATAGTATTGAAGTTGCTCTCTACCCACACAAAAATGTATGGGTACGAAATAACGCAAAAAGTGAAAGAGCTGACGCTGGATAAAATACAGATAACTGAAGGTGCGCTATACCCTACCCTACATGCACTGGAAAGCGAAGGCCTGGTAACAACCGAAACAGAATATATAGGCAAGCGCATGCGCAAGTACTACAGCATTAGTCCTGCCGGCACGGTAAAAACAAATGAGAAAGTGACTGAATTTGCCGACTTTCTGAACACAATGACTTTTTTGCTGGATATAAAAACAACAACAGCCTAAATGTATTGCTTAAGCGAAGAACAGATAACGTATATCCTCGACGATATTAGACGTAATGGAGTTGAAACGGAGGACCTGCAGTTGAACCTTCTGGATCACGTGTGCTGCATCATTGAGCAAAGCCTCAAAGAGAACGATGACTTTGAGGAGTTCTATAAAAACGCCATAAAACAGTTTTACAGAAAAGAACTGCGCGAAATAGAACTGGAAACCATCGATTTATTAACATTTAAACACTACTATGCGATGAAAAAAATAATGCTTGCAGCCGGCACAGTATCGGCTATCGGATTTATTGTTGGCTCGTTCTTTAAAATCATGCACTGGCCCGGCGCAGGCGCGCTGCTGTTTATGTCTATCCTTGTTTTCAGTTTACTATTCTTACCGCTGATGGTGATACTAAAAATAAAAGAGGTAAGCGCCATGCGCGACAAAGTAATTTTAGTAATGGGCGCGCTTGTGGGCATTTTGTACTGTCTGTCTATGTTTTCATTATTACAACAGTGGTCCTACAAACACGAGCTTTGGCTGTGCACACTGGGAATCACTTTTTTTGTTTTCATACCCACATTCTTTCTTACAGGTTTTCGTAAGCCCGAAACAAGAGTAAATACTATAGTGTCTACAATTCTGCTAATTGCAGTAACCAGCATTCAGTTTACCCTTACTACGCTAAGGGCTAAGGAAAAAGCGCCGCAGGCAGGCAGCGCACAAACGAGCGTCGCTGAAAAAACACCACTCGAAAAAACAATTAGCAAGATGAGTTGAGCCTGTAATCCCTATCCGTCAGCTCCCGCAGGGCGCGGGAGCTGATATTCTATTTAACCGTAGTAACACGCCTAAACAAACCTGCAGTAACACTTCCTTTGTGAAAACTATATTCTAAAGCAGGCTTGCAGGTATCCTGTATTTTAAAATCGCTCGGATCAACTTCTATATTATCGAAAATAAAGTATTCTGTGGCGCTATCGAGTTTGTTGCTCACATACCTAAATGTAGTTGTATCTGGCAGAAACCCCGTATTGGGGTCTTTAAGATGCACTCCCTGCAAGTATGCCTTTGTATAAATATGTTTATTGTAGAGCTTTTTGCTGACACAATATTTTACTATGGCCTGCTGTGCTTCTATGCGATCAAAAATCAATTGCTCATCATCTATTATTTTGAAATTTTGTATGCCGCTTAGCGCGGAGAAAGCAACTACATAGGCAAGCAGGTCTTTGGCGGGCCGTATTATAAAATGGTTGCAAAAAACCGGCAGTAAAACCGCAGACACAAACAACTGTGCCGGAAAAAGATACCGCGACTCCCAAAAATTGATGCAACAGAAATAAGTAAACGCGACAACAAACGATATCGACAACTTTATAAACCGTTCTTGAATAGCACTAAGCCCATGCCATTTTCGGACCAGTAAATACGCGATACCTGCAATTGTAAGCCCAATGAAAATATAGTATACGAAATCGCGACTGGATAAGTATAGAATAAACAGAAATAACAGGGCAAACCAAGCAGGAACAACAGCATAAACTGGCCGTTTGTTTTTAAATGCAGCAAATACCGACAATACAACTAGCGGCACATAACAACAATACATTTGGTTGTAGTAGAAAATATAAGACAACCCGATCAACAAATGACTTAGGGAATTGTCGATTCCGAAATTGATAATTGATGTATGACCGGGATAAAGAAACCACCCCATTGTAGCCTTGTGTACAGCAAAAAATACAAACAAAAAAAGTGCAGGTATTAATACGCTTATTGACCGCATCATTGCTTCGCGAAGGGTAATTCTGCTAATCAATAAACCAATTGTAATATCAATAGCAATTACTGCAGCCGCAACTATGCCGCTTTCCTTGATAAATACAAGTAAAGTAAGGTAAAGTGCAGCCCAATGATACCGCTGCCGACAATAACTGACAATAGTGAGCAATGCAAACAACCCGAGCGCTATATCATTAAGCACAAATGCCGATTCTACAAAAAACACCTTGCCTGTGAGTAACAAAACCACGCTAAACCATGCTACCTGCCTACCAAACAAACTAAACATAGCCCGGAACAACACCACTACCAGCGAAACAGATATAACTAATGCAAAACAGTGCATGGCATAATTGGAGGGACCAAAAAGCCTCATCCATAATACATAGGCCGCATGAAACAACAACGGATGACCGCGAGAAAAATCAACTGGTATTGCATTGGGCATTATACTAACCCCATGCTGGTATAGTAGCTTTATAGCAGGAGCATACACCCAGCTTTCATCCCAATAAAAAGCTATCGGTAGGTGGTCGGTCTTAAAAAAAACAAAGACCGATACAACAGCCGACAAAAGCAGTATATCTAACTTCTTCACGGTTTATAGCTAAGATTAGGTTTATATAAGATGATAAACGACTGAATGCCCTGCTAAATTGTCTAACATTCAAAAAATCTATGAAACAAAGGAGTCGCTTAAACCAAGTCAATTAGCCACCGAATGAATAATGCCGCTTTTATTAAGACTATCCACTATTGTTTTTAGCTTTTCCGGCTGTTGTGTTCCTATCAGCAACCGTTTATGGCCCTTGTAAATAAGTTGTAAGCCCATGTCGCCCTTTACATTATAGGCTCCTTCGCCCGGTCGCTCGCCATCGCGCCACCCCCATCCGCCGTACTCATCGAGTGGCTTGTATTGACGAACGTAAACCTTCTCAACATCGCGCCATAATATTCGATTAGACGTTTTACCTACCCACGAAAAACCAAATGAAATACCCTCAGCATCTATAATTGTTGTCAAGCTCATGGCCATAAACCCAAGCACAAGAACGACAGGTAGCGCAATGCCCAATATTGCCGCAGCTTTGTAGCCCCACCCTACTGAGCTCGGCCTCTTTGCAAACATTACTAATTTACGACCCACTATGAGCATCACAAACAATATTATTAACCAGATCTTCCAGTCGGAGGCAAAAATCTGTGATTCTGTAAATAATACTTGAAGCATATGCAGGGAGTGAGCAGCAAAAATAACATTAGTTACTGTCAAATTTCATGCTGTATAAAATACAGAGTAATAGCGCCACATTTATGACGATAGAAATTGATGGAATAAAAAATATGCCCATTTTGATTTGTAAATTAGATTTTATAATTTTAAATGGTCTAATAACGAATGCATTATGATGGAAATAACGGAACATGGCCCGCTAACGGAGAAAATCCTTCACTTGCTTGATGACGGACAAGGCAGGGAACAAATAACCAACGACTTGCTGATAGAAGGTTATGAGGAGGAAATCGTAACAGAACTGGTAAAAGAAACCATAAAACTGCGCCAGGCGAAACGCATGTCGCAAGGCCTAACACTTATTTTAGTAGGGGCTGTAATCTGCTTTGCCAGTTTTCTCCTAACCATCACTTCTTCTTTTTCTTCAGGCAGTTTTCCTATTGTACTTTATGGTCTTACCAGCGCCGGTATACTTGTTGTGTTTGCCGGGTTTACCAAAGTATTCTGATAACGCCTCGGTACAAAGGCGATTTTCGGTAGGAGCTAACGATTGTGGCTAAACTGGAAATAGTTGGTTGAGTTTAAGAAAAACATACAGACACCTTATAAAATCTGTAATTGCTCTGCTTGAAGACGAATAAACAATATTATTGCAGCGCAACAAAAGCAAACACCACCACAACAACAAAAATCAGTATCACAAACTCCCTGATTTTAGGCGCGGGAGCTACGAAATATACCCCATCCTACTCCACATAATACATCTTCAACATTCCTTTGCCTTTGGCTTCGATCTCACCGCGATAGGTACATTTGAACTTATCCTTAACCAGATTATAAGTAGTCTGTGAAATATTTATATGTCCCGACGTACTGTTTTGCTCCATACGGGCTGCTGTATTTACAGTATCGCCCCAAATATCATAAGCAAATTTCTTAACACCTACTACGCCCGCTACAACGCTGCCGCTATGAATGCCAATCCTTATTGCAAAGGTGTTATTTTCCTGCATTGATAATCTCTCCCGCATAAAAGCGCTTATCTCTGTGGCAGCGCTTACCGTGTTCTCGGCATGTTGGGTATTTGCAACGGGCAATCCCGATACTGCGAGATAAGCATCGCCAACCGTTTTTATTTTCTCGATACCATACTTACTCGTTATTTCATCAAATTTTTTAAAACAAGTATGCAATTCATCAACCAGGCTCTGAGGATCCATAAACGCCCCTGCACTCGTAAAATTCACAAAATCTGTGAAGAGCACAGTAACATTATCAAAATACGTGGCCTTTGTGGTACCTTTCAACTTTAGCTCGTCAGCAACCTCCTCCGGCAAAATATTCAGCAACAAATCATCTGACTTTTGTTTTTCAAGCTTTAATTCACCCAGTGTATTTGACAATAAAAGGTTGTTTTCTTGTAGCAACCTACCATCCCTTATCACAGACTTCACGAAAAACTGCATACTGAAATAGATAACGATAGCAGGGCCAATTATGTTCATACAATTAAACATATACTGCGCCACTTCTGAAATAGGATGATAAAATGGCAAGAAATGCTCGTAAAATACCGCAAGGCAAATAATAGAAACGATAAATAATATCATCCAAAAAGCAGCATGCCTTATACCCTTATACATAAGCGCGCCAACGGGCGCAAGAAAAGCCCAATTTATTACTACACCTCCCTTAAATCCGCCACTATAAAATTCTATCATCAGCGTAATAAAAAAAATACAGAACAACTGAACATTAACAAGCAACTGCGTTTTTTTGATGAAAAAATAGATGAGCAAGGATGGCCCCACTAATAGAAAATAAGTAAATGGCAATATAGTAACCACACATATACCATAGTAATAATAATACAAACTCGTCCAAACTAATGCAGCGGCGCAAGTAGCGATAGAAATGATAACAATAGACATCTTCTGCACTACAATTTCAGGCGCGTCCTTTTTATTGGTAGATATTTTCAACAGATTGTTGCGGTTGCGGTTAACAACTATTGCCAACATAAACACTACAATTAGAAAACCTATAACAAATTTGTACAGCAGTTGCTGCTGTTCCATTTGCCTTTTATCGTTTTCTACTTTATTTAGTATTTCCTGATTTTGCCGTTTTTCATCGGCGAACTTCTTGCTGATAAAATTTTGTTTTTCGAGCGCTTTCGAGATGACAATCGCATTGTTACGTGATGCAACGCTGTCTTTTGCCATCAGCGCTGAGTCTGCATACAAAGAGGCGAAGGTGTATAGTTTTTTGCTGCGATAGACCTTGTGAAGTTGTTCATAAATCTTCTCTGCAAGTACATAATCAGACCAAAAGGACTTCTCATGAGCAAATGCCAGCGCATTTAATAATATTTGCTCTGCATCATCATACTTACCCCACTGCTCATAAATTGCAGCCAATATTGTCATTGATGTAACGGCATCTTTAATACTCGAATTGGCGACACTCGATTTAATGTTTTTTTGGAGCAATGGCTCTGCCTCCTTATACTTGTTTTGATAAAAATAAGTGATGCCTATATTACCCTGCGAAAGGCCTATCCATACCTTATCATTTCTGCGCAATGCAGTGTCATAAATATTAATAAAATAGTAGATAGCGCTATCATACTGCTTCATGTTCCTATAGCACAACCCAATTGCATTAGATATTGGGGAGAATTGGCTTGAGTTCGATTGTTTTAAATAAAGCGCTTCCTTGAGGTACCTTATGGCATTTTCATAGTCCTGATACTTGTAATACATCAATCCAATTTCATAGACATAATCCTGTTTCTGTGGAAATTCTATAAAATTAAATTTCGAATAGATCGAATAGGCAGCCACAAATTGCTCTGCGGCCGCACTTTGCAGTTGACTTCTGTTGTAAATGGTACCCAACGATTGAAGCGCATTTGCTTCCAAGCGTCTCAATTTTTGTGTATTTGCATAGGTGGCAAGACTTAGCAACCTATATACTGTAGTATCAGCGCCTACTAACTGCTCCTGGTTCATTTTTACGTACGCAAACAATTTCAGGCTACCTTCAAGCTCCCGATCGCCGCTTTCAAATGCAGCTTTTTGCAGTTTTTCCAGAGTATCGCGTACTTTGGCATAGGGAGAACGCATTAAATATGCATTAGTATACAGACAGTAGTACTTTTCGCTATTATCAGGAAAGTGAACGGGTGATTGCTGCGCGTAAATGCAGGTGTAAATAAAAAATACCCCAAAAAGTACCAGATAGCGCATAGCCTATAATAGGCTAACAAAATACTAATATTTACAAATACCTTGCTAATAAATCAGTAACGTTTTCGAAAAAATAGTCACCCAAGCCTGATAGAAAAATTCAAAAATAACGTTTTACCAAATCAGAGTCGCTGGAAACTAACAAACAAGGAGTCATTTATACATCCTTGCCAAAATTGGATTTTTATAATTTAAAAACTTTATTGGCGATGGCGGTTACGAACTGCTGTTAAGTACCGGACCAAACATGAATAGCAATAAATGGAAGGAAGTATACAATTACAGTGATGAAAGCAACAACGTAGTATGTGCAGGAAGCCTTTACACTAATTATAAAGTAAACTATTGCACAAAGAAAACACTCCAAGTGTTTTCTTTGTGCAATAGTCTGTTCATTAAAAAACACCATACAGGCATAAATTTCTCAATATTTCCTGCAGTTCTACAATAAACTGATTATCTTCGCCATACATATACTGCATATAAAACTATATATGCAGATAAAACCTGGACAGCCACTAATTTAATGATTGACCTCCTAAAAATACTTGTAAAAGCAAGCAGGGATGCCGTTTTTGTAGCCGATGTGCTAACAGGATATATACTATATGCAAATGAAGCTGCATGCAGACTGACTGGATATTCATGTGAGGATTTGGTTGGAATCCACCAATCTAATTTACACCCACCAGAAGAACTTGAATTTATTGGACAGGAATTTCAGCGATTTATAAGTTCCGACGACTATCACGAAGTTACTGCTCATATATTGCACAAAAACGGACACAAAGTTCCGGTAGCAATTACCTCTGCAGATAGGTTTGAAGAAAACGGCATCCTTTATGCTGCCGCCTATTTTAAAGACCTGACTCCACAACAGCGACTGTCTGAAATTGCGTTTCTTCAGTCGCATATAATAAGGGCGCCTGTTGCTACAGCGTTGGGTTTACTCAGTCTCATAGAGGGAGAAACTGATAAGAACTCAGAACTGAGCATGGAAGCCCTTAAAAACCTAAGGATTATTATTACTGACCTTGACAATGTAATAAGAAGCGTTATAGCAAAGACGGATGTTTCTGGTAATTAACAGGTGAAATAACATATGCCATTTGGTAAGTAAATTTGATCACAAAATCCGCCCCCTTTGCCTGTACGTATACAATACTGCTCTGACCTACATCTAGAATTTGAATTGAATAAAAAATGGGTAATTAAAAATCCCCTGCGCGTAATGGGCGACATACTGCTTATTGCCGGCGATTTAATGCCATATACGCAACTGAACTACCACAACGATTTTTTTGATTTTGTGGCCGACCATTACAAGGCTGTTTACTGGATACCGGGCAATCACGAGTATTATGGCTCTGATATAGCGCTGCGGAGCGGGGCATTCAAAGAAGCAATCAGGTCAAATGTATTTCTGCAGAATAACACAACAGTAGTAATAGACGACATTTCACTGATTTGCTCTACTCTGTGGAGTAAAATAGACCCAGAATACGAATGGAATATTCGCAGGGCTATGAGCGACTTTCATGTAATAAAAAATGGCGCCGAAAAGTTGAGTATTTCCGCTTATAATGAACTTCATACCAACTGCCTACAGTATATAGACCACGCCCTTGGGCAGTGCACGACTGCCAAAAAAATAGTGATGACGCACCATGTGCCTACTTTCCACAACTATCCTGAAAAATATCGCGGCGACCTGTTGAACATGGCTTTTGCAACCGAAATGCACGACTACCTACTCAATACAGGCGCCGACTACTGGATATATGGCCACACACACGCCAACACCCCAGATTTTGCCATAGGCGCCACCCAACTACGCACCAACCAATTGGGCTATGTAAGGTATGGCGAGCATACAAGTTTTGATGGTGGTAAGGTAATAACCTTATAGAAAGCTACTCGCTTATTAACACTCAGCAGAAACGGAGTAAACAAAAACCAACAAAACGAACGCAAAATCCTACTTTGCGTCATCGGTGCTGGTCCACGAGAATAAGGTTGCCATCGGGGTCGGTGAACATAATGCTTGCCGGGCCGGTTGTTTGCTCATCGGCTTCGGCTGAAAGGCTGATATTGTTCGACTTAAGGTGTTTTTGAATAGAGCGTACATCGTCAAAATCCACAAGATTGTTCGCATTTTGGTCCCATCCGGGATTGAAGGTGAGTATATTACCCTCGAACATACCCTAAAAAAGGCCTACAAGTGCATCGCCGTTTTTCATAATCAGGTAGTTCTTATCTAAGCCGCCGGCAAAAACACTAAAACCAAGCGTTTCGTAAAACTGCTTCGATACCCGTATGTCTTTTACGCTGAGGCTTACAGAAAATGCACCTAATTTCATAAATATGTGTTTAAAAAGGTTACGGAAATTTGGGGAAGAAACGCGATAATAGGACTTGTTTCAAATGTAACAAATAAAGGTGAATGGGTTAAGGTTTCAGTAAATTGCTGCTGGAAAGAAGTACGTATTTCTACTTTACGAAAAATTATTGAAACAGGTTTGGGCGGCAAATTACAATTGACTGTCTCCTTATAGGTTAACAGCAGCATTAAGAAAGTTTAAATAACAATCATCTACACTAAAATATAAATATTGAAATAGCCATAAATACCCCAACCGGCAAGCTACATTTACCGTCTTTAGCAGCAATTATTCACCCCATTTTATTAACCGGTTACCTATGAAAAAATTAGTTATTGCAATTGCGGTTACGTTATTGATAGCTGCTACTGCTAAAGGTCAAGACAAACTATTTACACAATACAATGTATCGCCTGTGCTGTACAACCCTGCAAATGCAGGACTTATAGATGGCGACTACCGGGTATCGGCCAATTTCAGAAGAGAGCGGTATATTTCTGAGTTCGCCAAGTTTACAAAAATTGGGGCTTTGTCGTTCGACATGCCACTGCTACACAACGCATTACCCAAAGGAGATGCATTGGGTTTTGGTGTGTTTGGCGTTACCGGAAAACTGGGAACAATATGGGGAGTAGAAAATGCCGATATAGGTTTGTCGCTTGCCTACCACAAATCTATAGGGCGCGACAAAGCACGAATGAGGCATTTGTCGGTGGGCTTTCAGGGAGTACGTACGCAATTTTCAGAAGAATATCTTGATTATAGCAGTCATGGGCCACTTTTTAATAAAAAAATATATAAAAGTCAACCCTATACCGAACTCAATATGGGGATAAACTACACTGAAAAAATTAATGACAAAGTAGCAGTAGCGAGTGGTTATGCAATAGGACATGCGTACCTGCACAATTTTCATAAAAATATCTATGACGACCACATACAAATAACTCACACCTTCAATGTTAGCGCAAATATTGATCTTAGCAAGCGCATTGTACTGAACACAAACGCATTGTGCCGTATGAGATATGAATTGAAACCGGAGTCAATTATCAATGCAACAGCCGGATACGTATTCAATCCCGGCAAGGAGCAAAGTACTATACTCTATATAGGCTGCGCTATGCAATACAAATCCAGTTATAGGGAAGTAGCACCCAATATAGGGCTGGAATGTAAAAATGTGCGCATAGGGTTTAGCTACAACGATATCATTAAGTCCGATTTTGACATGATAGGCGGTGGTGACCACGGTTATGAGCTATCGCTGAGCGTTACAGGCAAAGCTAAGAAAAACCCAAGTAATAAATGGGGTGTGCCGAAGGTGTATTAGTAGGAAATATCAGGATGGATTTACAGGAAATTCAGGATATTTGGAATAGAAAATAGCGCTAACAGAATACGATATACTCAAAATGGCAAAAGCAATAGACACCAATACACAGACCGTATTTGAAAAAATGAAGCGGGTTGATGCCAATGGCATGGAATACTGGAGTGCAAGACAAATGGCCGCCGTGCTGGAATATGCCGAGTACAGGAATTTTAAACCAGTAATAGATAGAGCTAAAGAGGCATGCCGAAATAGTGGGCAGAATTTAGGAAACCATTTCGTGGATGACCACGATATGGTCGACATAGGATCAGGTGCAAAACGAAAAATAGAGGATGTAAATCTGACGAGGTATGCCTGCTACTTAATAGTGCAAAACGGAGACCCGGGTAAGGAAGTAGTAGCATTGGGACAAACCTATTTTGCAGTGCAAACTCGCCTGCAGGAAATAAGGCAAATGACCGAATACACCAGTCTGACTACTGAGGATGAAAGGCGACTGTTTTTACGAAACGAAATGAAAAGGCACAATAGCCAGCTTGCCGACGCTGCAAAAGACGCTGGTGTAATAGACCCGATTGATTACGCAATATTTCAAAACTATGGCTACAAAGGACTGTATGGCGGGCTGGATGCGAAAAGCATTCACTCAAAGAAAGGGCTAAAGAAAAGCCAACAAATACTGGACCATATGGGTAGCACAGAACTTGCTGCAAACCTTTTCAGGGCCACACAAACCGAAGAAAAACTGAGAAGGGAACAAATATCTAAAAAAGATGCTGCGAATAAGGCGCACTTTGAGGTGGGGAAAAAAGTAAGGCAAACTATAGAAGAACTGGGAGGTGAAATGCCGGAAAACCTACCTGTGGCTGATAGTATAAAGAACCTTGAAAAGAAGGAGATGAAAAAGTTGGGCAAAAAATCTGAATAAATCAGTATCAAACGAAGATTGAATCATTAAAAAGCCCGCATGTGTACTAAGCATGATACCCTACAACTGCATCATGTAGGCGTTAATACACAAAAAGAGTACACATACTGCAAAAGTGCAACGCAATATCATGAAAAATAGGAAAGCTGTTATTCAGGCAGTATTTCGTACCTGTGCAATGCAAGTTCTAGTATCAAATTTCACTATGGAAAAGCAGAGACTTTTCGGGGACAAAAAAATATTTTAGCGCGTGCAACAGCGCGAGTACAAAGAAAAAAGCGGGCAACATCGCTCTCGCTCTGCCCACCCGCTCTTGTTTTTGTGGTCTCACCAAGAATCGAACTTGGATCTAAAGTTTAGGAAACTTCTATTCTATCCATTGAACTATGAGACCGCCGTAAATAAAAAGATATACTCATTATTTGGAGGCGCAAAAGTAGGAATAAAACTACAGCTACACAACATATTATTAGCGGCGGCCGGCATAAATTAAGCCGCTACCTCCATTTCAGCGTCAGTAGCATATGCTGTATATCCTGCTCCAGAAAATCGGTGGCGGGTTTCAGTGAGTCGGCATTGGGAGTTACGTCGAAATAGAGTGCGCCGCGTACAAAGTTTCTTACCGTGTCGGTTGCTGTAAACTGGTAGCGCGATGCTGTATTGCCGCCCACTACATACAGTATGCCGCTTACTCCATACATATTGGTATAGCCCTGAGGCTCTATATAGTCGGCCTTTTCGTGATGGAAAAATGAAAGTCCATAGGCGTCTTCCACCAGCTTTGCATAGGGGTATTGCGGCGATATGGCGCGGTAGGTGATATTTATCACTGCATTCAGGCCGGGCATTACTACATTTATCCAATAAGGGTTGTCGGCCTTTTCGCCCATAAATACCGTATCGTTTTCTATGGTTGCAAATACAGGATATTCGAAAGTATAAGGGTATCCGGGCCTGTCGAAAACGCGATATTCATGAAATGCAGGGGTGTCTATACGAAAGTAGCCCGGCGGTTTGGGTGGAAAAACATACGGCCGGCACGAGCCGAGCAAAAAAGAAAACAATATAACAGGTAAGTACCGGCGCATAAGGTTTCAAAAATAGCGCAAAACAGCGAATAACAGAAAAACCGCGCCATCCGCAAGCATTTGCAGATATAAATAAGGGTAAAACACAGTTTTCAACAATGCAACTTTTATTTTTGCACAATTATCTAATTACACATCCTGCCGTTTAGCCAAATTAGCCTAAATTCGCAACCAGATTTAAAACAAATAATCTATGGCAGATCAACAAATAACCCCGGAACAGCAGTTAAACATCGAACTAACAGAAGAAATGGCTGATGGCCAGTATGCCAACCTGGCTATCATTACGCATTCGTTTGCAGAATTCGTTATCGACTTCGTAAATGTTATGCCCAATGTACCAAAGGCTAAAGTGAAATCGCGTATGGTAATGACCCCGCAGCATGCAAAACGCCTGATGCGCGCTCTTATAGACAATGTGAAACGCTTTGAAACTCAGTATGGCATCATCAAGGATCAGGAACCAACTAACGCTCCTTTCAACCTGAATGTGCCTCCGGGTCAGGCTTAAGCCTCTGGACTGCGCCGATATTTTACAAAAAAAATACCGAACGCTTAACGGACTTTATGTTCGTTAAGCGTTCATAAATTAAGGTAATACCAACAACGGATGAACGATAAAATACTGATACTCGATTTTGGGTCGCAATTTACCCAGCTTATTGCCCGCAATATTCGCGAGCTGAATGTGTATTGCGAAATACAGCCCTGCACCAAGCCTATACAGTACGATGAGTCGCTGAAGGGCGTGATACTTTCCGGCAGCCCGTTTTCTGTAAACGACGCTAAGGCCCCTATGGTAGACATAGCCGCCATGGCCAACAAGCTGCCTGTGCTGGCGATATGCTATGGCGCACAACTGCTGGCGAAACTATCGGGCGGCGAAGTGGGCAATTCTACCCACCGCGAGTACGGTCGTGCTCACCTGCAAGACGTAAACGACGATAAACTGTTTGCTACTATAGGTCAAGGGTCGCAGGTATGGATGAGCCATGCCGACACCATAAAGCGCGTACCGGAGCATTTTACCGTTATAGCACGTACAGATAATATTCCGGTTGCGGCATTCAAAACCGACGCCACTTTTGCCAAAAACACCGTTTACGGTATTCAATTTCATCCCGAGGTAACGCACAGCGTAGATGGCCGCCAGTTGCTGAAAAACTATGTGGTAGATATTTGCAGTTGCCAGCAAGACTGGACGCCGGCGGCATTCATTACCGAAACTGTGGCCCGCATAAAAGAACAGGCCGGAGACAAAAAGGTAGTAATGGCGCTAAGCGGCGGCGTAGACAGCACTGTAGCTGCCACGCTTATTCACAAAGCCATAGGCGACAATCTGTATTGCATTTTTGTAGATAACGGATTGCTGCGCAAGGGCGAATTTCAGCAGGTGCTGGACGGCTACAAGCACCTGGGGCTGAACACCAAGGGTATAGATGCCCGTAAACGCTTCTACGATGGCTTGGCCAATGTAGCCGACCCGGAGAAAAAAAGAAAAATAATAGGCGGCCTGTTTATTGAAGTATTTCATGAAGAAGCGCTTAAGCTTACCGATGTCAGCTTCCTTGGTCAAGGTACTATTTACCCCGATGTTATTGAGTCTATGTCTATACATGGGCCGTCGGCTACCATCAAGTCGCACCACAATGTGGGTGGGCTTCCCGAAATCATGCATCTATCGCTCATAGAGCCGCTGCGCGCGTTGTTTAAAGACGAGGTACGCCGCGTGGGTCGTGAGTTGGGTATAGACGATATTTTCATTGGCCGCCACCCCTTCCCGGGGCCGGGCTTGGGTATCCGTATATTGGGGGCTGTATCAGAAGAAAAGGTTACCATGCTGCAAGAGGCCGATGCTATATACATTCAGCACCTGCGCGACAACGGATTGTACAATCAGGTATGGCAAGCAGGCGCCATTTTGCTGCCGGTGCAGAGCGTGGGCGTAATGGGCGATGAACGCACGTACGAATTTACCTGCGCATTGAGAGCCGTATCATCGGTAGACGGTATGACGGCCGACTGGTGCCACCTGCCCTACGATGTGCTTGCGCGTATATCAAACGACATCATCAACCGTGTGCGCGGCATTAACAGAGTGGTGTACGACATAAGTTCTAAACCACCCGCAACTATTGAGTGGGAATAAACGCTAACTATACAGGTATTATAAATTCAGCAATCGGGTGCAATACCCATCTGCTATCTTTGACATTCAAAAACTATTGGTCATGACACTAAGCATTGCTGTATTACTCAAATTTTTTATGTTTTTTATGCCGGGAAAAGCTGATGTTCCTAAAACGATTTACGACTTTAAGGTAACTGCACTGGATGGCGGTTCTATTGATTTTGCCAAATACAAGGGCAAAAAAATAATGATTGTCAATACGGCATCGCAATGCGGCTATACCCCTCAGTATGCCGAACTACAGTCGCTGTCTGAAAAATTTAAGGATAAGCTGGTGATAGTAGGTTTCCCTGCCAACGATTTTGGCGCGCAAGAGCCTGGCACTAACAAAGAGATAGCCTCTTTTTGCCAGAAAAACTATGGCGTTACTTTCCCTATGGCTGCCAAAATATCGGTAGTGGGCAGCGGCATGGCGCCAATATACCAGTGGTTGACTAACAAAAAATACAACAACCTGAAAGACAGTGAAGTAAAGTGGAACTTTCAGAAATACCTGATAGATGAAAAAGGACAGCTGATAGCAGTGTACCCATCGGGTACAAAACCAGCCAGCCCAGAAGTAATAGCAGCTATTGAAAAATAGTCAATTAAATAATTTACAACAACGCTCCGGATGGTTTCATTCGGGGCGTTGTTGTTTTTAGCGCTTGTGTACAAAACAAAAGCTCATCAACACACTTTATTCGGATTAATATAATTATCCGACTGATCTTCGGATGAGTTGTCTATACATTGGTAATCTTTTTCCAGCAGTAGCGACAGTTTTTTACCTTCGCCCAGTTCTACTGCGCCATTGTACCCTACTGTTTCTGTAGCCACCCACTCGCTCAGCATGGCCAGCGGCACATACATAGTTATTTTATTATCTTCGTAAGCAGCGCCCAGTGCGTCTATATCGTTGCTGCATTCCAGCGCGTAGGTAAGCGTGGTTGGGCCAAACTCGGTATGTTCTTCTAAATAGCCTAATGCGCCAAAATTGTTTACCTCGGTGCGCGACAACCTCACACGGATAGAATTGCCTTTGATACGGATTTTCATAGCGCTAAATTACGATTCTTTCTGCGCCCGAATAAATATTGAACCTGTCGCCGCGCAAAAAACCTATCAGCGTCATACCCCACTCTTCGGCCATTTCGGCTGCCAGGCTCGACGGGGCTCCTACTGCCGCCACAACCTTAACACCGGCCATAATAGCCTTTTGCACCAGCTCAAAACTGGCGCGCCCGCTTAGCAACAATACATGATTGGCAAGCGGCACTATATTTTGCTGCAAGGCAGCTCCTATCAGTTTGTCAAGGGCGTTGTGCCTGCCCACGTCTTCGCGCAGCGTCACCATTTGCCCGGCAGCATCGAATAATGCGCAAGCATGCAACCCGCCAGTGCGCTGAAACACATCCTGACTTTTGCGCAATGCATCGGGCAAAGCTACCAACAGCGAAGCGGGAAAGCGGAAACTATCGAATGTATCGGGTAGGTTGCAGGCTGTGCGCACAGCATCAATAGAAGCCTTACCGCATACGCCGCAACTGGAGGTTGTGTAAAAATTACGATCGAGCTTGCCCACTAAGGGGGTAGCCTGTTCGGTGAGCGAAACGCAAATCACATTGTCGTTGGCGGGCTTGCATTTGTATATGCGTTCTATATCGGTATACTGCTGTATCACCCCCTCGGTATACAAAAATCCAGTAGCCAATTCATCATCGGCGCCAGGTGTGCGCATAGTCACAGATATTACTTTGCTTATCCGGTTAGCTTTGGGCCCATACTCCAGCCTTATCTCCAGCGGCTCTTCTACAGCCAGCACATCGGCGGTGTTGCTTAGGTTACCGCCATCCACTTTAATCACAGATATGTTAGCTACTGAGGCCATTCCCGAAAATACAAACAAATAGGCAAACCGAATGACTACTGCGAGCTATTGTTTAATAAACGCCTGCCTGATCACCGCATTCCCCGAATTGTCTGTTACCGATAGCCAATACTGGCCGGGAGTAAGGTAGTCAACAGGTAATTGCAATCCGCGGCGCCATGCAAATTGCTCTTTGCTTACTGTTTGTCCCGCAATATTCATAACAGTAATACTTACCGGCGTTTGCTCAGGCAATTCGGCGGCAATGGTCAGGGTGTTCGTTGCTGGATTTGGGTAGGCGTATGCCTTCTGACTCAGTCCTGCAAGCGGTTCTTCTTTCAGAAAATAAGTAAATGTTTCGTAATAGTACACCGTGGTGAAGTCGGGCGTAGCCGGAAAAGACACGAAATTAAATTCGTAGTCCAGCATAGTGTCCGGGTCGTTATTGGAATTGTATTTCATTTTTATCATGGTTGCCGGCACCCAGGCATTCAGCAAGCTATCAAAGCCCTGTATATATACCGTATCGGGTTGGCCGCCCAGTAGTATTTTGGTCATGTTGAACATGGGCGCCCAATACCTGTTTATTGCATCCCATTGATGCTGCCTCCAGGCTGTGTGAAAAGTTGAGCCGCCTGTATAGGCAAACGTATCTCTTATATACGGCGCAAGCGTTGTACCATCGTAGTAGCTTGCCTCTACCGTTGCCAACCTGTTGCTAATGTCGTAGGTGTTTACATATTTGAGTTGCTCAATAAGCGGCAACAAAAATGAGGTATCTGTTGTATTTACATAATGGTCTATTTGTGTCAGGTTGCTGGCCAGATCGTAGGTATAGAACGTTTTTGCAGCTATGCGCCACACGCCCAGGTGATATTCATAAACGCTGTCTTTTATCAGCTTGTTGGCCGTATTGTAGGTAAAAAACTGCCTGAAACCACTATCCAACACACCCGAACGCCAGCGGTAGCGGTCGGCGCGGGTAATATCATTAAGCGTATTGAAAGTATTAAAAAAGCGCATATTGCTTTTCGATACAGAATCGGCCCAAAGCATGGTAAACAAATCAAGTTTATTATCGGGCGTATAGTTAGCGCATCCTGTAGAAAAATACCCGTATACAAGCGTATTGGGGTCTACCTGCCAGTGACGGCAAGTGTCATACATTACCTGAGGTTTGGTAAATGTTCCCATGTAGTCGAACATGGGCGAGGCATTGTATGGGTAGTTGAACGGATAATTGAGATTACTGTAATCGTAAGTAGATCCACGATAGGTGGTGTACTTAAAACTCGATGAGTCGGTTAGCGTACCAAGTGTGTTGTCGCGCGTACTTTGCGCGATAACCCTATTCCCGGTCGATGTTGTTTTCGCTGCTGCGTGTGTCCTATTATTGGCTTGTAGCAAACCATTTACAAGGTTTGCATGTGCGCCTGTCATGGCAGTAGTTTTAACTGAATGTTGGGCATTAGCCGCCTGAAAAATACAGCAGGTTAAAAGCAGTGAAAATACTTTTTTCATCATCGGGGTATTGTTTCTGTAAAAAATTTAAAAGCACTGTAAGTTAGAATAAATCTGAATACCTGTGTAATAAAAGCTAAAATAAAAGCCATGAAAATTATTTTTGCTAATACCAAAAACCTTTGTATTTTGTGTGGCTTCTGACGTCTTTTTTCAGAAAACGGTAGTTTATTTTAAAATATTTTGTGATGAGCAAGTTTACTTTAAGGAGAAAAGCCGCGACTACGGTTGCCGCATATGCAATAGCTGTCGCTGGTATACTGGCGTCAATCAATTCGTGCAACAAGAGCGCACCGGCGCCTGCAACGCCCAAAGAGACAATAGCTCAAACCACAAAAACGCCGCTACTCACCGGTAGCAGGCTATCATCGTCAGATGAGTCGGCAATTGTAACCGTCGCCAACATTCGCAGAGCCGAAGATGGCCGTTCGAGCGAGGTAGCGTTTTGCGAACTGGCCGAACTGTTTACTGTAACAGATGCAGCCGCTGTTGCCAAACTGGAGAATGGACTGGCGGCAAAAGCGGGCGTAAAAATTACGTTCAACGCATGGACAGGCATAGTGAAAGCAGCCGAACCATTAACTAAGCAGGAAAGCGCCGCGCATAGCGCAGCCCCTGTGCTGTCTACACCCGGCATAGTACGCAGCGTAGATATGGCACATGTAAACCCAGATGAGATAAACAGCGCCGACGCACTGGGCATCATGGACAAAACAAGCGCAGGCTTGACTAATATTATACCCGATTTGGCTACCGCCAATCTGATGTTCGATTACATCACGCATCAATGCTGTGCGTTGCCCGGCCCATACGCTATCGATCAGTGTATTTCTTTCCAATATTGCCAGGACGGTTGCTATGCCCGCGCGCATAAAATGTGCTACATTATTAATAAAAAATACAACTACGCAACACACAAAATATTCAGTTTTGCTAATTCAGGCAGCGACCGCCTTAGCGTTAAGGCGCTTAAATGGGGCGGCTGCTGTGTGACATGGTGGTATCATGTGGCGCCGCTGGTAAACGTAAATACCCCAACAGGCGTAAAAGCCTATGTGTTCGACCCTGCAATGTTCGACCAACCCGTATTGTTGTCTACTTGGTTGCATTTCCAGGAAAACCCTGCATGCTCAAGCACAGCCAATGTAACTATGATTAATATTCAGCCAACGGCTTCCTACAGCCCATCTGGCTACTCAGGCCTTACTTTCAATACCGACCCCACTTACAGCTCAACAAACAGCACACTATCGAGCTATAGCATGAGAATAACATGTCCATAAATAAAAATACATTTCACCCCGTAATAAGATCAGCATACCGTACAGGTGTGCTGATCTTATTGTTTTTAGTTGTAGGGTTGCAGTCATGTTCGGCATTTGCGCAGCGAAAAAAGAAGAAAAAGCCATTGGAAACTAAAATGACGGTAGCGGCCATCAGGCCTGCGAGCAAAGACGAAACTTTTGTTACGGTTATATTTCTGCAATCGGCCCGTTTTTTCAAGCTACCTAACAATGCCAACCCGGCCTATCTGGAATTATTGAAAACATCCGAAAAAACACACCAACCAATCATTGTGCTCCGCACCAACGATGAGTCGGATGTGATAGTGGGCGTAAAAAAATAGTGTGTTTTGCATAATGCCATAGTAATCATTTAGCGCACAACACAATAAAAAGCTATTTTTGGCGTTTCAAACGTGTTTGGGCTAGTCCGGCAATTTTGTAGTAATCGGTTCGTTTCCTTATAGTATGCAAAAAACCTCTTCGGTTGTATTTACACTATTAGCATTATTTGGGTTTTCGGTAACGAAAGCGCAAACCTACTTTACCAAAACTGAAGTTGGATTATCGCTGGGTTGCTCTCAGTATTTTGGCGACCTCAACGACAGCTATGGATTCAAAACCATTTCGGGGGCTTACGGAATTTATGCACGCCGCCACATCAATCCCTATATTTCTGTAAAACTGGTCGCCAATTACACCCACGTTAGTTACGACGATAAATTCAATTCAGACCTTTACAGCAAGCAACGCAACCTGAATTTTCAGAGCAATATCTTTGAAGTTGCATTTCAATCCGAATTCAATTTCTTCAGCTTCATAACCGGCGATAAAGAACACCGCATCACCCCCTACCTCACCGGCGGCATAGGTGGTTTTTACTACAACCCATATACTGTTTTCAAAGGGCAGGAATACGATCTACGTCCATTGGGCACAGAAGGTCAGAATGTGGGTTATAAAAGTAGAAAGTACACCAACTTCGCCCCATGCTTTCCGCTGGGCGTAGGCGTTAAGTTTTGGCTAAAAGGCGGTGTAAACATGACTATTGAAGTTGCCGACCGCCTTACCCTTACCGACTACATGGATGATGTAAGCACAACCTATGTAGGGGCGAACAAATTTCTGGTTACCACCAATTCTCCCGGCTATGCATTGCAGGATCGCTCTGTAGAATTAAATTCCACCAACCCTTTGGGCAGAAAAGATAAGCAGCGTGGCAACACTGCCAGCTCAGATCAATATATGATGGCTATGGTAACCATGAGCTGGCACTTTAAGACCTATAAATGCCCCACAGATATGGCGTGGTTAATTAAGACGTACTAAGCAGACACGCCTAATCTATGCTCAGCGCTGCATTTACCCATTCGCCATCAAATTTTACGCCGTCCAGTTTCCTGTAAAAATTTAAAGCTGGTTCGTTCCAGTCCAATACCTGCCAGGTAATACCGTTGAGCTTGCGTTCCCGCGCTTCGGCAATCAGAGCGTCCATAAGCATCTTTCCTAATCCCTTTCCTCGGGCAGCTTCAGTTACCAAAATATCTTCAAGGTACATACGCTGTCCTTTCCAGGTAGAATACCGGATATAATACAGAGCAAAACCATTGATAACGCCATCTACCTCAGCTACAAACGCCCACCAAACAGGATTTGCGCCAAATCCGCTTTCTATAAAATGATCGAGTGTTACGGTTACTTCGTGCGGGGCGCGCTCATATTGTGCCAGTTCGCACACCAGCTCCATTATTCTTGCACAATCGGCGCGCTCAGCCCTTCTTATCGTTATTGCAGCAGACATGATGTTTAACTTTTCGTGTGCAATACTAACAGCAATCGCACGTTATTCCAAACACAGGCGCCTGCCAATATTGCGTTAAACAAAGCAACCAATACATACAGGCTATTGTTTTTGCACTAAATTTATCTGACCTCTAAAAAAAACATGGCAACAAACATGAGCACACAAGGCGAAATACTATGGGTGGATGACGAAATAGATTCACTTAAGTCACAAATTCTTTTCCTGAAAAACAAAGGCTATTCCGTAACTCCGCTCACTAACGGCTACGATGCACTGGAATTACTAAAAGAAAAAATAGTAGATGTTGTGTTGCTCGATGAGAGTATGCCCGGCCTGACAGGTTTGGAAACGCTTACACGGATTAAAGAAATGCTTCCCCATATGCCGGTGGTAATGATTACCAAAAATGAGGCAGAGGATATAATGGAAGACGCCATAGGCGGACAAATATCGGACTACCTGATAAAACCCGTAAACCCAAATCAGGTTTTGCTCTCTCTTAAAAAAATTATGGACAGCAAAAGGCTGGTATCAGAAAAAACAAATATCGCCTATCAGCAAGACTTCCGTAACTTGTTTATGGCGCTTAGTAACAATCCCAATCACGAGGAATGGAAAGAGCTGTACAAAAAATTGGTGTATTGGGAGCTGGAAATGGGCAAAAGCGATAGCGACGAGATGATGGAGATCCTGCAGTCGCAAAAAGCTGAGGCAAATACCGAGTTTTTTAAATACATAACAAAAAACTATGCCAACTGGATAAAAGATGGCGGCAAAACAGGGCCGCTTTTATCGCACCGAGTTTTTGAGCAGAAAATAGCGCCGCACCTGAAGCAAGGTAAGCCTACCTTTCTTGTGGTAATAGATAATCTGCGCCTCGACCACTGGAAAGCATTCCAAAGTATCATTACAGAGTCGTTCCGTATTCTGGAAGACGATCTCTTTTATAGCATACTGCCTACAGCCACACAATATTGCCGCAACGCCATATTTGCTGGTATGCTACCTGTAGATATTGCGACTCACTTTCCGCTGGAATGGAAAAATGATGATGAGGAAGGCGGCAAGAACCTTTACGAACAAACCTTCTTAAATAACCAACTAAAACACCTTAAACTTGACCATCTCAAATCGCAATATATAAAAATAACTAACAACGATGATGCGAAGTCGATGGAAGACAATATTCACAACTGCCTTAAAAATGACCTCACGGTAATTGTTTACAATTTTGTTGATATGTTGTCGCATGCGCGTACCGAAATGGAGGTGCTCAAAGAGCTTGCCGGCGATGAAATATCGTATCGTTCGCTTGCCGTAAGCTGGTTCGAACATTCTCCGCTTCACCGTGCACTGAAGAAAATAGCCGACAAGAACATTCAGGTGCTCATAACCACCGACCATGGTAGTGTAAGAGTAAAAACACCCAGTAAATGTGTTGGCGATAGAACTACTACTACCAACCTACGGTACAAGCATGGACGCAACCTGCAGTTTGAGGAAAAGGATGTATTTGCATTTCGCGACCCAAAACTTGCAGGCTTACCCCGTCCAAATGTAAGCTCAACCTTCATTTTCGCAAAAGGCGATGTGTTTCTGTGCTACCCCAATAACTACAACCACTTTGTAAACTATTACCGCAACACATTTCAGCATGGAGGCGTGTCGCTCGAAGAAATGATTGTACCGATAGTAAGATTAGAGTCGAAATAATAGTCAACCTGCTGAGGTTTGCCGGTACACATTCAAAAACACGCCACTGTGTATTGCATGTGTACAATGGTTGCAGGATATGATAATGAATGGCCAGTGTTTGCGTAAGAATAATTTTCTTTGCATACTGGCCATTTTAAATTTTAAAAAACCAACCTTAAAACAAAAACTAACCCAATGCTCTTCGAAAGCAAATTCACTAACGATGGTTTCAATAATCGCATCACATCACTATTTGGCATTCAATATCCTATTATACAGGCAGGCATGATTTGGGCCTCGGGATGGCGTTTAGCCTCGGCAGTGAGCAATGCCGGCGGTTTGGGTATCATTGGCGCCGGGAGTATGTATCCGGAAGTATTAAAGGAGCACATTATCAAATGCAAGCAGGCAACCGATAAGCCTTTTGCGGTAAATCTGCCGCTTTTGTACCCTTCTATCGATCAGCATATTGCAATTATTATAGAACAAAAGGTCCCTATCGTTTTCACATCAGCAGGCAATCCCAAAACATGGACCAGCAAGCTAAAGGAAAATGGAATTACCGTAGTGCATGTAGTGTCGAGCGCCAAGTTTGCAAAAAAATGTGAAGAAGCCGGAGTGGATGCCGTTGTAGCAGAAGGTTTTGAAGCTGGTGGCCATAACGGTAGAGAAGAAACCACTACGCTATGCCTTATACCGGCTGTTCGCGAGGCAATAAAAATACCACTTATTGCGGCTGGCGGCATTGGCGGCGGTAGAGCGATGTTTGCCGTAATGGCGTTGGGCGCAGAAGGCGTACAAATGGGTAGCCGTTTCGTATGCACACCGGAGGCGTCAAGCCATAAAGCTTTTAAGGATGCTGTGGTAAACGCTGGAGAAGGATACACTGTGCTGACCCTAAAGAAACTGACACCTGTGAGGTTGATAAAAAACGAGTTCTACCAGCGCGTATATGAAGCCGAGAAGAACGGGGCTACCATTGCCGATCTTGAATACCTGCTGGGTAGAGCACGCGCAAAACAAGGTATGTTTGACGGCAACCTAACTGAGGGCGAACTAGAAATAGGTCAGGTGAGCAGCATGATAAAAGAAATAAAGCCTGCAGCTGAAATAGTGACAGAAGTATGGAATGAGTTTAAGAATACAGCAAAAAATCCACTTTCTTATTAAATAACAGCCAACTTCGCCAACCTTTTAAATATAGTTGACTGTCTGCATGTAAATAATAGGATTGATGCGTAAATTGTGCATCGTGTGTTTTGTCGAACTAAAAATGTTGGATAAGCACATTAATTAAAAACAAAAATATCAACTATATAATCTGTTTTTCAACAGTTGGTTATTTTGGTTGGTGACAGTGTTGCGTTTAAAAAAATAAAGAAAAACGGCGCTTTTTGCCTAACTTTTATATATTTGTATTCTATTTTTTATATTGCCCTGATATTTTTTTTATGAGAAAATTACTATTCTTCCTGACTGTATTAATACTATCGCATGTAGCGTATGGTCAAGTATCCCCTATTTTTGGTCCACCTGCAATCTGTAAAGGCACAGTCGCTACCTTTTCAGACGCTACAGTTGGCGGTTCTTGGTCGAGCAGTAATCCCGGAATAGTAAGTATTGGCACTGGCACTGGTATCGCCACTGGCGTAGCAGTAGGGTCTGCCACTATAACTTACACAGTAATTACCAGTTATGTAACGGCTGTTGTAAATGTAAATCCAGTACCTACGCCTATATATGGTCCTAACAGAGTTTGCAATTTGTATTCTGTTCAGCTTAATGACACAACGCCAGGCGGTACATGGTCCAGTTCAAATATCACAATCGCAACCGTAGGTTCTTTGACCGGTTTAGTAACCGGAGTATCCCCTGGTAGTCCGGTAAATATTCGGTATACGTTGGGTACAGGGTGTTTCGCCCAACAAACAATGACTGTAAATCCGTTACCGTTGCCGATTACCGGTATTTCTACTGTAGCCACAATCGTACCTGGAGATACATCAACATTATATGACCTCACTCCGGGAGGTTATTGGACAACAAGCAACAACACACTTGCCACAATCAATTACACCACCGGACTTTTAAGAGGCGTTAGCACCGGCTTACTGGCAGCTACGTACACACTTGCTGCAACTGGATGTTATATGACACGCCTGGTTGCAGTAAATCAGATTCCGGATACAGGCGTTGTGGGCAACCTTATGGCATGGTATCCATTCTGTAATGACACCATCGACCATAGCCCCATAGGTCGCGACCTTATCAATTCAGGTTTAGTAACCACACCAGCTATAGATACATCGGACAGATATGGTTTTTCTCATGCAGCGTTTTCCTTCAACGGCGTAAATAGTGAAATGCATTATAATACCTTCTTCCCTACCACCAGTACCAGTGGAGACTTCACTTATTCTGTATGGATGTACCCCTACACTTTACAGAGATCAGTAATTCTCTACAATGGTTTCCTAACTCCCGGACCCGGGTCGAACGGCTTTGGTTTTGTGATGGATAATGGCGCTGCTCCAGGCGTAGGAGATAGCGTCTCGGTTATGTTTGGCGGGGTTGGTAAGTTCCTTACCACATGGCTGGGATCATCTCCTTTAGGGAGCAGCCTCAACACGTGGCATAACTTAGTTTTGGTAAAAAACGGTAACAGTTATCGCTTTTATCTCGATGGAGCAACTGTAGGTTTCTTTATATCTCCATTCAATCCACTCAGCGCGATATCAGGCTCTATTTTCACTGTGGGTAATAACTCTACCAATGCTTATCCGTTCAACGGTAAAATAGATGATATTGCAGTGTACAACAGGCAATTATCGCAAGTTGAACGTTTGGAATTATACAATTTCGACCCCAATTTCAGAAAATTCACATTAGGTAACGATACTATTATTTGTGCCGACTCAATTATGCTTCGTCCAAAGCCGCAAACAGTTGGTTCTGTATATACATGGAGCACTGGTTTTTCTACGATTACAGACACCACTTACACCGTATATCCACCGGCATTGTTGTTTGGCGGCACTACCTACATCTTGAATATGTCACGCCCTTACGGCTGTAAAATGTCGGATACTGTGGTTATCTATAAAATTCCAATTCCTGTACACCTGCTTGCAACTACAAGAGATACGAATATCTGTCTTGGAGACACATTAAGACTGACTCAAAACTATCCTGCGTCTCGCTTTTTGTGGAGTACCGGAGATACCACTCACTTCCTTGATGTCTATCAGACAGGCAAATACTCTGTTACTATAGATAGCACTTATTATTTCACCCGTTTGGTACCAGACCCAACAACGCCTGGAACCTTCATACCTATTACAGATAGTAGTGTATGCGTGGGTAGAGATACTGTTACAGTTAGAACTGTTAGTGTACCCCTAGTAAACATAGGGCCTGACTATGCCGATTGTCGGGGTTTGCCAGATACATTGAGAAACTCTTACCCCCACCTTGCCAACCACCAATATACATGGAGCAACGGAGCAACAGACGACTCAATTTTCGCAATAGTCACTGGTCTTTACTGGTTAAAAGTAAATGATAGCGGTTGTATCAGGATTGACTCAACCAATGTGCTCATAGTTTTCGATACGATGACTTTATTCCAGCAAGATACGGCTATATGCCTGGGCGGTTGGGTGAAACCAAGAATCTCTATCAATAGTATCATTCAATACCAGTGGACGCCAACAACCGGAATTCCATTCTCTAACATTGCACAGCCAACTATAACACCAGATACCTCCGCAACCTACGTTGTAAGAGGTACTTATCCGGGATGTCCTGACATTGTCGACTCCTTCCATATCGATGTTCAACCAAATCCAGTAGTATATGCAGGTGGTAACCGAACCGTGTGTGAATTTGATACAATAAGAATAACAGCTGGTGTAAACCCGACATGGTATACCAAGTATATCTACAAGTGGACGCCAAGTACCTACCTTGACAAAGACAGTACACAAACAGTGTTTTTTACCGGCGGCGATACAACAATGTTGATATTAAAAGTTTCAACACCTGCAGGTTGTTATGCAATCGACTCAGCTCAGGTAATTGTTCATACAGGCAATTTTGCACTGTTGGATACTGTGATTGATCTTTGCCCCGGCGATTCTGTGCAGTTAAGAGACAGTATTATTCCAGGCTCGATAGCGACCCATGTATGGCACCCTTCAGCCTACCTCGACGATTCTACATTCAATGCTCCCTGGGTGCACCCAATCACTTCAACACAATATATTGGTTATGCTACCAGCCAGTACGGATGTAAGGATACGCTATTTGCTAAAATAAATGTTCGCCCGAATGCGATCATGTATCTGGGAGATTCCGTTATACTCCATCCAGGAGAATCTTATCAGATACCAACAAGCTCTAACTGTAACAAATACTCCTGGACACCAACTATTGGATTGAACGATACAACAAGCTCAAATCCAATAGCAACTCCGGACGTAAACACTAAATACAAAGTGAAGGGCGTTACACCAGACGGCTGTGTGGTATATGACAGTATCAGCATACGTGTTGACCCCGGAACTATCATCAATGTACCAAATGCATTTACACCCGGAACAGGTGTCAATAACATTCTATACATAGTGAAAAAAGGATTGGCTACTGTCAATTCATTCAGAATCTTCAACCGTTGGGGAGTTACTGTTTACGAGTCGCACGATATTAATGCTGGCTGGGATGGTAAATACAATGGTTCAGATCAGCCATTCGGAGTATATGTATACGAATTGGAAGCTGTTACCGAAGCCGGAAAAATTGTTACTAAACGTGGTAACATAACCCTTATAAGGTAAACCTAAAAATGAAAGTTATAATGAACAAACAGGAAATAGAATTGATAATTCTATTTCCTGTTTTACTTAAACCACTATACTAACAAACAACAATATAATTTATCCTAGGGCTTTGTTGCGCTCTCAGTTATATTTATTAAATTTATTGCCTTAATTGTTAGTTATTTGCCTTACCTGTTACCAACTCCATACTGCTATTTTTATCACGCCTAAGCGCTTAAAGCATGAAAAAACTATTACTCTTATTTGCTTTTACCTTAGTAGGATACATGAGCAAAGCTCAGTGTCTTGTTGACTCTCTTACTATCAGCACCGGCTACAACCCGCTCACAGGCAGGGCAGTAACGCCCGGACTAGATGGCGGTACTCCGGTACCCGACCCCAAATGGAAAATGACAGCGGTATCGCCAAGCGTGGCTGTAGCAATATCTATGACCGGCCTAATAGAAGTATTACCCGGAGGTAGCGCCGATGTGATAACAAGAGTAGGCGCATGGGCAACAAACCCACCTGCCTGGCCTGGGGGATGGATAAGCTGTCTAAATTCTTCGACCTATACTACTGATGGCACCGGGCCGACGGGCACCCAATACGATATGGTGCTGAGTCGCTCGTTTACGTTATGCACCGCAGACTCAATACGATTTGAATTGCGTATTGCCGCCGATAATTATGTAGAAATGACTGATGTTGACGGAACGCCATTGGGCTTTGCAATGCCGCCGAGCGCCATACCGGCTACCTACTCAACTTATGCAACAGTGTTCAGGACCCTGTACCTTACAGCAGGCTCGCATACACTGAATATTAAAACAAATAACTACAATACAACTAGTCCGAGCTCTAACCCAACCGGCCTGAACGTATATGGCGCTATTGTTTCTGCTACCGGCATAAACTCCATAATCACAGAAAACAATACCTCTTGCAGCACATACGCATGTACTGCCCCATGCAACATTGTAACGCTACCCGATTCTGCAAGTCTTTGTGCCGGCACAACTATTACTTTGCCCGGCGCCTATACAGGAAGCGACTCCGTACTTTCTATTGCCTGGACGCCAAGAGCCGGAATTTCAGATACTACTATACTTAGACCAACGCTAACAACGGCTACGTCGGGCTATCGCTATCTTACTGTAAAGTCGCTAATACCTTACAACTTTGTAATTAATGGCGATTTCAGCCAAGGTAATAACTGGTTTACAAGCTCCTATACCTATTCTCCTCCCGGTACATCTGTATTGCCGGAAGGACAGTATTCGGTAGACTTCGATCCGTTCGATGTGCATACAGGTTTCACTTCGTTTGGCGATCATACCACAGGCACCGGCGATATGATGATTATTAATGGTGCATCAACCCCGGTTGATGTGTGGTGCCAGACCATTAATGTAACGCCCAATACGGACTACGACTTCAGTGCATGGTTTGCAAACTGCTCATCAGTAACCATTGGGCCAGACGTACCAACGCTTCAATTCAGAATAAACGGCACGCTAATAGGTACGCCAATTGTTGTAACGGCTCCACCAGCTACATGGGTGAACTTCTTCACTACCTGGAATAGCGGGACCAACACTACCGCAACAATTTGTATATACGACGCCAATACTTCGCTCGCCGGTAACGATTTTGTAATAGACGATATCTCGTTCAAAGAAATATGCACAGCAAAAGACAGCATCTACATAACAGCTACCCCACCCGATACTACTACTTTCAGCCATGATACCAGCCTTTGTATTACCTCCGCGCCATTACGTATATCAGCCCCGCCCGGATTCGCAACCTACCGCTGGAATACCGGAGCAACAACTGCGTCTATTAACGTTAGCGCCAGCGGGGTATATTGGGTTTATTCAAGGTTAAATTGTACCGTGCTCATAGATACCTTCCATGTAAACTTTATACCGGTACCCGTTGTAGATTTAGGCAACGACACTGCATTTTGTATAGGTAATACGCTGGTATTGTCATCAACCCAACCGACAGGAACAACTTACTTATGGAACACCGGCAGCACAGGCGATAGTATTCACGTATCTACCAGCGGCACCTACTGGCTAAGATTGGACAATGGATGCGTAATAACCGACAGTATTCATGTACTTATTTCGCCTTACCCAATGGTTGATCTTGGACCCGATACTTTTAGTTGTCTTGGCTCATCTATACCGCTCAGCTCATCGGTCACCTATACAAGCCCTACCTTCTTATGGAGCGATGGCAGCACAACGCCTTCAATTTTAGCGGCGCTCAGTGGGACCTACCATCTCACAGTTACGGTAGGGGGCTGCGCTTCGTCGGACACGATAAATGTAACTATCATTTACGATACGCTTAATTTTTACAACAACGATACGGCTATATGCATGGGCAAAGGTGTACAGACTTTAGTAACAGCCAACCCGTCGGCAAGATTTCAATGGATACCTACGGCTGGTATAGCTAACTCGCGAATATCCAGCCCGCTAATAGTGCCCGATACTTCTGCTATGTACTATCTGCATGTTACATTGCCTGGTTGTCCAGACATGATTGATTCCTTTTTTATAGATGTACAGCCCAATCCAATTGTTCACTTTGGCGGAAACCGTTTTGTTTGCCGTTTCGATACGCTTCATCTGCATAGTACGGTAGAGCCTTCGTGGTACACCCATTATCAGTATCGCTGGCGCCCGGCAAATTTCATTGACGACAGTACGGCTACTTCTGTATTGTTTACTGCGGGCGATAGCACAAAGCAAATGCTGTTTGTAACAACGCCGGCAGGATGTAAAGGAGCCGATTCTGCCATGATTATGGTGCATCCGGCAAACTTTGGCACTATCAGTAAAGACACATCAATTTGCCCTCGCGACTCGATACAATTGTTTGCATGGGGAGGCGTAAGCTACCTTTGGAAACCATCTATGTACCTAAGCGATTCTACCTCTGCCGCTCCTTGGCTGAAAGCTATTACGTCGCAGCGATATACTGTATTGGCAACCAATAAATACGGCTGTCTGGATACGCTCAATGTGAATGTAACTGTTTGGCCGGCTGCCACTATATTATTACCAGATTCAGTTCTTTTATACCCAGGTGAAACTTACCAGATTTCGCCGCAAACGAATTGCACCTATTTCACTTGGTTCCCCCCAATTGGGCTGAGCGATCAATATTCATCAAATCCGATTTCTACCCCGGAAATGAGTACCAAGTACACCGTTGACGCATCTACGGCATGGGGTTGTACAGTAAAAGACTCTATTAGTTTGATAATGAACACCGAGTCGCTTATTAGCGTACCCAATGCGTTTACGCCAGGCTCAGGGCCCAATGGTAAATTGCGGATAATAAAACACGGCATGGTAGCGCTCAACTACTTCAGGATATATAACCGCTGGGGCAATATGGTGTACGAAACTACCAATATTGAAGAAGGCTGGGATGGCAACTACAAGGGTGCGCCACAACCGTTTGGAGTTTACGTATACCAAATAGAAGCTGTAACATCGATTGGAACAACCATCAATAAACACGGAAATATTACCCTTATTAGGTAATATTAACCAACTGAATATAACACACGCTAACAAACCCACATAGCTAATGATTATGTGGGTTTGCTTTTTTCGTGAATACTGACAACTATACCACACGGCTTGCGTTACCTTGAGCGCGCAATACAATCATTTTAACAATTGTTGCTACTGTAATGGTATAGTTATTGTATAAAGGGATTGTAATACCAAATCAGAACAGGGAGCTACGCTCACCAAAAACAACAATATCAATGAAAAAACTCACCACAATCTTTGCAACAGTAGTAGCGCTATCATTATTAGCTTCTTGTGATAAAGAAGAAGGATCGCTGCCAAATATAGAGATGAAAACAGGCTCGGGCTACACGAGCAGCAACGCCACAGTGAGTAAAAATCAAACGTTGCTTGTGGGTATAACAGCATCGAACGCCGGTACGGCTGATGTATTGAAATCGTTTGACGCATCTCGTATTTACGACGGTGGATCTTCAAATAGCTTTTACTCGGAAGCGCTATCGGTGCAAGCAGGCGATGAGTATAGAAAAGACTTCAACATAACTACGAGAAATGAGGAAGGAACTGAAAAATACACATTTACAGTAACTAATAAAGACGGCTACAGAAACTCTGTATCTGTAACGCTGACAGTAAAATAGTGGTACGCAAAAACTATGCACAATCCATTATCAGCTGATTTTTGCCAAATTGCACAAAATTTCGTCCCAAAGACGGACAAATGATCGCCTTTCTCATTTTGGGAATAAGTTTCTTCTATTTGGACATACTTTTTTCCAGAAAAAACACAACATACTGATTATCAACAATTTACGTTTTTGGCGCCTAATTTGACTTTCTGAAAGCAAATGCAATAAAGGTGGAAAACAAAAAAAGCATAGTATTGTTTGTGGTAGACGACGACTTTTTGAGCAGGGAATTGTGTAAACAACACCTAATCAACATGGGGTTTACTAATATTCACGTTTTTGAAAATGGTGAAGATTGTATTAATAAACTGCACCTGAACCCTGATATCATTTTCCTTGATTACGAAATGAGTCCCTTCAACGGATTGGAAGTACTGCAACGCATTAAGCATTTGTATCCTCATACCTATTGCATGCTTATATCCGGACAAAACGATATGCAAGTGGTAATTAATGCCTTTAAATATGGCGCGATTGACTATGTGGTAAAAAATGATCAGTTTCCTGAAGCCCTCAGCGCAACGGTAAACAACTTGCTACACTCAAGCGCTTTTTGCTAAGGGATACTGAAATTACAACGAAGCCAATGCCGCTGTTTTTATTAGATCCTTCATTAAAGACATTCAAATTACAGACCAATACGCAAAAAAAACTATACTATACGCTTACGTTTTGCTTTAAACAACGAGCCTATACTGTGCCATTGAACTCCCCCTACTTAAATGACCGAAATTGAGTAATTATTATCAGTCGTAACCATTAACTTTGCGGCAAACAGGGATAGTAATTTTCATGTACACAATAAAATTCAAGTTTGACCAAAAAGGATTGGAGCCCGTTGTTATAGATAACATTGCGCCCGACCAAAGCATACTGGAAGTAGCGCTGGATAACAACATAGAGCTACACCACAATTGCGGCATGGTATGCGCCTGCAGCACTTGCCACATATATCTGGAAAGCGGTAGCGAATTTGTACCTGAGCTTACAGACCGCGAAGAAGACTTCATAGACAGAGCCAGGAACCCAAGAATAATTTCGAGGCTGGGTTGCCAGTGCGTGTTGGTGAACGGTAGCGGTACCCTCGAGGTGACCATACCCGACCAGTCGCTGATACATGGCGAATAAGCGCAAACAACAACCGCGGCATACAACGCGATGCCCATTCACAAAAAAACTATAAAAAATGGCACACTACGAACCACCCATAAAATGGAACGACCACGAAGATATAGCCATGAAGCTATATGAGCGTTTTGGCGACGATTTTGGCGAAAGCAAAATATACAGAATAAGATTTACAGAACTGCTGGACTGGATAATGGAAATACCCAACTTTGAAGGCACCCGCGAACAGTGCACAGAAGGCCACCTGGAAATGATACAGTCGGGATGGGTATATGAATGGCGCGACAACCAGGGGTAAAGATTGCCTGCTTCACTTTTTTGTAAATAACCAGCGTATATGAATCTACTTGAACTTTTTAAACCGATTCGCACTTTTGTGTTTGATGTGGATGGCGTGCTGACCGATGGTAATCTGATGCTTACCGAGGATGGCCACATGTTGCGGAGTATGAACATAAAAGACGGATACGCTATGCAACTGGCCATTAAAAAAGGCTACAAGGTGTGGATAATATCAGGAGGCAAATCGGAAGCGGTAAGACTGCGACTGAACCGACTTGGCGTAAAGGATGTGCATATAGGCATAGAAAGCAAGAAAGAGTTTCTGAACGAAATAGCTGTAGCATCGAAAACCATATACGAGAGCGTGCTGTATATGGGCGATGATATACCCGACTATGCCGCCATGCAGGCTTGCGGACTGGCGTGCTGCCCAAGCGATGCCGCTCCCGAAATAAAGGGTATATCTAAATACATATCGCCCCACAACGGCGGCCATGGCTGTGTAAGAGATGTAATAGAAAAGGTGCTGAAGCTAAACGGCGACTGGGACCTGCCAGAATAAACTAAACAGACAAAACTAAACAAACAAAACAAGGTATAAATAAAAATCCCCGCCCGGCGCGATGCCTGGCGGGGATTTTTTGATCATGTAATTGCTTATTGCTTGATCAACTTCTGATTGTATACATCAGACGGAGTGACTACCTGCAAAATATAGGCGCCGGGAGCCAGACCAAGACCCGAACAGTCGATAACAAACTTATTGCCTGAAGCAGCAAGTGTAAGCGCCGATGAATAGGCAACCCTGCCTGTTACATCATACAGCCGTACGGTGGCCTTAGCATCGGCGGCAAATGAATAGCTAACGCTTATTTTGTCGGTAAACGGATTATTATCTACCCTGATGCTGGCAAACGCTGCCGGATTAAGGTCTGAAACGCCCAATATACCATCTACAAGGAAGTAACGGGAAAGCCCGGTAAAACGGCCTGTAAAACCTGTATAATTAGCGCCGCGCACCAGCGTGGGCGTTACTATCTGGCTGTTGGCGGTAGTGATGGCGGCATCGGTTGCGGCATCGGTTTTCATAATGTACAAGCTCGATGGCGATGCGCCGCCCAACTCAGCATTGGTAAAATAGAAGGTAGCCGTATAATTGGTGGTGGTCGCATTCTGATCGGGCGATATGCTAAACTCTTTCAGCGAACGGCTAACGCCTGCGCCCGAAACCAACGGGGTAAAACCTACTCCAGCAGCAGTAAGGGTGGTGTTCACACAACCGAGGTCGAGCGTGGGGCTTTTCAGGCCAACCATTACTCCGGTATCGGTAGGTGCATAGAAATACACTTCCTGACCAGTTCTCACGGTCCAGGTGCGGGTAGATGCGGCCACGGTTTCTACAACAGCCGGAGCTATAACCTGCTTGAAACGCATAATAGGCTTAGACGTGCTGGTGCGCAATGCGCTATACGGCAGATCGCAACCTGAACCTACGGCAGTGGTTGATGAATTGTAGGCGGTAATAGTGCTTGCGCCCGATGCGCCGGCTACGCGGTCGTTGCTGGCCGATGCGCTGGTATTGGTAAAGCACACATCTACCACCACATAGCTTGTGCCATCCCATACGAATGGGGTTGTGAAATCGAGCGAGTCCCAGCCAAGGTAGGTGCTGAAATCGCCGGTATAAACTGTGGTAAGGCCTGTGGTTATGAAATTGGAACTGAGGTTGGTAATACCGGTATTACCCATGCTAACGGTAAACGCAGTAAAGGGCTGCGTACTGTTTTTAACAGCTACCTTAAACGCCAGTTGCGATACGGGCACATTGGGTCTTAAACCCGATGCGAGCATCTCGGCAGGCGACAGCAAGTACTGTGTATGAGCCTTGTTGGCGCTGGACAGGAATGGAGATGTGCGGTTGGACAATACTGTGGAGTCGCGCACCTGATGGTATTCTGTGCCGCCAAGCTCGGGATACTTATCGTCGTTGACAATAAATATATGGTTGACCCGGTTTGTGGGCGACATAATTGTTGTAGTGCCGGCGGCATCCATAGTAAACCGCAGGTAGAAATCTTTGTTGTCGGCAAGCGCGCCATTGTCGAAGATGGTAACCGGGAAGTAGTGAGTGGTTGTGTCGCCGGGAGTAAATGTCATGGTGCGAAGCGCTGGCATGGAATAATGCACGCCATTGATGGCTGTTCCACCCGAATCGGAGACGGTAATGACCGGCGAGCCGCCAAATATTGCCGGACCAGTAGCCTTGATGGGTATGTTCAACACCCTGCTTGCCGGACAAGCTATTGAATTGGCATTCTCGGTAGTATTGGTAACCACCTGTGTAAACCTGATTTGCGGCACGCAGGGCACAAAATAAAAGCCTACGCCCACAGCATACCAGGCATTGGTAACAGCCTGCTCCTGAGGCGAACAGGGGCCAAAGAGCGCAACAGCAGCATTGATAGAAGCAGTGCGGCAGTCGGCATATTCTGATGACGATACCAGCGCCAGTTCGGTTTGGTAAAGTATGTCGGCAGCGTCGGCCATACCTATGCCGGTAACGGCGTAGCTGTTGCCTATGTCGTTGACGCCGGTGCCGCCTACAACCACCAGATTGTACCATTTGTTCAGCACGCCGCTATTGGTGTGCACGCCGCAGTTGTCGTTGAGGCCAGAGGGCGTACAGCCTACGGTATTGTACCAGAACGTGCCGCGATAGGTGTCGGGCTGACCTTCTGCATTGGGTGTTTCCATGCTGCGCAGCGGACTGCCGCCGCCTATCTCCTCGCCTATTTTCCAGATGCTCTTGGGCACGCGGTCGGCTTCCAGCGGATTGGCCCAGTTTTCTATTGTGGCGCCCCAGCAGTCGCTGAAGGCTTCGTTGAGTCCGCCCGATTCGCTTACGTAGTTAAGGTTGCAGGTGGCCTCGCATACGCCATGGCCTATTTCGTGGGCTGTAACATCCAGGCTCACCAGCGGCGTAAAACCGCCGCCCGTAAGACCCGATCCATCGCCATAGGTCATTTGGGTACCATCCCAAAACGCATTGTCGTAGCCGGTATTGTAGTGTACAAACTGCTTTAGCTGACCATTCAGATTGTCCCAGCTAAGGCGGGCATGTACGGTATCCCAATAGTCGTACACGCGCTCAGCAGCCCAGTGTGCATCTATAGCTGCCGAGTCGGCAGTGGCGCCGGGCCATATATTGGTAGTGGTGGTAAAATCGGTGGCGGCGGTATACGATGTGCCTCCGCGCATATTGCGCGTTACTACCCCATTGCCGCGGGTAGAATCGTACAGGCGGTAGTTGGCTCCTATATGTGCGGTAACAATATTTACCGAACCGCTATACAATGTGCCGCCAACGGCCGCTGTATGCTTAATGAGCGGATTTGAGAACAGTATGGCGCCCGTAGCGGCGTCTACATACACATGCTGACGGCTGAGCGGCGACTCGGCATAAATATCAAACCGATAGGCCAGGTGTAGCTTGCCATCTGTTTTGCCAGTGCCGGTACGGTAGTTTTCTACCCACATCAGCTCGCCATGCGGAAAGTAAGAAGTATCGGGCTTGTGGTATTCATTCTTTATAAATTGCTCTGCATCGGCATCCTGCCACTTATACTTGTCGGCGCCTACAAAAGCCAGGGCCTTGCTGAGCGCTGCCGGCTCCGCGAGCGACGGCGTAGCGGGCATATCGGCATCTATAGCAAAAAAGTTGCCGGTCATGTAGCGCACCCTATCGTCCTTGGCAGTGAGGGTAATGGCTCCATCGGCCACCTTATGCCCTTTGTACCACTGAAAATACCGGTAAGTGGTCAGCTTTTTGCGGGTGGTAGTACTGCTGGCCAGGCGCATTTCGTTGTCGCCGGCGCGCAGCCCCAGGTAGCGTTCAAATATTTTTTGCGCATCGGCGGCGCGCAAGTTGGCATCGGCTGCAAACACTACCGACCTCGGCGTATTATCCCGGCTATTGCGCTCTATGCTCAAAACCGTATTATCGGGTTGCCCCTGCGCTCGCAGCGCACACACTGGCATACTGAGCATAAAGCTCGCCAGCAATAGCTTAAACTTCATAAACAATTATTATAGGGCACAGGTGCGCCGCGTTTTTTTAATAAAAATGGAGAAACGATAAAATTATAAATTTTTAGTTGAATTATGCAACTCATTTTGAGCGATGCACACAGAATGGCGCTATAAATATGCCGGAGCCCTAAAAATAATTTGTTGTTTCAAAACAATTCCGTACTTTTGCACACCACAATTTTATGGCGAGGTAGCTCAGGTGGTTAGAGCACAGGATTCATAACCCTGAGGTCGGGAGTTCAAGTCTCCTCCTCGCTACAGAAAGGGAATTTTCAACAAAGTGTTGAAAGTTCCCTTCTTTTTTTACTTCGTAAAGTGTTGACAATGAACAGATTGTCCTGATAAATTTGTTCATTGGGCTACTTACGAGGAGTTGCAAAACTATATCGAAAACCAGTTCGAGTATTTGCAAATGCAAGACGACACTCTGAATATTGCTTTTTCACAGCGAACACTTCAAAGAGACATTCGAGAGATTAATAACATTTTCGGGATAGACATTGAATATTCAAAATCAAATAAAGGATATTTTATAGGGCAAAGTGCAAGAGAGAATATGAACTTTCAGAGAATGATTGAAGCCTTTGATATGTTTAATTCATTAAATCTTGCACAAGACCTTACACCTTTTGTTCATTTAGAAAAGCGCAGACCTCAGGGCACAGAGAATTTATATGGTTT
The DNA here is from genome assembly GCA_903882805.1 of uncultured Bacteroidota bacterium. Lineage (GTDB taxonomy): Bacteria > Bacteroidota > Bacteroidia > Chitinophagales > Chitinophagaceae > Nemorincola. The sequence goes on along the minus strand of CAIRYK010000068.1, from coordinate 32,695 downwards.
GCTACACGCCATCAAAAATCGCCTTAAGATAAAATTCTCTTATCAGAAATTTTGGGAAGAGGAAATTAGCGAACGTCTCATCGATCCATATGCTTTAAAAGAGTTTAAAAACCGCTGGTATATTTTAGCGAAAGATAATCATGATAGCAGGGTTAAAAGTTTTGCATTAGACCGCATGTCACGTCTTGAAATTACCAACATAGGTTTTGTACTGCCTGCTAATTATGATGCAGAAGAAAGCTATCGGTATTGTTTTGGAATTATCAGTCCAAATGACGAAAATCCACAAGAAATAATTTTATCGTTTGATCCATTTCAGGGAAAATATATAAAGACATTACCCCTTCACGAAACGCAGCAGGTTTTAATAGACAACCAAGATGAACTCCAAATAAAACTGCATTTACATATCACACATGACCTTCTCATGGAATTATTATCATTCGGTAATAACATGAAGGTCATAAAACCGAAATCATTAGCCAATGAAATAAAGGCCGCTCATAAAAGGGCATTTGAACAATATTGACTAATCCAAACTTGCCAGTAAATAGGAGACAATGTTGATGCTACTATTTTGTGTAGTATAAAGACAAGAGGACAATTTCTCACTCATTTTTTGTCTCCTCAAGTCCCTTCATCACCTCAACAAAATCAATCATATCTTGCAGGATTTGGTTAGATATTTCTCCCTCTCTGACTACACAGGGACGCTCAATTGAGCGTCCCTTTTCAATTCTTAGCGATTTAGTAGGTAGGTTTCAAATCAATTTAGCGGATCTTTTTTATGTTCACCGTCTACATTCTGTATTCCTTTAATCACCGGAAAACTTATACCGGAGCAACTGCCAACCTGATTCAACGATTTTACTCTCACAACATACACAGTAATACAGACTGACCAGAAGCTATAGGCCTTCGGTACTGCTGCACTGTGAATTATTTGAAACAAAAGCGGAAGCCCTAAAGCGAGAAAAAGAGCTAAAATCAGGCAAAGGCAGAGATTGGGTAAATAGCAATTTACCAGTATGGGTAAGAGTATTTGATTAGCGCACAAGATTCATATCCGCCGCGGCGGACGGAAGTTCAAGTCTCCTCCTCGCTACTTGAAAAACAGGTACTTGCAAAAGTGCCTGTTTTAGTTTCTAAAAGTCAGTTACACCATAGTCGTTTTGCTCAGTTTCTGAAATCTATTTTGAATCAACCGGGTATACCTCCTGCAAACTCAATAAGTTTTATTTGTTAGATCGCTGTGTATACATCTTTTAGAAAAGTAATTTTCCATTTCTAATGTAACAGAGTGTCTTTACGAATCACAAATAGAAAATATTTAATATAATATCCCTTACAATCATGTAGACAGAGAAAACTAGTTACAATGGTTACTTCAATGTCTTGACAGATTTTATCAGCAACCGAAGAAATATTATTTACGGTTCTGAACAAAATAGTTTTTTGGGATGTTCATACACACTCTGGGTTGAATGCAAGGCAAAACTAAACGCCCAATAAAATGCTTGATAGCTATTATGGCAAAATGACGGCCACCAGATGGGCGAAAATCACCAAGGCCTCACTTGACACTGCTTAATAGGATATTCAAGAGCAACTAGACCATCAAATATTCGCAAAAGAGAAGCTGGCGTTAGAAAAGGACAAGCTACATTCTGAAGGATGTCTAAAAATACCTTTTTACTGATACCTTAAATTGGAAATAGTACTTACCTTAACTTAGTGAATTATGGCATAAACTCTTATAGTTATGAAACGTTGCGTCAAAAGCGAAGGGATCACCCCTTCAGAACGATATTTGAGAAAATTATGCGAAAGAAGTTTCCTTTCTCTGTGGAGTTATCCAAATCTATTTTTTGAGAAAGGCAAAGAATTATGCGATCTCCTTGTTTTGGGTGGCGATGACATTATTATCTTTTCTGATAAAAATTGTCATTTTCCCGATACAGGTGATTTAAAGCTTGATTGGACCAGATGGTTTAGAAAAGCTGTTTCAAATTCAGCTTCACAAATTTGGGGCGCAGAGAAAAAAATTAAACAATCTACTCAAAATGTATTTCTTGACAATTTATGTACTAAACCCTTACCTATACCGATTGAATTGTCATCAAAGACTAAATTTCATTTGGTTTTAGTTGCACATGGCGCGTCAAAAAAATGTATCGATGAAAAAGGAGGTATCGGTACATTAATGTTTCACAATGAAATAAAAGGATGCAAAAATCACACAATACCTTTTGTTATCGGAGACTTAGACCCATCTAAAACATTTGTTCATGTTTTAGATGATGCAGGATTGGATATCTTGATGGAAAACTTGACTACTGTTTCAGATTTTACTGACTACTTGACCAAACGTGAACTGTTCTGTCGTTCTAATATAAAAACTTATTGTCCCGGCGAAGAAGATCTCTTAGGGTTCTATTTATTAAATTGGGATAACGAAGTAACTGGCGTAATTGAATTTAAAATTTCTGAAAATGCAAGCAATGATTTAGTAAACCAAATACCAAGTAATTATTGGGAAGGCCTGCAAGAAAATCCTCAATGGATTGAAAAATTGAAAGCAGATCAAATCAGTTATTTTTGGGATGACTTGATAAATAACATCAGTCACCATGCCACAAGCGGAACATTACGTGATGCTACGTCAGCCCCAATTTCGGATACCGAAAGAATATTGAGGATCTTAGCAAGAGAGTCTCGTTTAAACCGAAGAATGTTGTCTAGTGTTTTTGTTGAAGCTATTAGAACAACTAAGGAAGATAAATTGAGAATTCGGCTTGTACGGCCATCTGAAATATCAAAAAACGAAGGTTTGTTTTATGTGTTCTTGTTATACCCTAAAACAGAAGAGTATAATTCCAACCATGAGAAGTACCGAGAGACACAAATGGAATACCTGTATGATGTATGTTTAATTGCACGATTGCAATTTCCTGAAGCAAAATATATACTTGGTATGAGCAAAACTTCCGGGATTCCCAATTACAATAAATCAGAGGACCTGTTTTATTTCGATTGCTCAATATGGGATGAAGAATTAGAAAACCGAGCAAAAGTGCGTCAAAAAGAACTGAATGTATTCACTGACACTAAGTTTACAACATCAACAATAAATAAATACCCAATTGCATTTAAATAGGCAATCATTTTACGACAAGGCAACTAAAAGTAATCTTCTAACTATACATAAAAAGCGGAAAAACGCTGTTGCGGAGACCGTTATATACGACATTAAATATTAATTAAATTACAAATAAATTATTTTTCATACACTAAAATCCATATTTAGCGTAGTCACCCACTTCGCTTACACAGCAGCCAAACTCCGATTGGCGAATGAACTTAATACACACTAAAAAACAGCAACCTATTACCGATAATCGTAGCCCCAACTTCGCTTAACGATTATTAATATTACTCCAAAAACAACCACGCTCAATACGAGTGCAAAAACACCTATACATCCCATTTTTACCCTAAATTAGCAATGCAAATAACACCGTGGCAAAGTACGTAGACCTTTTTACAGATTATGGCTTTCAGCGAATATTTGGTGAGGAAGCCAATAAAAACTTCCTTATCGATTTCCTTAATTCGCTGCTGCCTGCTCATGCACATATAAAAGACCTTACGTTTAAAAACACCGAGCAACTGCCCATAACCGTAAACGAGCGCAAAGCTGTGTACGATATATATTGCGAAAACGAAAAGGGCGAAAAGTTTATTGTAGAGCTGCAAAAAGCCAAGCAAAACTATTTTATAGAGCGTACTATCTATTATTCTACTTTCCCTATTAGCGCACAGGCTCTTCAGGGCGATTGGGATTATAATTTGAAGGCTGTTTATTGCATTGGCTTGCTCGATTTCAAATTCAGCGATTATGCCGATGAAAACGAACGGGGCGAGGTGGTGCATACCCACACCATAAAAAACCAGCACAACAGGGAGGTGTACAATAAGCTAACGTACATATACCTGGAGATGCCCAACTTCAATAAAACCGAAAGTGAGCTGGTAACCCGCCTCGACCAATGGCTGTATTTCATCAAAAACCTCGAAACGTTTCAGGCAATACCGGAAATATTTAAAAACCAGATTGTATTTGTAGAGGCCATAGAAAAAGCGGAGCTTTCGCGGATGAACGAGGAGGCGCTTGCTACCTATTACGCAGGGCTAAAAGCTTATAGGGACAATATATCGCAACTCAACACTGCAAAGCAAGAAGGGATTGAAGAGGGTGAAGCAAACAAAGAAAAGTATGCCGCCGAAAAAGCAAAAGAAAAACAAATAGAAATGGCCAAAAAATGCCTGATAAGGGGTATGCCTAAAGCAGATATTGCAGATTTAACAGGACTTACCGAAGATGAAATAAATCAAATAAAACTATAACCCACTGCGTTCGGGTCTATGAGCATCATTATAGACAAACACAACCTATAAAACAACCACAATCCCCCAACCCAAAAACGTATCTTTAACGCCCTATGCCGCAGAGATACAGACGCCAACCGACTGAGTACACGCTGCACAATAGCGCTACTATTGTGCGGGGCGGGGCCGATTATTTTGAACGGATAGACCAGATAGCAGATGGCGCCAGGTACACGCTGCATTTGCAAACCTATATTTTTGACGAAGACGAAACCGGCAAACGCGTTGCGGCGGCGCTGATGCGGGCGGCGCAGCGCGGTGTGGCGGTATATGTGTTGCTGGATGGGTATGCGTCGCAAAAGCTATCGGCAGCGTTTATAAATAGCCTGCGCAGCGCAGGTGTGCATTTCAGCTATTTCTCGCCATTCCTGCAAAGCAGTTTCTTCTATATAGGTCGTAGGCTGCACCACAAGCTGATTGTTGCCGATGGCAGTGCGGCTATGGCGGCGGGTATCAATGTCAGCAACCGGTACAACGATATTGGCGACCGTCAGGCCTGGCTCGACTGGGCGCTGTATGTAGAGGGCGAGGCAGCAAAAGGCATTGCCGATGTATGCGTGCATGTGTGGAACCGGTCGCGAAAACGGCCGCAATGCCCTCAGGCTATTGCTGTGGGCGCCCCCGGCATGCCAGCGTCCACCTACCCAGTTTGTCCGGTGCGCATCAGGCGAAACGACTGGGTATTTTACAAAACCGAGATCAGCGCCACCTATCGCGAGTTGTTCCGCACAGCCGAAAGCCATGTGACCATAATGACGAGCTACTTCTGGCCGCCGCAGCGATTGCTGCGCGCCATGGCCCGGGCATCGGCGCGGGGAGTAAAAATAAAGCTGATACTCACCGGCAAGGCCGATGTGCCGCTGGCAAAATATGCGGAGCGCTACCTATACAAATGGCTGTTCAGGCACAACATAGAGGTATATGAGTATCAACGCAATATACTGCACGGCAAGTCGGCGGTGAGCGACAACAAATGGCTCACTATAGGCTCGTACAATGTAAACAACATCAGCGCATTCGCCAGCGTGGAGCTAAACCTTGATGTAAAAGACAACAAACTGGCCACCGAACTGAACAATAAGTTTGAAACCATTATTGCCGCAGATTGTGTGCAGATAAACAAAGATACCTTTTGGGAAAGTAGCGGACTGAGCAGTAAGGTATTTTACTACCTGGCCTACCGTATAATACACATGGTATTCTTCCTGTTCACTTTCTATTTTACGCGCCGCCGCAGCGTAGATTAGCGACCGCCTATGCGGCGCACAAAATGCTGCACAGAGTCGGCATTCCAGCCGGCTACCCTACCCCGCTGCACTATCAGCTTGTTGGCGTCGGGATAATCGAGAAAATAATAAAACACAAAGCCCGGTTGCGGCGCCGACCATCCGAAGCGTTCGCCAAACCGCAATACGTTTAGCGCCAGTGAATCGTGTATGCGGCCAACGGTATAAAAACCATCGGCAAACCGCACAAGGTTATCGGCATCGTGTTTGTTGGTGGTCAGGCGCAGTAAGTAATCGTTGCGGGGGGCAAAATGAAAGTCGATACCCGCGGCTTTGTCCAGCACGCTACGGTAGCCTATATAATAGCCGCTATCGGTACCCGCTACCACATACCATAGCAGGTTGTTGAGCGGAGTGGGCGTGGTAAAATAATGGTTGGTTGGTATGCCTTTTGCTTTCATTGCTGTTTCGGCTGCATTGGCTACATATAGCTTAAACACTATGCCCATTACCAGATACACAGCGCTGAGCGATAACGCCCCGGCAGCCAGCTTCACCCGCCCCTGCCATTCGCGCTTCCTCACCATTAAAACCGCAAATGCCGCAAGCGGCCACAACGTAAACAAAGGATCGGCCACAAACATGGTATTGAACGACACCCGGTAATGACTGAACGGCTCAAACCATGCAGTGCCATAGGCATTGAATGCATCGATAAACAAATGCACAAATACCTGCAGCGCCCAAAACCACAGCCACTGCCGGTAGTTCATAGCCGCCCTAGCAAATACCCGCCCCGAGACCCACGCTAACAACGGAGCCGCCAGCGCCAAAAACATAAAGGAATGTGTGAAACCGCGATGCGCCAGCAGGTCGTCGGTAGTAGGCATCCAAAACGACGCTACAAAATCGATATCGGGCAGGCTGTTGGCCAGCGCGCCTACCAACAGGGCAGGTTTGCCCAGCCGCTTGCCTGCCACTATCTCGCCTATACAAGCGCCCAGTACTATATGTGTTAGTGTATCCAAACTATTATAGGCTGCATTAATACCACTACAAAACTAACAGTATAATGCGTATTGCGCCAATGGTAGTTGGATTTAGCAAAGCAAAATTTGACTAAAATGACCAACATAATGTTAAAAGGACCTAATAAATGCCTGCAAGCGCCGGCTGGTTAAACCTTGGCAAGCGATTTGTATCTATACCTATACAAAACGCAAACATTATGAAACTCAGACTCATTGCATCAGCACTACTGATAATAATATTAGCCGCCAGCGCAGTTACAGAGGCGGCTGCGCAACCATGGCATGGTCGTCGTGGGTGGCATGGCCCACGCCCAAGCTATGGACGGGCGCACGTGCGCATAGCGCCGCCTATATTTGTTCCGCCGGTAGTAATGCCGCCCGTAGTGCAATACGGATATGGACGCCGCCCCTATGTGCGCCCCTACTGCCCACCACCGCGCCACTACAACCACGGATACGCCTATGGTCGCGGATACAATCGCTACGACGATCGCGGATACCGCGGAGGTCATGGCCGTCATTATCGTCGCTATTAATCCAATTTTCTTCATATAGGGTATATCCCACCGTTTAACCACAAGCGAAGGCTGCCGTAAAGGCGGCCTTCTGCATTTTCACAAGCTGTAGGCAATAGACTACGATTGCCGCTCGCTATTATTTATTTTACTCAATGCTTCACTGTTTTACAATTTATTTCTAACTTTGAGATTCAAATTACACATAACTTATAAAACAAAACGCGCATTTTATGAAATTCCGTATTGTCCTAACAGCATTGCTGATTATTTTGTTGTCAGCCGGCATCAATTCTCAAGCAGGCGCGGCGCCTTGGCGCAATTACAGACATGGCTGGTATAAAGGCTACTGGGAACCACGCCATTGCACCAACTACAAATATTACAGCCCTCATGTAGTTGTAGATGGCGATCATGGCAGCTATTACAGCCGTTCAGATTATTACTATCCTCGTTATTATACCCGTCGTCATTACAACCGTTATTGCAAAGACAGATGCTGCAGTCACAGCTCTTGCAACGACAGATGCGATAATCACAAATACAGCAGCAAACCATGCGGCGACAATTGCGACCGCTACATGAGAGGCCGTAAATGCCGTAGAGAATACTATAATCGCGGCGGCGGTTATTAATTTGCTGTGCTTACATAACAATATTGGGCTGCCTATACGGGCAGCCTATTTTTTTAGTATTTTTTCGGTATTAAAAAGCAATTAATTCCCTGCTTTTTAATTTTATTATTAACTTTGGCAATAGCGTGCCTGCGCGCTGATACAAAAACAGATAACTATATGAAATTCAGTATTTTCGGAGCGTTTCTGCTGGTACTTATGCTAAGCCTTGGCGGTACATTTACAGCCAGCGCATCTCATTGGAAATGTATGAAAGCGCATGCGTGCTGCTGCCATGCCCAAAAAAAATCGAAAGCGCCATCTGTCATTATCAATGCAGGTAGTCATGGCGGTTCGTATAGCCGCGAGCATTATTGTTATCCACGCTTTTATACCGGTAAGTATCACTACCATTACAAATATGCTCATACCCGCGGCTGGAGGTAACAGCCGGGCATAGTCAATTTATTAATGCTAAATTTCGATAAAATATCATGCAACGTAAATATTTCCTGACAACCATAATAGCCCTCCTGTTTTGTGCAGGCTTTTGTAATCCTGCATTTGCATGGAGAGCGCAGAGCCATGGCAAAAAGTTTGTTCGCCAGCGCAGCCACGAGTATTGCAAAGATCATTGCAAAAGAGAAACTGCAGAAGGCGCGGTATGCGGCATGAAGCGCAGTTGTTGCAAATTTGCGCACACAGAAGGTCGTGAAGATGCTGAGCGCAACTATAAGAGCCGCTTTGGCCGCACCAGTTCTAAATACTACAGATCTAAGTGGTAATATATTATTACGCACATAGTTTAAGGAGGCAATACCAACAGGGTTGCCTCTTTTCATTTTATGCCCGTTTCCATTAGTTTACATTTACTTTTGCAGCATGCAGTTCACGCTTTCTATAGATACGCCGGCGCTACCCTCGCCTATTGTCTACACCGACAATATATTGCTCATTGGGTCCTGCTTCACCGAGCATATGTCCGACCAATTGCAGCGGCACAGATTCCATATCTGCAACAATCCACATGGCATATTGTTCAATCCGCTGAGCGTTGCAAGAAGTATAAATAGCTACATAGATGGGGCCGAGTATACCGAAGCCGACCTTTTCTACTTAAACGAACTATGGAATAGTTGGGACCACCATACTCGCTTCTCCAATACAGATATTTCCGCAGCGCTTGCCGGCATCAATCAGTCGCAGACCGAGGCGCACCATTTTATACTCAATGCCGACTGGGTGGTAATCACCCTCGGCTCAGCTTTTCAATATTACTTAAAAGACAACGACCGACCGGTGGCCAACAATCATAGAGCGCCTGCTCAATGGTTTCAGAAAAAGCTGTTGTCTATCGCTGAAATTGAAACGTCGCTGACCCATACTTTAGAAAAACTGTTTGCTGCAAATGCCAAAGTAAACGTATTGTTCACAATTAGCCCAGTAAGGCACATACGCGACGGCGTGGTAGACAACAACCGAAGCAAGGCCCGGCTTATAGAGGCTGTGCACAACCTTTGCCAATCTATGGCCAATGTACACTATTTCCCTGCATACGAGCTGGTAATTGATGTGCTCCGCGACTATCGGTTTTACGATGTAGACCTTGTTCACCCCAACTTTGCGGCTACTTCGTTTGTCTGGCAACACTTTATGAAGTCGTGTATATCGCCGGCTATTTATACCACAATGCAGCAGGTAAACGAGATTGCCACTGCCCGCGCGCACCGCACACGGTTTCCGGATACAGAGGCACATAGAAAATTTCTGAGCAGCTATGCTGCAAAAACCAAAGCTTTGATGACCACGCACCCCTACCTAAACCTCAAGGATGAGTTGAGGTATTTTACGGCAGATTAGCGGAGTATGGCTCCTATACTACAGGTAGGCCTTCCTGCTCATCCTTGCTCTTTTTATCAAGGATAATAAGCATAGCAATAGGTATGAAGAACAATGCTGCCACCTTATGGGTTTCAATAAGCTCTGAGAAGAAGTTATTGATGAAACCTACGGCTATAACCATAGCGAGCCCTATGGTACACAGCCTGTAAAACCTGTCCTGAAAACGGTGGTATATTCTCTGCGCCTTGGCAAATATCGCCGCTATAAGAATGGCATATAGTATCATAGCCGGCCATCCCTGCTCTACAAGCATGTACAAAAAGTAGTTGTGCGTAGTGGAGTGTTCTTTATTTCGGCTTACATAGGTCTGGAACGATGTCACAGCGTAAGGTTTGTAATAATAATAAAACGCACGCGGACCATAACCTGTTAGCGGACGGTCGTTGCTCATCCTTACGGCAGCAATCCATCTATACAAACGCTCCATACTCGACATATCCTTACCCCTGAACGTAGCTATCAGGTGATCGGTAAAGTTTTTGTGCATGTAGGTCTGGTTGTAATCGGGCCTAAACTCGAGATACTTGTTGTTGGGCACCATATACAAGAACGCTGCTAGTATTAGTGCATAAAAACCAGGCATAATAAGGTTCACCAGCTTAGCGCGCATAGCCAAACCTATTACTATAGCAAATACTATACCCACCACCGCTGCACGGGCATAAGCAAACGTAATACCGGCAATAAAAATCAGAATGATGGTACCCAGCAATATTTTGCGCAAAATACCCTTACCCTTCGACAATGGCCATGCAATTACCAATAGTGGGAAAAACATGGAAATAACCGTAGAATAGTCAACGTGATTGTAATACAAACCACTCATAGACTTCTGCACTTTCTCAAACCGAAAACCAAGTATGGCATGGTGCACTAGTATCACCATAATGGTAATAAGCATAGGAATGAGCAAAATGTAGAACGCTTTAATAAAATCCTTCTTTTCCTTAAATATCCAAATTGGCATAACGAAGTAGCACACCAGCAACCACGTCTTGGCCAACAAGAATTTGGTAGAAAAAAATAGCATTTTAGAAAAAATCACAGCAATTATGGTGCATATATACTGCAATACAGTAATAAACACCAACGGGTCGCGCCACCACCATTTAGGTAACGACTCAGGGTCGCGAGCAAAAACAAGCGTCGACATCATAAGCAACAACCACATAATAGGCTGATCTGGCAAGGTAATCGCCATCGAGTCGTTTGAGAAGTTGATCTGTACAGAAGCCGGAATAGTAAACAGAAATATCCAGTAGGCTGCTTTCCAGTTTACCCCCATTAGCACCACATATAGAAACACTATAGGCGCTGCAAGTATGAAGTAATTTCCGGTATAGGCAAACAATATAATCGTAGCAAACAGTACGCTGAATGCCGCCAGATTAAATAAATTGTTTCGGAGGGTTGCAATCATTATCTTAAAACTTCATTTAACTTACGCAGGTAAGCGATCATTAATGTATAGGTCACACTAAAAAAGAGGCCTAAAAACCCGGCAACCATTAGCGTCAGCGTAAGGCTTGGGCCAGTTGGAGAAGTAGGAGGCAACGCCCTTGTTATTACTTTTAGATAGCCTATATCATCGCTGGCAGATGCGCTAAACTCATTGAGTACCGAAATATATTTTGCACGGTCTGTTACCAGTTGATCCTTTACCGATTCTATATTCTGGATAGTTTCTACTGCCTTGCCAAAACCTTTTCCACCACCCTTTATCTCGCCATTTATTACATTTTGGCGGCCGGGGCTAATAATACTGTATATGCCATATCTATCTCTCATTTCGGCAAGCGTATCAGTTAGTACATTTATCGAACTATCCAGTTGACGCACCTTTGCTGATATAGATTTATTAATACCTTCTTTCATGTAGGTATAATAATGACGGTAGGTTTCTTCCAATACTTTTACGGTCATGTTTGCCACATTGGCTGCCGTTCTGGGATCGTAGGCTACATAAGAAACCTCCAAATCTTTATACTCCGAACGCTTGATATTGAAATTCTTATTAAAGATGGCCATGTACATAGCATGACCATTGCTATCATTGAGGCTTGCACCTTTATACACCTCTTCAAACTGGCAATTTCTGATTATACGATCTCTTACCGTATCTGAATTAGCTAAAGCTGTTACCTTGTCCAGATCATCGTCGCCGCCAAAATAGTCTACATATCGAGTTTCAAATTGCCTGAACAATGTGTTACGGTCGCCATAAAGAGGGTTATTAACAAAAAAGCGGGATTCAGCTTTATACTTTTTCTTTTTTATTGCCAGAAACAAACCGCCCAACGCCAGCGACACCGCCGTGATGATGATGATGAAACGCTTTTGCTTTTGTATGGTCCTGATAACATCTATCAGGTCAAAAGAAGGTGTTGCCATTTTTACTTAATTAGTTTAGCTTTAATTATTTAATCTTCAATTAAAGAAATGAACCGATACTTTACTCTCTGAGCAATATAACCGACCACCTATACTGTTTATTGCTAAGCCTTTGTGAAATAATTATCAACAATCAATACAAGTAATACAGTAAAAAAGAATCCAAGAAATGCGCACGCAATAACGGTATACATACCGCCTATTCCTTTAGGACTTACTGGATTTTTAGCTTCTGTTATTACTTTTATCATAGGCATCTGCCCAATTTCCAAACCTGTTTTAAATTGGTTGATTATTGTGCTCTGCTTAGCTCGGGTTGATACCAACTCATCTTTCAACGATTCTATATTTTGCACCTGCTCTACACCTCTGCCATAATCTTTATGTCCATTTTCTTTCATACTCCCCAGCATAAGGTTGTATCTTGATGGACTGATTATATCATAAATACCATATTTGTCTCTGAGCAATGTTAATGTATCGGTGAGGGCTGCGATAGCGCTATCTTCTTCATGTATTTTATCTACTATCGACTGATACATTTTTTCTCTCATTTCCCGGTAATAACCGCTGAATGTACTTTCCAGCACGCGTACACACTCATTTGCAACTTTGGCCGCACGTTCTGGATCGGTATCTACGTACGACAACGTAAGGTCTTTATACTCTGTGCGCATCACGTTAAGATTTTTATTAAATCTGCGCTCCAGTTGTTGTTCTCCTTTACGGGTACTTGCATCAATTTTATAAACATCGGCAAGTTTCATGTTTTTGATTACCTGACTCTGTACTAAATCCGACCCGGACATCATAATCAATCTGTCCAGATCATCGTCATTGCTGAAATAATCAATAAATTTAGTATCGTAGTTATACAAGCTATTGCGATCGCCATATAGCGGATTTCTCAAAATAAATTCCGTCTTGGCTTCATATTTTTTGGGACCAACCAAATAAAATATGGCGCCGGCAATAGCTGCCGCGATAGTTATCACCGCAACCAGGCTCTTATGTTTACGTATGCTTATAAATACATCCGTCAAATTAAAACCAGTATTAGACATTAGGTAAAGGGGTGTTTAAAGCTTAAACTTATGAAATTTACAACAATAGTTTTAGTAAAGTTTATATTACTGTTTCTCCAGCCTGCATTTTTTCTGCGTTCTCAGCAAACTGCAGGGCATCTATCATCTCCTGTATATTGCCGTTCATAAAATCGTCAAGGTTATAAATGGTCATGCCTATACGGTGGTCAGTTACGCGACCTTGAGGATAGTTGTAAGTACGCACCTTAGCGCTCCGGTCGCCGGTGCTTACGAGGCTTTTACGACGTCGGCTGATCTCATCCTCTTGTTTACGAACTTGCTCCTCATAAAGCCTGGTGCGCATCATGGCAGTCGCCTTATCACGGTTGCCCAACTGCGATCTTTCCGTTTGGCAGGTAATCACCGTACCGGTAGGCACGTGGGTAAGTATTACCTTGGTTTCCACCTTGTTCACATTCTGTCCGCCCGCTCCGCCGCTTCGCGCCGTTTCCATTTTCAGGTCGCTTTCTTTCAGTTCAAAGTCTATTTCCTCTGCTTCAGGCATTACGGCTACAGTAGCTGCCGATGTATGCACCCTACCGCTGGCCTCTGTAGCTGGTACGCGCTGCACACGGTGCACACCGCTTTCGAACTTGAGTATACCATATACGTCTTCGCCCTGCACTTCCAGCTGCACCTCTTTATAGCCGCCTACTGTGCCTTCTGTTTCCGACACCACGGCAAGCTTCCATCCCCTCCGCTCGCAATAACGCATATACATGCGCAGCAGGTCGCCGGCAAAAATACTCGCTTCGTCGCCGCCGGGTCCTCCGCGTATTTCTATAATAGCATTTTTCTCGTCCTGCGGGTCTTTGGGTATCAACAGATTGCGCATCTCAATTTCCAAAGACTCCTTTTGCTCTTCCAGCTTCTCCAGATCTTCTTTTGCGAGATCGCGAAGCTCCTCATCGCTCTCAGACTCCAGCACTTCTCTGGCAAAATCCAGACTATCTATGCAGTTTCTATAGGTTTTATATACCTCTACTATTTTCTCCAGCTTACGGTATTCCTTACTGATTTGCGAAAAACGCTTATTGTCAGTAACTACTTCAGGATTGGTCAGCGCCACGCCAAGGTCATCAAACCTCGCCTTAATAGCTTCCAACTTTTCTACAATCGAACTCATTTTTATATTTCCTGATTAAACAAAGGTTGGCGAAGTTACGTCGATAAAGTGTTTATTCAAATTCCCGTTCATTTCTTGGGCTATAACTCAATAAACCGGCTTTTATTTTAAAAACACAAAAAACAAAGTCAAAGATTTTACTGACAATGAGCGATTGCCACAAGCCATATTAGCATTACTTTAAGTTAGTATACATATACCAGCGCTGTTCCGTTACTTCATAGCCTCTTTATCCTTTTGCAATTGCAACATTATATCTCTAAGGCGCGCTGCTTCCATAAAGTCGAGATCTTTGGCAGCCTTTTCCATATCTTTCTTGGTTTTACTTATTAGTTTATCCAGTTCCCCTGCGCTTTTATAGGTCGTTTCGGGTTCAGCGGCAAGCGGCATCAAATTAGCATCTACAGCGTACTTACTTTTTTCATCGTAACCTTTGATATCCAGTACAGACCCTTGTTTCATTATCTGATCAATCGACTTCTTAATCGTCCTCGGAGTAATATGGTGTTGAGTATTGTATTTTATTTGTTTTTCTCTTCTTCGGTCCGTTTCATCAATTGTGCGCTGCATGCTGTCTGTGATGCGATCGGCATAAAATATTACAAGGCCGTCTACATTTCTCGCTGCCCTACCTGCCATCTGTGTAAGCGACCGTTCATCGCGCAAAAAGCCCTCCTTATCTGCATCCAAAATTGCCACCAGCGATACTTCAGGCAAATCCAATCCTTCCCTCAACAAATTCACACCAACCAAGACATCTATATTTCCCAAACGCAGATCGCGCAATATTTCTACGCGTTCCAGTGTATCTACTTCAGAGTGGATATACTTAGAATTTACGTTAATACGTTTCAGGTATTTATCCAGTTCCTCCGCCATCCGCTTTGTGAGCGTAGTTACAAGCACGCGGTCGCCCATCTTTATCCGCTTATCGACTTCGTCCAGCAAGTCATCTATCTGATTGATACTTGGGCGAACCTCTATCGGCGGTTCAATCAAACCTGTAGGCCGTACTATTTGTTCCACAACCACCCCACCACACTGTTCCAATTCATACCTGCCGGGCGTAGCGCTTATAAACAACACCTGCGATAACAGATTCTCAAATTCATAGAAATTCAGCGGACGGTTGTCTAATGCAGATGGTAACCTGAACCCAAAATCTACCAAAGTCATTTTCCTGCTGCGGTCGCCGCCATACATGCCGGTTATCTGTGGTATCGTTACATGGCTTTCATCAATAACCAACAAAAAATCGTCGGGAAAATAATCAATCAGGCAAAAAGGACGAGCTCCGGGTTTTCTGCGATCCAGAAAACGAGAATAATTCTCTATGCCGCTACAATAGCCCAACTCTTGTATCATCTCCAAATCATAGCTCACTCTTTCCTTTATCCGCTGCGCTTCTATGAACTTACCCTGACTTTTAAAATAGGTCTCCTGAGCATTCATCTCATCCTGTATCTCGTAGAGTATCTGGGTTATCTGATCCTTAGGGGCTATATACAAATTAGCGGGAAATATAGCAGATTCCTCAATCACGCCAATTCGCTTGCCTGTTTCTGGTTCAAAAGTTTCAATCTCTTCTATTTCATCGCCAAAGAAGGTAATACGGCAACCGAAATCAACATAGGGAAGATTCACATCCACAGTATCGCCATTCACTCTAAAAGTTCCGCGTGTAAAATCTCCCTGACTTCTGTTATACAATGAATTGACCAACAAGTGAAGAAAGTGATTGCGCCCTATGTTGTCTCCCTTCTTAAATCTAATGATGCTGTTTTCATATTCTGTAGGGTTGCCCATACCGTATATGCAACTCACAGACGCAACCACAATAATATCGCTTCTCCCGCTAAGCAAACTGCTGGTGGCGCGCAAACGCAACTTTTCTAACTCTTCATTTATACTAAGGTCTTTTTCTATGTAGGTATTAGAAACCGGCATATATGCCTCCGGTTGGTAGTAGTCGTAGTACGACACAAAGTACTCTACTGCATTATCAGGAAAAAACTGACGAAACTCGCCATAAAGCTGCGCAACCAGGGTTTTATTGTGCGTTAGCACTAGTGTTGGTTTCTTTACCTGTTGTATCACATTGGCCACCGTAAATGTCTTACCCGATCCCGTAACGCCGAGCAATGTCTGAAATTTCTCCCCCTCATTAATTCCCTTCACCAATAGCTTAATGGCGCCAGGCTGGTCGCCGGCTGGCTCGTATGCGCTTTGCAGGTTGAATTTCATATGCTTTCAATCTTAGATTTCACCTCCTGTACACTTACTAATGTGCAAAATCGGCTACAACAAATTTCGACTATTTCAAGGTAATACAAGCAAAAAAAAAGATTGGAATCTGGCGCCAACATAAAATAATGAATCCGCTCCGGATGACCGAAGCGGATTCATTATTTTATTTTTTAGCAGACTATGCTAGTTTTTTCAACTCTTCAATACGCGCTTCATGGTCAACTTCTTCATTCAGTTTGTTGCTCTTATCCAGATCAACAAGGATTGGAGCAGCAACAAATATTGATGAGTAAGTACCAGTGAATACACCTATCAACATTGCGAATGCGAAACCGCGTGTAGCCTCACCGCCAAATACGAACAAAATCAGCAAGGTGATAAACACAGTCAACGAAGTCATGATAGTACGACTAAGCGTATCGTTGATGGCGCGATTGATTACGCTAACCTTATCTTCATTTGGCGACTTGCGGAAATACTCACGAATACGGTCGAACACGATAACGGTGTCGTTCATCGAGAAGCCTATCACTGTAAGGACAGCAGCGATAAAGTGCTGATCGATTTCGAGCGCAAATGGAACTTTACCCTTGAAATAAGAGAACACTACCAAAGTCAAGGCAACGTCGTGCAACAATGACAACAATGTACCCAAAGAATACTGCCATTTGCGGAAACGCAAAAGGATGTACAAGAAGATCGCTAACAAAGACAACAATGTAGCTGTCATCGCACCAGTTTTAAGGTCGTCGCTGATAGTAGGCAATACAGTCTGTGAGCTTTGCAAATACTTAGTCTTAAACACATCGAGCGTAGTTCCCGCCGGTATCAACTTTTCTTTAAGCATACCGTCGAACAACTGCTGCAATACGCGAAGTTCTACACCCTGACCCGGTTCCTTGATCAAATAAGATGTAGTGATGTTTAACTGATTGTTAGTACCAATGGTTTTAACAATAGGACGCTCTCCGAAATAAGTATTCAGTTTTTCACGAACATCATCAGTAGCATGTTTCTCATCAAACTTAACAGTGTAGCTACGTCCGCCTTTAAATTCAACACCCTGATCAAAACCAGTCCAGTAAGTGCTGATACCCATAAGGATAACAGAAACGGTGATAATGTAGGTGTACTTTCTTGCCTCAACAAATTTGAAATGAGCTTTCTTGAATATTGACTTAGACAAACCTGTAAAGTACTGGAAGTGACGCTCTTTACGAGTATAAATATCTGTAACCAAACGAGATACAAGAATACCGCAGAACAACGACAACAAGATACCTAAGAACTGCGTAGTTGCGAAACCTCTAACAGGACCAAGACCAAATACGAACAGAATGATAGATGTAATCAATACGGTAATGTGACCATCCAATACTGGTGCATAAGAACGTTTGTAACCATCTTCAACAGCCTGTTTATAATTCTTGCCCGACGACAGCTCTTCCTTTATACGTTCAAAAATAATTACGTTAGTATCCACTGCCATACCTACAGTAAGTACCAGACCGGCAATACCAGCCATTGTCAATGTTGCATGCAATGCAGACAGTACGCCTACGGTAAAAATAAGGTTGAGAATGAGCGAAATATCTGCAATGATACCGCCGGTGTTATAATAAATCAACATCAGAACGAAGATCACTATAAAAGAGAGCGACAAAGACATCATTCCCTTATTGATGTTCTCAACACCCAAGGTAGGACCTACAACTTGCTCCTGAACGATATGAGCGGGAGCTGGCAATTTACCAGACTTAAGAATGTTTGCAAGGTCGCTTGCTTGCTCTGCAGTAAATGAACCTGATATTTCGGTGTTGCCGGTTGCGATCTCGTTTTCAACGCGAGGGCAGCTATAAACCCTGTCATCAAGTACAACGGCTACATAACCGCCTACACTCTTAGCTGTCATATCCTTCCAAATACGAGCGCCGGTGATGTCCATTTCCATGTTAACATCTGGCTGACCAGTAAGTGGACTGAAATCTGCATGTGCGCCAGTGATGTGGTCGCCTTCCAAACGTGCATTACCGCCAGGAGGCATTTTCAACGCATATAAAGTCAGGCGTGAATTTGGATCGTGGCTTCTTTCTGCATCATCAGCGCCATACACGAAATGTATGTTAGATGGGAATTTGTTTCTGATAATGTCTAAAGCAAGATATCTGTTTACTTTAGCAGTATCTCTTTTCAAAACAAAACCTACCTGTGGACCAGTGAGATAACCCAAATCCTGACTTGCATTTGGCATAACCAATGCACTTAAGGGGTATTTCTTCAATTCTTCCGCTTCTTTACCTTTAGCCGATGTATCTGTTGCTGCGCCAGCTTTGCCGCCGCCTGCCAACATATTTTTCAAACTTGAAGTATCGTTTGCTGCCTTTGCGCTATCGGCGCCTGCTACTGATTTACCAGTTGTGTCGGTTGTAGTAGAATCTTTTTCCCCTGCAAGGTAAGCTGCCAGCGTTTCGTTTGCTGCGCCTAACAATGGACCAACTTCAGCATTTGTATATGTTTCGAAGAATTGCAACTTAGCTGTTGCTTGTAGATAAGTACGTACACGCTCAGGATTGTGAACGCCTGCCAACTCAACGGTGATAATACCTTTTTTCTCGTCAAGGTTCACGTTAGGGTTAGCAACGCCGAACTTGTCGATACGGGTTTTAAGAACGTTGTAAGTACGTTTTACCGCATCGTTAGCTTCTTTATTCAGCTTTGCAAGCACCTGTGCGTTAGTAGAGTTAAGGTTAATTTCCTTATCAGATGGCTTGGTGAACAGGTAAGCCATGCTCTTACCAGGGTTCTGCGCTTCGTAATTTTGTCCGAACAGCGCTATGAAATCAGCGTCGCTGTTTGCTTTTGACGTGTTTGCTGCGCCTATAGCCTTGTTCAATCCGGGATCTCTCGGATTGTTAGACATTGATCTTACCAGGTCGTCCAGACTTACCTCGAGCGTTACGTTCATACCGCCCTGAAGGTCAAGACCAAGACTCAACTCTTCTGCTTTCGCAGCCTGATAGGTGTACTTCTTCACCAGGGCAGAGAATATCACCTCGCCCTGCATACTGTCGGTAATCGACTGATAGATGCTGTCGGTAATCTTATCGGCACGCTCTTTCGATGCGCCCGCTGGAATTTGCGCCGATGCTACGCGCACTGCCTGCGCCCGCATTTTCTTTTCTTCATTACGGACAATGACCGTTAAGGAAAGCTGGTACAGCGATATCAAAATCAGCGCGGCAGTAAAAAACTTCACCAAACCTTTTAGATGCATGGGTTGTTGTTAAAATTATCTTAGTAATCTAATAAAAAAATGGTCTGCACGGATGGAATATCCGAACAAACGGGGCGGCAAAGATAGGATTTAATATAAAAAAATAAAGCCCTAAGCAACTTTTAAATAAATTTCGTTAAAATTAATTTCCCGCGGGCAGTCGATCAGCATGATTTACAATCACAAAACATTGTAAATCAATCATTTACACTCAAAAATAACATTTTCTGCACACGAGGTTCATTTTTTTACCTGCACAAAAAAAAAATTTAGACGCACTAAAAATCAAGGGGTTATAAAGTAAAAGTTAATGATAGCATTGCGAGTGATTTTGTAAAGCTAGCCGAGTTAGGTACAAAGGATTCACGAATTTCCAATTAAAAATGTGGATTGCCATGGTAACCACCACACTCCTGCGCCAAAAATCAACAGGATATCTACCCAAATTTTCAGTCATCATATTTTAGTCTATCCACTAACATTCCCCACAAACTCATCGTCATTATATAATTGGACTGATTTCTCAAAAAATCCTGCTCAATATTGAAGTATTAGATTATTTTTACCCAAAGAATGAAATCTGCGCCGCAAGCGTGGGTTAAAATTGTACAATTATGATACGTAAAATTACACTCTTACTGCTGTTGCTCATTGGTTTGCACTCTGTCGCCGATGCTCAGGTTCGCGATTCTGTAACTATATCAATGCCGGCATTTACCGACACTACCTGCCCCGGCACACAGCTTACTTTTGTAGCCGTTCAAAGCGAAGACACTTTCACTGCAGTAAATTACCACTGGTATACTAATAACGTATACACTGGAGTATTCATTGATACATTTCGCACTTCAGCATTGAGCGATGGCGACAGCGTATTTTGTATGCTGACCTTCACTAACAGCTTCGGTTTCGCAGACAGCAGTATGTCGAACGTAATATATATATACCGTCGTACAGGCATTACGCCCCGCGTTATCGTTTCACTCATAGCAGGTAGCAATCCAGATTGCGCAGGTTCTCCCCTTACCTTTCAGGCTTACCCTGTGAACGGCGGCTTGCGCCCTCACTATCAGTGGAAGGTAAACGGTACTCCCGCAGTGGGCGACACCAACCTAACATTCACCAGTATTTTCGGTGGAACAGATACTGTTTCATGCGAAATGGTATCGAGCGCTACTATACCTTGTGCACCTCGCGATAACGACACAGTGCAATCAAACAAGATTCCAATTATTCATATTCACCTGACCGCAGGCATCAGCATTACTACCACCCGCAATCCTATTTGTTATGGCACAAGAGATACTTTTACAGCTACGCTTACCAATCCTGGCATTGGTTTCAGAGTTAGCTGGTATGTGGATAGCGCATACATTCCGGGCGCTGTAGGTAATGTATTTATTACCGATAGCTTGCGCGCCGGTTCACGCCTTGTTTATTGTGTATTAACAACGCCTGATTCTTGTATTGTAAACGACACTGTAGTATCTAATGTTATTACTATGACCGTTATTCCACGTCGCCCTACAGCTGTTTCTGCGACGCTCATACAAGGCTCCAACCCCGGTTGTCTCGATTCTTTTGTTACTTTTCAGGGTACCTACTCCAATTTCGGTACTGCGCCATCTTACTCTTGGTACATCAATGGCGTGCAGGTAGCGATAGATACCACTATCTTCCGCTCACTTTATGCCAACGGCGACCTACTGACGTTTAAGGTATATGCTACCGACAACGGCTGCTATACATCAGATACGCTTACAACCCCAGCTGTTTTGATGATTCGCGACAGCACTCCGCCATTGCCTTGGATTTCTCTCATAGGCAATGTAATAGTAGCTACAACAGGCGGTCACTACACATGGTATTACAGCACAACAAATACTTATTCTGGCACACTTATTCCAGGAGCTACAGGTCAGGTTAACCACCCTACGGCTATAGGTTACTACTATTGCGTTCGCGATACAGGCAACTGTTTCTCTTTGCCATCTAACATCATTTACATCTCGTTGCTAAAGGTAAATGAGCTGAGCAAAGAAGATGTAAAAATATACCCCAACCCAACAACCGGTATCCTGAATCTGGATTTCGGCGGACAATTTGTAAACCGCAAAATGGATATTTACAATATGGTTGGTCAGGGTCTCGTACATCAGGAAATAAACAACAAATCGCACTACGAAACAGACCTATCTTATTTGCCTGAGGGTAACTATATAGTAGTATTGCGCAACGAGGAAGGCTCCTCAGCCACTTATCGCATTACTTTATCTAAATAATACTACATTTCAACTTGTTTCTTTACAACAGCCGCCCTACAAGGCGGCTGTTTATATTTTGAAACCTGACAGGTTGTTCTTACTTTGGCTACATGAACCGGCACAATATAGCCGGCGTAAAACTAACTAATGGCTAAACCAATACATAAAGACCAACAAGCCGCCGACCAAACCTCACAGGCCGTACCTGCTGCAAAGCTTGATTTCTGGCATTCGTTTCGGTTGCAGGCTATGCTGCTGGCGTTACTGTCGATACTGTTTTATGCAAACACCTTCACGCACGAGGCAGCGTTCGACGATATGATGGCCATATCTGAAAACCAATATGTGCAGCAAGGTGTATCGGGCATACCTTCTATATTAACTACCGATGCTTTTCAAAGCTATCTGGAACACAAAAGCGGCAGTAACCAGCTTGCCGGCGGCCGCTACCGACCTTTGTCGCTGATTACCTTTGCCATTGAGCAGCAACTGATGGGCGTTGCACCCGATACAGAAACAAGCAATGAAAAAGAAGCGCGGATAGCCGCCCAAATGCACTCGCGACATATGATCAATGTATTGCTGTATGCACTATCGGTAGTGATCTTGCTGGCTATGCTACGTTATCTCGTGTTTCCCGGCAATCCGGTGGCGGCTTTTGTAGCTACGCTAATTTTCGCAATTCATCCGTTGCACACCGAGGTAGTGGCCAATGTAAAAAGCCGCGACGAAATACTATCAGTACTCTTTATATCGCTCACATTTATAAAGGCATTCAAATATTACGACAACCGCAAAACAGTCGATCTGATTATGGCGTTGGCATGCTTTTTTCTGGCGCTGCTGTCAAAAGAATATGCCGTTACTCTGGGAGCCCTAATACCACTCTCTTTTTTCATTTTCCGAAAGACTACTTTGCCGGCATCGCTCAAGGCGTCGGCTATATATATAGCGCCACTGGCGTTGTATGTATTATTGCGCCAGGCATCGGTTACCGAGATGGCGGAAGGCGCTGAAAAAAATGTGCTCAACAATCCATACCTGTATGCTACTCCAGTACAGAAACTGGCTACAGAAATTCAGGTATTGCTGCAATACCTAAAACTATTGCTACTTCCCCATCCCCTTATTGCCGATTATTCTTACCGTGCCATACCCTACTCATCATTTGCCAATCCATTAGTTTGGTTGTCGGCGGGGGTGTACCTGGCGCTTACGGGCGCTATGGTTTGGCTGGTGAGTAAGCGACACTTGCTGGGTTTTGCTTTGGCCATATACTTAGGCAATCTGCTCTTGGTGTCAAACTTACTCGTAGATATTGGCGCGCCTATGGGCGAACGACTGATATACCACTCCTCTATTGGATTTTGCATAGCGCTGGCATGGTTTGCCGGGCAGTGGGTTGGCAACAACAAGGCGGCAACTACCGCGCTGGCCGGAGCATTGGCGGCGCTAACAATGGCAGCAGGGTATGTGGTAATAGACCGTAACAAAGACTGGAAAAACTCTGAAACGCTGTTTATGGCCGATGTCAGGAAGTCGCCGGATAATGTGCTGATGAACAACAATGCCGCCGCAGGCTGCATGGCCAATGCCAAGCGTACCACAGACCCCGCCGAAAGAAAGGAGTGGTTTACTAAAGCTATCGCCTACTTCGATAAGGCAATAGCCATTTATCCCGACCATATGCTGGCTCACCTGAACCGCGGCCTGAGTTACTTTAATATGGGACAGCCCTACCGCGCCCTGCCCGACTGGGATACGGTGCGCAAGCACAACCCCACGCAGCCCAATCTAGACAACTATTTTACCTATGCGGCAAAATACTGCTACAGCGAAGGCAACCGACTGGCGGCGGCAGGCAAAAACGACTCGGCCATATATGTATTTAAACTGGGCGTAGACGCTGCCCCGGCGCTGCCCGAAATGTGGTATCAACTGGCGGCGGCATACCTGCGCGCCGGCGATGCCGCAACCGCGCTCAGCAGCATAGAGCGCGCCAATGTGCTGTCGCCCAATACACCCGATATTCTAAAACTGAAAGACCAGATAATGACGGCAGGCAAATAACCGCCACAATGCATACAATGACAACAACCATAAAAATGAAATTGATTGCCGCGCTGGCATGCTTTATAACAGCCGCTACTGCGCAGGCGCAAAGCGCAGACAGCCTGCGCATGGTGCGGGCATCGGGGCTCTTTGCTCAAAAACAATACGATGCTGCGCTCACAATTATAGACTCCATGATAGCCGATGCGCCTACCAATGTAGACTATATGCGATCTAAAGCAGTGGCGCTGAAAATGATGAACCGCAATACCGAGGCATCGCAAACCATAGACCGCTTTTACGAACCCCAAAACGATAATACGCCGGCATTTATGCTGCTGCGCGCACGCTGGAAAAAATCGGCGACGCTGAACAGGGAGGCGCTAACCGACTATACCGCCGCGCTGGAAAAACAACCGCTTACCGACTCGCTACGCAAAATAATATTGCTGGAAAAAGCCAACCTTGCTTACAATATGCAAGACTATACGCCGGCGTACGACGCCTTGCGCCAAACCCTGAAAATAGATAGCGCCAATCTGGAAGCATTGCTGCTGATGTGCAACCTGCTGAACCAGCAGAAAAACACTAAAGACATACTACCCTACCTGCAACGCGGATTGAAGCTGTACCCAAAATCGGCATTGCTGCTGGGCAATATGGCTTACCGATACCAAAACATGGAGCAGTTTGCCAAAGCTATAGAGTACAACAATAAAGCGCTGGCTATAGATCCTAAAAATGCCTATCTGCTCAACAACCGCGGCTATGAAAAATACCGCAACAAAGACTACGAAGGCGCCATAAAAGATATGACAAAGGCCATAGAGCTGGAACCCCAATACTCGTATGCCTACAAAAACAGAGCGCTGGCGCTAATAGCGCAGCGCAAAAAAGATAAAGCCTGCGCCGACCTGCAAACAGCTATTGACAAAGGTTTTACCCAAAAATGGGGATCGGAAGCGCTGGACCTGCAAAGGCAAAACTGCGGCAACTAAATACCATCGCATAGGTTGTGCAGCCCGTAGCAGTTACTATCTTATTGATATTTCCAGTTGCGCCCCTTGCCGTCGCGCAGCCGCTCTATGGCCTGGGCCATACGCTTTTGGCGGGTAGCTTCGGTTTTAGCGTCTGCAAGCCACTCTATGTATTCTTTACGGTGCGAATAGCTAAATTTTTCGAAATGCGTTTTGGCTACTGGCTCTTGCTCCAATGCCGCGCCAAACCATTCCGGCGTAGCGAGCATGGCCTGTTCGCTTGCAGCGGGCTTGGGCTTGCGGGGCATTTTCTTCCCCTCTTCGTTCAGTTGCATGGCCGTTTTTACCAGACCTATCAGCACATCGTCGGGAGGCAGATCTGCGAGCGATGTTATGCGCCCTAAATGCCCCATGCTTTCGCGGTCTTTTACCGTTAGCGCTCCGGCGGCATCGTCCATCAGCGCCGCCTTCCAAAACCCAAAGGCGCAGTGCGACTTAAAGCCCGCCATATTGCACATTACCGCCCCCTTGTACATAAAATGCGGGAAACTCCATTTCCAGCCTTCCTCCACATCGGGGCACGCCTCATGCACCAGTGCGCGCAGGTGGGTAAGTATGGGCTGCGCAAAATCGGCGGCCGAGGCTATATAGGCGTCTATGCGGGCATCGGTATGCATATAGTTTGTGAATTGTGGTTATCGCAAAAATAATAAACTGCCCCAAAAAGCAAAGGGCAGCCCTGTTGCAGACTGCCCTTCACTATTACATTATTTATCTATTAATCTTCCCAGTATTCCACACCGTTTTCGTTTATGTAGCCAAGCTCTGTATCTACATCTTCATCTTCTTCGCCTATTTCCACCAGCGCAAGTCCGTTGGTAAAATCGTCATACACATCTTTGTATTTCAGCGGCACTACCAGCTTGCCAGTGGTGTCTATGAAGCCCCACTTTTCGTCTTTGCACACAGCAGCGCGCCCACCCGAAAACTCATGTGCCCAGTCGTATATGTGCGGCACCACAAGATTGCCATCGGCATCGCGGAAGCCGAAGTTCTCGTTAATATCTATATCTATCGTCAGGCCGTCGTAAAACACATCGTCCTGAGGCTCGGGAACAATATTACCCAACTTGTCTATACACAACTCCTCATTCTTCAGTTCTACCTGCGACACGCCATTTACAAACGGACATACCAGATCGTACTTGATAGGCACTACTACCTTGCCCTGCTTATTGATAAAGCCATACAGGCCGTTTTTTTCTACTATTGCCAATCCGTCGTTGAAGTCTTCGGCATCGTCGTACGTAAGCGGAATAATCTCCTTGCCGGTAGCGTCTATAAAACCATACTTACCCTTACGCTCCACTACAGCTACGCCTTCTTTAAAAGCGCCGCCAAAATCGTATTTGTAAGGAATGGTCATTTTGCCTGTAATGTCTATATATCCCACCTTCTCCATGAGCATTACCGCTGCCAGCCCTTCCGAAAACGCATTGGTGTTTTCGTAAATGCAGGGTATTACTATCTGCTTGTCGGGGGTGCAGTAGCCGTGTTTTTCTCTTTTACGGTACGGATACAATACCGGAGCGCCGGCAGCAGATGAGCCCAATGGTATGATGTTACCTTTATCGCTATTCATAAACAATATTTTTTATGCTGCAAAAATAACCAGAAATAACCAGCCATTTGCTACCAAAGTCTTAAATTACCGTAGCCAAAAGCGAAAATACATGCGCCCTTAGCTGCAGCAACCGGGCGCGCAACATGCGGCAGGTTTTGCAGCAAATACCGTAATACTGTATATGCCCGTGCCGCTATTGCGAAACGCTGCTATCTCGTGCGGCTCCAGGTAGGCGCTCAGTATGTCGTTGGGTACTACTATGGCTTTCTCCTTTTGTACCGTTACGTTAGTAAATCCGTTTGCATTTATTATATCCAGATACTGCTGCTTTTGTATAGCGCCCGATATGCACCCTGCATACATCTCGGCAACATGCCTCAGTTTCTCGGGTAGTTCGCCCACCAATACCACATCCGATATACTGAAATGACCGCCGGGCTTCAGTACCCTGAATATTTCTTTTACCACATTGTTTTTGTTGGGTACCAGATTCAGCACACAGTTGCTCACCACCACATCGGCCACGCCGCCGCCCAGCGGCATACGCTCTATATCGCCCTGCCTGAACTCCACATTGTTGTAGCCCAGTTTGTCCGCATTAATGCGGGCTTTTTCTATCATAGCCTCTGTAAAATCTATGCCTATCACCTTACCGGTATCGCCCGTTATGGCGCGGGCTACAAAGCAATCGTTGCCTGCGCCGCTACCCAGGTCTACCACCGTATCGCCTTTTTTTATTTGCGCAAATTCCGTAGGCAGGCCGCAACCCAGCCCCAGATCTGCATCAGCGGCATAGCCCTGCAGTTGTGTATAGTCATCGCTCATCAGGTTATACACCTCTGTGCTGCAGCCGCTGGCGCCGCAACACGAGCTACGGTTGGCGGCGCTATCTTGTAGCGCTATCTCGCTGTACTTCTGTTTTACCAGTTCTTTCAGTTCTTGTTCTGTTTGCATAATGCTATTTTTTATTGTTTTATTGCAATATTACGATAAAGATTTAAGAAAGAAAAAATCTTTTTACGGCACACCAGCCAGCGCACCGGGTGGCGCATTCGCTATGCGTACCTACTGTAGTATGGCTGCGCTCCGAGATCGCCGGTAATACACAGGGCAGCAAGAAAGGAATAATACATTACTACAAAAAACAGCAAACAATTACCAATAAACGATTTACGATTAATAAACTAAAATATTTGTAAGTCATTGACTTTTGTATTGAGTTGAGGCTTAAATTTAGTATCACATACATTATTGCAAGCAAACAACCATTTTTTTCTTTAACCTAAAATTAAACTTTTAAAAACCAAAAAACAATCTATGGCAACAATCAACACATTTTGTGACCCCGGAACCATTAACCAAACCCTGCGTGTAGACGGCACAGACAGTAGTTTGGCGTACGTATATTAGAATTTTCTAAAAAGTTCTAATTTCGGGAGATACATAGTAATACTATATGCGGCATTACCAGCAGGTAAACTACAATGGGCTGCAGTACCTGCAATATTAGGATTTCCGGTAGGTACTTGTATGGTCTTAATTTCCTAATTTAATGAAAAGGCAGGATTGTAATAGTACTAATTTGCAATCCTGCCATTTTAAAATAACCTCTATGAAAAAACATTTACTTATTCTGCTATACTTTCTGCCTTTAATAGCCCAAGCGCAGAACATTGCCCTATTTGCCGGCACAGGCAGCAATAGTTTTAGTGGTCACAATGTCCCTGCAACTGCGGCGGGTATACCCAACCCTGTTGGTGGGGTATTTGATAAATACGGAAATTATTATTTCGCCAATCTTGCAGCAAGGAGGGTCCGAAAAATTGATACTTGTGGAATAATAACTACTGTTGCTGGAAATGGTATGGGCGGGAGTGTATCAACTGATGGTATTCCTGCAACAGCAACAGTGTTATCTGATCCCAATGATGTAAAATTAGATACTTTTGGAAATTTATATATTGTAGAAAGCAGGTACGGACAAATTAAAAAAGTTGACATTTCTTCAGGTATCATATCTAATTTTGCAGGAACAGGATTAACTGGTTTAGGAATTGATAATGTACTGGCTACAACATCTAATTTAGGAGCGCCCGTAGGTATTTGCTTCGATAAAAAGGGCAATTTGTATGTATCGGAATCGGGTGGCGCGTACAGAGTGCGTAAAATATCACCAGATGGTATTATTACTACCTTTGCAGGTATAGGCGGATCTATGGGTATGAGCGGCGACAATGGGCCTGCTACCAATGCTCAATTGGTATTTCCGCTGGGTCTAGTAGCAGACGACACTGGAAATATATACATATCAGATATAAGTGGGCTTGCAAACCGTGTAAGAAAAGTAGATACTTTTGGCATCATTACTACAGTAGTGGGCAATGGTGTTGGGGTATATAGTGGTGATGGCATACCGGCAACCGATGCGCAAATAAGCGGAGGATCGTTGGCAATGGATGCTGATGATAATTTGTATATAGCAGATAAATACAATAAACGAGTGTACAAAGTTGGGCATGATGGTATATTGCACAATGTGGCTGGCAATGGAGCTACAGGCTTTAGCGGTATGGGCGGGCCCGCTACCGCTGCGCCTTTGGCAGAGCCTGTAGGGGTAACTTTTGATAGGTGTGGTAATATGTATATACCAACAGCATCCCTATTATTAGGTAACCGAATATTAAGGGTAGACTTTGACCCCACTTGCAGTATAACCGGCGCTTGTGGTGGTTCTTTGTCGGCAAATATTCCGCAACCTTCCAATAGTATTATTTTATTTCCTAACCCCGTAAGCGCCAGTGTTACTATTCGTTCAAATGAGCCAATTGAATTTGTTTCAATAACCAATGTGTTGGGGCGTAATGTGTACGAAAATAAATTTAGTAACGCTGATATTGAAATACCTGTAAGCGACTTTAAGGTGGGAATTTACTTCGTAAAAGTAACCGACAAAGATGGATTGGTAAAAATATTCAGGTTAATAAAGGAGTAAATTATCATTTCGGGATAATTGATGTGCAACAAAATGGCAAATTCACGTAACGATTTTTCATCTATATTTGGTGGTACAAACAACCGCATTTGTGGTGTAAGTAATATGATAGGCGGCGGCAATACCAACCTTATAGGTAGCCTTGCACCCGGTGAACCCCACACAGACCACAGCTTTATAGGCGGTGGACGCGAAAACTGGATAGACAGCACAGGAGCGGCAACGACCTTTGGCAGTATAGGCGGTGGACAAAACAACTATATAGCCCCTGGCACTAACCATGCGAGTATTTTTGGTGGAAATAACAATAGTGTAGCAGATAGCTGCTCTTCTATACTTGGCGGCACAGGAAATGTTATACCAGCAGGCTTTGCCAACTCGCATATAGTAGGTAGCGGCATAACGCTGGGGGCTGGTGTTGGTAACGCTGGTTCTTTGCACGTAAATGGGTTGTGGGCGAATGGAATACAATTTAACCCACTTGGTGCAAACCCAGGTACCGTATTTGCCCTTGCACCGGGTGCATTACCATTGTTCCCGCTATCTATAAATGGCGGTGTTTTGTGGATCGCTTAGAATATAAATTATAATTAAACACAACGTCTATGAAGGAGTTATAAGGAGTTATTTTCATGTAATTTCTTCTTAGACGTTGCGTAATTGAAGTTAAAAGTATCTTTATGAAAAGTGTACTATTAGTATTTCTTATGTGTTGTGCAGTAGTTTCAAAAGCACAAATTATTACCACCTTTGCGGGCGGTGGTGTATTAGGGGATGGTAATCCTGCGACAGCGGCTATACTTAATCAACCCCAATTATCTACTTTCGATAAATTCGGAAATTACTATTTCTGTCAACCTCCCTCCCACAAAATTCGAAAAGTCAGTGTATCGGGGATAATTTCTACGGTTGCCGGCACGGGCATTATTGGTTTTAGTGGCGATGGCGGCCCGGCTTCATCTGCTAAATTTAGATTCCCTGAAGGCTTGGCATGTGATACATTTGGAAATTTATATATTTCCGACCATCAAAATTATAGAATTAGGAAAGTTGATATGTCTACCAATTTAATAACAACAGTCGCAGGAAATGGAGGAGGAGGTGATGCTGGTGATGGCGGACCGGGTACAGCAGCGGATTTTTTTCCATCAGATATTTGTTTTGATAGTCATGGTAATTTGTATATTTCGGATGGCTCGCATCACAAAATACGCAAAGTAGGAACAGATGGCATAATTTCAACATATGCAGGTACTGGTAGTCTGGGATTTAGTGGTGATGGTGGAGCTGCTACACTTTGCCAGTTTTGGAATCCATTGACCTTAGCAATAGATAAAAATAACAACCTATATGTAGCAGACAGGATGAATAAAAGGGTACGGAAAATAGATACATTTGGTATTATAACTACAGTTGCTGGGACAGGAGTTTCTTTATATAGTGGAGACGAAATTGCTGCAACCTCAAGCGGTATTGGTCCACTTGCAATTGGTGTAGATAAACGCTTGAATTTGTTTATATCTGATTCTAACCAAAGAGTGCGGATGGTTGACACGTTTGGTATCATTCATACCGTTGTAGGAACCGGGGTATTAGGGCTTAGTGGCGACGGTGGTCCGGCTACAGCAGCACAAATTTCGACACCATTAGGCATTTCATTTGATGCTTGTCAAAATTTATATTTTATAGATAATATGAATGCTCGCATCCGCAAAGTAACCTACCCACCCCTACTTACAGTACCCACTATAGCCCTAAGCGGAGAGAGGAATATGCCCGTGGGCAGCACGGTAACGGTAACTGCTACGGTAACCAATGCCGGCAGTAGCTACCTGATACACTGGCTAAACCATGGTATTGAGTTTACCACCACCACTGTGCCCATGGTTACTTATACCAAGCCACCGGGCGTAGATACCATTACAGCACGTATAGTACCTACCGGCTATGGCTGCTGGGATAGCGCTACAAGTACAGGGCATATGGTAATGGTGGGTACCACTGGTATACCCTCGGGGGGCGTAGCAGATGGCATCACCATCTACCCCAACCCCAGCGCCAACCTACTGCACATAACCGGGCTACCCGGCGCAGCTACCTACCGCCTGCTGAGTATGGTGGGCGCTGTGGCGCGGTGCGGCGAGCTGCCTGCCGGTGGCGGCGCTGCCCCGCTGCAGGGGCTACCCCCCGGCATGTATGTGCTGGAGCTGGTAACAGAGCGTGGTGAGCGGGTAGTGAGGAGAGTGGTGAAGGAATAAAACAACAACAATAACCAATGCCCATAGCTGCATATGTAGCTATGGGCATATTTTTAAAAAAAATCTACACAACAAACATGAAAATAGTATTGCAAATAAATGGCGGCATAGGCAAAAGCATTATGGCTACCGCAGTGGTGGCCGCCATAAAAAATCAACATCCCGATAGCCGGGTAATAGTAATAACAGGCTATCCCGAGGTGTTTGAGGGCAACAGAAAGGTTTATAAAAACCTGCGCCACAATGAGCTCAATTATTTTTACCGGGAGCATATACAAGACCAGCCCGACACGCTGCTGTTTATGCAGGAGCCCTACCTCGATACAGAATTTATACATCGCCGCGGCCACCTTATAGAGGTATGGTGCCATATGAACGGTATTGAGTATAGCGGCGAACTGCCCGAGCTGTTTATATCGCACAAAGAAAAAACGGCTTATGCCGGTATGTTTCAGTCGCCCAAGCCTATACTGCTGCTACAAACCAATGGCGGTATGCCCAACCAAACCGACAAATACTCCTGGCCGCGCGATTTGCCGTTTGGTGTGGCACAGCAGGTGGTCAATGCCTTTGCCCCTACCCACAATGTAGTGCAGATGCGCCGCAAAGACCAGCCCACCCTGCAAAACGTGTACCCCGCTGAGAGCGGTTTCCGGCAATTGGCAGTG
>CAIRYK010000067.1 GCA_903882805.1 uncultured Bacteroidota bacterium | reverse complement strand
GCCTGTGGGCACAGTAGGCAGTGTGAAGGCTGTAACCCAAAAGCAACTAAAAGACGAAGTCAAAGCTCAGATTATATTAGGCAACACTTACCACTTGTATCTTCGCCCGGGAACATCAATTATAAACGCCAAAACCAAACGCCACAAAAATAAACACCAAACGCCGATATTTTTAGCGCAAAACGCCCCGTAAAAGGGGCGTTTTTTGTTACTTTTACACCGCGACTTACAATACCAACCAGCGTCAAAACTGGTTTAGTTTCCCCATAATAGGGTAAACCCGCCCAGACAGCTACACACGTAGCAGGTTGGTATTGTGAGTCGCATCCTAATCCTGACCGTCTGGGCGGACATTACTCAAATCATAGTTAGCCGTCAGGCATTCAATCTTCACCTTACCAGCTCCCTTGTTAACGCTTACTCGCTGACTAATCCGTTTTTGATACCAGCCATGTTCTTTCATATACCTATCAAGTAGCTCACTCGGATAGGATGACAACAGAAACTTACCTTTTACCTCTGCCAAGGTTTGCAATAACCTTTCAAAATCATGGATGCTGTACCCCACATAATGGCCACAATCGCTATTAAAGTACGGAGGGTCACAGTAGTGAAAAGCATCTACATAGTCTCGGCTCTTAACTATATACACAGCGTCAGTACATTCAAGTTGCACATTCTGTAGCCTAATAGCATATGCCTCAGAGAAATTAAGGCCCTTATTGACAATCTTCTTAGTAGTCGTATTACGCGCTTTATCAAAGCCCCATGCGCCATCAAGGGCACTGGCAAAGCTCTGACTTGCCAGTACCCATACAGACCACGCCCTTTCCAATTCATCAAACAAATGCGGGTTATTATAAATAACCTGCGCATCACTATGTAGCGTCCGGCTATGCAACGTTATATTCACCTTCGCTTGCAGTTGCACATAGTTGTTTTTTACAACCTTATAAAAATTAATCAGCTCAGCATTCAGGTCATTAATAACCTCAACCTCGCTTGGTTCTTTTGCAAACAATATTGCAGCGCCGCCGCAAAATGGTTCGTTATACAATGTGTGTTTCGGGAATAATGGCAGTATAGTACTCGCCAACTTCTGTTTACCCCCGTAATAGGTCAGTAGACTTTTCATTTATTCTATTTGGTTTAATTTAATTGTCGCTGTTTAGTTTCCCCAAATAGAATCACCTTACTACGCTAAATCCACTCCCTTAAACTTGATATAATGCACCCCTGAAGGCAGCATACCTAAGTACTGAATTTTAATCAGCATAGCCGAAACGCCACTACCAGACGTATAAGGCAGGCTGGTTCGGTTCACATCCGTAAACGAGCCCGAAAACGCTACCGTTTTACTGCTCATTGCCCCAAACTGAGTCACCTCCATAAGCACGCTGGCTCCTACCTTCGCGTCCGTAAAATCAAGCGTAATCGTGCTTATAGACGATAACACCAAGGCTGAGAAAAAAACCGTCGCATCCCTGTCAAACTTCACAGTAGCCCCGTTAGGGTCTCCACCCTCATAAATAACAGCATCCTGATACATAGATGCCAACGGTACATGTGTCGCATCCGTCACGCTTGCGGCAGCGCTTACTGCGCCAGATGTTTCCTGTATTGCGCCAAACGTAGAGCTATCATTATAGGTTAGCGTAGTAGTTGTAGTACTTATCGTTATAAGGGCCACATTCGCCCCCGTAAGCGCAGCATAGCTGCTGGCATTAAACTTCACGATGTCGCCGTTATAGTAGAAAAACCCATCGCTTACATTGGTAGCCCCGGCAGTGCCCATACTGCTTACCATACCGCTCAGTATTATCGGATTGCCGCGCCCTATCTTCTTAGCAATAGCAATAAGAGACTCCCTGTATGAGCTCTGCAACCAGTCAAGTGTATTTTGGGTAAATGGAAACCCGCCCAGGTGTGTAAAATCAATCGCTTTCATATCGTTTAAACCTTTTTTAAATCCCTTTTAAAACACGTTTATCGTGTAAATCCTACCAACCAGCTTGTATAAGTCAATCAAGGCTTTCATTCTCGCTGGGTCAAAGCTCACCGCTGATGGCACGTTTACTATAAATGCCGTCGACTCCGTGAATAACTCCGAGCTTGCATATATATACACCGGTAATGCTTCGCTAATCCTATACACAGGCAGCGGCTTTAGTTCGTTTTCCCTATAGATATACTTCGGGTCCACGTATGGCGGGTCAGAAATATAGATACGCCTTGCTATCGGGTCAAAGGAATCATTCAATACCGCCTCCAGATAGCATACTTGCCCGTTATGCTGCAACTTGTACAAATTGCCGCGCCTGAAGGCAAGAAACAAACCCTGCATATACTTCACTGGCGCTACCAATACTTTCAACCATGCATAAGTAACAACCTTACGCAACCTTACCGGAAGCAATTGCCATACCAGCCGATCATAATTAACATCATAGTAACCCATAACAATTCAGTTTAAATAGGCGCATGTGCGCTATACATTACATTCGCATCAAACCAAGCATCATCCAGAGCCATATAGCCAGCATCCGGTACATATTCTACATCCACCCCCACATATGGCGTAGCGCCATAATTAGCCTGCACAACAGGTGACGAAAAAATAACCACGCCTTCCACATTATCGCGCACATAGGCCATCAGCTCATTAACTACAAACAATCCATTGAATGGAAGACTGCTCAGGTAAGCATTTATAGCATCCTTCACAGGCGTAGCGCTGGTGCCATCCAGCCGCGCTCCGGTATTATCAAGTATCAAAGGGTCATAATACACCTCAGTAGTAAGCCTAAGATTATCCGCATTGCCGCTGGTCAATTGCAGCCTTACCCCGGCATCCTTCACCCTATTCATATAAGCGGTAAATGCAGCCAACTGACCGCCGCTTAGTGGGCTCAATGCCCCTGCGCTGCCCTTGGCTACCTTTATCCTTACCACGCCGCCCAGCTCCACCGCAGCCGCATTAGTTACAATTAGCACAGCAGTATCAGCCGGTGGCACAAGCGCATAGGTATCGCTATCATCCGGCAAGGTTATGCCATATTGGTATGCCTTAGCCTTCTGTACATACCATTGCAGGCTATGCGGTTTTAATGCAGCAATCATCGCGCTTACCTCTGCTTTATGCGCATCAAATGCCGTTTCCTGCACCCACATACACACTGCCACTACATACGTCCACAGCCGCCATATCGCTACCATACTGGTGCTACTCAGCCCTGCCAACACACTATCAGCCGTTTTCGCAGCTACTATACTATCCTGTATCTGTTTTATTGTCCGTGCCATAATCCTTATAAAATTTCTATTACACAACTAAACTGAGCGACAGGAAGTGAAACCCCGCTCCTTTCAAAATGAGCAATTACTCCCAGCGTATACAAGCCAGCTCCCCGCTCTAAAATCAGCTTATCAGCATTACCGCTATCCAGCGGGTCTACCGTTCCTGCATCGCCGCTATATACCCAGTCCATTGCGCTAAGCGTCACGCCGTCTGGCGCATCGCCTATCTCAGGCACACTTCGCGTCAGGCGTATAGTAGCCGCACTTTCATCACTGCTTACCAGCTCTACCAGTAGAGTAGGGCATAGAGTAGCCAGTACTACATTACTATCATTCTTAAGGAATACCACAGGGCGCCATAGTACCTCATTACCTGCAATATCTTTATACGTAAAAGTTTTTACTGGCGTTGGGTTGGCATCCCACAGCATCATGCTCAGCTCAGTATCTGTTGTATACGGCACGCTATATTTTTCAAAAGCATCCTGCATAGTAGTCGTGCTACTCGGAAACACAGCCGCGCCCAATGGCGTAGCTACATAACTGCCCAG
Source organism: uncultured Bacteroidota bacterium (assembly GCA_903882805.1). Lineage (GTDB taxonomy): Bacteria > Bacteroidota > Bacteroidia > Chitinophagales > Chitinophagaceae > Nemorincola. Next base: position 32,594 of record CAIRYK010000067.1, on the reverse strand, counting down.
CGTCTGGTACTTAAGTACATTCGCTGGGCTGGTTAACCATGCGCTTTGTAAATTCCCAATACCAATAAATGCCGATGGGTCAGCAGCAAGCCGAACATTATAATAACCCATTCCAGTACCGCCTACCTCTACGCCCACCTTAGCCGGAAGCAATACAATCTGCAATCCCAACCCATGTGCTGGAGCCACATAGTCATTAGCCAACGTCCCTATCGTTACGCTCTTAGTAGCGAGGTAGTACAATACACCCTTATCCACTACCGCAACATCGGTAAGCGTAGTACCTGGTACTGGTTTATCGCTCAGAGCCACATTATTAGCCAAACAAAATGCCGCCGCTGCCTCCATGCTCCCGCACGTTTGCAATACCACATCGCTCATACTCTGATTATCCTTAACTACCGCCATACCCTCATTTTTAAAAATCTTAACAACAACTCCCTGTTGGAGCCAATCTAATAAGCTGCATTAACAAACAGTCTCGCCGTACTATCGGCCACAGCATTGCCATTTGGGCGCATATCCGTTACCTGCATTCCATCGGCAATAAATGCCTGAGCTATAGCCCTCATTATCGCATCAGGTCCCTCATCGTCTTTATATGTGTCGCCGCCTACGCATATGGTCGGGTTCTCTTTAAAGTCCCCTTTGTTATTCAGTATTAGTTGCCGCTGATGCTGATAGGTACTTTCCACAGCCATTATATCGCCGCTGCTTACGTCAAGGTCTTCATTCGCATCAAGTGCCACATCCATCATTCTTTTAGCCATCTTATTGCGTTATTTTTTTATTTTCAATGTCATCCTGTACTGTCAAATCCAGTTCAGTTGCCCAGTTCGACGTTAATAAACTCTTCAACGCAAGGCCGCCATCATTAGATACAGGAGTCCATAGAGTATATATCCGGTGCAGCTGATTAATCATGTTTTCAATCAGCCTCATCCGCTCAGCTATCTTACCCACGATTGGCAATCCATCCAGCTTACCGCCATTCATTTTTATCAGCCCGTCCGTAACCTCCACGCTACTTGCGCCTACCACTACCCCTACCTTCACCAGCTTACTGCACTTAAGCACGCCCCATTTCCCCGGTCCGTCTATCTCACCTACCCATACATCGCTACCATCAGCAGGGTATAGCAGCACGCCCGTTGCATTTAGCGTCACCGCGCTCAGTAGCACGCCTTCAGTAGGCATCTTCGCGCTATCTACGCTCAGTTCCACGCTACATATACCCTCCGTTTCATCTACACTACCTTTCACCACCTTACCGCTCATTATAGTATGGCGTTTGCCTTTTGTCGGGTCAGCTATCATTTGTATAAGGTGTGCTACCTCTCTATCTGTCTGGCTCATAATTGCGTTATTTTGTTCGGGTCAAATCCTATCAGCGGTCCCAGCTCCACAGCCCTACGCGCCCCGTTCAGCCCAAAAGTTACCGTCGTGCTCTCTACCAGATACGTGCCGTTACGCTCTTCAAATTCCTTATCCACTATCACTGCCTTATAGCTTGGCGCACAGTAAGGCTGCAAAAATCCCGTTATCGTACCCTCATACCCGGCATAGTTGAGCTTGTATTGCTTTTCATTTGCCAGCTTATGCAGCCAGTTCAAATCGCCCACATTATTAAACACCGTCTTAGCCTTACTCTTTGCACTCTTCGCCTCGCTGGCCGTCATTACCTTATGTCCGGCTACGCTGGTGCCGCTAAAAATCACCTGCACAGGGTCAGTTACCACCCGTTCTTTTAGCCCGTTGTCTTTTATGCAGTTATAGCCCAACCGGTATTTAGCCTCACCCGTATTAAATGGGTCTACCTTTTGCCTGTAGGCAGTATAGGTAAAACCACACCACATTACTTTAGGCTCTATAAAAAATATGGATAACGTGTTTTGGCTTATACGCTTTATCTCATCTATTATCTGCAACCCGTTCGTGCCTTCCAGCATCCTTATGTTGCTCATTGGCATATCAGCATCGCATATCACCGTCACATCAGTCGTAGGTTTTGCCAGCAGAGCGCCCTTTGCATCCCTTATGCCACACGCTATTTCTAAAAATTTTTTAGTAGTCGTTTCTTTTATAAACCCTGCCACGCTCACCTGTGTGCGTAGCTGCCGTGCATAGCCCTCACACTCTATATCCAGCGGCATGCCTATGTTACGGCGTTTCACAAACCCTTCAAATTCAGTCTGCATCTGGCCATTATAGCCCAGCTTTATCGTCACCTTATCGCCATCCTTTATCAGGCTTGCCGTTGCCACATCCACCCCGGCTCCCGGTTTAGGTTTCACACTGCCATCAGCTTGCAATGCGCCTTTTTTTAGCCGCGCCATCCTTGGCACACGTATATTAGCAGTATCCATATAGCTATGCATACTACGTGCTACCCGCACCTCGCGCACTCCGCTAAAATGCAAACTACCAATCGTTATATCGCTACATAACCTAAACGATGCCATTACTCAATTTCTAAAAGTGAAAAATCCTCATCGCTCACCAGCGTCATTTCATAGGGGCGCACATTACGCACGCCTACCACCTCCGGAAAATCAAGCGTTTCTATTACCACCCTGTCATTGCCGCCCCTTGGCAACAGAAAAATATCAGTAATGGGATTGCGTATCGCCACACTCGCCTGCACCTCAAATAGCTCTCGCAGCCTTGCTACAACCGTCTCAGGGTATTCGTCATACTTGCTGAGGATAAAGCCTTTTATATGAATAACATAGTCATCCACATTTACCAGCTCCTTCACCGTGCCCCGCCGTTCAGTAAGCCCCGTTTTTATAATCGTCTTGCGGCAGCTTACTCTTATTATAGGGTTAGGCAGCGCAATAGATGTTACTGCAAGGTCTCCGGCTTCAGGCGTACCCGTTGCATACTCAATCGTCACGGGCAGGTAGTATTCGCGTCCGGTGGCAGCATCCTTCGCATAAAATCTACTGCTGCCTATATTGCCATATTCTTTCCTTGCCAGCCCATCGCCGCCATTGTTATCATTTATGTCTACTACTTGTGCAAAATTTGGCTCAAACGCGCTGGTTTTGTACCCAAACACCGTCTCAAACAATCCAGCAATACTTAAATTGATACTACTCATAACACACGTTTTTAACCACCATTTTCCCGACACCGGGAATATGATATAATCATTACAGAGCAGCAGCAGCCCCTTGTAGCATTCTCAAGAAAAACTCCTGCTGCGCTGCCATACCCACACTTATCGCCTCAGCCATAGTCCCTACCTGAAACTCCTGCTTAATGGCCTCTTTTGTGAAGTTGATAGTTATGCTTTTCCTGCCGCCGCCTATCACACTACCGCTTGCATCGCCAGCCGCCATCGTCAGCGCATCCTTACCGCCAGCAGCGGCAGGGTCTTTTATGAGCGGTGTCTTCAAAAAAATAATATCTCCAGTAAACCAGTCCTTCTTATCAGTATGTGCCGCATTCCACTTAGTTATTTCTTCTACTGTCTTAAAAAAATGAGGCTCCGGATACCCTTTTGCCTTTGCATTCGCCTTTACTGCGTCCTCTATTATCTGAGCCCTGGCATCATCCATCATCATACCCGGCATACTATTCTTATCCCAGAAATAAGCCTTACCTACATTCTGGCCTACCGTCTCTTTACTGGCTTTATAGTCGCTATATTGTTTTAGCGCTTCGCTTATGTTACCTGCCGGAGTAAGGTTATTGGCAATAAAACCCTTTATGCCCTTAAACGCATAGCTATTTAGTACATCCCCAATCAAATTTACAAGAGGCCCCAACGTATCGGCAAGCAGCTTCGTAGCCGTGCTTACAGCCTCAAATGCAGGTTTCAACTGATTTAACACCACATCGCCAAGGTTAATAAGCGATTTTAACAGCCGCATCATTGTATCGCTCCAGTTTGCGGCCATTAGCGTTTTTACAATGTCCATAACAGTGCCGCCAAACTTTTCAACGGCTGGCCACACTATACTAAACTTTCTATACACCGTATCCATCAGCTCTGGGAGCCTGTCTATCCCTCGCTTACTCGCATCCAGCAGGCCGCTTATCAGCGGTTGCAAGGCTGTCCCCAATTGCAGCTTTGCGCTCTCTATGTTGCCCTTCATGGCCTCCCACTTACCAAATGGTGTCTTGCCAATCTTATCCAGCATCCCATAAAACCTACCGCCAGCTCCGGTCGCGCTCTGGAATGCGCCTTTCACCATGTTAAAGGTTATTTCTCCCTTTTCCATCTGCTCCCTAAGGCCGGCATAGCTCTTACCGCTGGTTCTGGCTATTTCCATGAGGGGGTTAAATCCCGTATTTATGTACTGAAGCAAGTCGCCGCCGGTTAGTTTTCCAGCGCTTAGCGTTTGTCCATACACCAGTGCAAGGCTGCTCATTTTTTCAGCATTACCCTTACTCACATCGCCCAGCATTTTCAAGTCTGGCATTACATTCTGCACCGCTTCGCCAAAACCCATCAGCGTGCCAGCATCCTTATACAGGCTGTTACCAAAAACGCTATCCTGTATATACTTTGTAAGGTTATTATACAGAGCTCCCCCTTTTGCATCGCCAGCCATCGTCTGAAACTCGCTCTTGGTGGCTCCACCCTGCATACCTGCGCTTATCACCTCGCGCCCTTGCTGTATAGCCGCGCTGGCCAGCGTACCTATACCCCCGGCTACAAGCCCTCCCAGCGCCATTGCGCCAGCCATATTCCTAAATCCACCCATGCCGCCTCCGCTGGTGCCAGACCCCGTCATACTTTGCAATCGCCTTTCCAGCGCAGCTATTTGCCGGTTAGCGTCCCTTACATCTGCCGTCACCGTTAGCGTATTTCGGTGGTTAGTCAGGCGTTCTATAGCAGCTTTAAGCCCGTTTATGCTATTACTCGCAGTATTTATGTTCCTATTAGTCCCGCTTATACTGGTATTCACAGTATTAAATGCCCGTTGGGCGGTAGCTGCAATCCCTTGCAACTGACCGCCCATCGCGCTTTTCATATTAATGACAAACTCTACAATAGTACTCATAGCCTCATTTTCGCCTCTTCAGCTCGTATGTAATTCAAGTGGGCAATCTTCTGTGCAAATTGTTCATCGCTCAGCTCCATATGGTCCACACCCGGTAAAAAATACTCCAGCATAGTTTCAAGATAGCCTATGGAATCGCGCTCTGGACCGCCGCGCGATTCCGCTATAAGTTTACCAGTGTAGCTTTCTTGCCGTCCAGCTTCACTTTCATTTCTTGGCTCACGCCTATAAACATCTGGTCATCCTTCAGTATCTCTTCGCTACCGCCTATAAAGGTCACCTGCGCCAGCTCTTCAAACACATCAAGAGCCTTATCCTTATCAGCCTTACTCAGAGCGCAGTTCAGTTCATGCCTGCCGGGGTTCTTAAAGTACCCTACATGCCCATCCACGCTTATAGCATATATACCCGTTTTGTATTTAGCCTTCCATTCAGCTATTTGGGCATCCGTTGCCTGTCCAATCAATAAATTAGTTCCTTCCATAACGTTGTTTTTTTAACAAAAATGTTCACCCAAAAACCCCGAGCCTAAAAGGCATCGGGGCAATTGGTGCAGCTTCTTTCATCTGCCTTCCTTTTTTATGAGTATCAACACAAATCCTAAAATCCTCTTATCCTGAAAATCCTGATTCAAACAGTTACGCGCAAAGCAGTTTCAAAAACACAATAGGCAACGTAATCTCCATTTCGGGTTTACCCTGGTCCCATCCCTTTTCAAACTCCTTTATCTCTACGGTTATCAGCGTATCGGTTTGTAGACCGCGAGTGCCTTTAGCTTTATACACTACCACTATATCAAACGCCATATCAAGCACATCATCCCCCCCGGCTACCAGTGCCGCGCGGTTCATGTCATCTACTGCGCCTTTCAGTAGCTTTATCTGGCCTTCATAACTCCTGTTGCCATGCTGTATGCTTATAGGCTCGTCACCTGCCGCATGCAGCAGTTGCTTTTCCTTCATTGCCTTATACTGCAAACCCCTTATTTTCGTAACAGGCACACCCGCAAAATGCACGCTCATATCAGCCCATTCACATTCTTTGCTATTGAAAAAACTTAAAGCCATGGCTTCAAAAAATTGAAATGATTAAAAATAAATTTTACCTATACCGCCGTTCCAGCTATTCACTATGCCTTACAGCGCAGGGTTTTCAAACCCTAATTTCACTTCTATAGCAGTCGCATAACCCACAGGCGTTATCTTCAGTACCACATTCAGTACATTGGTGCTCAGTATGTTTTGTGCAGGATTGATGTAGCAGCGCACATCGCTTATTTCCTTAGTCTCGCCCATGTTCGCCGATATGGTATTTACAATAGTCTGCTGTAGTTGAGTACAGAAACCTACATCAAGCGTACCATCCTTATTCACGGGCACCTCATCATCTATCTCCTGCACAAAAGTGGTATAGGCAAGTATATGCGCTTTATCTATCACCCTGCCGCGTGCCAGCATATGGTAGTCATCGCTGGTAGCTGTTGCCATCGGGTCGCCGCTCCAGAAGTATCCGCTCACATTGGGGTATTTCGCCAGCGTTATATAGCCTCTGCTGGCTATCACGGCCATATCAGTGCCAGCAGCCTCTATCGTTTCCAGCCCCACATAAGCCGCCGTTATTGGCAGAGCGCCGGTCTTCACACGGCTCACCTTACGCATCACGGGCACAGCCGCTATGCTGCCCAGCAGCAAGCCCATAGCTGCGTAGCAAGTATTAGTGCCGCTATCGCCAGCCTCAGTATCGCCTATTAGCACAGCGCAGGTATTGTTACTGGTGCCGTCAGTTAGGTCGGTCAGGTCTCCGGGCACACCGGTATAGCTGGTACCAGCCACTATCCCCCTGAAAGGCTTATGCAGCGCATAAAAAGCAGCTACCAGCAATTTCATATTAGCCGCCGCCAGCAGCGTTTCAGCATTTATCGCATGGCTTATAGTTGGCGTACCTATAAGTTTGTCATCGGTCAGCACACCCAATACCTTAATCTTGCCATCCGCATAGTTCAGCAGCTTTATTGCGCCATCTGGCTCATCCTTATCCGCAATCATGCTGGCAGTCATCGTATTGGGCACAAGCATAAGGTATAGCTGTGCGCCATCGCCAGCCACATCATAAAACTCGCCTACCTGCCTTACCGCCAGTTCATTACCATCGGTAGTTATGCCCTGTCCAGTAAGCTGCGTCGCGCTGGTCAGCAGTATTGGAGTGCCCAGCGTATACCCGCCGCCATCTATGCCGCCGGTTATCACCAGCCCTACAACGCCATCTGCCGTTTGGATCGTTCCACCCAACCCGCCATTTGTCAAACTAATATTTACTGCACCCATTTTAATGGTCTTTAAAAGCTTTTTAAATCTTGTTTAAAACAACCGGATTAGGGCATTATGGCCATGCACAATGCCCTAATCAGTAGCGTTCGCCTATTCAGGTAATGCCGCTTTCTTATTGTTTTTTGTAGTCTTTACCTCAGCTACTGGAGCAGCCTCTGTAGGAGCTTCAGTAACAGGAGCTTCAACTACAGCAGGTTCAGTTGCCGGAGCTTCAGTAACAGGAGCTTCAACTACAGTAGGTTCATTCGCCGGAGCTTCAGCAGCCGCTTTTATTTCAGCCAGGCGTGCGCGGGTCACTTTTTCTATTTCAGTAGGCATACCTTCAAATGCCCTGCTTTTAGAGTGGCCAATAGCATCGTTTTCATTAAAGAAAACTTGGTTATCGCTGGCTACATACAGCTCATCGGCTTTTGTATGTTTTGCAAAAAGTCTCGAAACTTTCTCAAATGTTGTTGGTTTCATAACTATGTTTATTAAATTTTACGTGAATGAATTGACCCGCCTAAGCCAGCCATTTATGTATTTCCCCTGTGTAGGGTCTCTTTGTACTATTGCCTTCAGAAACATTATTCTGCGCTCCTTTAGTTGCGTGAACAACAACTTATCATCAACCGCATTTATAGCCGCAATCGTCTTAGGCCCTATATTGCCATCCGGCTTCACACCTACAAGTGCCTGCAATGCTTTTGTTGCAACAGCCCCGCTATGCACATACCAGTCAAACAGAAGAGGTAAAAAATACTCACCCAGCAGAGCTTCAGCGTTAATTGAGTTCCAGTACTGAGCTTTGTAGTAGTCCGTTACACACTCATTTAGCAGTTTGTTACCTGCTACCACCTCGCCGCGCTCTAATCCATGCACCCGCTTATACGCATCTATTACCTTCCATCCAGCCCAGTCCGGGTTATACTTCCGGCTAATGCCGCAATAGGTCTCACCGCCTCTATCAGCAGTATCATTACTATATCCACCCTCCCATTTCAGCGTATTACCAATGCAATATTCAAACCGCCACATAAAACCCTTTTAGGAGAAAAACACCCGAAAAACCAATCCCGCAATCAATACAATCCTGCCAATCTTTAAATCCTGCAAATCCTGATTCAGACGGTCACCTTAAAAAACACCCAACCCACGCCCAGCAAAAACACAATGACCCAAAACCACCATCTGAAGTAGACCGGCTTCACCTCAACTACTTTACTTTCCACAGTCGTAGAGTCCTTACTATAGAAGTCTTTTACAACCGCTACATAGCTGCTATCAGCTTCATGTCGGTAGTAATCGCGCTCTTTAGTTAGCTTTTCTATTACCACCGTCAGGCTATCGGCCTTGCAGTCTGCTTTGCGCCGCCCATCTGGCAGGCTATATATGTGCAGGCTTACATTACCATTCGTTACTGTGGTATCATTCTTAGCGTTTGCTACTTCCGTCAGGCTTATCACCCTACTGGCTATACCTATTGCCGTATCTTTCACCGCCACATAGCGGTATATAGTGTCCCGTTGTTTCACTATCACCCGGAGCGTATCCGTTTTAGCAGCTACAGTATTGGTTGTTACCTGCTTAGTTTCCTTAATGCTCCGGCATCCTATACCGGTTACCATTATCAGTATTATCAGTGCGCTGGCTGCTGCTGCATCCTTCGCCTTTACGCTTGGCAGCTTAATCCACTTTTTTTCATAGGCCGTTATCCCTGCCGCGCCCAGTACTGCCGTCAGCAGCATCGCAAATACACCCGCATCTATAGGCTTACCGCTGTGTATGCTGTATATGCTCAGGTATATCAGCGTCGCCATACCGCTGGTCGCTATACATCGTTTACTGCTTATGTCGCCGCTTTCGCTAAGCATTGCCCACAAAAAATTCTTAAGTGCTTTCATTAGTACGTTTTTTTCTCTATTTCCCTTATTCTACCCTCATGGTCGTGTCGGCTACTTTCCAGCGTTTTTATGCGCTCATCATGCTGTATGCTTATACCCGTCAGTTTTTTTAGTTCATCCAGTATGCTCGTTAGCCTTTCGGCAATCTGCTTGCCATAAAACCCGCCAATACCTACCGCCATGCTCCCCACAAAACTTAGAATAAACATCAGTACATCTTTCATAACCTAAACATCTTGCACCGCCAATCCCCGCCACCACTACACTCGCGTGCAGTAGGGCAGGGCAGCAGGCCGGGAAAACGTCCAAACCCAGCTTCATGTGGCCACTTTAGGGCCTATCTATCCATTTATCAGGTTATAAGGGAAAATCAACACCACAAATCCTAAAATCCTAAAATCCTGAAAATCAAGATTCTGACAACTATCTTATTACCATCCCAAGATGCCACGCCGTACTATGCGTGCCACTCCCGGTCCACGTCCACCAAAACCCTCGATAAGGCATCCCAATACCCGAATTGATGAGCCCAGGATAAACCTTAGTGCCCGCAGTAACCGTATAGGTCTGTATTCCGGTAGCGCTATTTATATTATCAGGGTCGCCTACTCCCCATAGCTTCAATACGCAACTTGTGTTAGTGCCGCTTATCCCATCCACATAAGCCCACGTATACAGGCTATTCACTTCACTGCCTACAGTTTGCTTAAAAGTGTCAACGGCGGTATTAGATACCGTGTCAATTTTACTGTAAGCCGTGGGCGTTACACTACGCGTCATAACAGAGCTGGCAGTAGCGCTACCGCTACCCAGCGTAGCCCCGTTCACCTTGCCGCCAGTCTTCACAGTTGGCACATCCTTCGGGCATACAGCCTGTTGCCCCATCGCCACACCGGCGGTAATAAATAGCAGTGCACACACCGCCAAAAGAAACTTTCTCACTTTCTGAAATTTATTGGTTAAAAATTATTGGTTAAAAAACTACTTAGGTAACACCTCCGCTCTTCGCTCCCCGTACTCCGCGCTCACCTATGCCGCGCTCTGCACAATAGCCACAATACCTTCCTGTCCGGTTCTACGCTTGCGCGCGCCCATTCTCACAGCAAATGAGTACACATCGCCATAGTAGGTAGGGTCGCCCGTTCTTTCAAAGAAATTAATTGCACCCATCGCACGTTCTATCGCATTTTTCTGCCAGCAAAGCACAGCATCATTGTCATCAGCATTAGCAGCAGCGCCATAGGCATTTATCACAGGTGTGCTGGCATTAGTATATGATACCACCGAACTACGCATCATAATCTGGAAACCATACAATCTGCCCAATACGCCATTTGTTGGGTCATAAGAAGCGCTGAAATCGCGGTATTGCGTTGTCGACAAATCATCCGTCAATTGCTGAAACATATCTGCGCTTAGCAATGCGTACCTGCCTTCCATCGGCACATTCTGTTTGTTCATCATCAACTGAGCAGCCTTCAGGTCTATCACCGTAAATTTCTTACGGTAGCCGGTCGTACTGTCCAGCGTAGTCGCTGTGTCCACGCCAGTCGTGCGTACCATATTAGCCAGCAGACTTGGCCCCCACGTAATCAACATATTATCAGCTACTACCTGCTTCAATGCACGCTCATGCTCACCTATCACACTGTCGCGCTTGCTATAGCTTAGTTCGTAGTTGTCAATATTGGGTATCAATATTGGGTCGGTAGTATACTCATCCAGCGCATAGGTAACATCCGTATCTGTACGCTGCACCACTGTGCCTGGTAACGATGACCGGTTCTTTACTACCGTTGGCAATGCTCCCGCCTGTGGTATATGCACCACCTTGCCATTCAGCACATACTGGCCTGCATCCGTCGAAGCCAGCAAAAATTCATTTCCCTTAAACAGGTTTCCTTCTATGTGGTCCTGCCAGATTTCCTTCTGTATAGCCATCTTAAAAAATTGACTTAGTTATAAAATAAAAAACACTTCCACTCCGCTCCTACGCTCGAATAATGGTGTACTCCCGACTATCTACTAATCCTTCTTAAACTTCGCGTCATATAGGCGCTGGTATTCGGTAGGGTTATTCGCCTTCAGTGCTGCCAGTTTTTTGCCGGTTACATCATTCTTTTCGTAATCGTCCCACGATGCCCATGCAAGGTTTTCAGCCGTAGTCTCACCTATCTTACCTACTATGCTTTGGTATTTGGGCATAGCAGCTACAAGGTCTGCAAGCCCTTCAGGGTTGGTTGCATAGTCCTTAGCCAGCTTATCACGTAGCGCCACGGTTATTTTGCCATCCGCGGTAGCTTTCTCCAGCGTTGCGGTTATTGCTGCCGAAAGTTTAGCGTTATTCAGCTCCACTATTTTAGTGCTCTGCTCATTCACCTTCGCTTTAAGCGCTGTCGTTTCTACTTCCAGCGCATCATACTTAGCCGCCTTATCGGCAAGGTTCTGTATCGCCGTGCCTACCTCGGCTTCAGTAGGTTCACCCACGCCAGTCCACTTTAGGTTAGCCAGCAGTCCGGCAGTCAGTGCCAATGTTATTTTTTTCATATATCCAGTTGTTGAAAGACTATTTAGGTTACCGCCGGTCAGGTCGGTAAGGTTAATCACATTATCATGCTGGTCATACAGCCTTACAAGTGCATTTTCATTGCCTGGTATATCCACAAGGCTGCATTCCTTATTCGTCCACTTGGTAATAGTAGGCCCTGTTTGTCCGGGCAGCATCATAGCAGGGTCGGTGCTATATTCTATCACCACTATATCGCCCATGCTGGCAGCGTTCAAAAAACCCTCTTCTATCTCAGCGCAGGTTTGTTCGCCTCGCTCGTTGCTCAGGTTAATAATCGGGGTGCCAGTTATCTGGTCATTGCTTACCGTTAGGTTATCCCAGCGCACAAGTATGCCCTCTTCACGGCAGTGCATATAGTAGCCTATCGGGTTGGCGGCATACTGTGCCAACTGATAACCGCTGGTCATCAATCTGAAACCATAGCAGTTTACGCTACTGTCGCTCAACACAAATACCTTATCCAGCTTCTTATATGCCATAGTAGTAGTTTCAAATAAAGCGGGTGAATGCCCGGTTACTTATCAGTGCCTTAGTCGCAGTTTCACCCGCTTTATGCCGTAAAAGTGGCAACGAAAAAACACATAGAAAAACTACACAATTACGCCAAACACCTTACTGCGCTGCATTTGCAGCTTTCTACGCATCATGCGCAGTTATTTTCGCAAGGCTTATTCGCTCCCCTGCAATCGCCTATCAATTAATGATTTTTGTACACAACAGCGGTATTTATGAGCGGGAAATCAAAGAAATCAACGGAGCAGAAACCAAAAAAAAAGCAATCGGCAGGAGCGGCCATGTCGCAAAAAAAAGAGCTCGCACAGTTACTCTATACCCGAAATGAGCTCACCCAGCAGCAGGTAGCAGAGCGCGTAGGCGTCACCCCAAAAACATTGGGCAACTGGGTAAAAGATGGCATGTGGGATGACCTCAAGAAATCACTACTTACCACCAAATCAGAGCAGCTACACTTTTTTTACGACCAGCTCAATAGCCTCAACCTGCTAATAAAAAGCCGTGACGAAAATGCACGCTTTGCCGATAGCAAGGAAGCAGATACGCTTGTAAAGCTCACCGCCTCCATTCGCAACATGGAGACCGAAACCAACGTAGGTCAAATAATCGAAGTAGCGCAGGAATTTATTGCACACCTACAGTCCGAAGACCTTGCATTAGCCAAGGTCGTTACTCGCCACTTCGATGCATTTATCAAATCAAAACTGCGCCGCAAATGATACTCGCCGCCCGTAAAGACAACTCACGGCAACTGCTGGACGAATGGGAATTATACGCCGATAGCGTTATCAACTCCACGCCCGTCGACAACTCCGAAACGCCCAAACAAAAGGCTGCGCGTATCAAACGCCTCGAAGCCGATGGCAACGCTGAAGAGTGGATTGAATACTACTTTCCAAATGGAGCCAAGCCAGCCGCATTCCATCGCGCTGCAACACGCCGCATCACAAAAAACATGGAGTGGTACGAAGTCCGTAAATGGTCGCGCGAGCTGGCTAAGTCCACACGTACCATGTACGAAAACCTGTACTTGATGCTTACCCTTCGTAAGCGTTATACCCTCTTAATTTCAAATTCATTTGAAAATGCAAAACGGCTGCTACAACCGTACAAAATACATCTGGAGGTAAATCCACGTCTTTGCGCAGACTATGGCAAGCAGGAACGGGCAGGCTCTTGGACAGACTCAGAGTTTACCGCCCGTAATGGTGGCGCATGGCGTGCATTGGGCGCAGGTCAATCCCCCAGAGGTACCCGCAATAAAGACATCCGTCCCGACTTCATAATCTTCGACGATATAGATACCGATGAGGATTGCCGAAATCCGGAGACGGTAAAGAATACTTGGAAATGGATAGAAGAGGCCGCTATCGGTACCCGCTCTATATCCAATGCCCTCACAGTTATCTTTTGCGGAAACCGAATTGCAGTCGACTGCTGCGTAGAGCGTGCCTGCAAGTATGCCGATCATGTCGATGAAATAAACATCCGCGATAAAAATGGGCGGTCAACATGGCCGGAGAAAAACTCTGAAGAGCAAATTACTCGCGTGCTATCTCAAAAGTCTTACGCCTCAGCGCAAAAAGAATATTTCAACAATCCTATTGTCGAAGGCTCCGTGTTCAAAGCAATGGGCTACAAACCCGCTCGCCCCATCAAAGATTATTCGCTCCTGGTCTGTTATACCGACCCTTCTTTTAAGGATAGCCGTAAAAACGACTTCAAAGCCACAGTACTGGTTGGTAAATGGAAGGATGAATACCACGTCATCAAGGCATACTTGGAGCAAACCAATACCGCAACAATGATAGACTGGCACTACCACATCATGGATATTGTTGGTGCTCATGCCTGCTACTTCCTTATGGAGCAGGTATTTTTATCAGAGCTTATTATCAAAGAGTTCTACGAAACCTCTCGCTCCAAAGGCCGCACTATACCTATCGCTGGCGACATCCGGCAAAAGGACGATAAGTTTACCCGTATAGAATCCCTGCTGGAGCCGCTCCACCGAAACGGCAAGCTTTACCTCAACGAGGCCGAAAAAGAAAACCCGCACATGCAGCGCCTCGACGAACAATTTGTAGCCCTCGCGCCCGGCTCTCGCGCCCACGACGACGGCCCCGATGCAGTAGAGGGCGCAGTATTTGTAATCAATAATAAGCTCGCAGCCCGCACCCATCAACCCACGCTCATTTGCCGCTCACAAAATTCCAAACGCTTTTAATCCGCAATTATGCCACTAATCACAATACCCGACATCTACAACCGCATATATCAGGAAGTAGTAGACGAAATAACCCGCGACTCCGATGCAACTACACAGGCAGCTATAGATGCAGCAGTAGGCGAGGCAAAGATGTATTTATCAAAATACGACGTCAGCGCACTGTTTGGCGATGCCCTTACCGACCCTGTCAACCCCGACCAGTTCCTGAAAAATATCTGCGTAGATATTGCCGTCTACAGGCTTGTGCTACTGGCAAACCCCAATATCAAGTACGAGGTCGCCCTTGCAAGCTATGAGCTTGCAATCAAGTCGCTAAGGGCAATACAGAAAGGCGAAGCAGTCCCAGCAGGATGGCCGGTAGCCGATACAACTGGCTCTGTCCCGGCTTCCATATATGCCAGTTATCAAACCAAGCGCGAAAACAACTGGTAACCCATTTTTAAACACCCTTTAAAAGCAAATTAAATGGCAAAAAATACACGCCTCGCATCCAAGAACAGCAAGGATACAAAGCAGGTAATCATTCACGATGTTCAGGTACGCTCTGCCGATAGGTCGCGTAAATCAATCGTTTCATGGCGCAATGCCCTCAGCGCTGCCGAATCTATATACTACCCAAATCGTACAACCCTATACGATATATATGCCGATGTAATTTTAGATGGACACCTCGTAGGCATCATACAGAAACGGTTAGATAGCGTTCTGAATAAAGAACTGTATTTCGAAGACGCTACAGGTAAGCGCAATCACGACCTCGACAATCTTATATACTCACAACCCTTTCGCGGCATACTACGTACAATGATGGAAACATTATTGTGGGGCGTTAGCGGGTTTGAATTTATCCCTGGTACTGAATTTGCCTACAATGTTATCCCGCGCAAACATATCAAAGTCGAAAAGCACGTCATTGCGCTGGAGCAAAACAACTTAGATGGCATCGACTACACAGAATTAGACAACGTCATAGTGTTTGGCAGGGAATATGAATTTGGACTCCTGCTCAGTGTAACGCCATATGCGTTGTACAAAAAAGACGCATTAGCAGACTGGGCAAACTATATAGAGCTATTTGGCCAGCCTATCCGTGTAGCCCGTTACGATGGCTACGACGATGTAATTAAGGCAGAGCTAAAGAAAGTGCTTGATGAGGCAGGTGCATCGCTCAGCATCATGATACCGCGCCAAGCAGACTTTGACATCAAAGATGGCAAACAAAGCAACGGCGACGGCCAGCTTCAGGAGCGGTTTATCGACGGCTTGAATGCCGCAATGTCTATAGTCATATTGGGCAATACAGAAACCACAACCTCCGGCAAAAATGGCAGCAACGCCAAATCAAAAACCCATCAGGACCAGCAAAGGGAAATTACCAAGAGCGATATTGCATACCTGCAAAACTGCCTCAACACACCTAAGTTCTTAGCAATCGTTGCCAGCTATGGCTACAAGGTCGACGGCGGTCGGTTTGTATTTGCAAAAGAAGTAGAAATAGACGTACTCAAAGCCCGTATCGAAGTCGACAAAGAAATAGTCGCTACCATCGGCGTGCCTGTAGATGACAACTACTTTTACGATACCTATGGCATACCTAAGCCAGATAACTACGACCAGCTAAAAGCAGCAGCAACGACAGAACCGCCGCCGCCATCTGGCAAACCAAAAGCAAAAGCAGTAGCAAACCAGCGCAGAGGTTTGCAACCGCCACCCAGCAAGCTCCGCAACCTTCTAAACGCCTGTGCAGCTTTTTTCGAAGAGGCCCACTAACCAATAGTGGGCCATACTCCGACCTACTACCGTCCCTGCATAGCTTGTATAGCCATACCTGTGCTACATGCGGAGGTGACCTTATTGCAGCCAACCTTGCCAATAGCAACAACTTTACTGCAATCACAAACTCCATTGCTACCCAACTGTACAACGCATCTATAACCGATGGCGAAATACCACAAGCATTATACGAAGCCACGGCAAATACGCTATTAGCAGCAATGCTTGCCGGTTTCGGCAATAAGCCCAATTTCTCCTACGATAGCCCTGACAACGACCTTGCCAACTACTTCAGGCATAACCTGTTTTCATTTAGTGCAGCTAAGAGCCTTACAGAAGTAAAAGCATTTAATGCGCTGCTTTTAGACACAACCGGCAATCCAAAGTCAGAGGCACAGTTTCGCAACGACGTTGCCGATACTGGAGCATTGTTCAACAAAACATGGTTAGCCACCGAAGCGCAAACAGCTCTTGCATCAGTCCAGGGCGCACAAACTTGGAATACCTTCCAGCCCGATGATCTATTGCAGGTTTCAACCGCCGGAGACGATAGGGTACGACCAACACATGCGGCAAACGACGGCTTTACTGCGCCGAAATCCGACCCTATATGGCTCCGGTTCTGGATACCCTTCGACCATGGATGCCGTTGCAACATAATACCCGGATTGGCAAAAAATGTAAAGGAGTACAATGCTGACGATATGATACAAACAGCTGGCATTAAACCGCTATTTCAGCGAAATTGTGGCATAGATAAAGTAGTTTATACAAATGACCATACCTATTATCAAGACTCATTCGGCAATGAAACTGAACTAAAAGCTGAAGCTAATTACGGTATGCCATCGCCTAAAAAACTATATACAGACTTCGACTTTCCTGCACCTAAGCAACTTGCAGCAAAGCACGATGTAACCGACTGGTGGCAATCAATTGGCGGCAATCAATCTCATGCAGACATTACCGACAATAGGAAAAATACTGTACGCATCACTACCGAAACTCGCAATAGGCTACCATTTAATCTTATCGGTAACATAGACGATATTGTTACCAACCCCGATGAAATATGGAGTTACATGAATAACGGGAAATTGGAAACCATATACCTCAAGTACTACGAAAACCACCCCATTTCTGTCCATTGTACCGACAGCGACATTACAGCAATCAATGCCCTCGAGAACAGTAATGGCAGCTACAACGAGGCTGCAATCAGGCAAGTAAGAAAAGGTATCCTTCAATTTAGAAAAGTATAGATGAACGCAAACGAGCTACCTGAAGAGTTAAGACGCAAAGCAGCTAAGTTGCAGCAATATGCTATGTACCGGTTTCCTCGCGAAGCTGGGCAAAAAACGTTGCGCTTTATTAACCTCAACTTTCGCGCCCAGGGCTACGCAGGTAACGGATATACTGCTTGGAAGGATAACATTCGCAAAACAACAATCCTGATAAGGAAAGGACACCTGCGCCGCTCTATCAAGTCCGACCCCCAGCCGGGACAAATGCGCGTATATACCGACCTCCCGTATTCACGCGTACACAATCGCGGGTTCAATGGCACCGTCAACGTAAGAGCACATACACGCCGTTCTTTTGAGGCCATAAAAGTAGGCACAGGCCGCTACACCAAGTCCGGAAACGAGCGAATGAGGACAGTTCACAAAGAAACCGGCAACTACACAGTAGCAGCCCACACCCGAAAAATGAATATACCAAAACGTCAGTTTATGCCCGAAACCGAAGCCGATGCACCAAACCTAATCAACTCAATACGCCGCGATGTAGTAGACTTCATAAAACAACTTTTCCCATAATCAATCCAAAAGCAACAATATGCAAAGCATATACGCAAATCTATACCTCACACTACAACGCCGCCTCGCTGAAATTGTAGACGAAAACAATAAGCCCGTTTTACGGTATATCAATCACGACTTTGGGCAATTAGAAGACCAGCAGCCGGCTGTATCATTCCCCTGTGCGCTAATAGACTTCAATAACGCCGCCTACAGCAACTATTCTGCCAATGTACAGGCAGGCATGCTATACATTAATATCCGCATAGCCTTCACGCCATTTTCAGACGTTAGTAACATTAGCCCTGCAAAATTCGTCGCAAAAGGGTTAGGCTATTACGAAATAGAAACGATGATACATTCAGCGTTGCAAGGCTGGTGTCCGTCCGATGAATTAGTACCGGTACTGCCCGATGAGCCGCAACCAGACTACTGGCCGGATGTCTTCAAATCATTCAATCGTACTGCTGCAAAAACAAACGAGCTGCGCACAGACCTGCGCATACGCGACCTATCCTATACCTTACCGCTCGAAGACTATACCACCAAGCTACAGCAGCTCACCGCCCCGGCAACAATTGCGCTCACTACGCAATTTACATACCCATGTGTCGAAGACAGCGTTACAACAAACATCACCGTAACGCCTGGCATCAGTCAATCAGACCGTTGCGGCCTATTCTGGTTAGGAAACCTCGCAATGCAGCCCAGCATAGGCCACAAAAACGACATCTACCGAAACACCGCCGATAATACCACATACATATTTGCCAACGGCGTTTGGGAAATATTTGCGCAAGGTGGCGGTACTGGTGGCGGTTCACAAGGCCCCAAAGGCGATAAGGGCGATACAGGCGATACAGGCCCGCAAGGCATTCCCGGCAACGATGGCGCAGACGGTTCAAACGGAGCCGACGGCGCAACAATACTATCAGGTGCAGGAGCGCCATCGTCCGGTACTGGCGCAAACAACGACTACTACATCAATCTTTCTAATTATGACCTGTACAAAAAAACTACAGGCACATGGAACGTTGTAGGCAATATCAAGGGCGCAACAGGAGCTGCCGGTTCAAATGGTACTAATGGAACTAACGGTTCAAACGGAGCCGACGGCGCAACAATACTATCAGGTGCAGGAGCGCCATCGTCCGGTACTGGCGCAAACAACGACTACTATATCAATCTTTCCAATTACGACCTGTACAAAAAAACTACAGGCACATGGAACGTAGTAGGCAACATCAAAGGGGCAACAGGCGCAACAGGAGCTGCTGGTTCAAATGGAACAAACGGGAGTAACGGTACAAACGGAGCCCTGTGGTATACTGGTTCAGGAGCCCCCTCCGGCGGCACAGGTGCTGATAACGACCTGTATCTAAATACAGATAACGGCTACGTCTACAAAAAAGTAACCGGCTCATGGGTATATCAAGCAAACCTTACAGGTCCATCCGGCACATCTGGCACAGCCCAAGGCACGTTTACCTATGCCGCTACTATTACCTTAGACTTTGCCGCCTATGCTAATTATAAAGGAGTATTAACAGGTAATGCCGCATTAGGCGTGCCCTCTAATATAGTAGTAGGTCAGTCTGGTTTTCTCACATTCAAGCAAGATATTACAGGCTCTCGATTGCTCACATTTGCTTGGTGTTTTGTTTTTTCTGGAGGCGCAATCCCGGCTATATCTACAACTGCACTGAGTAGAGATATTTTCGGCTACATCGTCGAGCAAAACATATCCGGAACTGCTACTATCACAATAGCCACACCTGCTGTTATTACAATGACTGCTCACTCCCTCGACAGTGGCGACCGTATACAGTTCTCTACCACTGGCGCACTGCCTACAGGCATATCAGCCGCTACTACCTACTTCGTAACAGTAGTAGATGCCAATACTTTTAAAATAAGCACAAGCGCAGCAAATGCAGTAGCAAGCACATTTGTCGCCACCAGCGGTAGCCAGTCAGGGGTACATACGGTAAAAGCTATTGCTATTGTGCTCAACCTTAACCAAAAAATAAGCTAATCAATGAACATCGCAGCAATCCTATTACGCGGCAAAACCACATATAATCCGCTCGACAAAGGCAGTGGTATAACCCTTTCAAACAACAACCTTACAGTAGCTGCTACAACCGGTAACACAGTAAGGGCATCACTATTCTACAAAAATTACGGCATGTGGTATTGGGAGGTTACAATCAATTCCGGCTCTATTTTAGGAGTGGTAGGTATTGCTACAACCGGAGCAATAACTACAGGCAGTTATTTAGGCGCTGACGCGCTTGGATGGGGTGTATATGTAAATGGCGGTAGCATTAACAAAATCCATTCGGCGGCAGCAAACGGTACCGACTCCCCGGCAAGAGCTGGCTACCTCGCTCCAAATGGTGTTGCATTCGCTGTAGGTGATACACTAATGTTTGCGTTAGATAAGATTAATAATTTTATTTACGTAGGCCGTAATGGCGTGTGGTATAACGGCCTCAGTAGCAATGCCATCGCCCCCGACCCGACCTCCGGCGCTACTGGCCAAGGGGCTATATTTCATTCGCTTACTGGCTCTATATGCCCTGCCTTCGGTGCCAATGCCGCCTATGGAGTTACCGCCAATTTTGGGCAATCAGCATTCAAATACCCAGTACCACAGGGTTACAACTCAGGTTTCTATCAATAACACATCATAAAACCAACACTACACTATGCAATACTACCTGAATGGAGATAACATCACCAACCAGCAATTTGAAACCAATGGTTTCCGTTACCCCGCCAACTGGTGCGAGCTCGCAACGCCAGAAGAGAGATCGGCAATTGGAATTACCGAAGTAGAAGACCCACCATTAACAACAGAGCCGGATGCTACAATCCCATAAAAGAAATGAGCGGCTGTATTTATTACAGCCGCTCATTTCTTATCATCCCTTTAGGCAGGTAGTATCACTTGCAAATCTATACTAAGTATCTTATTACCTCCATTCTCTGTAAACTCATCAATCGACTTTCTACCCTTATCATAGTCAAATCCTCTTTTTACTATATCGTCTACCAAAATAGCATATTCATCAGGCGTCATGTACAGTACTCTGTTCCCTTGTTTTGCATCCTTAATGTCTAAGTAGCTGCTCAGGTTTTTTACCGTTACGTAATCAACGCTAAAAACAGTCTCTTTTTTGTCAATATCTTTCCCATTTTCGTCAGTTATTTGATAGCTAAGTGTCATGCCCAAACTTACTAAACAATCCATCCCTGTGTATATCTTTTGCATTCAAAAATGTAGAATACTACTATTTTTGTACATATGCAACGAGGCAAACGCAAACTCCTACTACTTAACAACACAATTGCTCCAGAGCAACAGAAACCGCTATTCCCAACCGACGATAAAACTATGTACGAAAAGAAAGTAGAAGCAATAGTAGCGCGCTATTACTACTTCCTTACCAATCACGTTCGTTACGATGAAATGCTTGTGAAATTATCCGAAGAGTTTTTCCTATCCACCGGTAGAATAGCAGACATCCTGTCCGAAAAAACAGAGGCCGTTCAAAAGCTCCGGCAAGAGCCGCCCCCAAAAAAATGGTTTCAAACCAACTGGTCACATATTATTTGGTAAAACAACAAGCCCCGGCAATTACGCCGGGGCTTGTTGTTTACTTTATGTCTTTCCATCTTTGCCGCTCCCTATCAATAACGCCTACCCCAATTCCAATAATTAAAATTACAAGTCCTAAAAATTGATCGTAGTACTGGTAACATAAAACAGACCCTACTATACCTCCACAATATAAAAATAGCCTCATTTTACATCCATTATTACTGGTCCATTTACCACCCTCCATTCCCCGCCGCCTCTCTGCACCTCTACTGTCCATCTTTTATAGTTATTGCCATACGCTACCGTTCCAACAACCATATACATTGCATTCCCTTCACTCACACAATCATCAATTACTCTTGTAAATTTAGCATCGCCGCCCAATCCCAGTTTTGTCCTTATCAAATCTGTAGCTGCGCCATAAGCATCAAACTGCCATTTCTCATCACGTTCTTTCTGAGTCTTTACAGGCTCAGCCACCACAGGTGTTACCTTTTGCTCCTGAGGCAGCACATTAGCCACAATCACAAAAACCACAATTACCAAAGCCCACTGACCTTTTGTACCAATACGATTCCAAAAACCGACAATCTTATCTAAAACATTTTGCGCTGTCATATCGTTATTATTTACCACAAAAGTAAATACCCTCCCTGAAACCAGAGAGGGTATTTATACCCTTTTTAAAACCCGTTTAAACACTCTTTAAAAGATGCCTGAATGCTTTTTCCATCTGTACAATCAGGTGGCTCAACTCTGCTACATCGTGCGACATAAGGTCTTTATGATACTGCCCATATTTTATACACCAGTTATCTACCCGTTCCATATCTACAGCTCCCGTGTCATTTTCCCAGCGCATCTGATGAGCATAAGCAATTAGCAACTTCCGTTTCTTATCAGCCGCATCCTGTTTTGGCTCAGTTATTTTAGTCAGGCTTACAATCATATCCTTTGCTTCCTTCCAGCTCAGCTTAGTAGTACTCGTTTCCCTGCCCTCTGTAAACTGTCTTACCAAATCAGCCTTAAACTCTTTATCGCCACTCTTACCCATTTTATTCAGCAGCGCATGTATCGCGCTTATTTGCCCCTTATTAATCTTATACTCAGTATCCATCACTAAAACATTTCAATTTGAACTAAAGTTGTTTCTCTTAGATTAATACCCTTGAATGGGTTCATACTCAAATGGTTCTTTTCTATCTCATTAAAGTGGTCTGCAACAATTGTTTGCAATTCAATAAGCCCAGCCTCATAATCTTCAATTTGCTTAGCCAGTTCATGGTAACGCAATAAGTGCGTTTCCCTATCCGTAAATGTTACTCGCCAAAACCAAAGCCTATCTTTATACTTGCTTATAGTGTCATGCTCCGACTTTAATTTACTGAGCTCCCTCTTGTAATCATCAATAGCCCAAAGAGTCCTTTTCAATTTGTCCTTACTTAGTATCACACCCATCCTATGCAGCTTTTGCCTGTCCAAAATCCGGAACCTTATCCCAATCATTTTTATAATGCCCACGCAAATAACTTTTAGGATTCAATTTACTATACTGAGGATTGCGCTTGCAGTAACGGTTATATGCCTTCAGATTGACCAGTACAGCATACTTTACTAAATCTGGCATCTTATTCCACAGCGGCTCACATATATGTCTATCACGGGGGCTTCCATACTCATGCCACAATAAATCAAACGACAAATCAATCTTTACTCGCTTTACATTCTTTTTAAGCCCTTTTGCCCATTCAAGTAGCTGATTATCCGTCAAAAAATGCCCCATACTTTGGAGTAGTTCCGCATGTGCATCCTGTCCTATTTCTGTGCTATTTACCTCAAACTGCACCAGATAACCCCGTTTGTCGTATTGAAACATCACATTACCGGGAAACTCTTCGCTTATCAATAACCATCGTGTCATACCATTACCATTTTATAAGGTTACCAACAAACGGCAGCGAATTGCCGAAATACATTTTCATCAACCTAAAGCAGCCATACCGTTGCTCAACATCATCAAACCTAAATCCATCGCTCCATGCAAAGTCATTTAGTTCCCCCTCATGCATAAGTACCTGATGATTCATTTTCCCTTTTGGAAACTTACCCGAAATTATAAGCGCTGCCTCTGCCTCGCTCAATTTATCAGTATCCAGTACTAGTATACAATCTTTCATTATTACTACAGTTTTCACCTCTTTTATTTTCTGAGGTTCCAGTAGTCTTTTAGCATACTTAGTTTTCAGCCCATAATACAAGTAAGCAAAATCACCTGGGCGTGTAGGGCGTTTCCTGTATGCCCGTATCGTTTGTTTTTTTGTACCATCCATTACAAATGGGCAAAACCGTTCCTTAAATCCATATAGTGGCATCGTTTTTGTTTTTACGTTTTTAAAAATAGTTTTTACCAAAAGCGCCGGACATCCCCGGCGCTCCCTTATTCAAAATCCCTATTCTTAGGGTCAAACTCACCTCCAGCGGCAATCAATGCATTGCTTTCCGCTGGGCTATTTAACGGTAGTCCACATTCGCTGCATTCTATATCAGCAGCTGAAATTTCATATCCGCACTCTGGGCAATAAATATGTCGTGCCATCTTTTTTGTTTTGAACGTTTTAAAAAATAATTCTGGGCAATCAACTTAATCAACGGTTTAGCCTACTTCAAAATAGTCTCCGACGAAAAACAATTTAAAATGTAGTTGTTTGGGTTAAGACCTCTTATAAAGCGCGCATTATTCCGTTTTCGTTTTCTTTCATTGTATACATCAGCCAAATCGGTATTGTAGGCCACCCATTTTATAAACTCAGCTATTGAGCCAAATACTTCTACCTGACATCTGTTTTTAGAGCTTATTACTACCGCATGTGGTTTTTCCCACTCCCATTTATATTCCTTTAGCTGACTCTCTTTGGTTGCAATACGAATGACCCAATTCTTTCGTAGCCCCTTCAATAATTTCGTTTTCACTTTTAATAGTTTTATCAGTTTGAAAATCAGTCAATCATCAACAACCTTCTTACCCTTTTTACCCTTCTTTACCGGCTCTGCTACCTCTACCTTATCCCTTGCCTCAAAAAACAGCGGGTCCAGTTCTCTCGCACGCTTTTCGTACACTACATAAGGGTCAAACCCGCCAAACCTATTCTTATTGATGCATCTGGCTATATAGTTGCGCACACAAATACCGCATTGGCCATAGTATTCAATCTTCTTAGCTACACTCTTATGCGGTTTTTTCCCGGTATCGTCAGCATGTGCAATCCAAACAATGCCTTTCTTAGTGCCAAACTCAGTCTGTATTTGTAGTATTTCCTCTTCTGTAAACTTCGTGGCATCGTAGCTATCTATAAACCAGTACTTCGCGCTATGAGGTTTACGCATCTTAGCTACCAGAGCAGAGAACAGCGTAACGCCTGGCTTAGGTTTAGCCCATGGGTCCGTCCAGCTAATAGGCAAACCAGTAAAATCATTCCTGTTAACTGCATCCTGCATATCTGCGCCATGTCCTGTCTCATACGCTACCCATTCTACCTTACCATGCTTCGAAAACTCTTTTGCAAGTTGCAAGCTCAACTCAGTCTTACCATTGCCCGACCTACCATATATGCAGATAACAAAACAGAAAGGGATATTACCAAGCAGCCCCTTAAATTTTTCCGATAGCGGCATTCTTTCAAACACCATTTGCATAAACTGTTTAGTCCCTATTGTATTCATCTTTCGTTATTGTGTTTAACATACTGGCGTGCCCAAATCGTCCCAACTACATTTTTTACAGTACTCGCAAGCTGCATCTTGTGTTATCTCGCACTGCCCGGTGCATGCTGGCGGCGGTCTTCCTACCCACACCTCCTGTATCGCTGCTATTTGTTCTGCCGTGTACTTTTCCTTCCAGTCTATCATTGCCCGTCATTGAGGAACGCCACACAAAACAATACATCATTAAGGCCACATTCTATAACCTGTACATCGTGCAACACATGAAACGCAATCATAGTCTTAGGTACCTTATTAAACTCCTGGTCACAAATCATGTTATAGATTGCATCTATTTCATCGTCCGGCAAATCATCAACCCTATTAACCAGATCAGGTCTGCTACTCAGCTCTACATAGTGCTTTATTTCGGCTACCACCTGACTGGTGAGGTCCGTAACACCATGCGGTGTCTGGGCGCTGTCCCCTTTTTTTTGAACGTTTTTCATGAGTTATTCTATTTAGGTTGTTAAAAAAATCAAGTAATAGCTCGCGCTTACGCTGCCTTAGTGTTATCAGTTGCATCCTTTTCAGTAGCCATTCTTAGTTTAGCGAAGTCCAACACAATTGGAAGCCAGCCATTGGTATTAGGGTCTTTTTTGTAAAACTGAATGTACTGGGCAGTACCATATGGGCTATAACTCTCCTGAAACATATCCAGTGCCTCAATCCACAACGGATTATTAAACTGCTCACGCATGGCATATAGCCTGTTGATGAGGTTAATGTCAAAGTCTCCCGTTTTGCTATTACGCTCCAGCAGAGCCATGATTATCATATAAGCACTCTTATTAGCTTTCTTTACAAACGTTGCCAAAAACTCCTTTAGCTTCTTTTCAGCCAGTTCAGCCCTTTCATCAAAGCACTTATTCACCTGACTCATGAACCTTATCTTGTAATTGTCATTCTTCAACTCAAAAGACCCCTTATTGTTCTCCCCGCCACGTATGTCGCCATATTCCAGCATCATTTCTCTAAACTTCGTTATTTCTGAAAACGCCTCATACTTTAGGTCCATCATTTGGTTTTGCAGGCTTACCGCAAATCCACTCAAATCATTAATCAGCATTTCGCGTTTTTCTAAATAGGCATTCTTAGCCTTTTCTTTTGCCTTCCTTTCGGCTGCTTTCCTTTTCTCAAGCAGCGCTTCCAATTGCTCTACTGTCATTTCTACAACGGGAGCATGCTCTACCGTAGCTGTAATTTCTGTGTTCATTATATGTATTTGTTTATTTGATGTGACTTAATTACCCTTTGCGAAGGGCCTTATTGTTTGTAACTGTCTTATCTATTTTGGCCATTACATCATTCAGTACTATCCCGGTATAATTATCTACCTCCATAGGTCCCAGTTGCCAAAACTGTACAAATGCCAGTGCCTCTGTTGCCGAAAACTTGAATTTCATATTGTTGAAATCCGTGCGTAATGCTTTAATAAATCGGCGGCATAATTCTGTTAGATGTTCCTGGAGCAGCAGCTCATGTTCGTTTTCAGGGTAGAACTCCCCAATTGCCGCCTGATACACATTGCATAGTGCATCCATACGCTGGCGGCTCAGCTTAATTGTTACTTCGTAATCCAGCATTCTATTGCATTTTTAGCGGTTAAATATTTTGATAAGAATGGCTGCTGACCAACATGTATATACCCGTTACCTACGCGCATGTTGTGTATTACAGAGGTATGGTCAACACCAAACAAATGTCCCATTTCCGTGAGCCTTATAGCAGGGTAAAACTCCCTGAGCAGCAATGCGCCTATTATGCGCAGGTCAGTATATACCACACACCTACTTTTCACTTTATAATCGTCCGGCTGCATGGCTATCGCTTCCGCTATCACCTTCAGCATTTCAGAAGGCGTTTTTGTGCTATTATTCATATGCTTATTTGTTTTGGGTTACTACTTCGCCGCCATTTTTAGCCAGCATTGCCATCATTCTATTCATAGCCCCTTCCAGTCTTTTACAGTAAGTGTTACCGGGAGTAAACACCTGCAAATGCATATCCCTATATATGTCCATTGCATCTGCGCCTATCCATTTGTGCATAAAGGGTGCAATTACCTCCCTATCCATTCGCTGCCATTCCAGTTGCCACAATTGCAGTACTTCTTTGAACGTATAAAACTCCTCAGCCGCCAGCTCCATTTCTTTCCGGTCGTTATTGCCCTCATCTGGCGTATGCGCTAAGCAATAACACCGCCATATCCACCACACTACCCATCGCTTACCCATGTCGTATTTCAAGTCAAACAACTCATCCTTAGTCATTCCGGTAAACCATAGTACCGCCAGTTCATCTGCATGATTTTGCCCCCTTACAGTTGCAACATGCGTAATATTATGCGAGGTGTGCATTAGATGGCGTTTTATTGATGTGACGATATTTTATTACCTCATCTTGCAGCAGGCGTAGGCTATTCTTACACCTTGCTATCAGTTCTTTTTGCTGTGCTTTCGGCAGCTTTGGTTCATTCACTTCCAGTACTGCTTTTAGCTGTCCACTCTTAAACATTGCAAGCTCAGCATCGCTGGTGCATTCGCCGGTTATCTGTTTAAAGCCGCCGCCAAACCTGTCCATAAGGCTTTCATAACCAATACGGCCATGACGTACCAACCCTTCTATTTTCTTTTTCAATCCCATATCGCCAATCACATACCATGCACATTGGTACGGTAGTTCATCATATAAGGCTTTCACTTCCATCCATGCCTCATTACTCAGGTAGCCGCCATCGTCAAGTATTATTATCGGGTGTTGCATTGCGCGTATTTCAGCTATCATGCTCATGCGTACCTCATGCACAGTACCTATATTATCCAGCCCAAATTGGCGCGCAATCTCCCGTATCAGAAGGTGGCGTGTTGGGAAACTACCACACTTTATGTAGGCTACATTACCATTTTCCAGCGCATAGGCCTCAGCTGCTCTTGTTTTACCCAACCCTTTTTCATCGCAAAGGATACGCCCTACACCGTTATCCTGACAAAATCCAAGCTGCGCTGTTACATACTCATATGTATGCGTATTGGCAGTTTTCCAGTTATGTCCGGTGGTGTCAATATTCAATTGCATAGCCAGGCGCAGCCATTCTGTGTTTTTTAGCTTCTTATCATAATCGCCTTTTGCAATGCTGCTGTATACAGCATTATTAATGCTCAGCCATGTGGCATGGCGTGTTTGGCTGTAGTCGCTATCTATATTGCGCCTGCGCTGAAAATCAGCCTTAATTGCGTTGGCTATCTGTGTCTTAGTTGCTGTATCAATTGCCATAAAATAGTATTTGAATCGTTTTTAAAAGGTGTTTAAATGTCGTTGAGGGCTTGGCTTTTTGCACTTTTCGGCGGTTCGTTTTTAATCTGTGTAGTTGCCTTTTTGGCAATGCTCTTCGCCCTACGCTCACTATTCTGATACGGTAGCTCGCCGCCATTCTTTATCAGCTTTTCAGGGGTGGTAGTAGCTACACGCGGTATCTTAGCCTTGCCCTCGCGCACAAATTTGTCATGCTGTTTCTGCTGGCCCCACTGCTTTTCCATAATTGCCCTGTCTGCTTCCGTTTGTTCGGCAATGGCCTCCTGAAATTGTGCCCTGCGCTTAGCCTCGCACAAGAAAACATCATTCTCAAACAGATATACGCTATTGATAGTCCCATTCTCATCAGGTAGGTAGTAAGCTACCAGTTCACCAGCATAGCGTTGTTGCGTCAGTACATGTACGCTTGGTAGTTCATAGTCGCCATATTGTACCCGCGCCATACCCGCTTTTATACTTGTTGCCGTGCTAAATCCTATGTGGCGTATCACGCTTTGCATTTGGAACTGTGCAAGGTTTGGGTTCTGATTTTGGGTAAGCACGTCCCAGCGCGTCATTCCGGGATACAAATCTTGTAGCGGGTGCAGTTCGGCATTATGTGCAGCGCAATCGTCCATTTCATTCTGTACTATTTGCTCATACTCATACCTTACTTTGTCGTTTTCTGCATTCAGGCGATTAGTAAGCAGCCGTGCATAGTGGCGTGCCTGAAATCCGGGACGTTTCTTTTGTTGCCCGTATTTTTTAACCCTGATGATGCTTTCTGCATGCTTTTCCTTTGCATTACCGCCAAGACACATACGGGTTGCAGGGAAAACCGCTCCGGGGGTAAGTATATCGTCAAACCACACTTCGCTATTATCAGAAGTCTTACCGAATGAGCCAACCATATTGCTTGTCAGGTGCTTTTCAAACTCAATTTCATAAGGCACACCCCAATTGTTTCTTATAATGAGCCTAAACATATCCCTCAACGCTTCGCGTATCAAGTCTATATTCTTATCCCTGCTGTATGCCTGACCAATTACCGCCCCGCTGGCAACATCAAAAATTTGATACGCCTTTACAGCCCTGTCGCCGTCCGGTGTTTTGAAAGGCACATCAATATCGTCCATCGTTATTTTAGAAAAAGCATAGAACGGAGCCTTACGCGAAACTGATGGTCGATAAGCGGTATTGAATGCCAGCGTATTCATACGTCCTTTATTGATTATCGCCTCATTACCCGGCTGCTTAACATAGTAATCAACCGTGCTTTCACCTACCTTATACTTTTTGCCTTTTACATAAAATGCCTCAGGTTCATATGGCATACCTGTTTCAATGTCCACAACTATTTTCTTACCGTCCATAAACAAAGCGTAGTCGCGGCATACCTCAGCCATGCTTGGTTTATAAGGTTGGCAGTACAGGGCCAGTAGCAGCCCTTCAATCTGGTCGGTAACTTTTCGCGCATGGCTATTGCCAAATCTCCATGCTTCTACCAGTCCCTCGTAGCCGCCGTCACGGTAAGCCGCCCATCTACGCCTAAGCCTATCTTCGCTGCTGGGTAGTCCATGATCGTCCTTATCTTCATTTATAAGGTTTACTATGTTCGCCCAAAACTCAGCCAGCGTTATTTTTAGCGTATCCTTCAGCGTGCGCTTATCGGTAAGGCACACCTTAATCACATTAAGCCAGTCAGCTTGTTTCCCGTATTTCAATTGGTATTCAAGTGGTAGCGGCCTACCATTCGGCAACTCATAGTTAGCATATACACGCCTTGCCGCTGCATCTACCTGCTTAAGCGCTTTTATTGGTTGTACCGCAATCGCTTTTTTAGGGTCTCCATACTTTTCAATAATTTTCTGCTGATACCTTGGCGGCAAGCTGGGCAGCTCTATAAGAATTGTCCGGCCATTACCACCTACGCACGATGCCTTTAGTTTTCCCCTAACTTTCATTTGACGATAATTCTCTTCGCTCGAAAATGCAGGGATAAACTCGTTATAAGTTATGCAGGGGATATTCGTTTGTGGTAAGTATTGCATAATCGGTTATTTAAAATATTACTACTCTTTTTACCTCATCTATCAGGTTGTTGATACCTACTTCCAGTAGGTTATTGGCTACCAATACTCTCTTTGCCGCTGGGCCATTTACCCTTTCTCCTGCCCTCACTTTTCGCACAAGTACTTTGCTCGTTCCTGCTGCTTCTGCTACCATGTTTGCTGGTGGTTTTATCAATTTTTTGGTCATAAAGTGCCGTTTTTAGCTTAATTGTTTGGTTATCAATGTTTTACGTCAAAAAATCGTGTAATACCCCCCTCTTTACTCCCTTTTTTACTGCATTTTCATGCCGCAACCATTTTTGCTTAGGGGGGTATTTATACCCTTTTTTGCCTTGTTTTTTCGGCGGTTGGTTTTTAGTAACTACTTTTGCTCTGTAATACCGTTTTTTTTCTGTACCGCTTAACGATACAAATATACAGTCTATTTTCTGTATCAACCAAATTAAATGCGTAAAATTTTCTGCACCAATGAAGACAATCCATAGACTAAAGCAGTTTATTAACCATAAATTAATATCCTTAAACGCTTTTGATAATACAATTGCAGCTGCAACGGGCTATATTGGTAAAACAATAAAGAATGAGGGCTCTATTGGTAGCGATGTGTTAGAGAAAATATTCTGCGCGTTCCCGGAGCTTAATCCTGTATGGCTATTAACAGGTGTAGGAAATATGATACTTGAAAATGGTAATACCCCCCTCCAGTTAGCCGAAAAAAACACAGAAAATAGTACAATACTGGAAATACCCCCTCCCAATAAAACGAATATTGTCACGGATTTTGTAACACCTACTGTCACCCCTCCGCTGTCAAATACGGCAAAAGGCGGCAATTACGCCGCCCATTTACATCCTGTTTCAGGGTCATTTATACACGAATCAAAGCCTGTTTATAACCTCGGCTTACCCCGTGTTATAACAGTCAATGAAAGGCAGCAGGAAAACATAATTTATGTGCCAGTAAAGGCACGCGCAGGCTATCTTAATGGCTATGGAGACCCGGAGTATATCCAGTCCCTGGCTACCTATAGGCTACCCGGTTTAGATAATGGTACCTACCGTATGTTTGAGGCTGAAGGCCCCTCAATGGCGCCTAATATTATGTCAGGAGACAGGCTAATAGGGCAGTGGGTTAACTCACTGTCAGAAATACGCGAAAACCGCGTCTACGTAATAGTTTCAGCCTCTGGAATAGTAGTTAAAAGGGTACTCAATCGCGCCAATGAACGGGGCAAAATCGTTCTAAAATCAGACACCACAAAGGACCGCCGTGAATACCCCACAACAGAGCTGGATGTAAGCGAAATCAAAGAAATGTGGTACTGCCGCCTCAAGCTCTCAGCAGACTTTTCCGAGCCAGCAGAGGTATTCCATCGACTCAACAATATAGAGGGCGAAATGACCGATTTACGCGCCTCAAATGCCGCTTTAAATGCCACTATGCAGCAAATCTTAACCCGTTTGCCAGCATTATAATCAGTTCTATCAGTAATCTGGTAGGTAAATGGTAGTCTATGGTATTTTTTCGGCGTTTAGATTTTTAACTGTCACATGCCGTAATCGGCTGAAACCCGCCACCAGCGCATATTTTGCGCCAAAAAAACATTCTTTTTAATTCAGGCGGTTGGTTTTACCCCCCTTACATAGCTATAGTCGCTATAAGATTTGTAGGATTTTTCGTACGATGGCGTATAAGATGAGTTGCTTTTATAAGAGGGCGTATAGCTGTTGTATGATGGCTTGTAGGAAT
>CAIRYK010000066.1 GCA_903882805.1 uncultured Bacteroidota bacterium | reverse complement strand
TCCGGTATTTTTTCTTTAAAGACAAAGTCGAGTTACGGAACAAATAACGAAAAAGGAATAGGCCTCGGTTTATTACTCTGCAAAGATTTCACTGACTATCAACATGGCAGAATCTGGTTTGAAAGTGAGCCAGGCGTAGGATCTACTTTCTATGTTGCGTTTCCCGCCGCATAGTGGCTTATTTCTTGGCACTATTTCCTTTACGTTATTTCTTGTATCACCTATGTATATTTTCAGGAATTAATATCTTTGATTTTCAGGTAGGTAGTTCCCTAAACTGCGTAAGCCAGACGATATAATGCTACTGTTTATTATATTGCGCTACGAAAACAAAAAAGTCATTTTTGGAAGTACCTGCTAATTCCCAAAGCTCAAAAAAAATCATTTATATATATGTTCAACATAGTTAAACAAATCACCCTATCCATAGTACTACTATTAAGCGCTTTTACCGCTTATACACAACAACAAACTAATGGGCAACCATTAGAAAGAGAGGCCAGATTACAGCAGTTTAATGAGCATATCGGCATATTGCTCAACGGATATAAGTATGACGAAACTATTGCGCTGGTAAATAGTGAATTAAAAAACGGGGAAGATCCAGCCTTGTACTTTTACCTATGTCATGTATATGCAGTAAAGCATGTTTGGGACTCATCTATTCTTTTCGGAGAAAAGGCAATGAAGCTGAACCCAAATTTGGCTGAAATATATCCAAAACTCTTTTATTCTTACACGCAAGCGGGCAAACTCAAAGAGGCCGAAGCCCTTGTAGATAAAATAAAACAAGGCGATCCTAAGGGAACTATGAATGATCAATTGACATCGCTTGATACAAGCCTTGCCAACCAAAGTGTATCACGAACTTTTACGTTTCTTTTATTTCTATCGCTGATAGCTGCATTCTTTATTCCTGCATTCAATGCATCCAAAAAAACAAGCGGCGACCTTCAAGGAGCTAATAAGTTGAGATTTACGGAAACGGTACTAATAGCTGGAACCATCAGTTGCCTGCTATGGACCATTTTTTATGGTCTCTCGGCCAAAATATGGTCAACGAATCCAAAGCACGCTGCATATGAATTCACCTTAATGACCAGAGCATATATATATGAACATGATGGCTCTGAAACATTTGTGCTTTATTCTATAATGCTTGCCAATATGTTGCTGACGCTTATCATTACGCCAATAATTGTTAAGTTAAAAAGTAACAATAATGTATTTATGACTGTTGCTAGTCTGCTTCTTTTAGGTTGCGGTCTGTATCTTTACAATATTGGTTTCTACCCTCCTATTCCCAGTATCAATGGCGCTAATATATTCCTTCCAATTTTCCTTGCATTGTTTAGTGTAGGTTTATATGTTCTATATCAGAAAAACAGTCTGGCATCAAAAATCATTGTAATTGTATTGGCTGCTTTTGCAGGTTTAATATCTATTGCGCCGCCAAGCCTGACCGACCTTATGTATATTCTTGCGCCAGCTTATCGTCTGCAGCATGGATTTAAAGTATCGGAAATTTACTTTCAGTACGATATGCTATTGTCTTATCTGGCCCTGGGGTGGATGAAATCTGGCTTTTCAATAGAATTATTCCCATACATTGGTCAAATTACTTTCTTCTTGTTTTATGTAGGTGTATTTTTCTTTACCGACCGCTTTTTCAAATCAAAAGGCCTGTCTGTTATTTTTATTATATCGCTCATTCTTGTTCGGTTTTACACCATTTGGTCTGATAACCCAAGCGTTTTCCAGGTAACACCCATACGCTTAGACTTATGGTTAATATTGATTTTTGTCGCACATAAAAAAGGACTACATCATTGGTTATTAGGTATTTGTTTAGGCTTACTTGTATTGTTTCATAGAAACCTTGGTCTGATATATCTGGTAGCCTACTTAGAACTACTTTGTGCGCTTTTCGCCCTTGATATTATTGACCTTATTGCTGAAAAAAACTTGAATGGCAAATCTCTGTCCACATTATTAGTAAAACACCTTCGCGCCAACGGCATTAATATTGGGATCTCTATTACATCGATAGCGCTATGCTATGTACTCTTTAAAGAGATGTTCTCGCCAAGCGCCCTTGTATACCGCGAATTGGGAATAGGCATGATGCCAATTTCCAATATTTCATTTTACTGGTATGTACCCATGATAATAAGCAGTTTGGTTGGATTGTTGTTCTTTTACCGCAATCGCCTTGAACAAAAATATGTATCAATAGCAGCTTTTATAGTTTTATTACTTATCGGCAATTCAGTATATTTCTTTGGCCGTAGCCATGAAAATAACGTGCTTAATATATCCGGGATACTTATGCTCGCTGCATATGTAATTTTCGATATACTCCTATTTTTATCGCCAAAACCATCTCCTGATCAGCAAACACAGATAAAAGCAGATCCAAAATCAAAGAAAACAGCAGAAACAAAGCAAGAGAAATCCCAGTTAATTACTGGCCACCGACTTGCCCTTTTATTACCTGTTACTATGGTCGCATTGTTAGGCTTCTTTTATTCCGACAGAATTTCCGAAAAAACTAAAATACAATATTCGAATTTATTAGAATCAAAATTCAGCTATCCCTTTGAGTTTTTCACAATGGATTCGGCTGCTATCAAACAAGTTACCAACAACAGCAAAAAAGTATATTTCTTTGATTTCTACTATGATTTTTACTTTTATTATTACGGCAATTATACACCCCAAGGATATTTTAATCCCTGTTCGGCCTGGGTTTATAAAAAAGACATGCTAAACCTATTTCAAGACTTGCTCAATAAAAACTATTATATCGTGATGAACACCCGATATATGGGACAGAATTTTGAAGATTACTTACCATACCTTGAATATAACAGAAGTGTCATAAAAAATGATATGATGGCAATTTCGAAAGAAGATCTGCCGTCTGCTTTACCAAAACAACCATCTGATATTTACCATATCGATCTTAAAGATACGCTTCCGGCATACAGTATTGACCATTCCGGTATTCAGCTTAAGGATGAATTCACATTAGAAATTGTAACAAAACCCATAGGGCCTCAACGCCCAAGCGCCACCCTATTAACCAACTTTAGCAGGCACGATGGTCAAAAAGGGTTCATTTTACAAGCCAATGGCGCATTTCCAGATAAATATGTTTTTGGATTTAGCAACGGCAGAGCTGAAATGCCTAATCTGGTATTTGATATGGAAAACAATAAATGGCATGTAATTGCCATTACTGTTAGTAAAGAAAATTTGAAAATTTACGATAATGGGAAGTTACTTGGCGCTGTGGCAACTGGAGGCGCTCCATACTTAAATAGCGAAATGCCAATGATGATTGGCAATCAAAAAAATAGAGACAATCCATATTCAGGTTTTATTAGAAGCATAAGAATGAGTAATGGTATCATGTCTGATGCTGATATTATGTCGAACGCTCAAAAAGCGATATCATCTCTTGGCGCATCAAACTAAACAACCAATTTTTAAATCGTCCGAATTTCAATTCGGACGATTTTTCATTTGAGAATATTACGTCGCTTCTTGCCGACAGATCTTCTTGCCGACACCTATAAAAATGGCTATATTTACTATTGCTACTTCTGAAATTTTCATAAACAACACTGATCCTCAATATTTTTTTTAGAAATACTAACATTTCCCTATCATTAATCGCCTATTAGAAGGGAAGAAACGCCTTAGCCAAAAAGAAATAACAACATAGCGCGTAAAACATCATATATAATACTTTGGACACTATAATGAATGTAGGCCGTACCTTTTCTACTACAGATACTCAATCATCTGCACAAGATGACTTGAGTATACTTATACAGGGGTGCCTCAATCATTCACGTAGCGCTCAAAAAAAATTGTACGACAAATATGCTCCAGAAGCCTATGGCATAATCAAAAAAATAATATACAACAATGAGCCTACAGCGAGAGAAATACTCAATGATGCTTTCTTTAAGATTTTCAGAGATTTGCATCAATATTCATTTCAGGGAGCATTTGAGGGATGGATAAGGAGAATTGTTGTTAATACGGTTACAGATCATTTAAGGAAAAATAGAAAAGACGACCAGAACTTTAAAGAAGTACAACCAGAAGACGCCTATATAAATAGTGAGTCGGTAGAAAAAATAAGTCATAAAGAATTATTGAAAATAATTGAAACACTACCAGATGCACAACGAGAAGTTTTCAACCTTTTTGTTTTCGAAAACTATTCCCATAAGGAGATATCACAAATACTTAACATAAAACAAAACAATTGCCGCTGGCATCTTAATGACGCCAGACGTAGGCTTAAAGAGAAACTAAATACGTTCATGAAATAAACATATAACCGTGAAAAACTATCGAAAGCATCTAGATGATTTTTTCAGGGAGAAGTTAGGTAACTACACCGAAACTCCACCTCCTGAAGTCTGGGAAGAATTAGAAAAACGGCTAGACGGATTGCAACCGCATGTCTCAGGCAAACCATATCGTTGGATGTGGCATTTTGCTATGGTCTCATTGATATTGTTGTTTGGATTATCCTTAATAAAAAAATCACAGGCAGACAACTCTGTATTAGCCACTGCGAACAACAAAACCACTGCTATAAATAATACTGGTAAAGCAAACGGGCCGATACAACAAAACGATGTACTTGCAAACAGCGCCAACACCAACAATGTTGAAGTACAGAAAACAACCGCTACTGTAAATACAGATGAGTCAGGTAATCAAATACCAACTGATAGTAAGGCAGGAACGATTATTAAGCCTAAATCAGGTCATTTTCATGCAAATGGATTTACAAAGTCCTTTTCTCCCGCTTCGTTGAATTTTAAACCAGGAAAGGGCGTAACGCATAAAAATGCACAAAACAGAACCAGTAATTTTAGTAATTCGATAGAAAACGCTTATGAAACTGCTTCGAATACTGGACTTCCTTTGCACAGTGCAGTTAATTCGGATGAGTCAAATGAAAGGAGGAACAAAATTGTTAAAGCCGAATTGCCTCCACTACCTAAAAAGGAAGAAAAAACAGTTGAGCAAACAAAATCTGAAAATAAAAACGAGGTTGCTAAATCCACACATTCAATTTGCAATAAATTTGAATTTGGTGTGAAATTGGGTTATGAAACTGGTATGAACAATGATGCAGCCACAAAGTATGTAGTTGCGCCGTATGTATATTACAAATTATGTTCAAAAATTTCATTAGGTATACAACCGGCGGTAAAATATGCAACCATTAACACAAGACAACTTAATAGTTTAAGTTATTATCAGATCAAATCATCTAATATTAGCCAAATAGGTGAAAGCGAAATAACTACTTACATAGACGGCGGTACTACCTACGATATATACAAAACAAAATACAACTACAAACAAACATATGATTCGGTAGTTAAAACAAACATTACAAGCGGTAGCTATACTGAAGCAGAATTACCCGTTATGGTTAAGTATATGGTGTCTCCCAAAATTGCCGTTTACGGTGGGTTGAACATAATATATAGTTCTGCGACAACGATAACTGAA
Organism: uncultured Bacteroidota bacterium; assembly: GCA_903882805.1. Lineage (GTDB taxonomy): Bacteria > Bacteroidota > Bacteroidia > Chitinophagales > Chitinophagaceae > Nemorincola. The sequence goes on along the minus strand of CAIRYK010000066.1, from coordinate 61,086 downwards.
CGGACTACCACTGTAACTGATATCGTAAAATCTGTAGATGCAGTTAATGAGAGTAGAAATATCGCTCAATCGCTTCCCATTGAACAAGTAATAAATTATTCTGGTCAGAATACAATGTCTGAATATAGTGGCCCGATCAGACATAATACTACGAATGATATAAGGATGGGCGTTAATATAGGAGCTACCTATAATATGAATAAACGCTGGTTAGTAGATGCTATGATTCAGAAAAATCAGGCAAACAAAGACATTAAAGCAGGATATGATTTAAACACTCCTTTGTCTGCTACTTATCTGCGGTTGTCCATCGGATATAAATTATCAAAATAAACCCCTTTACTATAAAAAGCCCTTGTAAAAACTATCAAAAGCTAAATTTACCAAAAGTAAACCTTACAATAACCTATCTATCAGGCGATATTCTATTGCCTTACTAATGCCCGTACTTTGCTTTAAGAGCAAATACGGGCATTACAATTTTCAAATTTTACATTAATAATGCCAACCTGATCTATGCCGAAAAAACTATATTCCACGTAAAAAAGTCGTAAAAAACAATAAAACAATGTACCTCCAACGTTTTCTTTTTGGATGCAAATAGCTTAGATTTGCATAAGGCATTAATTGTAATTTGACTAACTTGTTTTAATGCTCCATTACTATCGCCATCATGGCACACCTAATTAAACACTATTTTATGCTCATCTACTTCATTTCCAAAAACATCTGATTAATGCACAAAAACACTACCTCATACCTACTTTCAATGATTTAAGCTAAAACCGGAGCAATGAAAAGGATCCTATACCTTAGTCGTCTGTTTTGCTTAAGTGTTTTCATTGTTTTTATTATTTGTCCTGCCAGTGGCATATACGGACAAAATATCAGTACGTATGCGGGTACAGGCTTAATTGGCTATACGGGTGATGGAGGCCCTGCTACTAATGCTACATTAGATTCATCTACATCGCTTGCAACTGACATTTACGGTAATCTTTATATAAACGACCAACGTAATTACTGTGTCCGAAAAGTATCGCCTACAGGAATTATTACCACCATTGCCGGAACCGGAGCAAAAGGATATAATGGCGATAATATTCCTGCAACAAATGCGAAACTGGATGACAACTGGGCGATTGCTGTAGATAATAAAGGGAACCTGTATATCTCCGACCAATCTAATTATAGAATTCGAAAAGTATCAGGGGGAGTTATTTCTACTATAGCCGGCACTGGAACTTCAGGCTATGGAGGTGATAATGGCGCTGCAACTTTAGCAAACATTGGTCCGCCATTTGGCATAGCAACCGATGTAAATGGGAATATTTTTTTTAGCGACCTCAATAACAGGCGAATTCGAAAAGTAGATACATTTGGAATAATCAGCACATATGCCGGTATGGGTACAGCAGGTTCGCTTGGCGACAATGGACCTGCAACACTTGCTCGTCTCGGTTCTCCGTTGGGAATAGCAAGCGATGAAGCTGGGAATCTATTTGTATGCGATGGTTTGAGCAATAAAATACGTAAAATAACTAATAGCGGCATTATAACCACCTTTGCAGGAAATGGAGTGCGCGGTTTTGGTGGTGACGGGGTTGCAGCAACGCTTGCCCAGCTCAACCAGCCAACTGGAATCTATGCCAGTAGAAACGGAGATATTTATATTACTGATCTACAGAATAACCGCGTAAGAAAGGTCAACAATGCTGGAATTATCTCCACCATCGCCGGAAGCAGTGTGTATGGGTTTGCCGGCGATGGCGGACCGGCAGCCGCAGCGCAATTGAACAGACCAATTGCAGTAACAATGGACGAAACAGATAATATCTATTTATCTGATATGATAAATGTACGCATCCGAAAAATAAGTACGCTTAAGCGATTATATTTCACACAAGGACGGTTTCAAACACTACCAGTTTGCTACAACGATACTGGGAAATCCATCAATTCACTTCTTGCAATAGCTGATTTTGACCCTGGAAATAATGATACTTGGTCGGTGGCAGCGCCTCCCAAACACGGGATGCTCGATGTAACCTACAACGCAATATCAACCGGAGGAACCATTACACCTGTAGGTTTGTATTATAGACCAGTTACCGGATATGTTGGGAATGATACTTTTCTTGTAAAAGTCACTAACGGCTCCTATACCGACATCACAACTGTTTACGTTACGGTAATTCCATTGCTTACCAGCGCGGGTGTTATTACCGGTCCTGCATCAGTTTGTGAGGATGGAACAATTAAACTGACTGATACGGTTGGCCGTGGTATTTGGTCTGTTACCAATGGAAGAGCTCTGATTAATACGACGGGGACTGTGAGAGGAGTTGAACCTGGCATCGACACTATTATTTACACCGTTCATAATTTATGCAGTTCGGTAACCACATCACATGAAGTTTTGATTAACCCCAAACCCGATCCCGGCAAAATAACAGGCAGTTCAAGCGTCTGTATTGGGTATACTACTGATTTATTTGATTCAGTGTCAGGCGGATCATGGAGTATGGTGTTTGGAAATGTAAATGTTAGCCCTATCCCCGGAGGGTGCAGATTAACAGGTGTTTCTGTTGGCGTAGATACAGTTAAATATACCGTCAGCAATAGTTTTTGTACAGCAATTGCTGTACACCCATTGGCAATAGATACATCGCCATATGCAGGATATATAGTAGGAGATACTGTTGTTTGTATAGGTAGTGAAATCAATTTATTCGACCATCGCGATGGAGGTGTGTGGACTACAAGCGCTCCTAATGTGCAATTATTTACAGATAATCATAATTGTATTGTCAGAAGTCTGGCTACAGGTAGTGTTGTTGTTGGTTACAAAATTGTTAATGCATGCGGTGTAGACATCGCTGAAAAGCATATAAACGTGGCGCCACTACCCGACCCACCTGTTATCAATCATGATAAATTTCTACTTACTACTACTTATTTATATACAGCCTATCAATGGAGCTTGAACGGAGCTTTTATCCCCGGCGCTATATACGATTCATTAATTGTGTTTTCTCCAGGCACATATGCGGTAACTATTGCTAACGATGCTGGCTGTAAAGCAAAATCTGAACCTGTATTTTGTGATGGTTGCAAACCAGAAGACATCAATATTTACCCCAATCCAGCCAGTAATATTGTGTATGTAGATTGGTGCAAACCCGTATTTGTAAAGTTACTCACCGAGGATGGACGAACGGTCATAAAAGCTAAGGGCGTAAACGCTATCGATGTTGGTAATTTGCCCAATGCTACCTATTATTTGAATATTATTGACGAAAACAACAAAACTATCGCTTCGAAATGCATCATAAAATTGTAAATCACACCCACGAAACTGGTGTTGTTCAACTAATAAACAAGCTGTATAGAATAACAAAACTGCCAACAAAACGGAACAATAATGGAAAATAATAAATATTTGATATCAGAACTAACGTTTCTATTGATTTTAACGCCTATTACACAGAGCAATTTCTGTAACAGGTATACACACTGACATTCTGTTGACCACTATCTACTAACTTAAACAATAATTAATGAAGTCGTACAGCATTATATTGCTCCTGATTCTATACTCATTCGCAGCTAAGGCAATAGGTCCGATAACTGGGAATGCCAGTGTATGTGTTGGCGCTACATCTACATTGTCTGACACAACTATTGGCGGATATTGGATTAGTAGCAATACTGCGGTGGGCATAATTGGGTCGGCATCGGGTGTTGTAACCGGCGTTATGGCAGGTACCACCACAATTACTTATACAGATGGAATAGGAATCGCTACCCGCGTAGTTACAGTAAACCCTTTACCTAACCCAATTCTCGGGCCCGCAACAATTTGCGAAGGCACAAATGCAGCATTTACAGATAGTACAGCCTTAGGAAGGTGGTACAGCCTCAATACATTTGTGATTACCATCGACTCTGTTACTGGAGTAGCGCGTGGTATCACAGCCGATACAGCTACACTCATTTATCGGCTAAGTACTGGATGTAGAGCTACCGCTCTCGTTACTGTTAACCCATCTGCACCGATAACCGGCCCAGGATCAATGTGTATAGGTTCTACATCGCCATATGCCAACATAAACTCTGGCGGCGCTTGGTCAAGTAGTTCGTTAGCTATAGCCACTGTTGGCATTTCTACAGGAATAGCCACAGGAATCTCTGCTGGTGTTTTGGCCTTAACTTATATGCTACCAACAGGTTGCAGCAGTACGATAACTGTTTCTGTAAACCCAACACCTGCACCTATTACTGGCTATGCTGGTATGTGTGTAGGTAATTATACGGCGCTTACTACTACTACACCCGGTGGATCATGGTCGAGCGCAAATCCGGCTATAGGAACTGTAGGACTTCTTACCGGGATTGTTACTGGCATCTCAGCTGGTACGGCCAATATATATTATACGCTGTCTACTGGCTGCAGGGCTGCAAGAACCGTTACTGTCAGTCCGCTAGCTGTTTTATCCGGACCATCCCATTTATGTATGGGCAGTAGTATTTCTATCAACCCAAGTATTGGTGGAGGCGTATGGTATACACCAAGCTCAACAATAACAGTTTCTGGTTCAACTGCTGGTTTAGTGACGGGTGTCTCGAGCGGTATAGGTATTGTATCCTATACGTTGGGCACTGGTTGTATTACTACCAAAGCAGTAACAGTAAATCTTACGCCTGCTGCGATATCTGGCGCTGCTGGCGTGTGTATTGGCAATTCCACCCTATTGACAGACACGACCACAGGCGGATACTGGACAACGTCAAGCCCATCAATCGCAGCGCTTACTATTGGTTCTACATCCGGGTTGGTCGCAGGCATGTCCGTCGGTACAGCTAGTATTTCCTATACTTTGCCTAATAGCTGTTTCAGCCAAATTACCTTAACTGTAAATCCAATACCGGCTGCAATAACTGGCGCTACTTCCGTATGTGTCGGCAGTAATATTACTTTATCCAATACTTCTCTTGGCGGAAACTGGAGTAGCAGCGATATTTCGGTAGCAACTGTAGGTGGAACCGGGATATTAACAGCAATATCAGCAGGTGTAGTAATAATAACCTACTCATTGCCAACAGGCTGTTATTCAATTATTGCTATCGCCTGCAACCCTGTTGCTTCAATTTCAGGCGGAACAGGCGTTTGTACCGGAACACCTACAACATTTGTACCATCTGTGACTGGCGGAGTATGGAGCAGCAGCAATACTGGCGTTGCTGTTATTGGTAGTTCATCCGGTGTATGTACAGGGTTGGCGCCCGGCGTTTCATTACTTAGTTATATACTCCCCTCGGGATGCATCACTACAACCTCTGTAACAGTCAACGTAACGCCCGCACCCATAACAGGAACTTCTTCACTTTGCATTGGAGCAAGCGCCACACTAACTGATGCAACAAGTGGTGGAACATGGACAAGCAGCTCCCCAGCTACTGCCTCTGTAGGTTATACTACCGGCATTGTTGCAGGCCTTACAATAGGTTCTACGACAATTACTTACGCAATAGGAAGTAGTTGTTACGTAATCGCTACAATAAACGTTAATGCTATGCCTAGTCCAATTTCCGGATTAAGTAGAATTTGTGTTGCAAGCCCAGTTAATTACTCAAACTCTATTTCAGGTGGACTATGGGTTAGCGAAAATCCTTTGGTTGCCAGTATAGACCCAGCAACAGGTGAAGCAACCGGCATTGCCGCAGGAACAACAAATTTATCTTATATATTAACTTCGGGTTGTTTCGTTACTAAAACAGTACTTGTCAATCCAATACCCACCATTTTCAGGACCACAGGCGGCGGTTCCTACTGCGCGGGCGGATCTGGCATGAGAATAGGCCTTGACGGCACTACAGTAGGCGAACAATACAAATTGTACAGAGGAGCAACGCCAAGTAGTTTCTGGGTTTCAGGAACAGGTGCGGCAATTGATTTTGGCTCTCGAACAATCCCGGGCACATATACTATTGTAGCAAATATACCAGCAACAGGTTGCAGTACGTTAATGACTGGTTCTGCAACAATTACCCGTATGCCGTTACCGGATATCGACACTGTTTCTTCACCCGGCGGTGGAGGCTATTGTATAGGCGCGCCGGGGGCTAACATTCTTTTATCAAATTCCGATACCGGTATTGATTACACATTATATAATGGTTCAACAACAATCGGGACATTTGCTGGAATTGGGTCTCTTTTAGATTTTGGAGCGTATACCCCCGGGGTATATACAGTAATTGCAACAAATCGCACATCCGGATGCGCAGCGACAATGTATGGCTCTGCAACAATTTTCACTAATGCCCTACCTACGGTATTTAGCGTGTCGGGCGGCGGAGCATATTGCTTTGGCGGAGCTGGAGCCCCTGTTTTCTTAAGCAGTTCAAATACAGGCATTTCCTATCAGGTAAAAATTGACGGCGTTAACTACGGCTCTCCTACGCCTGGCACAGGTAGTTCACTTACATTAGGCGCCTTTATTACTCCGGGCTTGGCAACTGTTGAAGCAACAAATACCACTACCGGGTGCAATGCAACTATGCTTGGTAGTACGGTAATATCAATTACTCCCGGTCCGGGAATTATTACAGGCACGACTTCAATTTGTCAAGGGGCGACTTCAACACTAACCAATACGATATCCGGTGGCGTTTGGAGCTCAGGGTCGCCTGCTGTTGCTACAATAGGGTCATCAACCGGTATACTCAGCGGCGTTAGCGCAGGCACTGCATCCATAACGTACTCAATTGGTACAGGTTGCAACAGATCTGCAATAGTAAATATTAACCCTCTGCCAATTGCCTGGACAGTTACCGGCGGCGGTAATTATTGCAGCGGCGGAACTGGTAGAGTGGTAGGACTATCCTACTCTACCTTAGGCATCAACTACCAATTGTATCGCGATGGTATACCTGTTTCTATACCCCGCACCGGAACCGGAGTTGCCCTTGCTTTTGGAACATTTACGAGCACAGGCTCCTATACCGTTGTTGGTAGCAATACTACAACTGGCTGTATCACGTCAATGGCAGGAAGCGCAATAATAAATGTAAACAGCTTACCAAGCGTATATAGTATTACGGGCGGTGGGCGCTACTGTAGCGGCGGTACTGGACTACCCATTGATTTAGATAATTCGAACGCAGGAATAGAATACCTACTGTATAAAGGTTCAACTGCAATTGGTTCGGCAATACCAGGCAGCACGGGTACGCCAATACATTTTGGCACACATACCGATTCCGGATATTATAAAGTAAAAGCAAGGAATGTAGTTACTGGTTGCGAGAGCATGATGGCAGATTCTGTAGCAATAATCATAGACCCTTTTGTTACTCCAGCTGTAAGCATTAGTACCCTTCCCGGCGATACGGTTTGTTCCGGACAATATGTAACCTATACAGCAATACCAGTTAACGGTGGTAGCGCGCCGAGGTACACCTGGAAGAAAAATGGCGTCGCAGTATCTAGCGGAACAACCTTTGCCGACTACCCTACCGATCAGGAAACAATTGAAGTGACACTAGTTAGCAATGCAGCATGCGCCATGCCAGACACAGTTAGAGATACTATGACTATGAATGTGCTGGCACCTGGAGTTATTACTGGATCTGGGTATATATGCGTAAATGCACTAAAAACACTATTAGATACTGCAGTTGGCGGACTTTGGTATAGTAGCAATGCCCGAATAGCCTCAATATCTACTATTGGCGGTACCAGCGGAGTTGTTACGGGGGTTGCAGCAGGCACAGTGACCATTACTTATTCGTTAGGTTATGGTTGCAATGCCTACACAACAGTTACAGTAGTAGGATTACCTACTGTAACCGCAACATCGTCATTAGCCGATTGCGGTGGATATTATACAGTGTCAGCATCCGGAGCATCGTCTTACAATTGGTCGCCGTCTACAGGTGTTGTATGCACCAGTTGCTCAAGCACTATTATTTACCCATCGGCAACAACCACTTATAGTGTTGCTGGCACCGATCCAGGAACAGGTTGCGCTGGTATTGCTACCCAGGTATTGCAAGGCAACAGAGTTGCCGGACATATCACGTTTAACGGTCCTACACCCGATTCAACAGATTTAAAAGTATGGCTGATACAATATGATCCGTTAGACAGCTCGCTCATTGCAATTGATTCTACTATTTCTTGCAAAGACGGGGGCAGAGCATATTATGAGTTTGATAACACACCAAATGGGAATTATCTTGTAAAAGCCAAGCTACTTTACGGTAACCAACCCGGCTCATCGGGCTACATACCTACCTATGGATACTCAAATACGCATTGGGATTCTGCCACCACAGTAATTCACAATGGCGCTACTGAAATATTAGACATTAACATGATTTACGGTATTGTACCACCAGGATCTGGCTTTATGGGCGGACATATATCATCGGGCGCAGGCAAAGGTACAAGTGGGGATATTCCGGTAGCTGATATGCTTGTTTACCTGAAGGATGCAAACAATAAAATACTTACCTATACCTACACTAATGCCGGCGGTGACTATTCGTTCCGTAATTTGGGATATGGCGCATATATTGTATGTCCGGAAGAATATGCCTACAAGACAACAGCACATCCGGTATCTGTAATTTCAGAATCGAAACCCGGAAATAATATGCTTGGCTTTAAGCAATATACAACTTCCCGTATTATTCGGCCACTGATGCCTACCGGACTATCGACAATGGAACCTTATGGAAGAATTCGCATTTTCCCTAATCCTGCTACAAACAAGCTAACGATTGAAACGGAACAAAAAAGCAATCAACTAATAACTGTTATACTGACCGACATATCTGGCAAACAAATACTAAACAAGAAAATACATGAAAACGAAAGCATCGATATATCAACTGTACCAATAGGCTGGTATCAAATCAATATTGTATCGAGCGAACTATTCCATGTGGAAAAACTCGAAATTGTACACTAAACCAGATTGAATGAATTGAATACTATATGTGACAAAAATTTCAGACTTTTAACTAAAACCTAAAAATTAGTTCAATTTTTAAACAAAATAAGTGTGAATGATACCAACGAAGTACTTCAATTACCCGTCTATCACATGAATGTCATTTTTGCAACCAAGTAACACACACAATACCATATTTTTACATCTAAACCTTTATTATTAACCACACACAAAATCAAAAAAACATGAGAAAATTATTTATCCTAACATTTTTAGGATTGATCCTCTCGATGGCGTCGTTCGCCCAAGGTCCTATAGGGGGGCCGTCCAGCGTTTGCGTTGGATCATCCGTAACCGTCACCGACTCTACCACAGGAGGTTGGTGGGCTGTACGAGATACCACTATAGCAAGCATTGGCTATACCTCAGGTACTGTGTATGGCAGGGCTCCGGGGGTTACAGTAATTTCTTATACAGTAGGTACAACTACAGTTACGAAATCATTTACAGTAAATGCTTTACCTGCAGTTATTACCGGCAGTTCTACAGTTTCTGTGGGGGGCACCACACCGCTTAGCGATGCAACACCTGGCGGAACATGGACCAGCAGCTGCCCTGCTGTACTAACAATAAATGCTACAACCGGTGTAGTTACCGGCGTTGGCGCTGGCGTTTGTAATGTATATTATGTACTCCCTACCGGATGTGGCCGCTCATACACGGTTGATGTTACAGGCACAATCAGCCCGATTACGGGAATCACACACGCTTGCGTTGGTCAAACATCAGCGCTTGGCGACAGTGTAACCGGCGGAACTTGGAGCAGCAGCAACACAGGCGTTGCTACTGTAGGGTTAACATCAGGCGTAGTTACCGGTGTTGCGGCTGGCACAAGCCTTATTACCTATAATGTAAGCACAAGAATTGTAACTACTGTTTTTACTGTTTACCCAAATCCAACTGCTATTACTGGTCCAACATCTGTTGCAGCCGGTTCTTCAATGACGCTTACAGACGCAACAAGCGGCGGTACATGGAGCAGCAGTAACACGGCAGTAGCCACTGTAGGTATTAGCACTGGTTTTGTTACCGGCGTTGCCCCTGGGGTTTGCACCATCTATTATACATTATCTACCGGTTGTCGCGTATCTTATGTAATTACAGTATCTGGCGGAGCAACCCCTGGTCCAATTGGAGGTAGCACATCACTTTGCGTAGGCACAACTTCTACCCTTACCGACTCTGTTGGCGGCGGTTCATGGACCAGCAGCAACACAGGCGTTGCTACTGTAGGTTCATCAACAGGTGTTGTAACAGGCGTTGCTGCAGGCACTTCTGTTATTACCTACAGAATAGGCACTAGCTTTGTAACAACTGTTGTTACAGTTAGCCCATCGCCTGCTGCTATTTCAGGCGCTTCAAGCGTAGCTGCCGGGTCTTCAATTACGCTTACCGATGCTACAAGCGGCGGTACATGGAGTAGTTCTAACCCATCTGTCGCTACTGTAGGTGTTACTACTGGTATTGTTACAGGAGTTTTACCAGGCGTTGTAAATATATACTACATGCTCGGCACAGGTTGCGGAGCTGTAAAAACTGTTACAGTAACCGGCACTTATGTTGCGCCAATTATGGGTACTGCAAGCGTTTGCGTAGGTTCTACCCGCACGCTGACAGATAGTACTCCGGGCGGTCGTTGGTCAAGTGGAAATACTGCCATTGCTACGGTAGGTTCTACAACAGGCGTTGTAACAGGTATTGCTACAGGTGTTGTCAACATTTCATACACAGTTGGTACTACAACAGTTGTTCGTTCTTTTACTGTTAATCCTTTACCTGCTGCTATCGGCGGTCCTACTACCGTTGCTACTGGTTCTACTATTACACTTACAGATGCTACATCAGGCGGTACATGGACGAGCGGCAACCCTGCTGTTGCTACAGTAGGCCTTACATCAGGCGTTGTAACCGGCGTATCTGCAGGCACAGTTGGTATTTATTATGTTCTTTCTACAGGCTGCGGCGCATACAGAGTAATTACTGTAACTGCAGGCGGTATCACGCCAATCACAGGTACTCCGAACGTTTGCGTAGGCGGTACAAGAGCGCTTGCTAATGCAACCACCGGCGGCGCTTGGAGCAGTAGCAACCCAGCTTTTGCAACAGTAGGCGCTACTACCGGTGTAGTTACTGGTATCGCTGCAGGCGTAGTTACTATCAGCTATACAGTAGGTACTGTTACCACCACAATGTCGTTTACAGTTAATCCTAATCCATCTGCAATAAGCGGTCCTACCACTGTTACTGTTGGTAGCACAATCACCAAGACTGATGCTACAGCAGGCGGTACATGGAGCAGCTCTAACGCTGGTATAGCTACTATCAATGCTACAACAGGCGTTGCTACCGGCGTATCTGTAGGCACCGTTACTATCTATTATTTACTTTCTACAGGTTGCGGAGTTTCATCTACACTTACTGTTACTTCTGGCTCTACCATAGCGCCTATTACTGGCTCATCTAATGTATGTGTAGGCAACACAACTACTCTGAGCGATGCAACCTCTGGCGGAACATGGAGCAGCAGCAACACAGGTATTGCTACAATTGGCATTACATCAGGCGTTGTTACCGGAATCACAGGCGGCACAGTAATCATTACCTATACTGTAGGCGGCAGCGCGGCATACTTCACCTTCACTGTCAACAATCCACCACTTCCTATAGGCGGTAGCAGCAGCGTTTGCGTAGGTTCTACCATTACGCTTACCGATTCTACTTATGGCGGTTCATGGATCAGCAGCAACACAGGCGTTGCAACAATTGGTTCATCAACAGGCATATTGACCGGCGTTGCGCCAGGTGTAACTAACATCTACTATGTTCGCGGCGGTTGCGGCGTTTACAAAACTGTTACTGTAAATGCCACGCCATCTGCAATATCTGGTAGTGGCAGCACTTGCCTTGGATCTACCATCACCCTTACCAATGGTACATCTGGCGGTCGCTGGAGCAGTGGAAACACGGGCATTGCAACAGTAGGTTCTTCAACAGGCGTGGTTACTGCTCTTGCAGCCGGCGTAGTTAATATCTACTACAGCATAGGTACATGCGGTACATTCAAAACGCTTACTATCACTCCGGCTCCGGCTCCAATTGCTGGCCCAAGCAGCGTATGCGTTGGTTCATCTATCACGCTTACCGACTCTACACGCGGCGGTATATGGCTGAGCACTACAACAGGCGTAGCAACTGTAGGCAGCGGTACAGGCGTTGTTACCGGCGTATCTGCAGGTGTTGCAAATATCTATTATACCATAGGTAGCTGCGGCGTTTACAAAACAGTTACCGTAACGCCAACTCCAGCGGCAATAAGCGGCCCAACAAATGTTTGCGTAGGCTCAACAATTACACTTACCGATGCTACTTCAGGCGGTCGCTGGAGCAGCGGAAACACGGCTATTGCATCTGTAGGTTCATCTACAGGCGTGGTTACTGGCGTATCAGTTGGCGTAGTAAATATCTATTATGCAATAGGCGCTTGCGGCGTATACAAAACAGTTAACGTTAATGCGGCTCCTACAGCTATAGGCGGTCCTACTACTGTTGCAGTATCTGGTATCATTACCCTTACCAATGCAGTATCGGGCGGTGTATGGATGAGCGGTGATAACTCAATTGCTACAGTTGATTCAGTAACAGGCGAAGTAACAGGTCAGGCAGTAGGCACAGTAAACATATACTATGTAATAGGCGGTTGCGGAACTTTCGTGACAATAACAGTTACAGACCTTGAGTTCCGTCATGCAAATCCAAACGGAGGCGCAATTACTGCAAATGACATTACCGTGTTCCCTAACCCAACTTCAGGCTCATTGAACATCAAATGGCAGGATAAAGTTACCGGCGCTGCTAAAGTTGTAGTTTCAGATATGGCTGGCAGAGTGGTTTATACTACCGAAATCAACATTGATGCAACAAGCGGACAAACACAAATCAGCCTCGGCAACCTTGCAAATGGCGTTTATCTGATTGCAATAAAATCAGACAATGTAAATTATAATGGCAAACTGACTGTTCAGCAATAATCGATAACAGCGATTACTGCAATCAAACAAGGAGTTTGTTGTTGCAAATACCGATAGAGCTGCCCCACAAAGGCAGCTCTATTTTTTATTACAGGCAGGCTAATGGAGGAATGATGCCCCTGGCAAAAGTATGTAGCCCATTCAGGGCAGACTGGCGCTATGGTTGTACTTAGGCAAAACATACTCAAAAGCCCATTTCTACACTAATGAAAATTAAAATTGACCTAACTTTACTTTACAAAATTGGCCATTATGAAAACAATCCTCACCTTGTTACTCCTAACCTGCACAATACTGAAAACAAATGCACAAGCACAAATACAATGGCAGCGATGCTATGGAGGCGCAGCAGCAGAACAATGTAATGCCATTAGGACAATTTATGATGGCGGGTACATAATAGCAGGGTACACAAACTCTATTGACGGTGATGTTAGCGGCGGACATGGCGGTACCGATGGCTGGATATTGAAGACAACTGCCACAGGGGCCATTGAATGGCAAAAATGCTACGGAGGAAGCGGTAGTGATTTTTTAGTAGATATTCGCCAGACTCCCGATAGCGGCTATATAGTTGTGGGCACAACTTTCTCCAACGATGGCGACGTAGTGGGTAACCATGGTTATAACGATTTGTGGGTATTCAAAATTTCTGCTACAGGAATGCTGCAGTGGCAAAAATGCCTGGGTGGTAACAGCGGAGAAAACGCTTTCGCCGTTGGACTAACAAACGATGGTGGGTACATTGTTGCCGGGAATACTGGATCTAACAACAATGGAGATGTGACCGGGAACCATGGAGCTGGCGATGAATGGATTGTAAAACTTACGGCTACAGGCAGCATAGCATGGGCAAAATGTTATGGGGGCTCGGTCAGTGACTATCCAGCGTCTGTGCAGCAAACCTTTGATGGCGGTTACATAATCGGCGGCACCTCAAAGTCGGTAGACGGGGATGTAACTGCCCACCGTGGACCTGATACCAACCCCAACCTTTGGGTAATAAAAATAACCGATACCGGTAGGCTGGAATGGGAGCGATCGCTGGGGCATTATTCCGGCTTTGGCTCGCAGGGGCAATTCGGCGGAGCAACTATACAAACAAGCGATAGTGCCTATGTGGTGGCTGGCACCACATATTCGGGTGGTGATGATGTAACTGGTTTTATTGGCATATACGATGACTATGCAAATGGATGGGTAGTAAAGTTAAACCAACGCGGCATTAAGCAGTGGGATAGATGTATTTCGTTGACTGTTGGCACTGGAATTAATGCAATAGTCCAAACTACCGATGCCGGATATATATATGCTGGAGTAGATAATAATCCAATTGATAACTTTGCATTATTTGGCAAGCTAACAAGTACGGGGGCAATAGATTGGGTATCCAGATATGGACAACGTCCAGATACTTTAAACCCATCAACAAGCACAGTATTTAATGCAGTTGTCTTAGCAGCCGATGGCACCGCTATAGCCGCAGGGTATACTGATGCAATAGATGGCGATATTTCCGGCAACCATGGATATGAAGATTGTTGGGTTGTGAAGTTTGGCGAACATAGTAGTGTAGCCCATGTTGCGCAAGGCAACACTATAACCATTGCCCCCAATCCGGCAAGCCATATATTGAATATTAGTGGGTCCACAATCATTAACCGCGTAAGCATCATAAACACATTGGGACAGCGGTTGTTAAGCAGCGACTATAACGCAAACAGTGTTCAAATAGATATATCGGCATTGCCCTGTGGCTTCTTCTTTGTAAGAATAAACAACAATGAATCGGTTAGATTTTTGAAGCAGTAAATGGGTGAAAAAAGTATATCTCAGATATTTTAGCTTCGTATGTAGTCTTGCCAGCGAGTGTAATACCGTTTAAACTTCAAACATCGGCCTACTTTTTCGAATGTTCGATACTCAATTTGGTTGCAATTTGTACTTAGCCCAATAGGGCTAAACTTGAGTAGCCGGAGGTGAAGCCTCCGGTAATAAGGAAAATGAGGTACAACTCTGAAGGAGTTGACTGTGCTGTAATAGGCTACAAATTCATATAACCCATTCACATTCAACCCATTCTGGCCTCATCACCAAAACAATAGCAGTGATACTGATTGCATTTGAAGGACAAATACAAACTTGTTCTTGCGTTTCATTATGCCGAAAAATGAAAGTTATACCGTTTGGACATTAAAAATCGCCATGCGGGGATTGTTGCGACCCTACGGGGCGCAGCCTATAAATAATACATTACTCAACTACAAACCTGTTGCACCTAACGGCGCAATGACCTACTTTGGCTCCGAATTTTAATCGATTTGGTATTAACTGGTATAAATTCATTTCGGCGAAAGTCATCGACTTTATCAATATCAATCGGAAATAAAATAATATAGGGTTGTGCAAGTAAGCTGCACAACCCCATCTCTAAATATAATATTACCTTGTATTAAGCTACCAGCGTATCCAACACTGCGTTCATATTGCGAACAGCATCGGCTGATTTGTTGAAAGCAGCTTGTTCTTCTTCGTTCAGTTTGTAGTCTATAATGCTTTCCCAACCGTTCTTGCCTATTACTACAGGAACACCCAGGCAAATATCGTTCTGGCCATATTCACCTTCCAGATATACGCAGCAAGGGAATACTTTGCGCTCGTTGCGGATGATTGATTCTACCAATGCCGCTCCTGCTGCGCCCGGTGCATACCATGCAGATGTACCCAACAGTTTTGTAAGCGTAGCGCCGCCTACCATTGTGTCTGCAGCAACCTGCTTCAGCTGATCGGCATCAAGCATATTAGAAACCGGTGTACCGTTGAGCGTAGCCAAACGAGTCAAAGGAATCATTGTAGTGTCGCCATGACCGCCTATTACAGTTGCATGCAAATCGCCCTGTGAGCAATTCAATGATTTCTGCAAATAAGTTTTGAACCTTGCGCTGTCGAGAATACCGCCCATACCAATGATTCTGTTCTTTGGCAAGCCAGTCGATTTCAATGCCAAATAGGTCATTGTATCCATTGGGTTAGATATAACCACAACGATAGCATTAGGAGAATACTCGAGCAAATTTTTGCAAACAGTTTCCACGATGCGGGCGTTAGTGCCTATCAGCTCTTCGCGGGTCATACCAGGCTTACGAGGAATACCGGAAGTGATAACTACTACGTCAGAATTTGCTGTTTTAGCGTAGTCGTTAGTTACGCCTATAACGCGCGTATCAAAACCCAGCAACGACGAGGTTTGCATAATATCGAGCGCCTTACCTTCTGCAAAACCCTCTTTAATATCCACTAATACCAATTCTTCAACCAGCTCTTTGCGGGCAATATTGTCTGCGCAGGTTGCGCCTACAGCTCCAGCTCCCACTACGGTTACTTTCATTTAATTATGTTTTTTTGAGGTTAACTAATTTAAAATTACCACAAAGATAATTGTTTTATGTGGGTTGGTAAAGCAGAAAAACGCAGTGTTAACAAGGTTTTCTGCTTTATTAAGGCGCTTGTAGAACAAAGAAAACCCAATACCGTTTTGCAAAAACACATATAGCTACTTGCGTACCAAAACTACTACCCTACCCTATACCGCAAAAAAAAATGGGGTAAGCGCGCCGCCTACCCCACTCTTCATTTTCAATTATATGAATCTACAACTACTACTGCTCAATAACCATATGGAATATTTTGCTCTCGGTTGCTGATCGCAGATTGATGATATACATACCGCTGGCTACTGAATTGCTCAACGATACTTGCTCATTAACTTTTCCGTTTCTTACAGTTACCTCCGAACGATGAACCACCTGACCAAGCATATTGGTAATTTCCAGATCAAGCGTACCGTTGGCGATTGCTATAGTTCCCTTTATGGTAAATGTTCCTTTGTTTGGATTAGGCAATACGCTGATATCGCCGCCCAATGAACCGACAGTTTTTACAGCTACATCGCTCACGTTGATATACATCCAGTTATGCGCAGTGATCTGGCAAACGCCGCTGCTTGTTACATCAACACTTACTGAATCCTGATAAGCGCTGTGGAATACGCTGGTGTAAGTAGCCGTTGTAGCTCCCGCAACCGGTACGCCATTTACCAACCACTGATAAGTGGGATGCAACCCTGCGTCTGTAACTTCGGCAGTTAGGGTTACCGGTTTGCCAACGCCTACATTATAACTTGGACTTGCCACAATCATCACATGCGGAATAGTAGGCTCTACAACATTTACCAGCAATACCGGACTTGTTACTGTATCGGTAAGCAAACATGGATAGCTGCTGGTCATAAAGCAGGTAATCTGGTCGCCATCGCTGGGTATATAGCTATAGATAGGACCTGCGCTCACGTTCAACCCAAATTTGCGCCATATAAACGATGGCGTATAGCCGCCGTAGGTAGGGGTCGCAGTAAGCGTAATAGCCATGTCTTTACATACCGTGTCGCCAGGATGCGATACAATACCGGATACCGGATTTACCATTGGGCTTACAGTTATTTTCTTTGTACGCGTAGCTGTGTCCGGTATTGCGCATAGTGCATTGCTAGTAAGCAGCACTTTCACTACGTCGCCATCGGCAGGAATAAAAGTATAAGCGCCGGCTGTACCTACTGTAACGCCATTCACCGTCCACACATAAGCAGGCGCCGAGCCTCCGTTAGTTGGGTTGGCCGTGTAGGTAGTAGATGCGCCTGCGCAAATAGTATCGCTACCGGGATTTGTGATCGTAACCGCCGGACGAACAGCAGGGTTAATGGTTATGGTAGCAATACCTGCCATATTGGTACGGCAAAGCGTTATAGAGCTTATTGCAACCACATGGTAATCGCCGGCAACAGTTTGCAACCCAAAATCGAGTAGCGCACCGGTGCCTGCAAAAGTGCCTGTAGGGGTAGTGCCGCCATTGTATAGCAGGTAGTTTACCCCAACAGAAGAACCGGATAGGTAGATATGGATACCATTGCCGCCTTCGCAATAACTACCTGTGCCATATACAGTATAAACAGTAGGCAACGGCAATACTGCAACCGTTGTAGATACACTGCAACTTGCGCCCAATGTATAAGCAATAGCGCCCGTACCAATTGCAACGCCTGTAACCACACCTGAAGAAGAACCAATGGGCGCAGAACCAGGTATTGAACTTGTCCAGATACCGCCCGGAACGCCATTAGTGAGGGCAGATGTAGAACCAAGGCAAATATTGGTGTTGCCGGTGATGGCAGTCGGCATTGGATTCACTCTAACCGTAATAGTCTGATAACAACCTACGCTATAGGTAATGGTTGCCGTGCCGGCCGATACGCCTGTTACTACGCCGGTACTCGCATCTACCGTTGCAATAGTAGTATTGCTACTGCTCCAGCCACCGCCAAAAGTAGAACTATAAAGCGGAGTTGTGAGACCAACGCAAACCTGCGGTATGCCAACAATAGGACCCGGTAATGGGTCTACAATGATGTCTTTTACAGCAATGCAACCGGTACCTAAAGTATAAGTTATTGGCGCTATGCCTGCCGCTACACCGGTTACAATGCCGGTAGCTGTGCCTACCGATGCCACAGAAAAGTCGCCGCTTGTCCATGCGCCGCCGGGGGCAGCATCAGCAAATGTAACGCTCTGACCAACGCACACATTGGTGGCGCCGGTAATAGCTGGAGGAAGATCACTTACAGTAACGCGCAACAGCGCTGAACAACCTGAACCAACTGTATAACTAATAGTGACTGTGCCCAAAGCAAGGCCATAAGCAACGCCAGTACCGTCTATCCATACAGTAGCGGGATCGCTGCTGCTCCATGCGCCGCCCGGCGTAGCGTCTGCCAATGCAGTAGAGAGTCCAATACAAATATTCGCACTTCCGGTAATTCTTGCCGGAGCCGGGAACACTGTAATAGGCGCGGTAGTAACGCAACCGGTAACGATGCGATAAGTGATAGTGGCTGTGCCTGCTGTAATGCCGGTCACAATGCCCGTACCCGCTCCCACTACGGCAATGCCGGTAGAGCTACTGCTCCATGTGCCGCCGGGTGTAGCGCTGGTAAAGGTAACAGGCGCGCCTACGCAAACGTTAGGTCCACCTGCTATTGCTGCCGGTAGTGGATTGACTGTAATAATCTTAGTAGCTGGACAAGCGCCCAAGTTATAGCTGATAGTAGCTACGCCTGCGCTAACGCCTGTTACAATACCCGAAGAAATACCCACGGTGGCAACAGCTGTATTATCGCTGGTCCATGTGCCGCCAAATATTGGGTCTGACAGTGTAATTGTAGCGCCCTCGCACACCTGCGATAAGCCAATGATTGCCGGAGGAGCAGCCACCACGCGAATAGACTTCAACGCTATGCAGCCGGTAGGCAAGGTATAGCTAATGATTGCTGTACCTGCTGTAAGACCGGCAACTGTGCCAATTGTGTCGCCGGTACGCACTACAGTGGCAACGGTAAGGTTGCTGCTTGTCCATACGCCGCCGGCGGTAGTATCGCTCAGGAGTATACGCTGACCGACGCAAACTGCAGACGCGCCATTGATAGGCGAAACTGGATTGACAATTATAGTAGCCAATGCAGAGCAACCTGAACCAAGTGTATATGATACCAACACTGTGCCCGAAGATGCGCCGGTGAGGATACCAGAAGTAGAGCCTATGGTTGCAATTGTAGGGTTAGTAGATGTCCATATACCGCCTGGTGTAACATCGCTCAGCGTAATATTTGAACCAACGCATACGTTAGCCGGACCTGATACCGGCGCCGGCAACGGCACTACAGTTACCGATGTAGTAATGTAGCAGCTTGTAGGCATAATATAAGATATCGTTGCCACACCAGCAGAAACACCGGTAACCATACCCGTAGATGAGCCAATTGTTGCAATCAGTGTATTGCTACTTTGCCATTCACCGCCCGGAGTTGGGTTGCTGAGGGCGGTAGCCAAGCCAACGCATACACGAGTTGAACCAACTATTGCCGCAGGCAGTGGGTTGATAACAATATCGCGGGTTACGAAACAACCCGTAGCCAAAGTATATGTAATTGTAGATGTACCTGCTGCTACACCATTTACAATGCCTGTTATAGAGCCAATATCGGCGATGGCTATATCGCTGCTGCTCCATAGGCCGCCGGGAGTAATATCGCTAAGACGTGTAAGCGATCCTTCGCAACCATTGGTAGCGCCTGTTATTGGTAACGGTAAAGGATTGATGGTTGCGCCCATTGTAACGCTGCACCCAGAACCTATAGAGTACGCTATAACAATAGGGCCGGCGCTAAGGCCTGTTAAAATACCAGTGGTTGAGCCAATAGTGGCAACGCCTGCGCCCGAATAACTCCAGGTACCGCCGGGAGTAACATCAGTAAACGTGATGCTGCTACCCACGCACACGCTCGCCGGACCAGCTATTGGGTCTGGCAAACCATTTACGGTTACTGTAGTTGTTACTCTACAGCCGGTAGATAAAGTGTAGGATATAGTGGCAGTACCTGCAGAGACGCCAGAAGTTAACCCTGATGTAAGTCCGATGGTGGCTACTGTTGGCATATCGCTGAGCCAGTTGCCGCCCGGCACTGCATTGGTAAGCGTAGTAGTGTTGCCTACGCATATATTGGTAATACCGGCTATAGGCGCCGAAGGATAAACCGTAACAACATGCGTAGCAATACAGCTTGTGCCCAGGCTATAGGTAATTGTAGAAGTGCCTGCTGCAAGTCCGTTTACAATTCCTGATGTCGAACCAATTGTTGCAACTACTGTATTGCTGCTTATCCACGAACCTCCACTTAAACCATTAATCAAGGTAGTACTTTGACCGCGGCAAACATTTGCCGTACCTGATATAGCAGTTGGCGTTGGGTGAACAGTCAGCGTGCGTAATGCATAGCAACCGCCCGACAACGTATAAGTAATAGTAGTAGTACCTGCCGATACCCCAGTAACAACACCGGTTGTAGGGGTGATAGGCCCAACAAGTACAGTACTTGAAGACCAAACGCCACCAGGAGTAGAAGGGGGGCATACAATGGAACTACCTACGCATAATTCTGTTGGCCCTGTAAGTGGTAATGGCGAAGGATTAACGGTAACAGTTGCTGTAACCGATAGTCCCAAACCAAGACCTACAGAATACGTGATTACAGATGTACCTAAAGAAACGGCGCACACTAAGCCCGTTGACGAACCAATAGTTGCTACGGCAGGATTACTGCTGGTCCATACGCCGCCGCCAACGCCATCTGTAAGCGTATAGCAAGAACCAAGGCACAAACCACGAGGTCCGCCAATAGGTGTCGGAGCATTGGTTATGGTAACCGTAGTGGTAGTGAAGCAGCTACCAACCGTGTAAGTAATAATTGTTGTTCCTAATGATACACCCGTAACAATGCCGCTTGAGCTGCCCACGGTAGCTACGCCGGTATTGCTGCTGGTCCATACGCCGCCGCCAACTGTGTTGGTGAGCGTAGTAGTAGTGCCAATACCCGCTACCGGTATACCGCCTATAGGCGCTGGTGATGGCGTAACCGTAACGATACGCGTAGCATAACAACCAGCTCCTGTTGCATACGTTATTACCGCTGTGCCTGCCGACACGCCGAAAACAACGCCTGTAAGCGACCCTACGGTAGCAACGGCCGTATTGCCGCTGCTCCATATACCTCCGCTAACAGCGTCGGCCAAAGTGGTAGATGTTCCGGAGCACAAAATAGCAGTACCTGTTATAGCAGTAGGGGTAGCGTTTACGGTAACTATTTTTACCGACATACAACCTACGCCTGTAGTATAAGTAATAACAGTTGTGCCGGCAGATACCGCAGTAAGAATGCCGCTGAGCGAACCAATAGTCGCTACAGCCGTATTACTACTTGTCCAGTCTCCTCCGGGAGTTGCATCGGTATAGGTAGCAGTACCGCCTTCGCATACGCTCGACGCGCCTGCAATGGCGGCAGGTCCGGGCGTAACCGTAATAGTGCGGTAAGCTGTGCAACCTGAGCCTAATGAATAGGTAATGCTTGCCGTGCCAATAGAAAGGCCTGTAACAATGCCAGAAATAGAACCAATAGAAATTGTAGCGCTTGTAGATGACCATAGGCCGCCAGGAACAATGTTGCCGTATGGGGTAGACGAGCCAACGCACAATGTACCTGAACCTGTGATTGGTCCGGGTGTTGGGCTAACTGTTATTGTCGTTGAAACTGTACATCCGCCTGCAAGTGTGTAGGTAATTTCAGCCGTACCCAGCGCAACGCCAGATACAATACCTGAAATAGAACCAATTGTAGCTATTGCAGTGTTGCTGCTTGTCCACCTGCCTCCGGGCACACCGTTGGTCAGCGTCATTGTAGACCCTACGCACAATGCACTCGGTCCGCCTATGGCAGTTGGCGCGGTATTTACAGTTATTACCGCCGTTACTGCGCAACCAATACCCAATGAATAAGTAATGGTAGCTGTTCCTGCTGCAACGCCATTTACCACACCCGTTGTTGAACCAACGGTTGCGATGGCGGTATTGCTGCTGGTCCACAGCCCACCGGTTACAGAGTTAGAAAGCGTTAAAGAAGTACCTGCACACAACGAAGTTGTTCCTAAAATAGGACCTGGCGCGGTATTAACTGTAACTGTCGCTGTTGTTTCACAACCTGTCGCTAATCTGTACGTTATAATAGCAGTACCTGTAGACACACCGGTAACTATACCGGTTGACAAACCAACAGTTGCAACGCCAGTGGCGCTACTCGTCCAGGTACCGCCAGATACTGAATTGCTTAAAGCGCTGGTAAAGCCAACACAAACGCTCATACTTCCGGTAATAACACCGGGCGATGGATTGACTGCGATAGTGGTGGTGCGCACGCATCCTGCCCCAAGCGAGTAAGTAATAGTAGCAGTGCCTACAGTAACCCCGTTGAGTATACCTGTAGTAGAACCAATAGTAGCAACAGCTGTATTACTACTTGTCCAAATACCGCCCGGTACGCCATTACCCAGCAATCCAGTTTGTCCTACGCACACATTTGTAGAACCGGTAATTGATGTCGGCGTGGAGTTGACCGTTACCGTGGTTGTTACAAAGCATATTCCGCCAACTGTATAGGTAATAACAGTTGTGCCGGCAGAAACACCGCCAACGACGCCTATACCGCTTATAGTACCTACAGCAGTATTACTACTGCTCCAGGCGCCGCCGGGTGTGGCGTCGAACAAAGCTGTGGTATTGCCTATACATATACTTGTAGTACCCGTTATGGCAACTGGAGACGGTGAAACAGTTACAACGCGTGTAACCTGACAACCGGCGCCCATAGAATAAGTAATAATTGAAGTGCCAGCTGATACGCCTGTAACAATTCCGGAAAGCGAACCTACCGTGGCCACTGCCGTGCGACTACTGATCCATATGCCGCCCCCAACTGTGTTAGATAAAGATGTAGTACCGCCAACGCACAAACTGGCTGTACCCGTAATTGCGCCTGGCGTAGGTATTACTGTAACTGTAGTATATACATAACAACCAGTACTAAGTGTATAAGTGATTATTGCTGTACCTGCAGAAAGACCGGTAACCAACCCGAGCGTTGTGATAACAGGCGCTACCGCGGGATTACTACTGCTCCAGTCGCCGCCGGGCACAGCATCGCGCAATGTTGTAGTGGTGCCTACGCACAGCCGTGTTGTGCCAGTAATTGGGTCTGGCAAAGGATTGACCGTAACTAATACCGTTGTGATACAACCAGTTGGCAAAGTATAAGTGATAGTTGCAAAACCAAGAGTCAACCCTGATACTATACCGCTTGTAGATCCTATAGGCGCTACCGCAGTATTGCTGCTGCTCCATGTGCCGCCGCCTGCATCGGTAAGCAATGATGTATAGCCCAGGCAAATAGCTGTTACCCCGGTTATTGGGTTAGGGCTTGGGTTAACAGTAAAGGTGGTTGTTACTCCACAGCCTGTGCCATAAGCATAAGTAATGGTTACTGTACCTGCTAAAACGCCGGTAACCACTCCTGTGGTAGCGTCTACACTCGCAATTGTTGCATCGCTACTGCTCCAGCTGCCAAAGGGAGAAGCATCTGCAAGAGTGCGAGTAAGCCCTTCGCAAACGCTGGTAATACCAGTTATTGGCGCAGGAATGGGATATACGGTAATATCGGTGGTGGTTATACAGCCTGTTGGTAAGCGATAGGTAATAGTAGCTAATCCTGAAGATACGCCGGTAACTATTCCAGATAAAGATCCTACAGTGGCTACGGCAGTGTTACTGCTCGACCATACTCCGCCGGGTGTTCCGTCGGTGAGTGTGATAGTTGCAGCCACACAAACCGAAGATAAACCGGTAATAACTGTTGGCAAAGGATTTACAAGTAAGGTTGCTGTTATAATACAGGTAGAACCGATTGTGTAGGTAATTATTGCAGTACCTGCAGTTACCCCGGTAGCAATACCAGACAATGAACCTATGGTGGCAACACCAAGATTGCTGCTACTCCATGTACCACCGGGAGTGGGATCGCCAAGTGTAGTTGTAAGCCCTACACATACATTTAATGTACCGGTAATAGGTAATGGTAATGGATTGACCGTAACCATGGCGGTAATAATACAACCTGTAGGTATAGTATAGGTTATCAAAGCAGTGCCCGCAGACACGCCTGTAACTATGCCGCTCGATGTACCTACAGTCGCTATGGCAGTGTTGCCGCTACTCCATGTGCCCCCGGGAGTTACATCGCTTAGGCTCGTGGTCAAACCTACGCACATGCTTAGTCGCCCGGTAATGGGCGCAGGAAGTGGATTGACCAGCAGTGTTGCAGTCATAATACATCCCGTACCAATTGTATAAGTAATAATAGATGTGCCTGTTGATACACCTGTAGCTATGCCCGATGCAGACCCTATTGTGGCTACACCTGTACTGCCGCTACTCCATGTGCCGCCCGGTGTTGCGTCTCCTAGCGAAGTTGTTAAACCGACACATACAGATAGCGACCCGGTAATGGGCGCCGGCAATGGTGTGACTGTGACAGTTGTAAATGCAAGGCAACTCATACCAAAACCTACGGAATAAGTAATGACTGAAGTACCTGCCGATACACCGGTAACAATACCTGTGCTGCTACCCACCGTTGCTACGCCGGTATTGCTACTGGCCCAGGTGCCGCCGCCGCCATCTGTAAGCGTAGTTGTTAAACCAACGCACATGGTTGTTGTGCCGCTAATGGGGCCTGGGCTTGGATTCACACGAAGGACAGCTGTAGAAAACACGCTGCCGCAGGGCAACGTTACAAAATAAGTTATCATAGATGTACCTGCTGAAACCCCTACTATGTCGCCGGTTGTAGAACCTATAGTAGCTACCACTGTATTACTGCTGGTCCAGGTGCCGCCGCTTACGCCATTGGTAAGTGTGCCGGTAGTGCCAGGACAAATAACCAAGGGGCCACCGATAGTGCCTGCTGAACAGTTTGGAGTAATGGTTACAACGCCATCGCCTACAGAGTTGCAACCGCGTGTATGCGCTACATTGGTAGCTATTGAAGAACTTGTGTAGCTCGAACCGCCGCCGCCGCCGCCCCAGCATCCGCCGCCGCCGCCATACCATCCGCCGCCGCCGCCGCCGCCGCCCGATGGGCTACCAGCTGCGCCGCCTAATCCAAAAGAACCAGCTGTTCCGGTAGTCCAACCAGAGTAAGAACCAGGAGCTCCTCCGCTGGATGGGCCGCCGCCATAAGCGCCGCCGCTAACGTGCGGACTACCGCCGCCATAACCGTCTTCGCCGGTAGTTGTGCCGCCATCTCCGCCGCGTTCGTAATCTGTGCTGTAGTAGTAGTTACCGCCTGCGCCGCCGCCGCCGCCTGCTACTACCACCCTATCAGAAAAAGCGGTACCGCCAATTCTAATATCGGATGCGCCGCCGCCGCCGCCGCCAGAGTACGGTCCATAACCAACGGCCCCATTGGCGCCGCCATTATATCCGCCAATACCTGCAGACGCGGTGCAACCTACGCGGGTTCCATCACCCCCGCGGCCGCCTACGTAAATATTTAATACCTGTCCCGAAACAACGGCAAGCGTACATACAACACAAGCGCCATAACCGGGCCGGTCGGGCAGAGTACCTGAGCAAAGTGTCGAAAGTTCGGTGGAATTCAATCCACCCTTTGCGCCTTGAGCAGTAACCGTAATACTACTCAATCCGCCGGGGACAACATATGTCTGTACCGAACCGGTATAGTTGTAAGTAGTGGTTTGAGAGAAGCCTGTCCAACCTATTGCAAGAAGTAGGACCAATAGTAGGGTCGATAGTTTGTAGTTCATGCGTATTATTTAACCATTAGGAAATAAAAAAGAGAAAAATAACAATTTTTGCGGCAAAAAAATATCGAGTAAATAGCATTTTCTTAACAATGTTGCGACCAACTACTAAATACTACTTCCAAATATAAGATTTATGAATTGGTTTTCTACATTTTTCTAGTCAAAAACCGCACATTTTTTATCACAAAATGCACATTTTAATCCTTGCAAAATAATTAGAACAATCGCCTATGCATTTCAATTCATGGCTCACTAAATAATCGCTTTCTATGCACGTCGTTACACATGCGGCAAACACAGCAATTTAATATGCGAATAAATAATAAAAATAACAATCGAAAAATCGTAGAATTTGATAAATGAACAGACGCCTATCAATAAAATGCAGCGCTCCAAAAATTCATGGAAATAAACTTATCTTTATGGAAAAATAAGTCGCTGAGCCTCTGCGATACCTCTTTATTTTATGACTTCATTGTTTAAAACAGTTTCGGCTATCCGGCCTAATGTAAAGGACTCTGGGAAACGAACAGTGGCGCTGGCGTTGCTAATTGCTGCTTTCTGCATAATTGGCATTCAACAAAAGTCAATTGCTACTACAAATGATGGAATTAATACAGTGCAAACTAACTCATCCGAGTGTCCGGCGCCTGAAAATGGGTTGGGAGCGATAGAAGGTAGAATTATGGGATCATTATTGCCGCTAAAAGGGGTCAAAGTCGTTTTGCTGCGAAACGAAGAAGTTGTAGACGAAACCATAAGCGACGAAGAAGGTTACTACCGTTTCCCTTTGCTTAGCCCAGGCCGTTACAATATGAAAGGCAAAAAAGAAGGACACAGAGTAAGTATTACTACTGAAATTCCGGTTGCAGGCGACTTAATTACAAAGGTTGATTTCTACCTACCCAAAATGGATGACGACAACCGATCTAAATTCCCGATTGTAGAAACTTACGAATACAAGAGCAACATTACAGGATTTAAACGCATACCGCAAAAACAATAGAAACACCACATAAACATCATATTATATATAACAAAACCGCCCTTGAAGGCGGTTTTGTTATATATAGATGCAATAAATATCCTAAATCAATCCCAACCACAAAGCTCCGCCTACACTATCGCTTTTAGCTCCGGTTACGCTACTCATTACATTTACTTCCTCTCGCCACCTGAGCGCGCCTACCAATGCCATGGCAACAGACTCTTTGTACATAACAATCTCCGGCGACGGAATTTCTACAACGACGCCTTGTTCGATAACAGCTCTTTCGATAAGGTGTACTAAAAATCCATTGAAAGCGCCTCCTCCAGTAATGAGCATTTTAGACTGTTGTTTTTGTTGCGGATACAGTGCAATAGCCGCTGCAACCTTGTCTGCAATGTGTTGTGTATAAGTATGCAGCAAATCGTACACACTATGCTCGCTCTCCAGCAATTTGGGGAATATCATATCTCGCGATACTTCGTTACTCAGCGACTTTGGCGCCGGCACATGATAGTAGGCCAATCCATTAAGATCGCGTAACACAGCGCCCAACACATTGCCAACCGCCGCCATAGTTCCGCCTTCATCCATTGCTTTACCCTCGCGTTCTGCAAGAGCATTCAGCACCTGATTTGCCGGACAAACATCGAAAGCAATTGGTTCAACGCCATTAGCAACAGTAATATTTGCAATACCGCCAATATTGAGTAAAAAGTCATAATCTGCAAATAACAGCTTATCGGCAATGGGCACTATAGGCGCTCCCTGACCTCCAAGCGCGACATCGATAGCGCGCAAATCGCTTATCACCGGCAATCCCGTAAGGGCGGCTATAGTAGCGCCATCGCCTATCTGGCAGGTAGCGCCATTTTCGGGTTCATGAAACACGGTATGCCCGTGCGATGCAATAAAATGCACCTGATGTTCCAGATCAAATTCTTCAATGAACTTATTTACCTGTTGCGCTATAAATCGCCCATACCTGCTATTCAACCTTAAAAATTCACCAACATGCATATTGGTAGCACGCTTCAAATCTGCAAGCCACTCAGCGCTATAATGCACGCATTTGCAGTGTAATATTTGAAAACTCCATTTACCCCGAACTTCATCCAATTGAACATGCGCAATATCTAATCCATCTAACGAACTACCGGACATCAGTCCAATTACTCTGTATACCATTACTGATACTTTATCTATGATTCAAATTTCTTTCCGTAAACCTAACCCGTTTGTTACTCTATAACTTCCTTATTCAACTATTTGCCCCCATTCCTTTTCCAACCAGCTTTTCATTTTATGATTCGTGAAGTCTATTGTTACAGGCACTACCGAAGCGTAGCCCTGTTTCAGCGCCTCAACATCTGTCCCGGATTCTTTGTCCATATTCACAAATTTACCTACCATCCAGTAGTAATCCTGCCCGCGGGGATCGGTACGTTTATCAAAATTTTCTTCCCACCGAGCCTGCGCTTGCCTGCAAATCTTTACTCCTTTAAAGTCTGCTTCTGAAACAACGGGGATATTGACATTGAGCAATGTATGATCCGGCATTTTATTAGCAAGAAACCTGATTACCAGTTCGCGAACCACTTTTTTTGCAATTGTAAAATCAGCATCAAAACTGTAATCGAGCGACGAAAATCCGATAGACGGAATACCCTCTATTGCAGCTTCCATCGCAGCGCTCATTGTACCTGAATAAATCACATTTATGGAATGGTTAGCGCCATGATTTATGCCACTCAGGCATAAATCGGGTTTTGCGTGCATCACCATATCTCGCGCCAGTTTCACACAGTCTACAGGAGTGCCGCTACACTCCCACGATTCTATTCCATCAAACATTTCTACCTTATGCATCCGCAACGGACTGCCAATAGTAATGGCGTGTCCCATACCAGATTGCGGACTGTCTGGGGCCACTACATACACCTGCCCGAGATCCCTTACTGCATCTACCAACGCTTTAATGCCATTAGCGGTAATACCATCGTCGTTAGTTATTAATATTACCGGTTTCTTCGCTTCCATATTGCTTTGTTGATGGTGTAAAAATAGCGCTACAATTGTTACCTGTCTGCATTTACCTAAACTTCATATGCCAACTACGCTACAAGGGCTCAGTGGATATAGAAAAGCCGCCCAGTAGAAGGGCGGCTTTCTGTGCTATAAAGCAAAATATATGAACTGTTACTCAAATTAAATATTGAACGCAGCTTTTACTTTTTCTACGTAGTCCAGTTTTTCCCATGTAAACAATTCAACTTCCATAGTTTTAGCGTCGCCGCCTGCTGCTTTGAAAGTTTTAGAAACCGTTACCGGAGTACGACCCATGTGGCCATAAGCTGCTGCTTCGCTGTACATTGGTTGACGGAGTTTCAGACGCTGCTCGATGAAGTAAGGGCGCATATCGAAAACTTCGCTTACGATTTTAGCAATATGACCATCATTCATTGGAACTTTTGCAGTGCCGTAGGTCTGAATGTAGATACCCATTGGCTGTGCCACGCCGATAGCGTAAGAAACCTGTACCAGAACTTCGTCGCAAACGCCTGCTGCAACCAGATTCTTAGCAATGTGACGCGTAGCATATGCCGCAGAACGGTCAACCTTGCTCGGA
Source organism: uncultured Bacteroidota bacterium (assembly GCA_903882805.1). Taxonomy (GTDB): domain Bacteria; phylum Bacteroidota; class Bacteroidia; order Chitinophagales; family Chitinophagaceae; genus Nemorincola. Next base: position 31,102 of record CAIRYK010000066.1, on the reverse strand, counting down.
TCTTTACCAGAGAATGCGCCGCCGCCATGTGCGCCTTTACCGCCATAAGTATCAACGATGATTTTACGACCTGTAAGACCTGTATCGCCATGAGGACCTCCGATAACAAATTTACCGGTTGGGTTGATGTGATACTTGATGTTTTCGTTGAACAAATGAACGTACTGAGGATAGCTAGTCAATACGCGTGGTATCAAAATATTTACAACGTCGTTCTTGATAGTTTCCTGCATTGCTTTTTCTTCAGCGAAATCGTCGTGCTGTGTAGAAATAACGATTGCATCAATACGAACTGGTTTGTTGTCGTCACTGTATTCCAATGTTACCTGGCTCTTAGCATCCGGACGGAGGTAGGTCATTTCCTTACCTTCTTTGCGGATAGCCGCCAACTGCAACAACAGATTGTGTGCGAGGTCGAGCGCGAGCGGCATGTAGTTGTCAGTTTCGTTTGTAGCGTAACCGAACATCATACCCTGATCGCCAGCGCCTTGCTCTTCTTTATTTTGCTTATCAACACCTTGATTGATATCTGCTGACTGCTCGTGGATTGCAGACAAAACGCCGCATGAGTGAGCTTCAAACATATATTCGCTCTTAGTGTAACCAATGCGGGCAATAACTTCGCGGGCAATGGTCTGTACATCTATATAAGTATTACACTTAACCTCGCCTGCAAGAACCACCTGACCGGTAGTAACTAATGTTTCGCAGGCTATTTTAGCCTGTGGATCCCACGCAAGGAAATTATCAACGAGCGCGTCTGATATCTGGTCGGCGACTTTATCCGGATGTCCTTCAGATACTGATTCTGATGTGAAAAGATACGACATTTTTGATTTACGTTTTTAAAAATTAAACTTAATTTTCGAATTTGGGTGCAAATGTATACTACTTTAGGTGCATTTCAAATTTTTGGCATAATATATTCGCCCATCGAAACAAACACTCGTGTACAAACTTACTAAATAATTGTTAGTACATACTATATCATACGACCGTTATTAGTCAAAATAGGACAGTAACTGCTTGAAACGCTGACGACTGTTTCTAAAAATATTCAAACTAAACCCTTGTCTTTAAAAGCCATTTTATATATTTGTAGCAGCACAACGTTAGTTGGAGTTATCCTTAAATGTTAGGATTGAACAAATACTAATTTGGATGGTGTGTTGACGCCAAACTTCATTATAAATCATTAACTCACATTTTTTTTATGTCTTTGAATCTCAAAAGTTTCCTTTTTATTCCACTGCTGCTGCTATCTGCTATAGGTTATGCACAAGACAGCAAGGCTACCGACTATCTGAAACATGGTAAGATTTTCAACCTCTGCTCGTTCAAAAGACAGTGCGCCCATTGTTTTGAGTGCGAACAACAACGCTTTGATGTAAAAATCAAAAATCTGTCAGACAAGAAAATTACAAAAATTCATTACAAATTTTACTCAGAAGTTTTTAATAAAATAATTGAAAAGGAGGGTAAAATTCAGGGCGATGTGATAGACCGCAGCAACATAGCTATCCTCTATATATGCGTTCCTATTGGCGACCATTGGATTATTAGCGGCATTGATTATGCCAATGGTTCATCAGTTAAATTTACGCTTCAGGAACGTCTTGAACGCTTTTTGCAGGAACCAGATGAATGCGAATGCAATGAAGTTCATCCAAAACTGTAGTCAATATTTTTTGTTTGAAAAGACGGATATCCTCCGTCTTTTTTTATGCCCTTTTCTATAGCTTGCTTTTGTATTTTTTGAACTATCGCTAAGCGCTAACCCCCTATTTTTGCATTTATGCTGCAACAGGTCAATTTCCCATCAGGTACGGTAAATTTTTATTTCGATGGCGAATTCAACGCACTTTGGGGTATTTGCGACACGGAAAAAGTTGTAATAATTACCAACGATCATTTAGCCGCTATCTATGCTGGATATTTCAAAAAATGCACAGTGGTAGTTATACAACATGGCGAGAGCAATAAAACTATTGCAACAATAACCACCCTCACAAAGGAGTTGCTACAAGTAGAGGCTACGCGCAAAACAACTGTAATAGGCGTTGGAGGCGGTGTGATTACCGATATTGTCGGTTTTTTGGCATCCGTTTATATGCGCGGCGTCAGCTTTGGTTTTGTACCAACAACTCTGCTAGCTATGGTTGATGCGGCAATTGGCGGCAAAAACGGGGTGAATGTGGGCTTGTATAAAAATATAATTGGCCTGATAGCCCAACCAAATTTTATTCTGTTTGATACTCATTTTCTGCAAACGCTACCCGAAACCGAATGGAGCAATGGATTTGCCGAAATAATCAAATACGCATGTATTTTCGATGCGCCGATGCTCGATGAACTGGAACAACATTCCATTTCTTATTACAAACAAAACACCGTAGCGCTTAACCTACTTATAGAACGCTGCGCCGGATGGAAAAACAAAACAGTAATAGCAGACGAAAAAGAAACCGGGATCAGAAAGCTGCTGAATTTTGGCCACACTGCAGCGCATGCCATTGAGAACCTTTATGAACTACCGCATGGTAAAGCCGTGGCGGTAGGTATGGTGATAGCCTGCTTGATAGCAGAGCAACAAACCGGACTATCCGAAGCAGTTACGAAACGAATAAAAAAGATATTACAGCGATACCATTTACCCGTAAGTATAAAACTGGACGCCCGAAAAGCTATGCAAATACTAAGTATGGACAAAAAACGGCACGACAACCAAATTGACTATATTTTACTTAACGATATAGGCGATGCTGTGATCATGCCGCTTGCGCTCAACACCATTGAAAACGCCCTCATCGCTTATGAAAGTAATAATTGAACCCGGCAGCATTAGTGGCGCAGTGAGCGCACCGCCATCTAAAAGCATGACACAAAGGGCGTATGCGGCAGCGCTGCTACACAGGGGAGAAACAGTTATCAACTTCTCCGGCGCATCGGACGACGAACTCGCTGCCAGACAAATCATTACACAACTTGGAGCAACGCTGACATCGGTTACTAACACAGCCATTACGGTAAACAGTAATGGACTAAATTCCAAAACCAGTTATATTAGCTGCAATGAAAGCGGACTTGCTGCGCGGCTTTTCACCCCAATAGCCGCCCTATCTGCAACGCCGATGCGCATAAACGGAAAGGAATCGCTATTGCGCCGACCAATGGATGGTGTAGCAGAGGCTTTAGAGTTGCTGGGGGTTGCAATACCCGACTTTAGAGGGTATATTCCATTTACGGTAAAGGGACCTATCGTTCCGCGTTCTATTGCTGTTGATGCCGCTCATGGATCGCAGTTTTTAAGCGGACTGCTATTTGCTTTGTGTGCGGCAGCAACAGAACCTATAACGGTAGAAGTTTCAAATCTAAAAAGCAAACCCTACATAGATCTTACCATAGAGGTACTGAAACACTTTGGGTGGCCGGTTACCAATTTGTACCATAGGCGTTTTATCATCGACCCAAACAAGTTTATACATACAGAAAAAGTAGCTATCGATATTGAAGGCGATTGGAGCGGCGCAGCTAATTTATTGGTGGCAGGGGCGTTGGCAGGTAGTGTTACCGTCAGCAATTTATCCGCGCAATCGGCACAGGCCGATAAAGCAATTCTTGAAGCGCTAACACTGGCAGGCGCCAACTTGCACATAACAGATAAAACAATAAGTACTTCCGCTTCGCTAATGCGGGCATTCGACATTGACGCTACTCACAGCCCTGACTTGTTCCCCATATTGGCAATACTGGCTGCATTTTGCGAGGGCGAAAGCAACATAAAGGGTGTGCACAGGCTTTTTACCAAAGAAAGTAACCGAGTGGAAAGCATAGCGGATATGCTTTGGGACTTTGATGTTCAATTTTCGATTGAGGACGACATTTTGAGCATCGTGGGAGGACGTTACCTGCAAGGCACTATCATCGACTCTTTCAAAGACCATCGTATAGTTATGGCAGCAGCCGTAGGCGCTTTGCGCGCAAATGGACCTGTAGAAATAACCTACTCAGAATCGGTTAATAAATCATACCCTGCATTTTTCAAGGATCTACGCCAATGCGGCGCGCAGCCTGTGTTTACGAACAACAATTTGTAAGACCGCTATTCCCGTTACGGCCTCATAGCGCAGGAATAACAGAATTATGGAAACATTCTGTTACTTTTATCGGCTATTGGTATATCTATTATGAAATTTATCCACCTAACTGTCATAGCTTGTTTTTGGGGCTTGTGTGTAAACGCACAAACCATTAAACACAAACCCTACCCAAAATCGAAACGTATAAATGACGAGGCGATAGGCTTATACCTCAAAAACCCCAAAAATACCGATACCATAAAACTGGTAATTGCGCAACTGGATAAAGCAATAAAGCTGGACAGCGCTTATTATGGCGCTTGGGCAAACAAACTGAATTTTGAGTGCCAGCTAAAAAAATTCAAAAATGCAGTTGAAACTGTCGAATATATGACCAAACTATTCCCCTGGGAAAACGATGTGCGGTTTACACTCGGAATACTGCAAATGAAAACAAAGCAAAAAGCCAAGGCAAATGCAACATTTGCAGCATTGCTGGCAACATACAATACCCTACCCGACACCGGCATAGACGCCAATAATTTGAAGGGCGACCTTCTTAATAAAGGACTAGCGCAAATGCTAACCGGAAAAACAAAGGAAGGCAAAGAATACCTGACCAAAATTGCCGAAAGAGAAACTGACCCGGCAGTAAAAAATTACATTCTCAGCTTTTGTAAAATGTCAAGTAAGAAAATTGTCGCCGAAAAAATGCCCGGTAAAGATTAATAGAGATAAAATTTGGGATTTCGTTTGAATTTGCTTTTTAAAAAATCAGGAGCAATTACTTAATTTGCTTTAGAAAATGGTGTCTTTATGAAAATATCTGTTTTGATTTTTGCCGGTTGCCTTTCTACCCTCACTTCATTCGCTCAAGGTACCGAACACAGAAAAGGCAGTCCAAAAGCTGTGGCGCTCAACGATACTGCTATCGCTCGCTATATGCGATATATGGACTCAGACGACAGTGTAAAAGCGGTGTTCCGCCTGTTTGATAAAGCATTGAAAATAGATAGTGGCTATTACGATGGATGGTTGAACAAAATGAGCTTGCATTGCAGACTTGGCGACCTAAAAACAGGACTCAGCACGCTGCGGCGCATGGAGCGGCTTTTTCCAAACGACGAAGGAGTGTTACTCTACACCGGAATTTTACTCTATCAGACAGGCAATACGGTGGGCGCTATGGGTTATTTCAATAAGCTACTTGCTTATTACGAAAATGTGCTTCGAAAGGCCAAACCCAATACAGTATTGCAGAAAAACACACAAATAAGCAAAGGAAAAGCGTTAATACTGGCTAACAAAGTTGCTGAGGGAAAAGCGCTGTTGCGAAAGGTACACGATGCCGACACAAATCCTTTCAATAAAAGCTATCTGGCATTTTACATAAATAGCTCACGCGAAGATATCATCCGCGACATGGTGCCTGGCCAATAGTTTACACCACATATAGTTGCGCCGCAGCAGCTATTGCGCAACGTTCTCCATCTATTGCCGCCGATACTATACCGCCTGCATACCCAGCTCCTTCAGCGCAGGGATATAGCCCTCTGAGCTGTATATGCTGCAGGGTATCTTTATCGCGGGGAATACGCACTGGCGAACTAGTGCGCGATTCAGTGGCGACAAGCACCGCTTCATTGGTATAATAGCCCTTCATCTTTGCGCCAAAATCTTTCATAGCCTTGCGCAAGGCTTCGTTTACATTTGGTGGCAGCGTTTCCTTTAGCGCAGCGCTGTGCAAGCCGGGCAGATACGAGCAATCGGGCAAGGTGGACGACACTGTATTATTTACAAAATCTACCATCCTTTGAGCGGGAGCTACCAGTTTACCGCCGCCTGCATTCCAGGCTCGTTGTTCCACCATTTGCTGATAATGCATTGCCGCCAGCGGTCCGGTAAACTTGTAGGCTGCAAAATCCTTTTCATCAACGCTGACTACAGTGCCCGAATTGGCGTAAGGATTGTTGCGTTTTGATGGTGACCAGCCATTCACTACCAGTTCGCCTGGCGATGTGGCCGCAGGGGCTATAATGCCGCCGGGACACATACAGAAAGAAAACACACCTTTGCCATTTTCCTGAGCTACAAGCGAATAGCTCGCCGGCGGCAAATAAGGGTCGCGCACCTGACAGTGGTATTGGGCCTGATCTATAAGGTATTGTGGGTGCTCAATTCTTACACCCAATGCAAATGGCTTACTTTCTACAGTAATACCCTTGCTGTGCAGCAGTTCAAAAATATCGCGTGCTGAGTGGCCGGTGGCCAATATCACCGCTTTGCTGTGTAGCCTGCTTCCATCATTTGTTACCACCCCGGTTACCCGGTCGCGATCGGTAAGTATATCGGTCATTTTAGCTCCAAACAATACTTCGCCGCCACAGGCAATGATTTGTTCGCGCATTGCCGATATGATGCCCGGTAATTTGTTGGTGCCTATATGCGGATGCGCATCATACAGTATTTCTTCGCCCGCTCCGTAAAAATGAAACAACTGCAAAATGTCCATTACATTACCTCGCTTGGTAGAGCGGGTATAGAGTTTACCATCGCTATAAGTGCCTGCCCCACCCTCGCCAAAACAGTAATTTGATTCGGGGTTTACTATGCCCTCTTTATTCATGGCCGCAAGGTCGCGCCGTCTGCTGCGCACATCCTTACCTCGTTCCAGTACTATGGGCTTGTATCCAAGAGCAATGAGCTTCATAGCAGCAAATAATCCTGCAGGCCCGGCGCCTACAATAATAATTGGCGCTGCATTTGCCACATTGTTCAGCGTAGGGTAAAAAGGCACAGGGTGCATCACTTGTTCATCAATAAATACCTGAACCTGCAATACAACTTTCGCCTGCCGCGACCGTGCATCAATAGATCTTTTCTGCACCACATAACCCGAAATGCGTTTTTCGCTCACACCGCATTCATCGGCTATTGTTTTCTTTACAGTCTGCTCGTCTGCCGCCGATTGCGGCAATACCGTAATTGTTACACTTTTGTTCATTTGCGTTAGGTGTTTATCCTAAAAGCTAATATTTGAAAGAAGAATAGCGTAGCTGCCTAAGGATGGCTGGCTTTAAAATTGGCCTTTACTTTTTCGAGATGTGCAACAAATTTCTGAATATCAGGGTCGTAAGAATAACCGCCATCTACCAGCTTATTGCCTTGCTCATCTACATAAAAATAAAAAGGCTGAGAGTTAGAACCGAATTTAGTAGCCTGCAAATCAGCATTTTTGTTACCCACGGTTTCTACTTGTTGGTTCAGTACTTTCGAAAAATACTGTTGATCTTTGGGTAATTCCAGTCTGTTGAAATCGCAATAAAGTGATACTACAATAAAATCTTCTTTAAGCATCTTTGCCACCTCTGGTTTAGACCATACCTGACTTTCCATTTTACGGCAGTTAACGCAATTGATTCCGGTAAAGTCGAGCATGATTGGCTTTTTCAGCTTTTTAGAGGCTGCAAGCGCTTCATCGTAATCGAAATACGTTGTCAAGCCAAGTGTCTTTACTACTTGCGGCTCATACAGTTTCATATCGGCCACGTATTTTACAGGGTGTAGGCCATTATCCGAACGTTCATCATCGGCAGCATTTCCACTACCGCCGCCTGCACCAAAGGCATCAAACGTACCCATAGGCGGTAAGAATGCGCTCATACCATTGAGCGGCGCACCCCACATTCCTGGTAATAAATAAACAGCAAACACAAAAGATGTTATTGCCAAAAACAGCTTGAATATGGAAACATATTCCTGACCAAACACATTTTTGGGCGATTCATCATCATGGCTCAGTTTCAGTTTACCCAAAAGGTAAAATCCAAGTATTACTGCCAAAACGATCCAGATGGCAATAAATATTTCTCTGTCGAGCAGACGCCAGCCCATTGCCAGATCTGCATTAGATAAAAACTTAAGTGCAAGCATCAACTCTACCAAACCCAAGGTGACTTTAACTTGATTGAGCCAACCACCTGAAGATGCCATTTTGTTGAGCCAACCCGGGAAAACAGCAAATAGCGCAAATGGTAATGATAAACCAATGGAGAAACCAAACATACCTATAGCCGGCCCTGCTACCCCACCCTTCGATGCCTCTACAAGCAAGGTACCCACAATAGGCCCGGTGCACGAAAAGGAAACAATAACCAACGTAAGCGCCATGAAAAATATACCCGCAAAGCTACCTACGCCGGCACGAGAATCGGTCGCGTTCGTCCACGACGATGGCAGCGAAATCTCGAATGCGCCAAGGAAAGAAATTGCAAAAATGACAATAAGTATAAAAAAGAACAAATTGGCGCGCCAGTCTGTAGACAAAGTATTGAGCGCAGCTGAGCCAAAAATCGCGGAGATGAGCACGCCTAATACTGTGAATATGACAATTATTGACGTTGAATAGTAAATAGCATTGCGTATGCCTTCTGCCCTTGTTTTGCTTCGTTTGGTAAAGAAGCTCACAGTAATGGGTATCATAGAAAAGATACATGGAGTAAATACAGCCAAAATACCTCCGCCCAAACTAATAAGGAATAACATGAGCAACGACTGTTGCGCGCCTTTGGTTTCATTATTGGCTGGTACGTCGTCGTTATTAACAGCAACCGGAGGAGCCGCCACAGTTTTCGTGGTATCGGCCGGAGCAGTAGTAGCTGCAACTACAGGGCTGTCTGTTGGCGACGGGGATGCTGCTTCTGTAGTTGTAGCCTGTGCATCGCCTGCATCCTTAACCTCTATCGTAAAAGATTTTTTGGTTGGCGGAAGGCACATTTTTTCATCGCAAATCTGGTAGTTGTAAGTACCGCTGATTTTAGTGTTACCGGTTATGGTTGCCTCCTGTATATAGTCTACTTTATGCAGGTACATATTTACCGTACCATCTATGCCATCCATGTTTTCGCTCACCAGCTTGCCCTGCTCCTTTACTACGCCCTTTAGCTTCACGTTGGCATTGGCCGTAAACTTAATCGACGGGGGAAACAACGAACCATCGCCGCCTGGTTTGAAAGCATAAATATGCCAATGTTCCGGCAGTTGCAGATGCGCTATCAACTGATAATCGCTGCCGCTTTTCTTTTTAGCTTCAAACGTCCAAACGCTGTTATCCTTTACAATTTGGGCATGCAGGCTACCCGCAAGAAACAGCCCAATAAAAAAAAACAACGCCGCTTTGATGGCCTTTATCATAAAAAACCTTTTAAAATATTTCTAAATCGCTCAATCTATGACCCTGCACAACTATTTTATATCAAAAACAAAATCCTTGTCTTTAGGGGCAAGGCACATTTTATCATCGCATACCTGGTAGGTGAGCTTACCTGTTACTTTGCCTGCGCCAGAAATAGTTGCTTGCTGAACATAGTCTATCTTGCCGCTCAAATAAGTAACTTTCCCATCAATACCTTCCATTTTAGTAGTTGTCGATTTCCCTTTCTCGGTAACAGAACCCTTAATTTTCACTTTAGGGTTCTTAGCCAAAACAAACGATGGAACAATTTGGTAACCGTCGCCGCCCGGCTTTAACGACCATATATGCCAGCCCTGCTTGAGGTCGAGATGGTATATCAACTGATACTCGTTGCCGCTAACCTTCTTAGCTTCAAACGTCCATTTAGTTGGGTCCTCTGTCATTTGTGCGAGTATATTGCCCGACAAAAACAGGCACGCTACAAAAACAATTGCATTCTTAAGTGATTTCATAATTGCCATTTTTTATCCCTGAAAAAAGGGGAGGTTTCCTAGTAAATTTATTGGGATAAATCTATATTAAGTTCCGCAACCCAAAACTTAATATTTTGCCAATAAATATATCTTTAACACTTTTCAGCCTTACAAATATCTCAAACGCGTTTGCCTAAATCTATTCGGCTATCGCAAACTGTTTGCCTAATTAAACTAGAAAACTATTAATTAGTGTGGCTCAGCGCTTTAAGAATAGCCCTACCGTCGATGTTATTCAGCGCGTCAGAACAAGCGCGTTCCGGGTGTGGCATCATACCATACACATTACGGCCTTCATTGCAAATTCCTGCAATATTGTTGATCGCTCCGTTAGGGTTTGAGTTAATATGCACTTCGCCGTTAGCGTCGCAATATCTGAATATAATTTGCTTATTGTCGTGCAGATGTTTCAGCGTTACAGCGTCGGCATAATATCTGCCTTCGCCATGTGCCACCGGTATTTGCAACGCTTTCTCACCTACTACCTTACCTATCAGATTATTAGCGCTTTCGCTTTTTATATACACGTTTTTGCATGCAAACTTCTGGTGATCGTTTTGCAACAAAACGCCGGGTAACAAGCCAGCCTCGCACAATATCTGAAAACCATTGCATACGCCCAGTACTTTACCACCACGGTTTGCAAAGTCTATTACTTGCTCCATCATTGGGCTAAAACGTGCCAGAGCGCCGCAGCGCAAATAGTCGCCATAAGAAAAGCCGCCGGGCAGCACTATACAATCGTCGGTAGTAAACATACTCAAGTCGCGGTCTTTATGCCAAAGCATAATAGTTTCCTGTTGCAGGTCTACGCTCAATGCATGTTGCATATCTCTGTCGCAATTCGAGCCGGGGAAAACAATAATTCCAAATTTCATTTCTATCTATTTATAAGCCTTAAGGCAAAATGCAAGGAAAACGAGTGAAAAATAAAAAATAAAGTTACTAAATCGCTTATTTTTTTCCAGTAGCAGCGCATGCGAGATGATGATACTTAAGGCCGGGAAGGTAATCATCCAGGCGCTCTTCACCCCTATGTCTGTAAGGAAAGCTACAAAAATAGAGATAATAAGGTAAAACGATACTGCAATCCAGTCTCTTCTTACATAGATATTACTAAGCGCCACGTTTTGCTGCATGGCGTGTATACCGCTTGCGAGTAATATGGCAATACCCAACATGGTGAGAATTAGGTAAAACAGCGAATTTACATCGGAGGACAGAGAAAAACCAATGTGCGGCCAATAGGTCCATAGCCCAAAACGGTCTACCAAAAAAAGGATGCAAGCCATAAAATACAATGGCGTAGTATATCCCATCATTGCCACCGACCATTCGCCCAGATTGAATGACCGGAACATAACCATACCCACAAGTAGCAGAAAAAAGTAGGATAGCATGGTAAACTGAAATAGAGCGGCCATACTTAACAGAAAGCTGGCATTGAATATCAGTTTACGGGGATGCGAGGTTTGAGTAAAACCAAACATCACGTCTATCGCCCCCATCAGAAACCAATTGACCAGAATAGTTTCGTTGAATGTACTGAAAGCAGGGTAAATAGATGTGAGCAACAGATAAACGAATGACGGAATATAAGTAGGTCTTGGAAAAAGTTTATGGCGAGTAGCAATGCTCTTTAAATATAAGGATTGCACGTAAAGATTAATAATTGCAAACATAACATAGGCAAAGTCCCCATGCTTGAATACGCAAAACAACCCGCGAATAATGTAATTGTATAAAAAATGACCAGATACAGGTATGGGCGCAACAGGGTGTAACAGCACCTGAAACTTGACAAGTAATGCAAATACAAATAATACAATAACAGTAAACGGACTATTATTTCTGAATAACTGAAGCACCTACTGATTTTTGGCTAAGGTAAGCCTACAAAATTACACCAGCAATTCCATTTAAAAATACCGGGACGTATATTCCTCATTTTGCTTTGTGTGCAATGTATAAACCCACGGTTAAAAACACGATTAAAAAAGCAAAAGAACTCAAGGTTATTTCGCCTGAGCTCTTTCGCTATCTATAAATTTATGCGTTAAGCAACCTCATTCATGCGAATGACTTGCGCCAGCGCTGGCACTATAGTTTTGTGCTTTTTTACTAACGGATTGTTTTCATCCCAAACGTAACCAGCCAATATAGAGCAAACCTGCTCTTTGATATTTGCTTCTATGGCGTTGGCAAAAAATATCGTCTGTATATCGCCATTGTACCAACCCAGAACGAAAGAACGAAACACATCTACCCCTTTGCGCATCAGGTCTTCATATTGTGTTTGCCAGTCTATAATCTCGCCTGTGAGCTGACGATGCACCAATTTAGCTGCGAGCAATCCCGACCCTGTAGCGAGTGTAACGCCTGATGAAAATATTGGATCCAAAAACTCGGTAGCATTGCCGCACATTACATAACCCTCGCCATGCAGTTGCTTAGCTCTTTTTGCATAACCCAGTATTTCACGCGGTTGAAAAACAAGCTCTTCTTCAGCAAAGCGACCATTGAGATCCTTAAAGCTGCGTATATGCTCCAAAAATTTCTTTCCGCCATCCTCTGCAAACTCGCCAACAAATTCTGTATCGCTCACCACGCCCACCGAAGTAGTTTTGTCTGAAAAAGGTATAGCCCAAATCCATGCCTTGTTGTTGCGGAAAGAGTGCATGAATATATTTTCACCCTGTTTACCAGTGCGCTTGGTATCGTGTATATGGCAAAAAACCGCGCCGCGGGCAGGCGTAGATACTTCTTCTTCCAGATTGAATAAACGAGGCAATACGCGCCCATAACCGCTGGCGTCAATTATAAACCTTGCTTCAACAGTGTGCTCCACTTCATATTCGTCCATGTAGGTAACAATCTGCTTGTCCGGACCGCATTTTACGCTGGTCACCTCACTTCTGAATTTAACGGGTACGCCCTGTTCCTTAGCTGTATTAATTAGTATAGTATCAAATTCAGCGCGCTTCACCTGCCATGTCCAGGTCCAGCCCTTTGTAAACTGATTCTCGAACAAAAAATCAACACGTTTGTCGCCTTTGTAAAAGGCTGCGCCCGTCTTGATCTGAAATCCTGCTTTCTTAACATTTTCAAGAAACCCAACTTCTTCCAGGTGATCCATGCAATGCGGCAATAAGCTCTCGCCTATCACAAACCTCGGGAATTGTGTTTTTTCCAACACCAGAGTTTTATAACCTAATTTGTTGAGGTAAGCAGAAGATACAGATCCCGCCGGACCAGCACCAATGATCAATACATCTATCTTTTCCATGCTAAGCTTGTTTTACTTTATCAATAATATTTTTACGATCTACAAAATTGAAACAGGTAACAAATGCGCCAATCGTTACCCCTAAGATACCATGAAAAATCAAATTCTGACCTGTCAAATACAAGTTGGATATTTTTGTCTTAGGATTAATCACAGATTTTACCGGCTCTTTACTGCTTTTCAGTATACCATATAGCGAGCCATCATAATTCCCTATGTAGTCTCTATAGGTGAGCGGCGACGAACTATATACATTTTTTATTTTGGCCCTAATACCGGGAAATACTTTTTCCAGCGTTTTCAAAACCTGTTCACTTTTTTCGGCTTTGAAAGCCTCGTATGCAGCGCCCCGCTCCTCAGTATGCCCAATAACGTTGTAGGTATTCTGCCATTGTTCGGTTTCCTTAATGCTCATGTAGGTCATAACCGACATGCAATCGGCATACTTATCGCTCTTAGACGATGCCGGCGTACATACAAAAAAGCCCTCGGGCCATAGTTCTTGCTTATAATCTACCCCATCCCATACATCATCAACATTGTATTGATAAATATTGTGGTTCAGGTACTCAAAACTATCTTTATGAAACGTAAGGTGAACCGTAAAAGATGAAATCGTATTTTCAAGACTTTTAACTCTTTTTCTGTATGCAGTCAGAAACCTTTTTTCACCAAAAATATCTATAGTTACCTCGGGATGCATATTAGAAACAAAGTTCCTGCCCCTTACAACGCTGCCATTTGACAAAACCACTTCTTTCACATTACCATCATCGTGATAATTAGCGCTTATTACCTGGCTTTTCCTAAATATTTCCCCGCCTTTAGCTTTTATGTTCCGGCTCATAATATTGGCTATTTGCGAACCTCCATCAATAAGCTTGTATGCGCTGATGATATAGCTGTTAAAAATCAGCGCATGCACATAAAACGGCGTCTTATCTTTTACGCCTGCATACAGCGGATTGCTGCCCGCAAGTACGTTCCGCAGGCGCTCGTTTTGCGTGAGCGAGCAAATATGCGCATAGGCATTAATCGTTCTATAGTCCTGATTATCAAAGTAATCGGCAGTTATTTCTGCATCAAGATTGTATAGCGGAAAATTCTTACAAATATCCTGCATATCTGAGCAGAATTGTTCAATTGCCTGCACTTCTTCCGGAAAATCAGCTATAAGCAAGCGTTTGAAATTATCGTAACCAATCCCATGCTTGTATTCCTTACCGTCGGCAAACCGTATAACATCGTACCCGTCTTCATCCATCCGCTTCAGCTTCAAACCATCGTACAGATCGAGGTACTTGAAGAACTGGTACAACATCTGACCTTTATCAAGTCCGCCAATGTAGTGTACTCCGGTATCGAAAATGGACTTATCTCTGCTAAATACCTGAAGGTTGCCGCCCAGTTGTGTATTTTTCTCTAGCACAGCTACACTATGGCCCTCTTTAGCCAAAATGTATGCACAAGCCAAACCGCCAAGTCCGCTTCCAATAACTACAAAATCGTACTCTTTTTCAGGTATATAGCTCATTACTTTCTCAAAATAAACAATACATTAGATGTATTCCGGGAATGTTCCTGCATTTCAAACCTCATTCTATGTTTAGCGGCAAATGCCTGTACATATTCCACCGATATGAAATGAAAATCATTCTCTTTTTTATTAAATCCCATCACTTTCGACGAGAAAAATTCTGTTAGTTGGGTTTTCTTATGCTTTTCTTCCAGATTTGTAATTCCTTCTCTTATAAACATTAGTCCGTTATCTGTAAGCGATGCAGCGCATTTTTCTAACACAGCATCCTGTTCTTCCTGCTGCAAATAGTGCAGTGAATCATTCAAAAATATTACATCCTGCGCCCCAAAAGTAAAGTTTCTTACGTCTTCATGCAAAAACTTAACCTGCGGGCCTTTATCAAAACAATTGGCGGCAATCTGTATCTTATCATCGTCATAATCAATCGATACAATTTCCCGGGCGCTATTTTTATAGTGCAGATACAGCGCGAGATAACCATAGCCGCACCCTATATCTAAAATGTTTTTGCGGTCGTACCCTATTGTGTCATTATAAAATTCATAATTACAGCGTTCCAGTTTCCATTTTATTCTGATATACCATTCAATAACGGGACCTTTGTAAATATAGTTATTAAACACCCGGTGCCATAGATAATCGGCTGTTTCTTTTTTGCGTGAAAACTCTTGAAACTCGCGCTTAAAATAAGCCGATATATTTTTAGTTCGTTCGCGATATGTAGCCCCCCAGCTTGCGTCGTCGTGTTTTATGCGCGGCAGTATTTTTACCGTCATTTCGCCCGCTTTAACTATGTAATCGTTTTTGGGCAGCACATAGGTTACCCCATGCAGCAATACCGGCGTTATATCCAGTTTCAGCTCCTGGGCCAGCAGAAACGCACCTTTATGAAAGCGATTAATCTTCTCATCCACAGATCTCCTGCCCTCCGGAAAAATAAGTATCGAATATCCGTCGGCAACCCGCTGTTTGATTATTTCCAGATTTTCTTCTGCCCCGTCTTGCGCGTATACGTATCCTGCATACCTGATTACAAAGCCGAACAATGGCGACTTGTATACCCATTCATTCACCATCAAAATGATCTTTCTGTTCAGCATACTCATCAGCAGTATATCCAGAAACGAACTGTGATTGGCAATCAAAATGGATGGTTTGGAAACGTCCAGGTTTTCACGGCCCACAATGTTCTTTTTTACCTGCAGATCAAGATAAATAACAGAACCAGTAAAAAGCGAAATCAAACCATTGAGTATGCTCACCTTTACTTTTCGGGGAGCAGGAATAATAAAAAACAGTCCTAGTACACTGTAAAAAAACAAACAGGCGCCGATAAAATACGAAAACTCGAACACCGAATATAAAAACTCTGATAACCTAATAGGAGGCAAGCGCTTGCCTATGCGTTTAAACACAAACAAATCGAAAAGTATAGGTTGAAAAGTAAGCGATAAAAATAAAATACAGGTTATACCCAATACGCTGATAGCTGCTATAGAGTGTATGGCAGGGTGTTTTGCAAAAAACAACGCGCCCAAACCGATAACCGTACCGGTAGCCGATAGTACAATGGCTGAGGTATAAGACCCCAATGCATTGTTTCGGTACCTGTATTTACTCAACAAACCATCAGTTACAAAAATGCTGAAGTCGTCGCCGAGACCGAAAATGAAGGTGGAGATAACAACATTTACAAAATTGAACTTAATACCCAACAGCGCCGCAAAACCCAGTATCCATACCCAGCTTACTACCATGGGCAGAAAGGCCACAAGCGTGAGCTCGATGCGACCATATATCAGCAACAACGTAAAAAACACAATAGATGCAGAAACCCAGAACAGGTAGTTAAAGTCATTTTTTACAAGCTCCAGTTGCGAAGAGGCCATTTCTGCCCTATCGAACAGTTCTACGCCTTCCATAGAACGTAGTTCTTTTTTAACCGCTTGCAACTGATCCGTTCCTAGTACTACCGTAGATATAAGCGTTGTACCTGCCTTACCATGGTCTACCAAATCATTGAGCCCCAATTGCTGCCTAAGTGAATCTGCGCCTACAGCCGCGGCGGGGTCGGCTTTTATCCATTCCTCAAAGTTGTTGAATACGCCATCAGTTAGCCCTAGCGTCTGAGCATTTTTGTAAACGCCAAGAAAAACTTTTTCTTTCCTGTCACCCCAAAAGTTCAGCCAATGGGCTCTGCGATCTAGCTTCAATTGTTCGGGTATCAAAAACTGTGCTACCGACAAAAATGTTTTAATTCCGCCATTTGCTTTAAGTTGCGCCAATCGATCATAAAGTTTGAAGTTGCAGGCGGCCGCCTTTTCTGCATCATTATTTGTTACAAACAGGTAAATTTTCTTGTCTATTTTGGGATTTATCCCTGTCAGCTGTTGCTCAGCCTCAATCAGCGATTCCGAATGCACGCTCATATTCTCCATATCGGAGTTGAATTGCACCTTACCGGAATACCTTAAACAAATAAAAGTAACTACGGCTATCAAACTGATAAACAGCCACTTATAGCGCATAAGGAAATTTGGCCCCTTCGGTAATTCTTTTTCTTCTGGTATATCGGCATAGCTAAAGTTGAATATTCTTAAAATAATGGGCAATCCTGTTAGCGTAAATATAACCGCACCGGAAAGGCTCAATGCCGCAATCAATCCAAAATCCTGCAGGACCACGGAATTAGAAAAACACAGCGCCGCCAATGCGGTAATGGTAGTAAAACTACCCGTTAGCAACGGTGCGCCAATCTCGCGAATGGTTACTGGTATAGAGCGCGTATGTCGTAAGTGCGTAAAAAAGTGAAACGAATAATCGACAATGATACCCATTAGCACAGCTCCCGTTGCCAGTGAAATGGCGGAAATCTCCGGCCTTATAAAACCAATAATACCTAATGCAGTGGCTGCTCCAAACAGTGCGGGCAAGAAAAAATAGAGCGGTATCAGCGCTTTGCGATAGTACACCACAAGCAACAACAAAATCATGACCACCGAAAAAGTAACGGTGAGCCGTGTATCTTTTTTCACTTGTATTGCGTTTTCGGCCGCAATCTGAAAAGTACCGAAATAGGTGAGCTTATGTTTCGGGTAGTGGGTATTCCAGCGTGTTTTTAACGCTTCCATTATATTATAAAGCGCTATATTGTCGGCAGAGTTGCCCGATGTAAAGGAGGTCTTGGCTGTAATCAGCGCCTTTTTACGGTCTTTGCTATACAGCACACCATCCTCTACGGCAAAACCTTGCGGAGCATTTTGTTGTAGCTGTTTGAAAAAACGACCGCTGATGCCTATGGGGTCCCGCAGCAAAAATTGTTTTAAAAATGCGCTGCCCGGCGATACTAGTTGATTGTAGGTATTGTTTACCGAGGCCCGTATGGAATCTGGCGCTAACTTACCATCTACCATGCTGTAATAGCTGGTATCTATGAGAAAAGGTAAATTATCTATAAAATACTTGTAAAACTGCTCTTCAACATCCGGGCGTGTCGCCTTAATATCTGAGAGGTATCCACCTGCTGCATTCGTTACTGTATCTGCAAATTCGGCCACCAATGCAGGTACATCCTCTTCGTCATCGTCATTTACCGCCACCGAAAAAACTACCGAATTAGCGATATTCTTACTTTCAATCAGTTTGTTGAATTGTTCGAAAGCCTTACCCTTTGGCAGCGACGAAAATATATTTTGATTTATCTGCAACCGGGAGATACCCATAGCGATAAAGCACGATAACCCCAATAAGAAAAGTAAAAATAAAACCTTGCGCCGGTAAAAAAACTCAACAATTTTTAATGCAATTTTTCCCAATGTCTGGCGCGTTTATAAGACTGCCAAAAGTAAACAAAATATCATTTTGCACGGCGCCGTCAACTACAACTAACGGTAACGGTATAAAATTAAATCCAGGCTTCTTACAGCCAACGACTGGCAGGTAAGGCAATTTGCACTTTGTTTTATTTTAGTAATATTGCCAAAAGTGCACCAAACGTTTAAATAACCTTAAAATCGGCATTTGATATAGTCGGTGATAAAAACATAGATTACCTTACGTTAATTCAACCACAAACAATGAATGTAGCTTTAGTAACCGGCGCATCCCGCGGATTGGGAAAGGCAATTGCGCTGCAACTGGTAAAGGACCATGGCATGCACGTACTTATCAATTACGCATCGAATGCCGCTGCCGCTCAACAAACCCTCGATGAAATTACAACAGCCGGAGGTACCGGCGAGCTGATACCTTTTAATGTACAGAACAAGCAAGAGGTAGACACTGCGCTTAAAAACTGGCAAGATGCAAACAAAGATAAATGGATAAGCGTATTGGTAAACAATGCAGGCATTACAAAAGACGGCATGTTTATGTGGATGCCAGAAAAAGACTGGGATGATGTAATAAGTGTATCTACAAAGGGTTGGTTCAATGTAACTCAAAACCTTATCCAAACCATGCTGCGCAAACGCGCTGGTCGCGTTATTAATGTAGTGTCGCTCAGTGGCCTGAAAGGCGTACCGGGGCAAACTAACTACAGCGCAGCAAAAGGCGCAGTAATAGCAGCAACCAAAGCGCTGGCACAAGAGGTTGCCAAAAGAAATATAACAGTAAACGCTGTAGCTCCGGGATTTATACAAACAGATATGACCGCAGGTCTCGACGAAAAAGAACTATCGAAAATGGTGCCTATGCAGCGTTTTGGTAAACCTGAGGAAGTTGCGCATTTGGTGTCGTTTTTGGCGTCTCCCAAGTCGGCTTATATCACCGGCGAGGTCATCAACATCAATGGCGGTATTTATTCTTAATTTTGTCTTTATGGTTGACCTTCTGAGCTGCTGCAAGCACGAAGCTGCGATACCCATCTTTTTCATTTATTTGAAACCAACTTATGGATAACCGTGTAGTTATTACTGGTATTGGCATTTACTCCTGCATTGGAAAAAATATTGACGAGGTACGCCATTCACTTTATCATGGCTTGAGTGGTATTATATACGATACACCCCGCAAAGAACTGGGCTACCGGTCGGCGTTAACGGGTTTTGTAGAAGAACCCGACCTTAAGCCATTTCTTGGCAGGCGCGAACGTATAGGCATGCACCAACCGGCTATGTATGCATATATGTCCACAAGGGAAGCCTTGGCTATGGCTAATCTGGATATAGATTTCTTAGATAAAAACGAAACCGGAATAATATTTGGCAATGACAGCACAGCCGGCGCTATAACCGAAACTGTAGATAAGGCGCGTAAAAAGAAAGACAATACCCTCATTGGCAGCGGCGATATATTCAAAAACATGAATTGTACCGTAAACATGAATTTGTCTACGATATACAAATTAAAAGGTATCAATTTCACGCTGAGCGCTGCTTGCGCTTCTGGATCGCACTCTATTGGCATAGGCTTTCTGCTTATAAAACAAGGGCTGCAGGAGCGTGTGGTATGTGGCGGCGCTCAGGAGATCAACGAATATGCTATGGGCAGCTTCGATGGGCTCAGCGCATTTTCGGTTCGCGAATCTGAGCCGCACAAAGCATCGCGCCCGTTCGACAGAGACAGGGACGGGCTTATACCTTCGGGCGGCGCTGCTACGCTCATTTTAGAATCGTATGAGTCTGCAAAAAAACGTGGAGCAACCATACTTGCCGAAATAGTGGGCTATGGCTTTTCATCTAATGGAGACCACATTTCGAATCCCAACACTGATGGGCAGTTCCGCTCGCTTAATATGGCGCTAAAGCAAGCCGGGCTGCAGGCGCGCGATATTGATTATGTAAACGCTCATGCCACCTCAACGCCTATTGGCGATTCCATAGAAGCCCGCGTTATAGGGGAAGTGCTGGGCAATACAGTACCGGTAAGTTCCACAAAATCTATGACCGGCCACGAATGCTGGATGGCTGGCGCTAGCGAAATTGTGTACTCCATGCTTATGATGAAACATGATTTCATAGCTCCGAACATCAATTTTGAAAACCCGGATGAGGATTCAGCGAAGATCAACATCATTGCTCAAACCAAGGAGCAAAAGATAGATTGCTTCTTATCTAATTCATTTGGCTTCGGAGGTACAAATTCATCTCTGATAGTACGTAAATTCCAATAAGAAAAAATTTTATTCCAAGCTACCGGCGACTGTACTACGTCGCCTGTAGTGTTTCAGGCGACTTCCATATTTTCCGTTACTCTTATTTTATCCAAGTTATTCTGTATTATGCATATTGCTAAAACTATTCT
Organism: uncultured Bacteroidota bacterium; assembly: GCA_903882805.1. Classification (GTDB taxonomy): domain Bacteria; phylum Bacteroidota; class Bacteroidia; order Chitinophagales; family Chitinophagaceae; genus Nemorincola. Next base: position 10,227 of record CAIRYK010000066.1, on the reverse strand, counting down.
ATTATTACTCTGCCTTGCAGTTTCTGGTATTTGCACAGCCAAACAACGATATTTGTTTTATCTGCATGGCCGTATAGTAGAGGTTCAAGGGCCGAATGCTGTAGATAAAGACCATGGCTGGGGCGCTTACCAATACAACGATATTCTAAAAACATTTTCCAGCCGAGGCTTTACCGTTATTTCAGAATGTCGCCCGCCAGATACCGATGTAAATAAGTATGCGCAAAAGGTTGCAGCACAAATAGATAGCCTACTAAAAAAAGGTGCAAAAGCCGCAGATATTACGGTTGTGGGCGCATCCAAAGGCGGAGCTATTGCTATGCTTGTATCGGGCATTGCGAAACATCCCGGAGTTAATTACGTATTTCTCGGCTGCTGCCCGGGCACCTTTGCAGCGCAAGGCAAACTATGCGGAAACATACTATCGATCTACGAATTGTCGGACGATATTGGGCAGAGTTGCGGTAATGTGCGTCAAAAATCCCCAAATCCGATACCAAATTTCAAAGAAATTGCCATCAATACTGGCCGTCATCATGGCTTTCTCTACCACCCGCTGGCAGAATGGGTGGAACCAACTGTTGCTTGGGCAAAGGAAAATTACAAATAAGCTCGATGGTATCTAACCCGTTCACATAAATTGGTTATTGGTTTTCAAACTCATGAATACTACCTTTATCACTATTTCCATGACGCTTTATGTTGGTCCAACTTAAATATCAATATTTATCAAATAAAACACAAGTATTATGATGCTTTATCGTTTGGTAGTCTATTTTTTGTTGATAGTTACCGGACTAATGTACTCGCATACAAGTACCGCCCAAACCGACGATTTATCTTTTAAGAGCGCACAGTATTCATCACCTCGCGTTGCCGGCGCTATGGCCAGGTACCACGATACAATCAGTACAATATTTGCGAAGAAAAATATTGATTATCGCAATTGCGAAATATATATCCGCGCATTCAAATCACAAAACGATTTGGAACTATGGGCGAGAAATATTGATAATAATGAATATAAGCACATAAAAACCTATCGTATATGCGCACTTTCGGGTAAGTTGGGCCCTAAACGCGCGCAAGGCGACCGGCAAGTACCTGAAGGCTTGTATTTCATTGATGAGTTTAACCCGAAAAGCGATTATTACCTTTCGTTGTTGCTTAACTACCCAAACTATTCCGATTCGGCAAACGGCGGCGTTAAACTGGGTGGCGACATCTACATTCATGGCGGCTGCGTAACAATAGGCTGCCTGCCTATGACCAACGATGGCATACAAGAATTATATGCAATTTGCCTTAATGCCCGCCTATCGGGCGAGGAATACATTCCCGTGCATATATACCCTACCCGACTTAACAGAAACGGAATGAACTACCTGACACGAGAATTCCCGAACGATTTGCCTCGCCAACAATTGTGGGCAGAACTAAAGACAAATTTCGATTATTTTGAAAAATACCACAAGCTCCTGCCTGTTATGTACACACCTGAAGGGCGCTACACCAACTAAACAAGCCTTTATAGATTTCCCCTAAGCGCATATCAATTTTTGCTTATCGTGCCTACGCTGTTCCGCCCTTTGTAGCAACTCTTTCCTACCTTTATACCTTAATTTGGCCTATCGCCCAATATATGCATTACCTACGCTACTTCCACCATCGCCTTCTTGTTGCCTTTGCTTTCACACTCCTTGCCGGACTTGTATCCTGCGAAAAAGAAGTAAATATCGATTTGGGTACCTCGCCAACTAAAATTGTGGTGCAAGGCGAGATTGAAAACGGCCGACCTCCATTTGTGGTACTTACCAGCACTATTAGTTTTTTTGCGAAAGTAGACTTGACAACGTTACAAAACAGTTTCATACACGATGCTGTTGTAACAGTAACGGTAGGCAACAAAACTGCGACGCTTCGCGAATATTCGATAGATACGGGCACAGCAAACAAATTTTATTTTTACACGCTGGACACGGCAAACCTCATTGATGCGTTTGTAGGTCAGTACGATTCTATATATCATTTAAAAATAACTCATGGGGGCGAAACATTTACTGCAACAACTAAAATACCTAACCCAAAAGGAGTAGACACCATGTGGTTTGATGAACCGCGATTTAAGAATTCCAGAACTCCGGATAGCGCCCGTCAGCTTTATGTAAAGTATACCGACCCAGACACTATTGGCAACTATGTTCGCTATTTTTCACAACGCGGCAAAGGCAGATTTTATCCTTCGGCCATATTTACAGATGAAGTAGTTAATGGAAAAGTTGTGAATAACATCGGGCTATATGCAGGCTACGACGATGGACCGGATGTAAAGCGCGACTCAATAAGATACTTTTATCCGGGCGATTCTGTAACCCTGAAATGGTGCGCTATTGACAAAAGTGTTTTTCAGTTTTGGAACTCCTACCAATATGCAAGTAACGCTGCAGGCAATCCCTTTTCTTCTCCTATCAATTTAGTGAGCAACATTACAGGAGGCGCTGTTGGCATTTGGGCGGGCTATGGTAGTATATATCGTAGTTTAGTTATGCCCAGGTAACAGTTTTTCACGCTTTTTTTCTGCTTTTACTAAAATTGTTGCATCTTTATTTCCCGAAAACAACATTTATCGCCTCTCATCAACAGGCAAAACAACAATTATAATTCCAACAAAATGAACGAAATAGAAAAAGTACATTGTTTTATCATAGGCTCAGGCCCTGCAGGATACACAGCCGCAATATATGCTGCGCGCGCCAATTTGAAACCAATATTGTATCAGGGTATACAGCCCGGAGGTCAGTTAACAATTACCACAGAAGTTGAAAACTATCCCGGCTATCCAAATGGTATTATGGGGCCGCAAATGATGGTGGATTTTGAACAGCAAGCGCAGCGCATGGGAGCAGATATCCGTTGGGGTATGGTAACCAAAGTGGACTTCTCTGTTCGTCCTTTCCGATTGGAAATAGACGAAGAAAAATGGATTGAGTCGGATGCTGTTATTATCGCTACGGGTGCATCGGCAAAATGGTTAGGTCTGGAATCCGAGCAACGACTCAATGGCCATGGCGTATCAGCCTGCGCAGTGTGCGATGGCTTTTTCTTCAAGAATCAGGAAGTAGCCATTGTAGGAGCTGGCGACACCGCATGCGAGGAAGCTTTATACCTGTCGAAGCTTTGCAGCACGGTACATATGTTTGTTCGTAAGGGTGAGATGCGCGCCAGTAAGGTTATGCAAGATCGCGTGCTGAAAACCGCAAACATTAAAGTATACTGGAATACCGATACGCTCGAAGTGCTGGGTGAAAACAAAGTTGATAGCGTACGTATATTCAACAATAAAACCAACGAAGAAAGCATAGTTCCAATTAAGGCATTTTTCGTAGCTATTGGTCATCAGCCCAATTCAAGTTTATTCAACGGCATTCTGGATATGGACGATCAAGGATACTTAATCACACAGCCGGGCTCTACAAAAACCAATATTGAAGGTGTGTATGCCTGCGGAGATGTACAGGATAAAATCTATCGTCAGGCTGTAAGCGCTGCAGGCAGCGGCTGCATGGCTGCGCTGGATGCAGAACGCTATCTGGGCACGCTGGAACACTAATTTTTACTATTAATAATATTAACACCCTCCCCGGCTATTCTGCACAGAATACTAAGGGGGGGTGTTTCTTTAAATGCGCCTATTTCACGCGTTTCAGTAGTTCATTCAATCTCAATTCCTCCAAGTCGAGCTCGTACTCGAGTTTTTTCAATAGTTCGCTACCTGCAGCACCATCTCTATGCAGGTCGATAAGTAATGAACGCTCAAAATCGAGTACATCCTTCTGCGCCTGCACATACTGGTACAACAATGCATTAGCGCTATTGAGCATTTTACGTCCAATCGTATTTCGTTCACTTGCAAGGCGTAAGTTTACTTCATACTTGCTTTTCAATCGTTCCAATACGCCAGTATCAAGAGTATCATTCGCAATGTTTTCATTTATGAACTGCAGGGATTGTCTGCTAATAAATTTACGCAGGTCGTTTTCGTCCTGCTGTTCCTTTTTATGATCTGGTTTAATTTTCAGAAACTTAATTACCAAGCGAAGCGACAATCCGTGTACAACGAGCGTGAAAAATATTACACAAAAAGTAATAAATAATATCATGTCGCGCTGAGGAAAAGCTGCTCCATTTACCAAAGTGAGCGGAATTGCCAGCGCAGATGCAAGCGACACTACTCCTCTCATGCCCGTCCATGATATAATAGCTACATATCGCCAGTCAAGATCATATACCGCTCGCTTTGCCTTCTTGGTTAGCCACAACGGAATATAAGCGCCGGGGAACACCCAAATAATTCTTACCACAATAGCAACCGTAGTAATGAGCGCCCCATAACACATAGCTGCAAACAGCGACCCTCTCTCAATGTCGGCAACTATTGTTGGCATTTGCATACCTATGAGGATAAATACAAACCCATTCAAAAGAAACTCGATGGTCTCCCAAAAAGAGTTTGCCTGCATACGTGTGCGGTAAGAAAAAGTTTCAGGCGATCTAAAACTCATAAACAACCCTGCAGCAACCACTGCCAGCACGCCAGAGAAATGAAAATGCTCAGCGCCCAGATAAGCAACATAAGGCGTAAGCAGCGTTAAGGCGACTTCAATTGTGGGGTTATTGTGAATTCTCTTTTGTCCCCAAAGCAGGCACCATCCTACTGCGAGCCCTACAGCAATGCCGCCAACAGAAAGCCAAACAAACTGTAAACTTGCCTCCCAAAATACAAAGCCGCCTGTTACCACACTCGCAATAGCATAGCGATAAGCCACAAGCGCTGAGGCATCGTTAATCAAGCTCTCGCCCTCCAGTATGGTCATCACCCGCTTATTTAGATTAAACCCTTTAGTTATTGAAGCAGCGGCTACAGCATCCGGCGGAGAAATTACCGCTCCGAGTACAAAACCTAACTGCCAGGTAAACCCCGGTATAAAATAGTGCGCCACTACAGCTATAGCTACCGTAGTGAAAAATACCAGACCAATAGCCAATGATATTACCGGTCTTCGTTCGGCTTTGAAATCATGCCAAGATAATTTCCAGGCGGCTGTAAACAATAATGGTGGAAGAAATATCAGGAATACTACATCGGGCTGCAATGCCATATCGGGCAATTGTGGGGTAAACCCTATCACCAACCCTACGAATACTAACATGATAGCCTGAGGTATGCGCATTTTTTCTACTATCGCAGAAAAAACAACAATAACTACCAGCAAAAAAATGATAATCTCAATACTCGGCATAAATCGAAGTTAACACATCTACTTTGTACCAACCAAACTACGTTCCTTAAGAGCACATTAAAATACAAATAACGTAATACAGTTGCCCACATAAAATTCAATCGAATCAATTTACCTTTGAAACAATGTTGAGCAGATTACTACTCTCTTTGTTTGTTTTGTCATCCGGCTTATGCCTGGCACAGTCTGGCACATACATCCAAATACTGGGTGTTGCCCAAGATGGCGGATACCCTCATATAGGTTGTTCAAAACAATGTTGCAATAAGGCATGGGGAAATGACTCACTGCATAAATTTATTACCTCGTTGGCTCTTGTAGATAGTCAGTCGGGCAAATGGTGGTTGTTGGAAGCCACACCCGATATAAGCGCTCAACTGTATTATTTCCAATCAATCACCAATGGTAGATACTCCTTTTTACCTAACGGCATTTTTTTAACGCATGCTCACATTGGCCATTATGCCGGACTAATGAACCTTGGGCGGGAGGCATTAAACACCCACGATGTACAAGTGTATGCAATGCCAAGAATGAAAGAGTTCCTGACTAATAACGGACCATGGAGTCAACTGGCACAATTACACAACATAAATATATCTGCGTTAAGAGCAGATAGCGAAGTTGTTTTAACACCCAAAATCAGTGTTATTCCTTTCAAAGTCCCACATCGCGATGAGTACAGCGAAACAGTAGGATACACTATAAAAACAACGGATAAAAAATACTTATTCATTCCTGATATTAATAAATGGAATGTCTGGGAACGTTCTATTGTGGACCAGATCAATAATGTAGATGTAGCGCTGATTGATGGAACTTTCTACAGGGATAACGAACTGCCCGGTAGAAACATTAATGAAGTGCCGCATCCGTTTGTTTCGGAAACCTTACAATTGTTCCTAAACCAACCACTTACTGTAAAAAATAAGATTCATTTTATTCACTTCAACCACACAAATCCCTTACTCTGGGACAATAATAAACAAACAGAAATCAGAAGATTGGGCTACCATATTGCACAGCAAGGCCAGCGACTATAAACTCATTTCTCTTCTCCCCAAAAAAACTGCGCCATGAAAAAATATTTACTTGTACTAATATCCTTTGTTAATATTTCATGCAACAGTGGGAATAGCGGCGTCAATCAAACGTTCACCTCGGCACATAACAACCAATCAATACAGCAACAGCCCGTAGAAACAAAACAAATTTCTGCTTCTGCCCCTATACGAAAATCGTACTCTGAACCCTACTTACGGCAATTAATCGCGTCCCATTTCCATACAGATATTGCAAATATCAACGGCGCTACTTCAATCATATCCGACCTGCATGGCGACTCGATTGATGTTATAGAATTGGCTATGGAAGTAGAACGCAGTATGCACATAACTATACCAGATAATACAATAGCTAACATCAAAACAGTTGGCGATTTCTATACAACGGCTCAAGCTAATAAATAGCAATAAGGAATGCATAAGCGTGTTTTTAGGATTCGTATCAGTTCACCCAAGATTGTCAACAAATAAGCAATTGCTATACAAGGTAGAGGCCTTTTTCAAATTCCCAATTCCGCATTTTTATCGTATGTTTGTAATCAGTCGATTATTTTTTTAACAATTGGCCTGTATTTCAGTAACTGAAGGGAAAGGAACAACGATAGTTGGTGTTTGTTATATAAATGAAGTGAGCAAATTGCAGTCGCATAGAAATATTACCGCCTATTATAGGCCGGTTTGTTGCAGACCATACACACTTACTTTTGAAAAAAGTTATTGAAGCCAGGCTCTATATAAATTATTTAATAAATGGGATGTGGCAGTTGCGGTACGGGAGCCAGTGGCAAACCGGGCGGGTGCAAGGGTAATGGTGGATGCAGCACAGGCGGATGCAACCGTCTGAATGTATTCGATTGGCTTAATGATTTGCCATTGCACGATGGCGCCAAGCCTTACCCTATATTAGAGCTCTCTTTTAACAAGGGCAGTAGAAAAGAATTTTTCAGAAACACTACCCACCACATGCTCGAAAAGGGCGACTGGCTTACGGTAGAAGGCGTTGGCGGCTACGACGTTGGTCAGGTAAGCCTCACGGGAGAACTCGTAAAACTACAACTTAAGAAATATGGCGTTCGCGAAAACGATGTAACCAAGAGGGTATTGCATTTGGCAACCGTTGAGGAACTGGAACAAGCAACCCGCCAGAAAGAACGTGAAAACGAAGTAATGGTTAGGGCCCGCGCTATTGCTCGTAGCCTGAATCTGGAAATGAAGGTATGCGAAGTAGAAATACAAGCTGATAGCAAAAAGGGCACCTTCTTCTATACAGCCGATCAACGCGTCGACTTCCGCGAACTAATAAAACTGTTTGCCGGCGACTTCAAGATGAAGGTGGAGATGAAGCAGATAGGCGCTCGACAAGAGAGCGGTAAAGTTGGCGGCATAGGTTCCTGCGGTCGCGAATTATGTTGCAGTACATGGCTTTCTGATTTTAAATCAGTTAATACTACCGCTGCTCGTTACCAAAACTTATCAATCAATCAAACAAAACTATCAGGTCAGTGCGGAAGACTGAAATGTTGTCTGAACTACGAGCTGGATACCTATATGGATGCGCTTTCGGTGTTCCCCGATCATGCAGATCACTTGGAAACAGTTAAAGGCGTTGCACACCTGCAGAAAAGAGACATCTTCAAGAATCTGATGTGGTATAGCTACTCCGACAATAATAAACAGTACCCACTGTCTATTGCCAGGGTAAAGGAAATACAGAAGCTGAATAAGATGGGGCAAAAAGCCGATGAACTGCAACCTGTAGAGATAGAAACCAAAGATAGCAGAGCTGGTATCAAGCCTGATGTTGGTTTCATAAACGATGTTGGACAGATTAGCCTGAAAGCATTGGAAACTAACAAGAAAAAGAAGAAGCCGGGAGGACAAAATAAAGGTGGTCAGCCAGGCGCTGCGCAAGCGCAACCACAGGGTAATAAACCCCAACAAGCTGCAGGTACTAGCCAGCAAAATCAGCGCCCAGCCGGAGGAAATCAACTAAAGGGTAACAAAGGACCACAGAATCTGCAAAAAGGACCAAAACAACAACAGGCTACTCAAGAATCTGATGCAAAAACTGTTGTAATTGCAGAAAATACGGAAAATACGCAACCGAGAAATAAACAAAACCCAAATCAGGAAGGCCGCGAACCGCGGGAACAAAGGGAAAATAAAGGGCCGCGTGAAAACCGTGAACCAAGAGAAAACAGGCAAACACAGCAGGGACAGAAAAACCCGCAAGCCAACCGCCCGCAACAAAATAAAAACCCTAATCAACAACAGCGTCCTAATCAACAGCCTAAAAACAACGCTCCCAAGCAGGGTGGCGATCAAGGAGGACAACCGAGGAATAATCAACCGCAGACCGAGGGAGCTGAACAACGCCCACCTCGTCCGCCGAAACCACCAAGGAATAATAACCAGTCGCAAGGCGAAGGCGGACAACAAAATCAACGCCCTCCAAGACCAAACAATCCAAATCAACCACGACAGGATAGAGGACCAAGACCTGAACGGGGAACAAGACCACAGAATAACCAGTCGGAAAGTAAACCAGAACAACCGGCATCATAACCTACATAAAAAAAGAGTTGCAAACACAAATTGCAACTCTTTTTTTATCTGAGTGCATCATATTTGACTATTCCCCCAAAACGAAACCGGACCTCCATTACTGAAAGTCCGGCTTCGTTATTTTGTTTATATCGCGCTTAACGCTCCACTACTATGTGGAACACCTTGCTGCCCTGTTCGGTATGTAGGTTCAACAGATACATGCCGTTCGCAAGTTCTGCGCTTAGCTGAACCTGTACGCTCAGTTCGCCATTGTGCGCCGCAGCTTCCTTACTGTACACTACTCTGCCCAACATATCAGTCACTTCTATCGTCGCGCTCTGCGCTGCGCCAATATTGCCTTTCACATTAAATGTGCCCTTGCTTGGGTTTGGTAGTACGCTTACATTACCGCCGCCGCTAACGCTGATAACGCTCACATCGTTTACATTGATGTACGCCCAGCCAAAGCCCTGTGTCGGACATACCCCGCTGCTCGTTACCATACAGGTCACTGAATCCTGGAACGTGCTGTGGAACGTATTGCTGCTGTACGTAACGTTCGTCGCGCCAGCTATCGGTACGCCGTTGATCAGCCATTGGTAGGTTGGGTGCAGTCCGCCATTGGTTACTACCGCTGTCAGCGTTACCATACGGCCGGTGCCTACATGGTAGTCGGGGGCTGCAGTTATCAATACTTCCGGCAATTGTGGTTCTACAACGCGCACCTGCAATGCCGGGCTCGTTACCGTATCTACCGACAAACATGGGTAGTTGCTCGTCATGAAGCAGGTTACTACGTCGCCGTCATCGGGTATGTAGCTGTAGGTTGGTCCTGCGCTTACGTTAAGGCCAAACTTGCGCCATACCAGCGATGGCGTATAGCCGCCCCATACTGGACTCGCCGTCAGGTGGATTGCCATGCCCTTACATACCGTATCGCCGGGGGCGGTCAGTATGTTCACTACAGGTTTCTGGTTTGCGCTCACTGTTATACGCTTGCTGATGCTGCCCGTATCGGGTATTGCGCAACGTGCGTTGCTCGTTACCACTACTTTTATCACATCGCCGTCGGCGGGTATAAAGCTATAAGTTGTGCCTGCGCCTACTGTTGTGCCGTTAACGGTCCACACATAGGTCGGCGCGCTGCCGCCGTTGGTTGGTACCGCTGTGTATACTGTTGATGCGCCTGCGCATATCGTATCGCTGCCGCCCGTAGCGGTAATGTTTACAGTCGGACGAACGGTTGGGTTCACAGTGATGGTTGCCGTGCCTGCCATGGTCGCGCTACAGCCCGATGATGCGCTGATAGCTACTAC
>CAIRYK010000065.1 GCA_903882805.1 uncultured Bacteroidota bacterium | reverse complement strand
GAGATAATATTACCAATGCCGTAGCAGCCCGCGATGCTGTAGGCATCGCAAGTAATTAGCCACAAATCGGCGCCCATTCTACAAACACATTCGATACCTACGGCATCGGCGCATATTGTATTCCTTTGCTATAAATATTTGATGCCTACAGCATCATTACTGCACGAATATTATTGATATGGCTGCGCATATCCGATCTATAATGTTGAGATAATATTACCAATCCCGTAGCAGCCCGCGATGCTGTAGGCATCGCAAGTAATTAGCCACAAATCGGCGCCCATTCTACAAACACATTCGATACCTACGGCATCGGCGCATATTGTATTTCTTTGCTATAAATATTTGATGCCTACAGCATCATTACTGTCCGAATATTATTGATATGGCTGCGTATGTGCGATGTATACTGTAGCCAAATATACTATCGATGCAGTAGGCATCGGATGTTTATAGAAACATATAAGCTATAACGCCCGATGCTGTAGGCATCGAATGTAATCAGCCACGTACCGGCAACAATGGTACTGTAACATGATGTTGGCAAAAAACGGCGCGCGCTTATATTAAAATTGGCTGGCGGTATAGTACCTAAAAGAACTATAAATCATTACTTTTGCACTCTAATTCAAACTGATGGGCAATGAACTGAACCGCCCCGTGCGGGTGCTGGTGGCTAAAGTAGGACTTGATGGTCATGACCGCGGCGCAAAGGTGGTTGCTACTGCGCTTCGCGATGCAGGTATGGAGGTAATATATACCGGACTGCGCCAAACGCCCGAAATGGTGGTCAACACAGCACTGCAGGAAGACGTAGACGCAATAGGTATTAGTATTCTGAGCGGTGCCCACATGACTGTTTTTCCTAAGCTACTGCAACTAATGAAGGAAAAAGGCCTTAACGATGTGCTGCTCACCGGCGGCGGCATAATACCAGAAGAAGATATGCAGGAGCTAAATGCAGCAGGTGTTTGCAAGCTTTTTGCACCTGGCGCATCTACCGCCGAAATAGCCGCCTACATACACGATTGGGTGAAGGAAAACAGAAAAGACCTGATATAGGCGCACCAAAACCGACAACAAAAACCTCAAACATAAATTTTCAATAAACACAAAAGATGTACAAGACATTACTTACCGAACTGGACAAGGGCATGATGACCATTACCATCAACCGCCCCGACAAAATGAATGCGCTTAACAAAGATGTAATTGCCGAACTGGGACAGGCAATGGACGATGTGTACACCAATGCGGAAGTAAAAACTGTGATCATCACCGGCGCAGGCGAAAAATCGTTTGTAGCGGGCGCAGATATATCTGAATTCTTGTCGCTGGATGCAGCGGGCGGCGCGGCGCTGGCCAAAATAGGTCAGGATAGCGTGTTTAATAAAATAGAAAATTGCCCTAAGCCTGTAGTAGCTGCCGTAAACGGCTTCTCGCTGGGCGGCGGTTGCGAGCTGGCTATGGCTTGCCACTTCAGGGTAGCGGCTACCAACGCAAAATTTGGCCAGCCCGAAGTAAACCTGGGCCTTATACCCGGCTATGGCGGCACACAGCGCCTCACACAGCTGGTAGGCAAGGGCAAAGCAATGGAACTGATGATGACTGCCGACATGATAGGCGCAGAAGAAGCCAAAACGCTGGGCCTGGTAAACCATGTAGTGGCGCCCGAAGAACTGATAAATAAAGCAAAAGAAATACTGCTGAAAATACAAACTAAAGCTCCGGTAGCAGTAGCTCAGGTAATAGCCTGCGTAAACGATGCTGCAAAATGTAATGCACATGGCTTTGATAATGAAATAGAACGCTTTGGCGCCTGCTTCACTACCGAAGACATGAAAGAAGGCACAGGCGCTTTTCTTGAAAAAAGAAAACCTGTGTTTAAAGGAAAATAGTTCATATCTTCAACCTTAAAATTTTCTGTACATGCAGTCCAGGTTATTCCGTTATTTAATGGTCTTAGGCATATGTATGGCTTTGAGCCCTGCCATAAAAGCACAAGACGCCTCAAGAATATATATCGAACCCTCCGGATGGTCTATTGGCACCAACTTCGGATTGAGCGATTTATGGGGCGATGTTGGCACAAATTCCGCTATCGATCATTATGTAAACAGCAAATATTTCGATAAAGTTGCCTTTATGGGCGGTCTGTTCGGTAGGTATACCGTGCATCCCTGCTTTGCCATAAGAATGGCGGCTAACTATGGTACTGTGTTTGCAACCGATAAATGGAACTACGACCTGGCGCTGAAAGCAAGCAGTCAGGGCGACGATGGATACCAACGCTATGCACGCTCGCAAACAGCTAAATCTTATATTTTTGAAGGGTCGCTGCTTATGGAGCTCAACCCTATGCGATTCAACCCCGAAAGCAAAATATCGCACAAACGCGGTCAGCCGTTTTTGGGTGCAGGTATTGGCGTGTTTCACTTCGAGCCATACAGCACTGTAGGTGCAAGCCCATCGTGGGTGAAAACCTACAATCTGTCGCTGGAAGGACAAGGCTGGGGCGGAAACTACCCCGAGCAATACTCTAAATGGCAAATGTGCATACCTATAGTATTCGGCTACCGCTGGGATCTGGGTCAGCACCTCAACCTGGGCATAGAGTATATGTATCGCCTCACATTTACCGACTATCTGGACGGCGTAAGCGGCAAATATGTAGACCCCGCAGAATACAAAAAACACCTGCAGGCCAAAGATGCTATCATAGCTTATCAGGTAGAAGACAAAGGTTATTTTTCAGGTCTGGTGGTGCCCAATGCAGCCGGCAACCTGAGAGGCAATCCATCTAACAACGATTCTTACAGCACGCTTTCTGTAACGCTTTACTACAAAATAAACGCAAAAGACAGGGAGTGGTGGAGAAACTAATACCTGCCTAAATGCTACTGTACTACAACGCCTGCAAGACTCCTTGCAGGCGTTGTTATTTTATATAATTTACGATCATTGCCTCCTTTATAGCCGCGCACGCCATGGCACCTCGGGCGCATGGTTGATGTGGCTGATGTAGCGACACAACACAAACAAAAAGTCGGACAAGCGATTGAGGTACTGTATCACCAGCTCGGGTATTACCTCGTGCTGCTCCTGCATGGCCACGCATATCCGCTCGGCACGGCGGCACACGCAGCGCGCCACATGGCATGTAGACGATGCCAGATTGCCCCCCGGCAGTATAAACGACCGCATCTCGGGCAGCGACTCATTCATCTGGTCTATACGGTCTTCCAGCCACACCACATCGGCATCGTGCAGGTCGGGCAGCTTCATTTTCACCTCCTTATCGGGATTGGTAGCCAGTACAGACCCTACTGTAAACAAGCGGTCTTGTATCTCTCGCAGCCACTCGCTTATCTCGGCATTGGCGGCAAGGTCGTTTACCATGCCTATATACGAATTCAGCTCATCCACTGTGCCATAGCTCTCTATCCGTATATGGTTTTTAGGCACTCTTACCCCGCCTATCAGGCTCGTTCCGCCCTTGTCTCCGGTTTTGGTATATATCTTAAACATTGGTTTGCTTTTTATGGGTTCCGGCTGCAGCCGCACTTGTTATAAATGTTCCCTTCTTACCCCAGCGCGCTTTGCGTAGGGTTGGTTATTTGTTTGTCTGTTTCTACTACTCCGTCTCTTATCCTTATCACGCGGTGCGTGTAGTTGGCTATGTCTTCCTCGTGTGTTACCAGCAGCACGGTATTACCCTGACTGTGTATCTGCCCAAACAGCTCCATAATCTCTACCGATGTTTTACTGTCCAGATTACCGGTAGGTTCATCGGCCAGCAGTAGCGACGGATTGTTGATGAGCGCCCTGGCTATGGCCACGCGCTGGCTCTGGCCGCCGCTCAGCTCATTGGGTTTGTGGTGCGCCCTGTCGGCCAGGCCTACCTTTTGCAGCATGGCGCGGGCGCGTTCCTCGCGCTCCTTGCGCGACGCTCCGGCATAGAGCAGCGGCAAGCCCACGTTTTCCCAGGCTGTTAGGCGCGGCAGTAGATTGAACTGCTGAAACACAAAGCCTATCTCGGTATTGCGCACATCGGCCAGCGAGTCCTCGTCCATATTGCTCACGTCTTTGCCGTTCAGCACATAGGTACCGCCGCTGGGCGAATCGAGGCAGCCCAGAATGTTCATGAGCGTAGACTTGCCCGACCCCGACGGCCCCATAAGCGCCACATACTCGTTTTGCTGTATCAGCAGATTGATGCCCTTTAGCACAGGCAGCTCCTGCTTGCCCAGATAATAACTTTTGCGGATGTCGGCGAGCCTGATTACTTCTTTCATTAAAATGCGGGTATATTATTGCTATTGGTTTTCAAAAATACGCATAATTTCACCCTCAGTATGCTATGTTTTCCAAATTGTAAGATCAATCTGGGGTTGTACATCACCCGCCGCCGCGCCGATGGCTATCACGACCTTGAAACCGTATTTTACCCCGTGCCGCTGCGCGATGCGCTGGAGGTAGTACCCGCCGCCGCTGCCCAACCCGCCATGCACCTAACGGGCCTGGCTGTAGCCGGCAATACTACCGACAACCTGGTATGGAAAGCCTACCGTATGTTTTGCGACCGCTATGCACCCCATGCCGCCCCTGCCGATAAAACCATACTTGCCGCAGCCGAGCCCTCTCCAAAGGCCTCAACCCAGCCCGCTCCAAAGGAGAGGGAGAGCATAGATATATACCTGCACAAAACCATACCCATGGGCGCAGGCTTGGGTGGAGGATCGGCCGATGGCGCTTTTATGCTAACGCTGCTCAACGACTACTACCAAACCGGCCTTACCAAGACTCAACTTGCCGAAATGGCCCTGCAACTGGGCAGCGACTGTCCGTTTTTTATATACAATACCCCGCAGTATGCCAGCGGCCGCGGCGAACACATGGAACCCACCCCCATAGACCTTACCGACTATAGCCTGCAACTGGTATGCCCTCAGCTACATATATCTACAGCGCGCGCATTTCAGCTAATCACCCCACGCCCTGCCCCCTTCGACCTCCGCCTACTGCACACCCTGCCCCTACCCGACTGGAAAGACCGCATAAGCAACGATTTTGAAGCCCCTGTATTTGCCGCCCACCCCGTGCTGGCCAGCATAAAGCAGCAGATCTACGCCGCCGGCGCCATCTATGCTTCGCTCACAGGCACCGGCTCTACAGTATATGGTATATTCCCCAAAGGCTACCGCGCCAACGTTTCAGCCGACGTCCCATTTGAGACCCACTACATACTATGATGAATTTAATATCACAATATTTATACAAAATGCCGCAACAGAATAGTTTAGTAACCAAAAGCGGCGTAACATTGCAGTAACACAGCGCGAGATAGAGCAGCGGTAGCTCGTCGGGCTCATAACCCGAAGGTCACAGGTTCGATCCCTGTTCTCGCTACTAAAGAGGGAACATGCAATTCAAATTGCAGTTCCCTCTTTTCTTTTTGCCCTAAAACCCTTGCCAAGCCTGCAATGTAGCGGAATGCATCATTTACTCTTGGGGTTCGACACTGGTCTTTTTTTCGATTGTAGTATATTCCTTCAGGAAACACCATATACTGAAGTTCTTGTCTGTCATTGTAATCGGCGGAAGCCCATTCTGGAGCGAGTTTAGAGGTTGTTCTAAAGGCTGTGTCTATATATAAATCAAGGTTCGACACCCTATTCCCAAATTTCGCCCGTTCCTTTTCGATATCTTCCTTTTCCTTAGTGAATTTTGCCTTGAATTTGTCGAACATATCTTTGGTTATTTCCTCTAATACAAATCGTTCTTCAAGGCGTTCCAACTTCTTATCTACCTCCGCTAATTGCTTTTCGACGTTCTGAATGTTCTCTTCTTTCTGTTCATTCGACTTGTTGTATTCCACTATCATTTGCTCCTTTATGAGATACTGCATTGCCTCGTCAAATTCGAGAGTATAGTCTGATAGCGTCTGAGCGAAACGTTCGTGAAGAGTGTCTGCCCTCATATTGCAGTTGCAACCCTTCGTGTTGCATTTGTAGTAATACTTCTGATTCTTGTAAGCTTTGTATGCCCTAAGAAACTGCCCACACTCATCGCATTTGTAGAAACGCTTTAATGGTATTTCGTCATTCTCAGGGTTGGTGCGATAGCCTTGTTTGTTTTCGGATAGAACATCATTTGCTTCAAGGAACAGCTCTTTAGAGATCATCTTCTCATGATTACCCTCTATTACCTGTCCTTCCAGTGCGGTATGAACCATAAGACCACAATAAAAAGGATTGCGGAAAAAAGCTGAAATTCTCTGATTAGTTATTTTTAGCCCTTGTGCGGCAAGCCTTCTGATAATCTCCTCGCTTGAAACCCTTTCCTTGACCTTCCAATGGAACGCCTTCTTGAGCAGCTTACCATCCTTATTGAGTATAATAGACCGCTTACCATTGGACTTGACAATGTCATAACCAATAGGCGGAGTAGTAGGCCACTCTCCACGCAGCAGCATCTCCTTTACACCTGCCATACATTTCTCCCTGCGTTGTTGGTTCTCATACTCGCTAAATATGAACTGTATGTTTTGTTGCAGGCTGCCGCTGGCTGTTGATGCATCAGTAGGTTGTGTTACGGAGCAAACGACTATACCCTGCTTTTTCAATTGCTCAGCTATATAGATAGCATTAGCACCAGAGCGGCTGAACCGATCAACGCTGTACACTATGATGTGCGATATATTCTCCCTGCTCTTCTTCAGAAAGGATAGCATGTTGTTGAACTGCTTTCTTTCATCGGTCTTTGCACTCTCAAACGTGCCGCCGAAGCAGCCCATAATTTGAAGATTACCCTTTTTAGCAAACATTTCACAAGCCTTCTTCTGTGTATCAAGGCTTAAATTGTTGTCGGCTTGTTCTTTTGTCGAAACACGAGTATAGATAACGCAGTTGTTTCCTTTAGTTTTTGCCTTGTGTGAGCCTTTAGCAAAGGTTTTGAATAGTGAAATGTCGCTCATGCTGCCTTAGTTTGTTGATTATCAATGTGTAATGCAATCTTCTTGCCAGACTTTTTCCTTTTAGAAACCACATTATAAATAAACCGGGTATATTTCTTTATTGTGTCAATCAGTTCATTTACCTGTTCATCATTGTAGTTTTTAAATCTCTCAAATCTCCTTACCTCTTCCGGGGTAATGTCACGTGTCCGGTCATACGAATTTACGCCAAGTAGTTTTCTTTTCATGCCAAAATGATTTACCATTTAGTACTACAATTGGCACACCAGAAAATCGGGCATTTTTGACAATTTTTCTGGTTTATATGAAATCTAAATCTCTTCTAAATTACCGCAAATCCCATGCAAATGGATTTTAAACAGTACGATACATATTTATTTTTAAATTGTCAAATAGGCGTTTTGCAGGTCTTGTTTTGTCATGTAATGATGTCAGTTTTTGTCCCTATTAAATTCAATTTTTGATTTAACAAAAGAGAAGTATCTACCGCTAGTTTATGTCCTATTCAAACGCCCTTGCCATTCGGTCTTGTTCTGATTTTGACAGACCGACATCCTTGGCAATACCACGCCATTCAGTTACCACACTCTTTGCCAGCTCAATTATCTTTTTTGCTTTCGTTCCTGGTATCCGGAAATATTCAGATACACTTAAAGCCAATTCCAGATCGAGTGAATTGTCCTTTTCTGAAATATTCAAACTCAGGCCTGCACCAAACTCATTCGGATTAATATCATAAGCAGGTGACAATCTCCAGCCTTTTTCGGAAAGCAGAAAGCCATGATTCCGTAAATGGTCATCAGTGTTTTTTATACAAATAGAAAATACGATCCTTCTCCATAACTCTTCTAGGTCCGTATTTACCTCTGCGCCATGCCTAACTAGGAATTCAGCTATTTCCAAATAACTGACACCTGTATCGTAACCTGCGCCATCAGTATAACCAAGCATGGTCATTGCCGATGCAAAATGAATGCGAGTTCCATTTATATTACGGTCGAACCGCTTGGCAAGAAAAGTGTGATTTTTGCTATTGAACTGCTTTAACTGTCCTTCTGCAACATTAACTCCTGCTTTTAACGCTAGCCTATTGACCACCATTTCCCATGCACCCACATTCTTTGTATCTTTAATGCTTGGAAACTTCGCAATCCACAAGTGGTTTTTTGCATCCACTACACTAGCCTTAGGACGCGCGCCACCAAGGGAGGAACCCGGAGCCATTAGCATGTTAATCCATTTCAAGTAGTCTTCATCATTTGAATTATCCTCTTCAAACTTCGTGCTGGCATGTTCCAACTCACGTAACGATGTCCACGGTGGTGCAGCCATATTTCTATCGTCATTCAGGAAATTACCGCCTTCACCTAATTTGAACCGCAGGGCTCCCATTCTATGACCGTCATAAACGCCAAGTAAGTAATCTGATTCAAATAGATTTCGGGAAGTACGTTGTTCTTTTCTGGCCATTACCGCTTCTCTTCTTTCCATTAAGATTCTCCCCCAACGATCAGGGCATGAGTCGAGAAACACGCCAAAATTTTGTCGCTCTTCTCTTGGAAAATAACGCCCGGAATAAAGTTGCAAATCAGGGTCGATCATGTGAGTATGCCCGGATTGCAGCCAGCTTTTAGTGTATTCAAACGCAAAACTTTCTTTTCCTCTTGCCGGTGTAGCAGTAAGAGTACCCATGAGAACAGGATCATTAAATCCCTCCCAATGCGCAAAAACCGATATTTCCTTTTTACTGCTCATTTATATTGGTTTCTTTTTTGTTGCCCTTTCTTTTACCATCATTTCGGCATCCTGTAATTTCCTCCCCAAGACATCGTCTGCTGCTACCTTAAGGAGATCTTTTTCAAGACCGAGCACAAATAGCACTTGGCAATACATTCCCATCGCCACACTTGGAGCACCTTTTTCTAGCTGCCCTAAAGTCCCCCGACTAATATTAGCCCGTTCTGCCACCTGCTCAGCACTTAGTTTTCTACGTAGCCTAGCCAACTTAATATTTTCCCCAAGTTCTTTTAAGACCCTATCGGAAGATGGCATGAGTATTGTCGTTCGTTTGCTCATAATGTTCAATAAAACAAGCAAATTTAATCCGTATTGTTCATATTAATGCACATTGATGATAAATTCAGTATCAGACACATAAAATTGGCGCATTTGCGGATGGATTTAGAATAAATAGAGATTTCAACCCCAAAATCGAGCGATTTATTTAGATTAACCATAGATTTGATTTGAAAATGTTCGCGGGCGTTCAAACACATATTACCAACATGGAGAAAAACAGTCATATAAACATAAAAGCATAAACATCGGAGGAATGGTAATGGAAATAGTCGCAAGTGAAACGCCATTTCTAATTTCTGCCGTTACACCTGCTTATGAATTCTATGATGCTTTTTCTAAACTAGAACATTTAGGCGTACTAACTTTGCAATTGGTTACACGACAGTATTATATTGATAAGCATAAGGAAATATTAAGAGAAATTTATTGGTCCGTCTATCCAATTTTACTTTCGCTAAATTCATTAATCAATCCATTTACTACACCAGTTGAACGAGAACACTTTGAAAAATCTATGAATGAAATTTTGGACATTAAAATCTATGAGTAAACTATAGGCAATCTTAAGGAAGGGTACACAATTAAACTATAATTTGAGTTTCAGCCCTAACAGACGCATTGGATATATTTATATTAGTTTCAATAATTCCAATCTACGTCCCCCCAAACTATCCGATAGTCTTTTCCCATCACCCCAAAACCCTACTCAAACACCACCACCATCCTATCCTGCTCCCCCCTCGCCAACCCCATTTCTTTCGCAACTATGCGCCAGCGACTGGTTGATTTTTTAATCAGGTCTACAATATTTAGGGCTTTTGTTTTACTCAATCGAAAATAATCGATTACGCTGAGCGCTAAGTCAATCTCTAAAGAGTTATCAGATTCCGAGCTATTTAACGCAAATGCACGAACCCAATACCCCCCTCGATGCCGTAGGCTTCGCATGTGCATTGTATTATCCAATACTTTGGCGATGCCGTAGGCATCGTACGTAGTCGCACCACCCTCGTAGCGCTCCCAACTATTCGATAAAACAGTAACGGCGCCATGCGGCGCCGTTGCTGTTTTATTAATAGCCTATTACTTGTTCTTCCAGTAGTTCGGGCATCTTCCGGAACTCGTATTGCTGGTTGCGGAGTTGGGGTTCAAATCCGGCTTCGCGTATCGAGTCTTGTATGCCTTTGGCGGTAAATCTGTGCGGGGCTCCGGCGGCGCTCACCACGTTTTCCTCTATCATTATAGAGCCGAAATCGTTGGCGCCGGCATGCAGGCATACCTGCGCTACCTGCTTACCCACTGTAAGCCACGATGCCTGTATGTTCTTTACATTGGGCAGCATTATGCGGCACAGGGCTATCATTTTTATGTATTCTTCCGGAGTTGTCATGTTTTTAGATCCGCGTATCTTTTGCAGCAGCGTATCTACATCCTGAAACGTCCAGGGTATAAAGGCCAGAAAACCCTTAGCGCCTTCCGGCTTTTTAGCCTGCACCTCGCGCAGCTTCACCAGGTGTTCAAATCGCTCATAAAGAGTTTCTACGTGGCCAAACATCATGGTAGCGCTGGTCGTCAGGCCCAGCTTGTGGGCTTCGTGCATCACATCCAGCCACTCTTGCGCGCCGCATTTCCCGTTCGATACCAGCCGCCTTACCCGGTCGTTCAGTATCTCAGCGCCTGCGCCTGGCAGGCTGTCCAGTCCGGCTTCTATGAGGGCTTTCAGCACCTCGTGGTGCGTGCTTTTCTCCAGCTTGGTTATGTGCGCAATCTCTGGCGGACCCAGTGCGTGTAGTTTTAGGGTTGGGTATAGCTTTTTAAGTTCCTTGAAGAGGTCTACATAGTAGGCAAGCCCCAGCTTGGGGTGATGGCCGCCTTGCAACAGCAGTTGTTCGCCGCCATATTTAAAGGTCTCGTCTATCTTTATTTTGTAAGTCTCAATATCGGTAATATACGATTCCGGATGGCCGGGTATGCGGTAGAAATTGCAGAATTTGCAATTGGCTATACATACGTTGGTGGTGTTTACGTTGCGGTCTATTATCCAGGTTACCTTACCATGCGGCACTTGTATTTTCCGCAGTTCATTGGCTATATACATCAAATCGGCCAGCGGGGCATGTTCAAACAGAAACACACCCTCTTCTGCGCTCAGAAAATCAAATTTCATAGCCCGTTCGTACAACCCTTGCAGTTCCATCAAATCATCGTTTAGGTTGCGAAATTACTGAAATAATTGGAGGGTATTATATTGGTGTATAAAGAGATACTATAAATACTACCGAAAATGGCTTGCTGCAAATACCCGCGACACTGTCAATTTTGGTTGGCGCTATTGCAGGAATACGCTATTTTTGTACACATCTTTGTAAATCATTTTATCATGCATCTGTTCAAACAAACTTTACTGCTTGCTTCCGTGGCCCTTGTATCTGTTATGAGCTGTAAAAAAGGAACAAATGCCGATACGCCCGATGTACAAATTACCGGCAAGCTATTGGTAAAAGACAGCACGTATACCGTAACCTACGGCACCCATATGCTAAAGAGTACGTATGGCGGCGTGGTGGGCAGAACCTACCTGCTGAAAAGTGATTATGTGACACTGTCCAACTACGAAGATAAAAACGTAGTGATCATTGCAAAAAAAACCGACCATCCCGGTACTGGACCTGACTTGTATAATGTTATTTCATTATCGCAATAACCAACCAAAAGTTAAATTAATCAGTCTTATATAGTGTTGCGGTAGAGGGCTAGGTATTGCTGTGCGCGTATCTCATCTATTTGTAAACTTTAACAATAAAATACCATATTATTTGGTTATATTGTATCTGTCGTGTACTTTTAACAATAAATAGTTTTTATATGAAAAAACTCCTTTTTGCTATCGTTTTGCTAACAGGACTCAATTCTTCATTGAGGGCGCAGACGTCTATCAGGCATCTGTCGCCGTTTAATCTTACCAACTATTTCCCAAGCAACCTTAAAGAGACCAACGAAGACCATGCCGCCAACATTGCCAATGCTTATGGCAATACGCTTTACCTTACCTGCGATCAAACACAGAAAATATACTGCTCCATACTCGAAAATCTGGAAAACCCAAAAGCATTAGCTGCAGAAAGCCTGAGCAAACCTGCTATCGACCAGAAAATGTACATTCATCAGGAATTGAAAAAAGCCCTGAAAGACATACTTACTTATAGACAGTATCTGCAATACGAACAAATAAACCATTATCCCGAACTAAAAGAACTAACTGCTAATCTCTAATTCCGATTTCAGTACATTCTCTTTACCTTATCCGATACCCATCTCCTATCTTCCTCTACTTTTTTACTCACCTGCCTTGTAATGCACTGAATAGCCCGTATTATCTGTTTGCATTTATACCCTTCTATATCGGAATCCATTTTTTAAGACAAACATTATTGCCCCTATCGCTGCAAAACAACGCTATGAAACGATAATTTGGCAAAACAGACTGCCCAATATCCGCTAATTTTGCAACCAGCATTCGAAGGAACATAATGACCGTACAACAAACAGCATTTCTTGCCAAGAGTCAGGTGAAGGCACAAGACCTGGAGCATAAACGCAAGATAGCGTTCAATATAGGTAAGTACAACGACAGTGTAGTGAAGGGCAAGCAGCAGTTTGCCGAACTGGAGCTGGCGCGCCAAAAAGCCAAAAACATAAAGTGGAAAGCCATCAACCAACTGGATAAATATCTGGAACAGTTTGAGAAGAAATTTGTGTCGAATGGCGGAAAGGTTATATGGGCAGAAACAGCTGACGATGCCCTTGATGCAGTATTGCAGATATGCAAAGAAAAAAACACGCAACAGGTAGTTAAATCGAAATCGATGGTGACGGAAGAAATTCACCTCAACGATTTTCTGGAACGCAACAATATTGAATCTGTAGAAACCGACCTTGGCGAATACATTCAGCAGCTCGATGGCGAGGCTCCATACCACATTGTTACCCCTGCTATGCACAAAAGCAAGGAAGATGTAGCCAAGCTGTTTCACGAAAAACTGGGAACCGAACCCAATCTGCCGCCAACAGAAATT
This sequence comes from uncultured Bacteroidota bacterium, assembly GCA_903882805.1. GTDB lineage: Bacteria > Bacteroidota > Bacteroidia > Chitinophagales > Chitinophagaceae > Nemorincola. Next base: position 89,213 of record CAIRYK010000065.1, on the reverse strand, counting down.
ACCCGGATAGCCCGTAAAAAACTGCGTGCAAAGTACACCTCTGCACAGGTAGGCATTACCGGCGGTAATTTCCTGCTGGCCGATATAGGCGGCGTTTGCATTACTGAAAACGAAGGTAATGCGCGGCTATGCACTACCTTCCCCAAAACACAAATATCAATAGTAGGAATAGAGAAGATTCTGCCTTCTGTCAACGATTTACATCTGTTTTGGCCGCTGCTGGCAACATTTGGCACCGGGCAAAACCTTACAGTATACAACTCGGTGCTTACAGGCCCACGCCGGCCTAAAGAAACCGACGGACCAACAGAAATGTATGTAATACTGCTCGATAACGGCCGTACTAATCTGCTACGCAAAGAAGTGCGCGAGAGTATGTATTGTATTCGTTGCGGTAGTTGCCTTAATGCCTGCCCGGTATATAAAAACATAGGCGGACATGCCTATGGCGCCACCTATAGCGGGCCTATAGGTTCGGTAATAACGCCACACCTCAAAGGCATGGAAGAGTTTAAGCACATGAGCTATGCATCAAGCCTGTGCGGCAACTGCACGGAGGTGTGCCCACTAAAAATAAACATTCATGAAATGCTGCTGGAAAACAGGACCATAGCAGTAAATGAACGATTGAATACCAACGCCGAAAACCTGACATGGGGTGTGTGGAAACGCGCAATGTTGAGTAGAACAATTATGAACATAGCAGGTTCGGGAATAAAAAGCAAAGTAGTGAACACGCTATTTAAAGATACGTGGGGACAGAACAGGGGGGCGCTTGAATTTGCGGCAAAATCGTTCAATAAACTATGGAAGGAACAAAACCCCTAATCAATTTGCGATGGAAACTATAGTAGTATACAGCCCCAATATTAGCCCGAGACTCACTTATGTCCTCGATTGGCTGATAAAAGAACGCTTACAACTATCGTACACCTTGATCGACACTAAACCAACTAATTCAAACTCTAATGCATTAATCATATCGTATGGCGCCACCAGCAATGGCGCCATATCTATTCCAGATGTCGGCCTGCTATGGGAAACCGGCGTTGCCGATCAAAAACCAGCAGCAGGAATATGGCAAGAACTACCAACATTATTTTCCACAAATGATGACTCAATGACGCTCAACTTCGATATGCTGAGCGCAATTTTCTATCTGCTCAGCAGGTATGAAGAATACTATACCTATACACCCGATAAGCACAACCGCTACCCGCCTACAGAGAGTATACTATATCGTAAAGGCTTACTATCCAGACCAATAGTAGATGAATGGGTCGATGCCTTTCGCCGCATGTTAAACACAACCACAGGAAAGAACATTCCACAACATCTGTTTACTTATTTACCAACTTACGATATCGATATTGCCTATTCCCATTTGCACAAAGGTGTTCGGCGCATCTTCGGAGCTTATCTAAGGGCTATACTCCGCATGGACATGGTACAGATAGCAGAACGCACACGCGTGCTAAAAAAGAAGCTGAAAGACCCATACGACTCATTTAGGTGGCTACGCCAGCTGCACAAGCTACACAACTATCGTCCTATATATTTCATCCTATGCGCCGACAAAACCAGCGCTTTCGATAAAAACATACACCCACTCAATCCTGCAATGATCAGGGTGATAAAAAACGTGGCAAAAGATGGAGAAATAGGAATACATCCTTCCTACTATTCCTATCAAGAATCTATTACAAGATCTGAAATAAATACGTTACAGAATATAACTAACCAAACTATAAAGATATCCAGACAGCATTACATAAAAATCAAAATGCCCGAAACCTACAAACTGCTTATTGCCAACAATATAGAAGTAGATTACAGCATGGGTTATGGTTCGAAATTAGGTTTTAGAGCAGGCACGGGTAGTTCATTCTTGTGGTATAATATTCAAAATGAAACCACAACAAACCTGCGTATCTACCCATTTTGCTTTATGGATACAACAGCCCATTACGAACTCAGACTAACGCCGCAGGAGGCCATAGAAAGACTAACAAATATGACGCGCTTACTAAGAAAAACAGGAAGTCAACTAACAACTGTCTACCACAACTTTTCAGTCGGAATGAGCACAGAATGGACCGGGTGGCGACAGGCTTATGAAGCATTTCTCGAGGAAAACAAACCAACTGCATAACCGGTCTATCAAAAAACAACTAACAATATGAAACTTAGAGTAATTCTGACAGGGGCTACCGGAATGGTGGGTGAAGGTGTATTACATGAATGCCTAAACAACGAATCAGTAGAAAAAGTATTGTCCGTAAGCCGCAAACCTTGCGGAACAACCCACAATAAACTAACAGAACTAATTATACCCGACCTTTCTAACCTTGATGACGCGCTGCTTCAACTCACAGGTTACAATGCGTGCTTTTTTTGCGCTGGCGTGACGTCAATAGGTAAAAATGAAGCTGAATATACCAAGTTGACCTATGAGCTAACTACAAAATTTGCAAAAACACTCAACCGTCTAAATACCAAGATGACTTTCTGTTATATCTCGGGCGCAGGAACATACAGCACAGAACTTGGTAAAAACATGTGGGCAAGAGTCAAAGGTAAAACAGAAAATGCTATTATGGCTATGGGATTTCACGCCGCATATATGTTCAGACCGGGATATATACACCCAACTCCGGGGTTGAAGTATACGCAGAAGTTTGTCAAGTACATTTCATGGATGTATCCTTTTTTAAAACTAATAGCAAACAATTCAGTCTCCACATTAAAAGAAGTAGGCATTTCCATGATCAATGTTGCAAAAAGCGGATATTCAAAACAAATAATCGAAGTACAAGACATACATAAATTAGCCGCATAGAGGCAACTAAAACTATTGTATAAAACAAGAATACCGCCCCTAGGGAGCGGTATTCTTGTTTTATACAATGTCAAAATAAGCCTTTTTTAATGCGACTCTTCTCCTGGTCTCAATGGAGTTGTCTGAGGGATAAAGTCATTACCATTACCATCATCCTTGTAATCGTATGGCCAACGGTGAACTTCTGGAATATCGCCTTCCCAGTTACCGTGTCCGGGATTGATTGGTGTTGTCCACTCAAGGGTCGTAGCGTTCCATGGGTTTGGAGTAGTAACCTTACGGCCACGGAAAATGCTAATGATGAAGTTGAACACAAACAATATCTGAACAAAGAAAACGATAGTTGCTACTATGCTGATAAAACCATTGATGCTCTGGAAATGCTTGAATGATTCCCAAGCAGAATAATCGTAATAACGACGTGGCATACCCGCGATACCTTCATAGTGCATTGGCCAGAAAATGAGGTAAGCGCCAATGAAAGTGACAAAGAAGTGTATGTACGCAATACTGTTGTTCATAAACCTTCCGAACATCTTTGGAAACCAATGGTACACACCGGCGAACATACCAAAGAAGGCTGATACACCCATTACTATATGGAAGTGCGCGACTACGAAGTAAGTATCATGCAAGTGAATGTCAAGAGCAGAGTTACCAAGGAAGATACCTGTAAGACCACCAGAGATAAACAGAGATACAAAACCAAGTGCAAACAGCATTGCTGGAGTAAACTTGATATTACCGCGCCAAATAGTAGTTAACCAGTTGAACACCTTAACCGCTGAAGGAACAGCAATCAAGAGGGTAAGCAGTACAAATATTGATCCAAGGAATGGACTCATACCTGTAACAAACATGTGGTGTGCCCATACTAAGAAAGCTAACAAGGTAATACCCACTAATGAAATAATCATCGCAAAGTAACCGAAGATTGGTTTACGACTGTGCGTAGATAAAACCTCTGATGCCATACCCATACCTGGGAGCATAATGATGTATACTTCTGGATGACCCAAGAACCAGAATAAGTGCTGATAGAGGATAGCTGATCCACCTATATGCGGTAAAGCTTTGCCGCCAATAAATATTTCGGAAAGATAGAAGCTTGTACCGAGGTTACGATCGAATATCAAAAGAAGAACACCTGAGAAAAGCACTGGGAAGGATAATACGCCCAAAACAGCTGTAAAGAACAACGCCCAAATTGTAAGAGGCATGCGGGTCATAGTCATACCCTTTGTACGCATGTTCAAAACCGTGCTTATATAGTTTAGACCTCCAAGCAATGAGGAAACAACGAACATAGCCATACCCAACAACCATAGATCCATACCAACACCAGAACCTAAGGATGCTTCTTTCAAAGCGCTCAGTGGAGGATAGGTGGTCCAACCACCTGATGCAGGACCAGTCTCAACAAACAACGATATCATCATGATAACGCTTGCCAAGAAGAAGAACCAGTAAGATAGCATGTTCATAAAAGGAGAAGCCATATCACGTGCGCCAATCTGAAGAGGTATAAGCAAATTAGCAAAGGTTCCGCTCAGGCCAGCGGTGAGTACAAAGAATACCAAGATGGTACCGTGCATTGTTACCAATGCGTAATAAAATTCAGGAGTGAGTTTTCCACCTTTAGCCCATTCTCCAAGAAATTTCTCCATGATAGGGAAAGTGCTATCTGGAAAACCCAATTGAAGGCGGAAAAATACAGAGAACAAAGCTCCGATGACAGCCCAAATCATACCAGTGATCAAGAACTGTTTTGAAATCATTTTATGGTCTTGACTGAAAATATATTTCCAGATAAAATGCTGTTCGTGATGCTCGTGACCGTGATGACCCGAAGCAGCATCGTGACCATGCGCTACATGTGTACCTTGAGTAATAGTTTCTGCGTGATTCATTGTTTGCACTTTTATGGCTATTTACGTTTAGCCGATTATTTCATCGTTACTACTTTTACACTATCCGTTTTTACTGGCTCAGCTGCAGGAGCTGGAGTGGCAGCAGGGTTGTTCGCAGAATAATACGAAGTTTGTTTTGCCATCCACTTATCATAGTCAGCCTGTGATTCAACTATGATGGTACCGCGCATAGAATAGTGGCCTTTACCGCACAACTGATCGCAAGCGATCTCATAGACGAAATTTGGATTCTTTGTTATTGACTTCATTGAATCAGAAGTGATTGTAGGGGTAAACCACAGTGTAGTAGTTATGCCAGGTACAGCATCCATCTTAATACGGAAGTGAGGCAACCCTACATCATGTATTACGTCGCGAGAACCAATCAACAACTTAACGGGCTTGTTAACAACAACATGCAACTCACCACTTTGCGAGATAATATCATCACTATTATGTGGATCTGTCCAATCAAGACCGAGAACATTGTTTGCATCGTTTATCTTGCGGAAATCACGCTTACCTAATTCCTTGTCTTGACCGGGGTATCTCACCAACCAGTTAAACTGCTTTCCAACTATTTCCACAACAGTAGCGTCCATTGGCGCAGGAGATGTTACCTCATACCAGTTACGTAAACCGATTGCTACCAATATGGCCATTGCGATTGCCGGAATTGTCGTCCATATCAATTCAAGTTTGTTATTGTGTGCAAAAAAGTAAGTACTTACTTTATCTTTTGCCTGATACTTGAAGCAAAACCAGAATAAAACAGCTTGTGTTGCAAAGAATACAATACCGGTTACCATTACAGTAACGTTAAACATAGAATCGTAATTCTGGCCGGTTTTACAAGCAGCCACTGGCAGCAATGCACCTTTAAAATATTCATTACACTCCCAAATACCCCACATTAGGAAAACGAAAGTTGCAAGAAGGAGCCAACCTATCGTACGATTAGTTTGCGCCATTACCTTCTCTTCACCGCGCAGTACTGTAGCATATTCACTTGCCTTACCTATCTGGTAGATAATGACGAATACCAGAACTATCAATGTTGTTATTAGAAATACCGACATGGTCGTTAAGCTTAGATTTACTTGTTAAATTTTAATCCTTGTTTATATCCGAGATTCAATTGTAGTTAGGCAATATGAACCATTGTTTCTTTCAGCAACAAATTGTTGGCAGGAACAAGATTTGATTTTGCCAATGTGCGGCTAACTGTGAATATCAACAGTCCTGCAAAGCCCATGAAGATTCCAATCTCGTACCAGTTGATGTGCCAGTGACCTTTCAATGGACCAGGCATAATCATCTGGAAATAATCCAACCAGTGACCAAAGATAATAACCATAGCCATAAAAGTAACAGTAAAATAATTACGTTTACTTGGGCGAGCCATAAGTATAATGATTGGCATGCAGAAGTTGATGATAAAGTTTGCGTAGAAAATTACGCTATACGGACCCTGCTGACGAAGTTTGAAATAAACAGTTTCATCAGGAATATTCGCATACCATATAAGCATGTACTGAGCAAACCAAAGATATGTCCAGAAAACACTGAAGGCAAACATAAACTTACCCAGGTCGTGCATGTGTTCTTTAGTTACCAACTCGAGATTACCTTGGTTCTTCAAATAGATAACCCACAACATTATAAGAGATATACCGCTAACAAAGGCGCTTGCAAATGTGTACCAGCTAAACAAGGTAGAGTACCAATGTGCCTGAATACTCATGATCCACAACCAAGGACCAGTGCTCATTTGCGTAAGTGCATAAACAAACAGAAATACGCCAGACAAACGAAAGACTTTCCAATAGATTTTGGTATCGTTCTTTGGCGCGCTTTCCTGAGCTATTGACATTGCTCTGAATTTGTTACCAAAGTATGCCCAAAGCGCAACTGTTACCAGTGTAAAGCCAACAAACATACCTTTATTAAGGAAAGCTCCTTTACCTAATAATATCTTATCGCCCGCCTTTGGTGTGACCCAAGGATAAATAGTGTTTTGTCCTGCTGAATCCTTAAACGTAAACACGATCAGGAACATCACTACTGCAGCTATGGTTCCAAAAATCCAAACGTTGGCGCCAATTGCTTCAGGTACTCGGCGATAGGCAACAAGCCAAGCGCCTTGGGCCAGCGAAACAGCGGCCTGAATAAATATGCTCACAGCTGTGATCAGCGTAAAGAATACGCTATCATGGAGCAATACGGCCCAAAAACGCGCTCTGTCTGTGTCGTTGCTATTGTGTCCCATCAGCAAAGAAGCAATACCTGCTATAAGTGTAAGCACACCTACTGCTATCAATGCGAGACTGGTATTCTTTAAGCGTCCGGGTATCTCAAAACGGTCATTCATTGTATGCGACTTTAATTAAAATACGTTCTAAAATTCTATTCTGTTACTAAAATTGTTACCTATTAATGCTTCTTACCTTTTTTAGGCGCTTTTTCAGCTTTTGCGGGCTCTTGCTTTTCCTTTGCATCAGCCATAGCTACTACTGGTCCTTCTTTCGCTTTTGCGGTAGTATCTGCAACAGGAGCAGGAGTAGTTGTGCCGAAAGCAAATGCGTCGCCACCGTTTTCTGATTGCACCTTCTTGATATAAGCAATTACCATCCAGCGTTGTCTGATGTCTATTTGGCTACCATAAGCGCCCATCATGTTCTTACCATACTTTATGGCATGATACATCTGACCGACTGGCATATGGAGATACTTTGCATCTTTCAAATTCGCAGGCATTGAAGCAAACTTTCCAGCAGTATACAACGGACCCTGACCATCGAGTGCAGTACCATGACAAATACCGCAGTATATGTTAAACAGCCTGCCGCCTTCCTTCAACTCATCGGGCGTAAAACGCAACGAAGTAGTCATTGTTTTCATAGCCATTGTATCGCCTTCTTTTAAATGATCGGGCAATTCATGACCACGTGCAACAGTGCCAGCTACAGGAGGTCTGCTTGTCAGGCTGTCAGAGAAGTTAGGATTTGATGTATATGCATCATAAGCACGCGAGTAGGTCATGTCGGGCGCATAAATGTGACCCGGAGTTCGACGCATATTACCTGAGTCGCACGAAACGAGACCAATGGTAATTGCCAGGCTTGCTACTACTATGCTCTTAATCTTGTTCATATTAATTATCAAAATTCAAATTTCCAAAAAGTAATAAGTCATTAGCAACGAGGTTAGTTTCCTATTACAGATCTATTATCAATCTAAACGGGACGCTACTTCTTACTCTTATCAAAAATACACAAAACGCTAAAACGTTGTGATACTAAGCAACTGAACTATTCAATTTTTCGTATTCTTCTTCTTTATCCCAACGTCCGTACCACCATCCTTCTTCAGCCATCTGAACATTTGTTTCTACAGCGCCGGTTGATTTAAGGAATGCTATTACCTCAGATTCAGACATATGGCTGTTTATTTCAATAGCCATTACAAAAAGGTCATCGCTCTGACGGGGGTGGAATACGTGTTTTTTAACGCCTGGCATTATCTGATTAAGGTAGCAGAAACTCAACACCATACCCACTGCAGCAAACAATACTGTAAGCTCAAAAGTGATTGGAATCCATGCTGGTAATGCAAAGTGAGGCTTACCACCATACACTATAGGCCAATCGGATGTATAAATCCATGAGATAAAACCAACTGCTGTAGAAGTACCGCACAATCCATAGATAAAACCGGCGATGTGCAAATCTGTATCCTTATGACCGAGGGCTACATCAAGTCCGTGCACCGCAAAAGGCGTATAGACATCGTGTATTTTGTAACCGCTTTTGCGCACTTTCTTGACTGCAGGAAACAATACTGCTTCATCGTCGTAGGCCGCTACTGCAAATTTCTTTATAGCCATTGTATTATAAATTCAAAAAGTCTAATAATTTTTTCAATCGATTATTGCTAACCTGCTCTATTAATGGTGAGCTGCTTCTTCGTGATGATCTTCATCATGATGAGCATCCAACTCATGCTGGAATTCTTCAGCGCTTTGCACCTCAATGCGCTCCATATCTCTCTTGTAGTTGTCGCCAGACGTTTTAAGTACAAACTTGATCTCAGCTACTGCTATTACCGGGAAATACTTAGCAAAAAGGAAGTACAAAGTAAAGAACAAACCAAACGTACCGAGATAGAAACCAACCTCCGGCCATGTTGGGCTGTAATAAGACCAGCTTCCTGGCACCCAGTCGCGGTAAGTAGAAGTAACGATGATTACGAAACGCTCAAACCACATACCAATGTTCACCACGATAGACATAACAAATGTGAAGGGTATGTTTCTTCTCAACTTCTTGACCCAGAACAACTGAGGAGATACCACGTTACAAGTCATCATCGCCCAGTAGCTCCACCAATATGGACCCATGATACGCCATTGGAACGCTGCCATTTCACCCCAATTCTGACTGTACCAAGAGATAAACAACTCTGTAAGATAAGCCACACCTACGATAGAACCTGTAAGAACGATAATCTTGTTCATTGCCTCCAGGTGACCTATAGTAATATACTCTTCAAGGTGCAATATCTTACGAGTGATAACCAACAGTGTATTCACCATTGCGAAACCAGAGAATACAGCGCCCGCTACGAAGTATGGCGGGAAGATAGTTGTGTGCCAACCAGGTATAACTGAGGTTGCGAAGTCGAAAGATACGATAGTGTGTACAGAAAGTACCAGTGGAGTAGACAAACCTGCAAGTACAAGCGCTAAAGCTTCCATACGTTGCCAGTTCTTTGCAGTACCCGTCCAGCCAAATGAAGCAAAACCGTACAACATCTTGCGCAATTTCGTTTTAGCGCGGTCACGTATCAACGAGAAATCGGGAACAAGACCAGAATACCAGAACAACAGTGATACGGTGAAGTAAGTTGATATCGCAAACACGTCCCAAAGAAGAGGAGAGTCGAAGTTCGGCCATAGTGGACCGCGCGAGTTAGGCAGCGGCAATACCCAGAAACCATCCCATACGCGACCCATGTGCCATATTGGGAACTGCCCCGCGCACATTACCGCAAATATCGTCATCGCTTCCGCTGCTCGGTTTACACCTGTACGCCATCCCTGACGGAATAGCAAGAGGATCGCGGAGATAAGCGTACCGGCGTGACCGATACCAATCCACCACACGAAGTTGGTAATGTCCCAACCCCATCCTACCGTACGGTTTACACCCCAGGTTCCCAATCCCCAATACACCGACCAGCTAACGGAAAAAATTCCGAAACACAGCAGGATGATTGAGAAGAAAAAACCAACATACCACATACGTCCGGGTTTACCCTCAATAGGACGTATGATGTCTTCAGACACCTGGTGATAAGTCTTGTTACCATCTACAAGTGGTTCCCTTACAAACGATTCGTACTTAATATGCATAGCACGTAATTAGTAATTTTTTTAATTGTGAAGTAAAGCAGTCAACTAAACTTCTTTCTAACACATTATTATTATATCAACCTCAACTAACTAAAGTTCTTCGTATTGCTCCCTGATACTACTAAATGTGGTATTTCAGGAAATCGTCCTTCTTCTCATCAATACCCTTGATTTCATCAGCATTTCTGATCTTGGCAAGATAATTAATGTTTGGCAATGTGTGTATGTGCTCCAGAACATAGAATGTACGCTCCATTTGCTCATCTTTACGCAGCTTAGCAATTTCGCTACCTCTGTCGTTAACATTACCAAAGGTGATAGCATCTGTAGGACAGGCCTGCTGACATGCAGTGCGAATTTCACCATCTTTAACCGGACGACCAGCTTTTTTAGCAGCCAGTTTACCTTCTTGCAAACGCTGTACGCAGAATGAGCACTTCTCCATTACACCGCGACTTCTTACGGTAACATCAGGGTTAAGCACCATTCTTGTCAAATCATCGTTCAGGTCATCGCGACGATAATCTTCAAATTGGTTGTCTGCAAATGCATCAGCTCCGTTCCAGTCCATCCAGTTAAAGTGACGAACTTTATATGGACAGTTGTTTGCACAATACTTAGTGCCTATACAACGGTTATAAGCCATCTGGTTCAAACCTTCAGTGCTGTGGTTGGTCGCAGATACCGGACATACGTTTTCGCAAGGAGCGTTATCGCAGTGCTGGCAAAGCATTGGCTGGAATATAGTCTGAATTGTATCAGGCTCTTCGATTTTACCGCTGAAATAACGATCGATTCTTATCCAGTGCATTTCATGCGACTTCATCACATGCTCTTTACCTACTACCGATACGTTATTCTCTGCCATACAGCCTACAACGCAAGCGCCGCAACCTATACATGTTGAAAGGTCGATCGACATTCCCCACTTAATACCTTCGTATGGGTGGTTTGGATAAAGCGTACCGTTAATACGATATTCTTCTTCTGTATTTGGACCGACAATTTTTTCTGTTTCTGCCTCTTTACCTTCTTCCAACCATGGAATTTCAGCAAATTCAGCTATTTCATTTCCACGCTCTTTAAGCAATATTTTTGGATCCTTCTCAAACTCTTCAAGTGTAAATTCATGGAGAATTGGACGAGCCTCATAGCTATTATGCGTTTGGGTAATGGCTATTTCATAAAATTCGTTGGTGCCGGCAATTGTAACGTCGTGGTGCGACTCGAATGTCTGGCCATTGAACATCACAAACGATATGCATTTTTTCCGCCTTTTTCGTTACCGGCTGTTTCGTCTGTTGCAGCGGCGCGGCCCACCATTTTATCGCGACCATAACCTACTGCCAGCGCTACTACATCGTTGTGCATACCTGGCACTACAATAATAGGAGCTTTTATAGTATATCCGTTGGCGCCTTTTACAGTAACAACGCGTTTCTTAGCATCTACTTCAGTAAAGCCTGTCAATTCTGCATCAAGGGCTTTTGCTCTTTTAGGCGATACGCACAAATAGTTATCCCACGTAGCTTTAGTAATTGGGTCGGGCATTTCCTGCAACCATGGATTGTTACTCCATACGCCGCCATGACCAATACCTACTTTCTGGTAAACAACCAGTTCTACGCCCGTACTTGCTTTTCTTGCCTGTATTTTGCTAATAGCATCTGCTACATTACCTGCGTAGGTAGCGCCGCCCAAAGCAATTTCTTTAGGTTCAATTACACCTTCCTGAAGAGCCTGATCGAAAGCCGCTTGGCTACCAAGCTTCTTCATCCAGTAGTCTTTCCAGAAATCAGCGTAAGACTGTGTACCTCCCGCCCATGTCAAGAGCGAATCCTGCATAGCGCGTGTTTTGAACAGCGGAGCTATACCGGGCTGCTGCAAGCTGAAGTAGTTTGATCTTGGTTCAGCATCGCCCCAGTTTTCGAGGAAGTTATGATCTGGTACTACAAATTTACATTTCTGCGCTGTTTCATCCATTCTGTCGGCAAACGATACAGTTACGCCTACTTTAGCGAGGGCTGCAGCAAATTTCTTGCCTTCAAAATAATCGTAAACAGGGTTAACGCCAGCGAGTATCACTGTACCTACAGAGCCTGCTTCCATTGCAGCAACCATATCCACGATATCTTTATCGATACCTTGTTTGTAGTTGCCTGTTGTAGCCCAGTTGATGGTAGTTCCGTTGGCGCCTATCTTATCGTTTATTGCGTTTACTACTGTTTGTATTGCTACGTCGTTGCAACCGCATACTACCATACCGTTACCTTTTTTCAGGTCGGCTGCGGCTTTAGTAACCAGCTCGTTCAGGCCTTTAGATGGCAATGAAGGAGCCGCGCCATTTACTACAGCATTGTAAAGCGCTGTTACTACCATACCTTTCTCGGTTGGTCGGCAAGTCGCTCTATGGTCGGCTGCAGCGCCGGTAATAGTGTGGTTGGGTTCTACATGATAGTGCTTAGACAGCGATTTGGTGTCTTTAGCGCTGATCTTGCGTCCTTTTGAATAAGCTTTAGAAAACTCAACAGGTGAAAGCCAGGTGCCCAGAAAATCTGCGCCAATGCTCACTATTGTTTTCGCTTTATCAAAATGGAATGTAGGCAATGTGCGTTTGCCATAGCAAGCCTCATTGGCAAGCAACATACCTGAATACGATATTGCATCGTAAACTATGTGCTTAACATTAGGGAACTTAGCGACAAACTGCGTTATTATTTCTTTAGTAGATGGACTAAGTATAGATGAAGTAACCAGATAGCCGGTTTTAGCTGCTAGTCCTTCTTTCACTACACGGTCAATAGCATCGAACGTAGCCTCTTTGCCATCGGCATAAGGGAAACGAATACGCGCCTTATCATAAAGATTAAGTACAGATGCCTGAACCCTTGCAGATGTACCGCCTCTTGTAATAGACGACATGTCATTGCCTTCTATTTTTATCGGACGACCATCTCTTGTTTTGATAACGATAGCGCAATAGTCGCCGCCGTCAGCAAAAGTAGATGCATAGTAGTTAGGTACGCCCGGAACGATGTCTTCGGGCTTAATTGCATAAGGAATCGCTCTACGCACAGGCATTTCGCAACTTGCTACCAGCGTAGCTGCTAATGTGCTGAAACCGAGGAACTTCAAAAAGTCGCGGCGAGGCGTATTGGCGTTGAATAAGCTGTCGCTTAAGTCAAACGGCAATTCTTCTTTAAACTCATTGTCTGCCACTTCCGTATGAGGAGCATTGATTTTATTCAAATCTTCCAGGCCCGACCAATATTGTTTTTGACTCATATTGCAAATTCAAAATTCAAAATTCAAAAAAATGGAGAAAGCGTTTCTCAGTATGCTGTTGCTGTTCTTTTTAGCGTTCACATCTGTCTTCCTCAGTCACTATTCTACTTTGCTCAACTTCAACTCACTTTTAGTAGTGGCATTTCTGACACTCTGTACCGCCCACTTCGGCTTCTGTTACACCTGTACGCTGACCGGTTTTCAGTTCCTCATGGTATTTTTCGTAGATACTGTAGTATTTGTTGTCGGTGAACTTAACTTCTGTCTGGCGGTGGCAGTTGATACACCAACCCATAGACAATGGAGCGAACTGATAAACTTCGTCCATTTCCTGGATATCGCCGTGGCAGCGCTGGCACTGTACCTGACCAACTTTTACGTGCTGCGCGTGATTGAAGTATACGTGATCGGGAAGGTTGTGTATTTTAACCCACTGTATTGGGGTTGCTTTGATGTTACCCATTGCATCGCGATCGTAATCTTTCTTTTCTTCGTTCCAGCCTGCATATTTATACAGCAGCTTGATCTGCTCTGTACCGTTTATTACCTTTCCTTCAGCTGTTTTCAGCGGATGTTCTGCTTCTCCGCTATATGAGTTGATCTGTTTGTGACAGTTCATACATACGTTAGATGAAGGTATCATCGCCTGACGGCTCTTTTCAGCTCCAGCGTGGCAGTACAAACAGTTGATCTGGTTGATACCTGCGTGCACTTTGTGCGAGTAGTATATGGGTTGCAGCGGCTGATAGTTTTGCTGACGACCTTCGTTAACACCGCCATTTACTATCCAGTAGCCGGCAAATATGAATACCAATATTGCAAACACTGCGATAACCAGCTTACTGCGGTAGATCGGAATTTCTTTTTCGTTTGGAATGCCTACTTTCTCATTGGCAGCGCGGCGAAGGCCGGTGTTTGCTTTCCACAGTATCACTACCAATACCAGTAGCGACAAAGTAATGATTGTGTAAACCCATCCGTTGCTTTCGGCAGACTCGCCTGATGCAGCAGCGCCTCCAGCAGGCGTTTTTGGACCTTCTGCTTTCACACCGTTTACGTAGGTGATGATCGCGTCTATTTCTTCGTTAGACAACTGAGGAAACGCAGTCATCGCTGTTTTGTTCCACTTGTTGTAGATGTCTACCGCAACCTTATCGCCGCTGGCAATAAGCTTAGCTGAGTTGTGCACCCAGTCATACAACCATGGCTTGGGAGGCAAAGTCTTATCGATACCTTGCAATGCCGGCCCTGTCGCGTCTTTCAACGGGTTGTGGCAGGCAGCGCAGTTCGACATGAACAGGGCTTTCCCATCAGGCGCTGCAATAGCTGATATGTTGCATAATAGCAAAAAAACGAACAAAGCGAATGCGCTCCGAGAGCAAATTCTAAAAAGCGGCTTCAATGATTCTGGCACAGGAATAAATTTGAAAATTAACTTTCCATTATATAAAAGCGAGGGCAAAACTACAACACAATTCTGAAAAGTTGTACACATTTTTGAAAAAATGTTTTTCAAGCCTGTGGCGGCTTTCAGCCGATTTTTTGAGATAAATTTATTTGCAATGTCATATTTCTGTCAGCGAAAAACGGCTTTTGGGCTTCCAAAACGGCTTAATTTTTTTCCTGATTCTACAAATACGCATTTTGCAAATGTGTATTATCTGTTAGATTGTGTGTTGAACACCCTCTTTTTGTTGCTAAATGCTGCCGGTACGGCCGCCATCTACTGGTATGCTCGTTCCGTTTACGTATGCTGCCGCAGGGCTTGCCAAAAAAGCAGCCATCGCGGCTATCTCTTCGGGCTTGCCAAAACGGCGAGCGGGTGTTTCATTCATCATTTCGTGTTCCACTTCTGCAATGGTCTTGCCAGTTTTGGCTGCTTTGTTGGCAATGATGGTCGTCAGACGTTCGGTTGTGGTAGCCCCGGGCAACACATTATTCACTGTAATTCCATACTGCCCAAGCTCGTTTGCCATGGTTTTTGCCCACGACGCCACTGCCCCGCGTATGGTGTTGGAAACGCCCAGATCTTTCAGTGGAATTTTTACTGATGTAGAAATGATATTAATTATCCGCCCATAACCTGCTTCTTTCATTCTATCTATAACCAACTGACTTATAATATGGTTACATATAAGGTGCTGTTGAAATGCTGCTAAAAAATCTTCCGGCTTTGCATTCACTATCGGGCCGCCGGCAGGGCCTCCGCTGTTGTTTATGAGTATGTGCACCTGATGTGTAGCAACAAATCCGGCTACTACTTCGCGCACCTGGGTTGTGTTTGCATAGTCGGCTACGAGGTATCCGTGGCGTTGGCCTGCAGCGGTATCCAGGGTAGCAACCGCTATTTTCAATTTCTCCTCGTTTCTGGAAAGCAGCACACAATTGGCGCCCAGCGAGGCTAACGCCTGCGCCGTAGCCAGACCTATGCCTTGAGTGCTTCCGCCTACAAGGGCCGTTTTACCGGCGAGGTTTAATGACAGCATATGGTAAGTAATTGTTAGTAAAAGTAAAAAAGTATGCCGCAAAAGTAACCTTTATCCGTAAACGCAGGTTAGCGAAAAGCTCTATTGCTGTATTTGGATTTTGCTACCCCGGCAAGCAAATTATTGTTTTAAATGCTCCGCTGCGTTTAACCTGCATTTCACACTGAAAAACACCTGCCCTAACGCTCGTGAAATGAATTTTGGCATTAACTTGCAGCCAAAATTATTTTATGAAAAAACTATTTTCTCTAACTTTTTTATTGCTATTGGCCGCCTCATCGATATTTGCGCAGGGCAAGCCAAAAGAACAACGTAAAAGCCCGCACGATACCGTAAGAACGGCAAATATGACCATTGCCTATGGCCGACCTTACAAAAAAGGACGCGACATTTTCGGCGGACTCGAGTCATACGGCAAAGTTTGGCGCGCCGGCGCCGACGAGGCTACCCAAATCACTTTTGCTAAGGATTGCAAAGTAGTGGGCCGCCCTGTAAAAGCAGGTACGTATACGCTGTTTGTAATACCCAATAAAAACGAATGGACGCTGATACTGAACAGCAAGCTGGGCCAATGGGGCGCTTACGAATACGACAAAACCAAGGATGTAGTGACTGCAGCAGTAGCCGCTACAACCCTCGATAATGTTGTAGAACAATTTACTATCGAAGCTTCGGCGGAGGCAATAAAAATGATGTGGGACAAAACAGCCGCTACGTTTCCTGTTAGCTACTAAGCTATAGCCCATAACATTTCAAAAATCACTGGCAGTGGAAAGACTGCATAAAAAATGCTGTGTCGTAAATGACACAGCATTTTTTATGGTTTAACGCCTCGCTCTGCAGCATAATATTGCAACTACTCTACTACAATTTTCTGCACAGCTTTGGCGCCACTGTCATCGGTCCAGGCTGCAAAATATATTCCTTTGGGCAACGTGCCAATTTCTATCGTTGTTGTAGCTTCTGTTACTTTCTTCGTGATCGCCTGCCTGCCGGTTATGTCTGTTAGCGCTACTGCGCCTGTGGGCGTTGGCGTTGTTATAGTCAATGTGCCGGATGCCGGATTGGGATAGACAGAAAACAGATTAGGCGACAAGCACACCGGGGTATTCAGGCGTTTTATTATCGAGCAACTGGTGTCGGCGGTAACATACACGTTGGGCAATCCATAAACGCCATGTGTGCCCGCAAATAAGCCTACTAGGTTTTTACTATATCCACACAGAGTTGCTACATTGTTGGGGGCCGTAATACAATCAAGACTATCCGAACTCATCGATAGCAAGTATATCTTGTTATCGGGAGCAAGTTTCATGCTATATATTGCGAACCTGGGAGAATCTGTAAATACAATGTTTTTAGATGCCTGTATGGCGGCAGTAGTTGTGAGCGAACAGTCGTATTGCATCACCTTCATATTGTCGTCTACGATATCTAATGTATACAACAACTTACTATTGGGCGAGAACTCGCAACCATAGCCTCTATTTAAATTTTCTATCATTTGCTGGTTCGATACACGACCAGTATTGGGGTCGAAGCTAAACAATTCTAAAGCCTGGTCTCTGCTCATGTATTGGAACGAGACCATAGCAATTTTTGTCCTGTCGGGCGAAAAAATCATTGTTCCCTGCGCATAAAAACCATAGGTATTATTAGCGCCCGCTGTATACACCGTGGGTGATCCAACTCCGGAAGCTGTTATTTCGCGCACATAAAAACGCGCATGGTCGCGACTGTGGTTGACGAGCCAAACATTGCAGTTATTGCCGGGTATTGCTATCATTTTTTCAGACAACACACTATCCAACATGATGCCCTTTACAGAATCCAGCACAGCGCCTCTGCCGCTATCCAGCGACATATCGACAATGCTATAGCACAATCGGCCGCTGTAAGGATCTGAAGGATTTACTAACCGGGTATCTTCCTGTAGCGAAAACACATAATACTGGTTGAGATTGCCAAGGTTCTGAACTATTTGCGCCGCATTTGTGCAGCTGCCGTAGCTATTGAAGGGCGGCATACCGTATCCGTTGTTCATCACATTGCCCAGCCTGTTTATTGCGTTTCTACCGTCGGTATAAAAAAGGGTATTCCCGTATATATCGCACACCCCGGCTGCGCCTTCGTCGCTATACATATTGTTGGAATAAAAACTTACCGGACTTCCCGAAGAAAAATCCAGACCGGCATTGGAGCCAAAAAACCATTTGCTATTTGCCTTTGTATAATACTGTGCAAACGAATTGCTTACCTGTAGCAAGCATACCAATGCTAAAAAGGTTGTCTTTCTCATACGTCAGGATTTGAATACTATGATTGATAATGTTAAAATTAAATTTAGCGCTAAACAATATCAATTCATAACATTTATAACAAGATGGCGCTTCAATGACAGTCGATTACCTGATAGCTATTTTCATAGACAGAATACCGCCGTCATTTTTCCATTCGGCCACATAAATACCTGTTGGCAATTCATGTATGTCCATCTGCGTGTTATTGCTTGCAACTGCTTGCCTTGCTACCTGCCTGCCCAGCATATCAGTCAGTATTAGCTCGCCCGTTGCGGCAGTGGTTCTTATTACGAGCGTTTCTGAGGCTGGATTTGGATACAAAACCATCGACCGACCTGTTGTATTCCGTAGCGGCGTTTCCAGCGAACAATCGGCTACTACGAGCGAATAAACGGCAGTATCGGCGCCGCAATAGTTGGTATGAACATACAATATAGTGTCTGCGCCTATACCCAACGTACGCAAATGACCTGCCGGCGTAATATCCGCTATAGTGGGCAACACAGACATCCAACGCCCTGCAGGCGTGGTAGAGTGGAAGGTTATAGTATCGCCAAAACAAAGCGTATCTGCGCCGGTTACCACGCCGGCATCCGGAAGCGGACTAACATTTACATAAACCATTGTTGTGTCGGCGGCAACGCCATCGGTTACGCGCACCCTAAAGGTATCGGGCCCTGAGTAACCTGTGGTTGGCGTATAACTCAGGCCTGTGGGTATCATTACTCCTCCTGTGGATACTGCTGTAAAACCGACCAATAGCGCTCCGTGAGCGGGCGGTGTCGCGATGCTCCAGGTATCTGTAGCGCCGGCGCTGTTGTGGGTTACAGCCAGCATAGTATTTACCGGCACAGCTATTTCATTGATACAAACCTGAAGGCGCTGTATGCCGCCGCAGGTAAACTTAGGCCCATTCATGGTTATTTTGCGCACCACATTGTTTTGCATATCGGCAAAGTACACAATGCCATTACCGGCTGCGTGCACGCCCATTGGCGAGTTAAGGTTTGCGGCCGTTGCGAGTCCGCCATCTCCGGCATAGGCCATCACACCGTTGCCGGCCACTGTAACAATAAGCCCCGAAGTATTGATCTTACGCAGTCGTTGATTGATCTGGTCGGTAAAATAAATGTTGCCAATGGTGTCTATGCTTAAAAAAGCCGGATAGTTTAGCTGGGTAGCCGTTGCCGGTAATCCCTCGCCGCCGTAGCCCGAAAAACTAACGCCGGCTACCGTGCTTATTAGGCCGTCTGTGCTAATCTTCCGAATACGGTGATCGCCCCACGAGGTGAAGAGCAGATTGCCTGCCGCATCAAGTGTAATATCGGTCGGTGTAGAAAATCCGGCGTCGGTGGCAGGGCCGCCATCACCGCTATATACCGACGAACCTGTGCCTGCAATGGTGGTGATGATACCCGCCGGGTCTATTTTACGAATGTGGGTCATACTGCTTCCCGCGCCATCGCAGTAATACAGATTGCCCACGCCATCGCGGCAAATACCGCCCGGCCCCAATACGCCGGCGGCAGTAGCAGGGCCGCCATCGCCCGAGTATACGGGCAAACCAGTGCCGGCAATAGTGGATATGATGCCCGTAGGCGATATTTTACGAATACAATGATTGCCATTTTCAGTAAAAATGACACTACCATCGGGGGTAATTACTATGCCGTGCGGATACCGGCATGTGGCGGCAGTAGCAGGGCCGCCGTCGCCGGTATGTCCGGCTGTGCCATTGCCAGCAATGGTGGTTATTATACCAGCTGTTGTTACTTTACGCACGCAGTGATTTACTCCGTCGGCTATATACATATTCCGGTCGGCGTCGAATGCTATACCGTATGGATGCGCCAGTTGAGCGTTGGTAGCGGCGCCGCCATCGCCGGTATAACCCCCAAAACCTGTACCGGCCCTATAACCTGTGCCGGCGATGGTAGTTATGGTTTGCGATTGTGCGGAAAAGAACGCGCAAAGCGCCAAAAGCAACAGAGAAAAAGAAATGTGCTTCATAAAGGTTTCGTTTTTAAAGGCAAATACCGGCCGACCATTATCTGCCGATTAATACAATGCAATTAAAGACGCACAAACGGCAATAATGGTTAGTGACGCCCTTTACTTTTTAGCCACTAAAAAAACAACGAACAAACTAATATAGCCGCTACTACGCATATAAGATCTACGAGCAGCATGGTAGACAGGGTGTAGCGGGTGTTTTTCACTTTAACGCTGCCAAAATAGACGGCAATAACATAAAACGTTGTCTCGGCCGAACACTGAAAAACACTCGATAGCCTGCCCGTTAGCGAGTCTACGCCATAGGTTTGCATAGAGTCTATCATAAACCCTCGCGAGCCGCTACTGCTGAATGGGCGCAGTATAGCCACCGGCAATGCATCTACCACCTGCTTATTGATGCCCAGCAACAAAAAGAACTTGGCCAGCAAACCCGAAATAATCTCGAACACGCCGCTATTGCGAAACAACGATATAGCCACAAGCATGCCCAATATATAGGGAAACACAGTAACCCCGGTCTTTAACCCGCTCGACACCCCGTCTACAAACGACGAAAAAACGTTACGGTCGGCAGCGGCAAACACCTTTTCGTTGAGGAAGGAATAGGTGAGAATAACCAGAATGATGAGCAGCAGAATAACGTTAGAGATATTGTTGGTAAAGTGGTTTTTAGCCAGCAGATCGAGCCGGGTAATATAAAGCAGCAAGCCTACAATAATGCCAATGAGCCCGCCTATAGACAGCAACAAGGTAGCGCTGCGAAAATTAATACGCTGGCGTATGCCCACAATTATCAATGCAGCCAGCGTACCTACGAATGATGTAATGATACAGGGCAGCATTACATCGGCGGGATTTTGGGCGTTTTGTGCAGCCCTGTAGCCAATAATTGAAGTGGGTATAAGCGTAAGCCCGGCAGCATGCAGGCACAAAAACATGATTTGTGAGTTGCTGGCCTTTTCTTTGTCGGGATTTATTTCCTGCAGGCTCTCCATGGCCTTGAGACCAAATGGCGTAGCCGCAGAATCGAGACCAAGAAAATTGGCGGCAAAATTGAGCATCATGTACGAAATGGCCGGATGATTGGCCGGCACCTCTGGGAATATCTTGATGAATACCGGGCTCAGCAGCCGCGCCAGCTTCTCTGATGCGCCCGAATCTATAAGCAACTGCAGTATGCCGCAAAAAAAGGACAAATAAGCAATAAGCGGCAGTACCAGATCGAAAATTGTATTCTTGCACGTAGGCAGTATACCATCGGTGGCTTGCTTGCCGCAGGTCATGCGCACTATGTCTTTATCCAGTGTCAGTAAGGTGTCCTTTTTAGCAGTGGCCGCTTTCAGTATATAGCGACCGTCTTTTGCATGTGTCAGGCTGTCTTGCACCGGCGCAGGCAGGGTTTTAAGGTACAGCTCTTTGAGCAGCAGTGGCTCGTCTTTTTTACCGTTTACCACATAGTCTATAGAATAAGACTGCCCGGTAGCCAGCAGAAACAGAATGTAAACAACCGACGAAAGAATAATGATTAACCAAAATCTGCTGAGTACCATAAAACAAATTTATTCTAAACATTTAAATAATAAGTACAACAGCCTTTTTAGCAGCAAAATAATGAGAGAAACTGACCACGGTCAGTTTCAGGTTAATAATACTTTTATATAATTGCGAACATTTGAAAGTATATACATGCAATTTGCACATTTCGATAGAAATGAAACATTACTCTACAGGCAATTGTGGTTACGATACGGCTGCCTACTAAGAAAAACTACAAGAAATAGCTATAAAAACTGACGAAAAATACAGTAAAGTACCTAGCTTGTTTGTACATTTATAGAGATAAAAATAAAAAATTAGACATTCTTTTTTTTCTGAAAATAAACCGCAAAACACTTTTAGCTTGCCCAATACCTTAACACAAAACCCGCTTCAGCTGAATACCCTTTACCGGATTTTAGAACAGTCATCAGATTTCTGTTGTATTGCCGATCAGGGTGGTATGCTTATGTGGGGAAATAGCCGGTTTTACGCGCTTTGCAGTATAGACATAGCGCTCAACGCAAGTACAACATTGGCTGACGCGCTACAACTAAGCGCCGCTGAACAGATTAACGAAACGCTGAAAGCCGTTGCTGCCGACCAGACAGAGCAAAAAATGACTTGCTATACCGGAGTAATAGGCGATGAAATCTCTCTTGCCTTTACGCCTGCTGGCGAAGATATAGTTGTAACAATTGCGGCCAAATATGATACCAGGCGCAGCAATAAGGCATCCGTGATGGAGCATCCCGGACAGGGCGGCAGCAACCAAAACGGGAAGTTGCACGAATCTCTACTGGAACAGGCTCCGGTGTCTATGCTCATGCTCAACGACAAGCTACAGATAATATTGGCCAGCGATGTATGGCTGGGCAGGTACAACCTGATACGCGAAGAAACCATAGGCAAAACGCTTCCAGAAATATTTCATCAATTGCCCGACAGATTGATGGAGTTATTTCAAAACTGCCTGCTATCGGGCGGCAGCTACGGTAGTGAAAACGAAGAAATGCAGCTAATGGACGGCAGTCGGCAGAATTTGCGCTGGAATATTAAACCGTGGTTTACTGAAGACGGCAACGTAGGCGGAATAATGGTTATTTCAGACATCATTACCGAAAAGGTAAAAAGGGAACAACAGTATGTGCGCCTGCTTCGCGAATTTGAACTGCTGTGCGAAGTAGAAGATACCGTTATGGTAGCCAGCGATGAATTTTCGATGCTGGAAAATGTGTGTAAAAAAATAATAGAATATGGTCAGTTTGAGCTGGCATGGATAGGCTATGCGCCCGACCCAATAAATGAATCGCAGCTGATCAACGCTACCCACAAATTCGGAACTGCGATACACTATCTCGACGACTTTTATATAGACCTCAACAAACCTGAGCACCGCAACGGACCCACCGCCACCGCTTTGCGAACAGGCAAAAACGTGGTAGTAAACAATATGCAGTCGTCTCCCTCATTTAGCCCCTGGTTGATGATGGCCGAACATTATAATCTGCATTCGTCTATAAGCCTGCCCATGTGCCTGAGCACTGGCCAATGGCTGGTGATGGCTATTTATTCAGACGAAAATGATTCGTTTACCAACGATGAGGTGATCATCTTGGAGCGACTGGCACGCACCGTAAATTTCGCGCTCGACAATATTCAGCGCAAGTATGAAAATAAAGTAGCTGAATTAAAACAGAATAAACTCATCAACGACCTGAACCAACGCAACCGGAGTTTGGAAGAGTTTAGCCATTTAGTGTCACACAATCTGCGGGCAAAAGTAGCCGACCTAATGGGCATCTCGAGCCTACTGAAAAATAACGCCGATATGCTTCCCAAAACGGAAATGAATGAGCTTATGACCGCCATGGGACGTTCATCGGCGAAACTCGATGAGGTGATGCGCGACCTGAACAGTACCCTTCAGGTGAAAACCAATGTGTTACTTAATCAGGAACAGGTAGACCTGACAAGGCTGATCAGCGAAATAAAACAAAAACTGACCTTTGAACATCCGGACAGAAAAATAAATGTGTCTACCGACTTTTCTGAAATAAATTACTTCTGGTCGTGCAGGTATTATTTATTTGAAGTTATTTTGCACCTAATGCATAACATGGTAAAATACAGCGCCGACGTTAATGAGCTAACTGTGGCAATAGCCAGCGCTACAAAAGACAAAACCATTACCATTTCTATAACCGACGACCTGACTGGCACAAACCTAAGTAGCATAGAAAATAATATACTGGATGTGTACAAAAAACTGTATCAACATCTTACGGGCGGCGGCATCAAGCTGTTTTATGCGCGCGCCATTGCAGAAACGCTGGGCGGTCAGCTAACGGTTGAGAACGACAAAAAGTCGAAAATAACCTTCAACATAACGCTTCCGATTGGGTTCGACTATTTTATGAATTAACAGATTATCTCACTTTCGAGCGCACATAAATACAGGCAACATGAATTATTTCAACAACTTCATCATCATAGACGACGACAAGATCAACAATTTACTTTGCCGGAAGATTTTGGAAAAAACCTATCCCGATGCCGATATTCAGGATTTTACTGAAGCCGAAAAGGGGTTTGACCATATAGTAGAAAAATACAGCAACCCCAACTACGATGGCAGAGCAATACTGCTGCTCGATATTATTATGCCCATAATGGACGCATGGGGCTTTCTTGAAAAATTTGATAAACTTGATGAACTGGTAAAAAACCGTATTAAAATCTATATACTTTCGTCGTCGGTAGACAAACGCGATATGACCCGCGCACACGATAACAAATACGTAGAATACTACCTCATAAAACCCCTAACAAAAGAATCTATAAGACTAATCGTACATGTACTGCACAAAAGACTAGGCTTATCTGATAAATAAATCCTTACAATACCCAAAATGAACGAACAGCACAGTTTTGTAATTATAGACGATGTAGCAATGAATAATCTGCTTACCAGATTAATCATTAAAAGTGTATACCCCGACGCCCGAATTGTAGAATTCACAGATTCTCAGTCGGCATTAACTTATCTGGCTGGCGCCACTGAGCCTGAAACCGAACACCCCGACGCAATAATACTACTAGATATATACATGCCCATTATAGATGGATGGGCCTTTCTGGATAAATTCAATTCGCTTCCGCAAAACCTAAAAAACAAATACAAACTCTATATTTTATCTTCATCTATAAGTAAGCAAGACCAGGAAAAAGCCGATAATAACGCTAATGTAGCCGGCTACATTATAAAACCATTTACTAAAGACACTATAAGAAACTTAGTAGAAAACACCAACCTGCCGAAAATACTGTAAACGCCGCGCTAAAATTGAACTAACATGAACCCAAAAACAACCATGAAACTTTTCATAGCCGCAATGGCAATGGTTGTTATGGCATTAGCAGGCTGCAAGCAAGAACAAACTACAAAACAAACAACGGGCCAAACAGGAAATATTCTGGATCTTGCCGATATAGCTAAGTATGCCAGTGGACCGCAAGCATATATACCCTTTCTGGATAGCGCGCTTGCCGGGCAAGAACTCGCGCCTGCAGACAGATTTCAGGTATATATTAAGAAGCACGCCCATTACCTCAATTATGCCGACCAATACTACAAAGCTCAACAATACGCAGATAGCCTGCTGGAGCTTATAGATGCCAATCGCGATGTTTTCGACTCGGGCAACATGTTTCATGCTTACATGTCCAAGGCCAATGTATGCTATAAACTAAACAGATACAGCGATGCCTTTAAGTATTATGCAAAAGCTAAGGCTGTAGCCTATAGTTGCAAATCAGACTGCGAAGAGGGCGTTTACCTGTTTCGGATAGCAATGTCGTTTTACCACGAAGAAAAATACCTCGAGTCGGCCCGATTGTTTAACGAAACCTATGCCAAACTAACATCCTGCAAGAATGATGGGCAGGAATACAACTTCAGGCGGCAGGAAACCATAGGCAATACCGGCCTCGCCTATTTTAAAGCCGGACTTACCGACAGCAGCATACATTACTACAGAGCTGCAATAGACTATATATTGCTATGGATGCCACAATTTCCCGGACAAATACACAATTGGGAAGAAGCGCTATCGGTAGTATATGGTAACTTAGGTAGCTCTTATGGTTCTCTGAAAAATACCGATTCTGCCGAAACCTACTACCTGAAAAGCCTGGCGCTAAATGAAGCCGCAAACCGGAATCTGAAAGACCGTCTTTTTAACCTTATAAAACTGGCTGAACTTTATACCGACGCCGAGAAATACTCGCAAGCTGAACATTTGCTGACTGACGAACATACGCTGTTTCTCGAAAACCTAAATAATTTGACCGCCGACTCGCTAGAACTGGTGTACAGAGCCGCCGGCGCAAACTGGAAGTACTACCAGAAAAAAGGCGATTTTAATAATGCGATAAAATATCTGCAACGATTCCACGAAGCTCATGAGGCTAAAACGCTGCGCACACAAAAAAATGCCAACTACGACCTTGCAAAGGGTATAGATAATGTGGAACACGAAACCCAGATAGCCAATCTGGAAAAAGATGTGCAGATACGTCGGCAAAACAACATAATAATGGCGCTGACCGTAATACTCATTGCGGGCGCCCTGATGGTGATATACCGCTCGCTAAAGAGATTTCAGCAGAACTACAAAACACTGGAACAAAAAACTGAAAAAATAACGGTAGAAAGCGCCATAAAAGAAGAAGAACTGCAACGAAAAATAAAAACAGACCAGCTCAACTTTCTGGCGCTGATAGAAAATACGGACGATTTTCTGTGGTCGGTAGACCTGCAAATGCGCTATCTGGCCTTCAATAAGCCATTCAAAGACTACCTGTACAAACTGTTTGAGGTGTACCCAAGAACTGGCCAAAAGGATATACTGCAAGAAAAAAATCCGGTCTTTTTCGAAAAAATAAGGGCAGGATATGTAAAGGCTTTCGAAGGAGCAGCACACCAGATACTGGAAAAAGGCATTGTTATAGATGGTTTTGCACCTGATATAGAAATACGGTTTAAACCCATAAAAGACGAACACGGCAACATAATAGGCGTAAGCTGTTTCAGACGCGATATAACCGAGTTTTTGGGCCTGATAAGAAAACTGGCGCTCAACAACGAACAATTGAAAAAAATAGCCTGGGTACAGTCGCACAAACTACGCGGGCCGCTCACAACCATAAAGGGCATTACATCCGCAATTAAAGAACACGAACTCGATCAGGCGCATATCGCCCTAATGATGGCGTCGCTTCAGGAAAAGGTAGCGGAAATGGATGGCATAATACACGAAATAGTAGCCATGAGCGACGACCAGCAAGAGTTGTAAGCGTGAACAATATGCAGGTTTTTGTTAGTTGCCTACAAGGCAACTAAATTATACCAAATCGATTAAAAGTCGGCGCCAACGCAGGTCATTGCGCCATTAGGCGCAACAGGTTTGCAGTTGCGTTATGCATTACACCATTTAACATTCATTTTTCGGCATAATGAAACGCACGAACATGTTTGTATTTGTCCTTCAAATGCAATCAAGATAACTGCTATTGCTTTGGTGAGGAAAAGCCCGAATGGGCTTTAATATGCGTAGCCGCGGGAGTATCCCGGGGTAAGGAATTCCCAACACTCCAACCCAGAATGGGTTGAATGTGAATAGGCAATATGGACTTGTAGTATACAAAAGCACATTCAACTCTTTCAGAGTTGGACCTCATTTTCCTTATTACCGGAGGTTTCACCTCCGGCTACGCACAGTTTAGCCCTATCGGGCTAAGCACAAATTGCAATCAAATTGAGTAACCAACATTCGAAAAAGTATGCCGATGTTTGAAGTTTAAACGGTGTAAGAAGGGTATTGCGCTTATTGCTTTTTATAGCTGTATGCTTACTTTTTCTCAATCAGATACACCAATACCGGAAAGTGATCGCTGTAGCCATTGTCCCACTGGTGGGTAACAGTGAAAGAGCGGTGCGGCAGCCCTTTGTAGGGGCCAATCTTGTTTACGAGAAAGTCGCGTTTAAAAATCTCCTGCTTATAGTAGGCCCATTTCCCGTTTTTATTGCTCAGCAACGCTCCGCTCACCATTATCTGGTCTATCAGGTTCCACTCGCCCTGAAATATCTCTGTGCCAATACCTTTTTTGTACATATTGTACCATGGATTGTATATGTTGGTATCGCTCACATCTGTGCGCTCTGCCTTTGCCTGCAGCACTTCCATAATGCCCTCGCTGTTGGGGTTGTCGTTGAAGTCGCCCATCAGTATTATTTTGGTTGCAGGGTTAATGGCTTTCAGCGAATCTACGATGCGCTTATCTACAGATGCCGCCAGGCGGCGGCCCGGTGCGCTTGCAGCATCGCCGCCCGATTTTGATGGCCAGTGATTGACTAATATATGCACCGTATCGCCGGCCAGTATGCCGCACACATGCAGCACATCGCGGGTAGGGCGTTTGTAAGCAAGTTGTTCGGTAGGCACGCGTAGCGGTTCGGCCATTAGCACTTTCAGGTACTTAGGGTTGTAGAGCAGCGCAGTGCTTATGCCGCGTTCGTCGGGTGTATAAAACCAGGCGTACTGATAGTGGCGCGCCGCTATTTCGGGTTGGGCTACCAGGTCTTTCAGCACATTGTCATTTTCTATTTCGGCAAGCCCTATTATGGCCGGCCCGTCGGGCGTTACGTCTGCCCCCATCTGCTTAAACACGGTGGCTATGTTATGCAGTTTTGCCTTGTATACATCGCTGGTGTAGCGGTAGGGGCCGTCGGGGGTGAAGTCTTCGTCTTTTTTATTGGGGTCGTTTATGGTGTCAAAGAGGTTTTCGCAGTTATAAAAGCCTATTGCGGCTACCTTATATTGATCCTGTGCCTGCGCATTAGTGGCCTGCATGGCTGCTGCGCATAGCATAGCAACCGATAAAAAACGCTTAAAAATCATGAGCAAACTTTGTGCAAAGAAATTGAATACAGGCACACAAAAACCCAATCAACAATTATGTAACAATAAGTTGCTATTGCGGTAATAATAACATAACCCTCCAAAAAAAATCGGGAGGCATGCTGCCGTTAGTTTTGCAGCCTCATCTACAATTCTCTAAAACTTCAGGACGATCATGTTTCGAAAGTTACTTCCCTTGCTGTTGGCCTTGCTTACAGCTACAGTTTACGTAAATGCCCAGAATAAAAAAACGGCTACTTTAAAAGGCCGTTTGGTTAATAATGTTACCAATGCACCCTTTGCCGACCTGAAGGTGAGCATCCCGCAATTAGCCGTTTTTACCAGTTCAGATGGCGCAGGTAAGTTTGAACTTAGCGAAACGCCGCAGGGCGCCTACCTTATGCTCATCAGCGGCCCTGGCGCCAAAACCGACAGTATAAACGTAGCGATAAATGATGTAGCGGTAGATATGGGCGATATAAAAATTACCCCGGACGACGCTACTGCTGAAAGCGCTGACATCCCCACTATACCCATAGCTACTGCCGACGTTTCGGCA
This sequence comes from uncultured Bacteroidota bacterium, assembly GCA_903882805.1. Taxonomy (GTDB): domain Bacteria; phylum Bacteroidota; class Bacteroidia; order Chitinophagales; family Chitinophagaceae; genus Nemorincola. The sequence goes on along the minus strand of CAIRYK010000065.1, from coordinate 59,907 downwards.
TCTGACAATGGCGACAATGCATCGGTGGGCGGCGAAGAGCTGCTATTGTCGGGCAGAGACCCATTTGTTTCCACAGCGGCTTTTGTGTTTGGCTACTACATGTTCAAGCCCCGCGGCAATCGCAATCAGAACCAATCGTCGGTAAACGGTATCAGTATCAATAATGCCCAAACCGGATATTTGTCGTGGACACAGCATCTGGGCAATCAAAACGATGTATTCCGCGGCCGCGATATTCGCTATGGTCTGGAGCCATCGCCCTACACCTTTGGCGGAGTAAATGGATCTACCTACATAGAGGCTACTGCCGCCAATAACAGAAAAGAAACCAAGGTTACCTATACCAGCAACAATACCAACGTAAACAAAATAATGTTTACCACAAGCAGCGGCATAATGAAAAACGGCTGGGCCTATACGCTATCGGCCAACAGACAGTGGAACCAAGAAGGCTACCGCCCCGGTACATTTATGGACGGCTACGCCTACTATGCCGGCGTGAGCAAAACCATGAAAAAGGGAATTATGAACCTGACATCGTTTGGCGTGCCTATGCGCCAGGCAAGGGGCCGTATGGCCACACAGGAGGCCATGAACCTCGCCAAAGATAATTACTACAATCCCGACTGGGGCTACCAGACCGACAACAAGGGTAAGGTGGAGAAAAGATCGGGATCTATACAAAACGTTTTTCAGCCTACTACTATTCTCAATTACGAACACCGCCCCAACGACCGTACCCGCTGGAACACAGCAGTGGGCTACCAGTTTGGCAAGGAGAAGCAGGGTGAGATAGACTGGTACAACGCTTCCAGCCCGTTTGGCAACTACTACAAAAACCTGCCGAGCTACTACCTCAACTTCACGCCCCCCGACACCGCCACCGCCAATCAAGTAACCAGAGAAATACAGAACGACCCAGCGAAAATGCAGGTAGACTGGAATCGCCTGTATAATGCCAACCTGGTCAATAACGAAACCATTCGCAATGTAGGCGGCATACAGGGCAACAATGTAACCGGCAAAAGATCGGTATATGTGCTGAGCGATAAAGTAAATGACCTGAAGAAGTTCACGTTCAACACGAATATCGAACGTTCGCTCAATGCTCATTTGTCGGTGTTCGGCGGCCTGACTATTACATCTCAGTACACACGCAGCTACAAGCAGCTCACCGACCTGCTGGGCGGCGACTTTTTTGTAAACTATAATCAGTTTGCAGCGCTGCAATATGTTGCTAACCCTATATACAACCAAAACAACCTGAGCAATCCGAACGCAGTAATAAGAAAAGGCGATAAATATGGCTACGACTATAGCCTGCTGCAAAACAACAGCCTTGCCTGGGGCCAGGTGGTAGGTTCGTACAATCGTTTCGGCTTTTTTGCGGCGCTCGAAGGCGGCAACAATTCGTTCAGCCGCGAGGGTTTTATGCGCAATGGTTTGTTTGCCAACAACTCGCTGGGCAAAAGCGCTACCTATAGTTTCTTTAACTATGCAGGCAAGGGCGGCATAAACTACAAGCTGAACAGGCATAGTTTTCTGTATGCCAGCGCAGCCTACATAGTATCGGCCCCTACGGCTACCAATACTTTTATAGCCGCCGAAACCCGCGACTATACAGTGAACAACCCTACCGTGCAAAGCAGCCAGACGCTGGAAGGCGGGTACCTGCTGAAATCGGGTAAGGTAAATGCGCGCGTAGTAGGCTATGTGACCGATGTAAAAAATGCAACCGAGATAAAACGTTTTTACAACGACGACCCGGCCTACCAAACCTTTGTGAACTTTGCCATGCAACACCAAGACACCCGCTCGCTGGGCGTGGAACTGATGGGCAGCTACAAACTGACCCGCTACCTGACCGTGAAAGGCGTTGCAGCTATAGGTCAGTCGTTTTACACCAACAATCCGGATATTAGCATTTATGTAGATAACGACACTACGCAACACGCCATTGCATCTAAATCGTACATCAAGAACTACTATTTGCCCACCGGTCCGCAAACAGCCTATAGCGTAGAACTAAACTACCACAGCCAGAACTACTGGTTTGCCAACATCAATTTCAACTACTTCGACCGCAACTATGTAGAGGTAAACCCAGCCCGCCGCACCCAACCCGCCGCCGACCTTATTGCCAGAAATTCGACAAAATGGAACCAAATATACGACCAGGAAAAATTGCCTTCGGCATTTGTAACCGACTTCTATGCCGGAAAATCGTTTCAACTATCGAGGATGTCGAAACTGGTCAAGAAAACCACCGGCGGCAATACTGTGCTGGCAGTTAGCTTCGGTATCAAAAACCTGCTCAACAATACCAATGTGCTGCTGCGCGGCCGTGAGCAGTTCAGGTACGATTTCGTAAATCGCAATCCCGATAAGTTTCCCGCAACCTATCAGTATGCATTTGGCATCAATTACTACCTCAACATCAGTTTACGTTTCTAATTAAGGCATATCATTCCATCAATTTATAACAATCAAAATCAGCATACAATGAAAGGTTTCCGTTTAGCGCTTGGAGTATTATTTGTCAGCGCATTTTTAAATTCATGTGTCAAGCAATCATTCGATAATCCGCCCGATACTTCGCAAATAGACCCTAAGCTACCTGTAAACGCCACCCTTGGTCAGCTATCGTCTATGGCAATAGAGATGGGCGCCAACACCTATCGCAAAATGGGCGATACCACTGTAAGCGGCGTGGTAACTGCCGACGACAGATCGGGCAATTTTTACAAGCAAATAATAATACAAGACGCCACAGGAGCTATAGTGGTAACGATAGACCAAAGTAACCTTTATACCGACTACCCTATAGGCCGCAAAGTATATGTGAAGCTCAAAGACCTGATACTGGTAAACTACCATGGCCTGCCCGAAATAGCGTTTGACGCATCTACAGCATCTGGCTCGCTGAGGCTGGTGAATATACCATCGGCTATGATGCAGAAAACAGTAGTAAAGGCTTCGTACCCAAACACAGTAACACCCGAAAAGGTGAAATTTGTGGATTTGTTTAGCAACACCAATAAATACCTGAATAAGCTGGTGCAGCTCGACAATATGGAATTCGATGCGAGTGCGGCCAATGTGCCTTATGCGGCGCCCAGCTCTACAAGCTATGCCACATCGCGTACCATAAAAGACTGCCCTAATACCGGATCGATAGTTATGTACAACAGCGGATTTGCCAATTTTCAGCCCTATATAACCCCAAGCGGCAAGGGATCTATTACAGGCATATTCTCGATGTATAACACAAGCCAATTTCTGATACGCGATACCACCGATGTGCAACTGACCAGCGCAAGAGATTGCCCGTAGGCCGTAGCGCTTATTATAGGTATATTTTTTAGTTGATATAAAAGCTGATGCTTGTGCGGGCTTCACCAAACCGCTCCTCTCAAGCATTGCCAACGTTCAGAAAGTTGGCAATGCTGTTAAAAAAGGCTACCTGACCCTATATCAATCATATGCTGTGATCTTGGCAATCATTGGAATAAAAGCCATAGAAAGGTGTTGTTCTGAGCCGACGAAGGAGTTCGGAGGCGCTTGGCTACTGCAAACGGGGTCTCCGGCAACGGCGGCGTCATTCACGTTAATGCGCTTATGCTACATTTGCTGAGCACAGCGCCCGGTAATGAACATTTATTGTTGCCGTATACTGGTTCACAGTTTTCATTATTCTATAATAGGGCGCTTGCCGTTTTTGTACAGTATCGGTAAACGAATAGCGCGCAACCGGGAGGTTGCGCGCTATTCGTTTACGTTTATTATAAGCGGTTTTCTATAAATCGTTTAAGCCAGTACTTCTGCAAGGGTTTTCAGTCCGGCCATTTCGCGTACTGCATCGGCTATGGCCATGGCGTCGTAGCCGCATTCGCGGTGCAGCTCTTCGGGCTTGCCATGCTCTACAATACGGTCGGGTATGCCCAGTATCTTCACCTCGGGCGTATAGTTGTGCAGCGCCAGAAACTCGAGTACAGCGCTACCAAAACCGCCTACTATCGTGCCGTCTTCTACGGTTATTATCTTGCTGTAGGTTTGGGCCACCTCGTGCAGCATAGCCTCGTCGAGGGGTTTTACAAACCGCATATCGTAATGGGCGGGGTATATTTCTTCGGCTGCCAGCATTTTGCAGGCCTGCACGGCAAAGTTGCCGGGATGGCCTATGGTTAGTATAGCTACTTCCTGACCATCGCATATTTTGCGGCCAGTGCCTGTCTCCATCTTCTCGAAGGGGGTACGCCAGTTGGGTAGCACGCCTTGTCCGCGCGGGTAGCGAATCACATAAGGTTCTTTCGTTTCCGGCAGTTGGGCAGTGTACATCATATTGCGCAGTTCCGACTCGTTCATTGGCGCAGCCACTACCAGGTAGGGTATGCAGCGCATAAACGCTATATCGTATGCGCCGTGGTGCGTAGGTCCGTCGTCGCCTACCAGACCCGCCCTATCCAGGCAAAACACTACGGGCAGTTTTTGTATAGCCACATCGTGTATCACCATGTCGTAGGCGCGTTGCATAAAGCTGCTGTATATGTTGCAAAACACCTTCATGCCTTGCGTAGCCAGGCCTGCGCTTAGCGTCACGGCATGTTGCTCGGCAATTCCCACATCTATGGCGCGGTCGGGCATGGCGTCCATCATAAACTTCATAGACGAGCCGGAGGGCATAGCGGGCGTAATGCCCATTATGAGGCTGTTTTTCTCGGCCAGCTCCACCAACGTATGCCCAAACACATCCTGATACTTAGGCGGCTCGGGCACAGAGGAAACTTTCTTGTTTATCTTGCCCGTTATTTTATCAAACGTGCCTGGCGCATGCCACAGTGTCTGGTCTTTTTCTGCCAGTCCGTAGCCCTTGCCCTTTACTGTTTTTATGTGCAGCAGTTTTGGGCCTGGTATGCCTTGCAGGCTTTTCAGCGTTTCAGTGAGTTTCAGCACATTGTGGCCGTCTATAGGGCCAAAGTATCGCAACCCCAGCGCCTCGAACAGGTTGCTGCTTTTAGATACCACACCCTTCAGGCCAGCCTCCACCTTAGATGCCAGCTTCTGAAAATCCTTTGTAGGCAGCTTGCCCAGCAGGTTCCACACATCGTCTCTGAAACGGTTGTAGGGCTGCGAGGTAGTAATGTCGGTAAGGTATTCTTTGAGCGCCCCTACGTTGGGGTCTATGCTCATATTGTTATCGTTCAGTATTATCAGCACATTCGCTCCGCTCACGCCTGCGTGGTTAAGCGCTTCAAAAGGCAATCCTGCAGTCATGGCGCCATCGCCTATTACGGCTATGTGCCTGCGGTGGTGCTCGCCCTTGTATTTTGACGCTATAGCCATGCCCAGCGCCGCCGATATAGAAGTAGAGGAGTGGCCCACGCCAAAGGTGTCGTACACACTTTCGCTACGCTTAGGGAAACCGCTAATACCGCCATACTTGCGGTTGGTATGAAACACCTTGCGGCGGCCGGTAAGTATTTTGTGGCCGTATGCCTGATGGCCTACGTCCCACACCAGTTGGTCGTCGGGGGTATTGTACACATAATGTAGCGCCACCGAAAGCTCTACCACGCCAAGGCTCGCCCCAAAATGACCGCCATGCACACTCACACAGTCTATAATAAACTGTCTCAATTCATCACAAACCTGCTGTAATTGGCTTTTATCCAGTTTTTTGAGGTCGTCGGGATTGTTTATTTCGCCAAGCAGCGGGCCAGCAGCTATCTCTTCCATGCACTAATTTGAGTAATAACCAACAAAAATAAATAAAATAATAAAGTTTTAGCCCTTACTGCGGCCAAAATTTGGGAATTATTAAAAGTAACTGCCTGATAAGCGACAAAAACCAAGCCATAAAGCGTTGTTTTTTCAGCTATCAGGTTAATTTGGGTTAATAAATATTGTATCCGCTAATTATACTGCACAGCCGCTCGTTTTACTCCTTGCTTGCTTATTTTTGTTGCCCTGCGTTTGCTTACAGGTTAAGTAAGCCTACTGTCCTTACAAAATTAGCATTGCTGGGCGTAGCGCAGGCAATTAAAGGTATTACCCGTATTGATATGGTTATAAGCTTTTAAGATAAACGCAATTATTTGATATGAGATTTACCACCCTAAGATTGATGCAGCTACTACAGTACACAGGCAAAATAGGCCTGAGGGTGCAACTGCATCAGCTACTGTATATACTGCAACAAAAGGGCTTCGATTATGGCCTTTTTTTCAAACGGTACAAAGAGGGTATGGCTGCCCCTGAGCTGGGCACGGAAATGGAGTTTCTGGTAAATATAGGATATGCAAAAATTATATTTAGCGATGGCGCCAACTGCTACTGCTTGAATACAGCCTACAGCGAAACAACGCCTATAGACGAGCTACCCGATAGAGAGCAGGCCATCGTAGATGCACTGGAAGATCTGGAACCTGCAATACTTCTGGAAACGGCGATACTCTTTTTCCTGAACGAAAAGAAAAACAAGAAAAACGAGAAACTACAGCAGGAACTTGCCGCCCTAAAACCTGATCTGTTTAATCATGTGTTTACCGCATACGACCTGTATAATCAGATACGCGCTATATGACAACTGCGCCGGTAGGCGCTGTTTGCCAATAAGGGTTTATCTTGCACCAAAAATATACCACAAAGCATGAAGTATTTTAGGTATTACCCCTGGGGCCTGCAATTGCTCCTGTTTCTGCTCATGATATTTACCATGATAGGTTTTGCCAGCGTGATGCTTATGGCTTTTTTGCCGAAAGTAGCGGGTATAAGTCTGGAGCAAATTGAGGGTATTACCGAACAAACCCCCGCCTATATGGTAAAGGTGGCTACTATAGTACAGGGTGTGCTCAGCACATTTATTTTTCTGGTTCCGGCATTGCTGTTTGCCTACCTCAGCCATCCGCGCCCTGCCGAATACCTGGGGCTGCGCGCGCCGGGCAAAGGTATGCAGGTAGCGCTGGCTATACTGGTGATGCTGGGCGCCGCGCCCATGCTGCAGGGACTGGAAGCGCTGGTAGGCATGATAGATTTTGGACCGAAAATAAAAGCGGCGCAGGATGCCAATAACAGCATGATGGCGGCGTTCTTTAAGATGCCCGACTTCGGCGCCTTTCTCCGTATGTTTACTATTATGGCTATTATACCGGCTGTGGGCGAAGAATTGTTTTTCAGGGGCGTATTGCTGCGTTTTGTAAAGCAGCGCACCCTTACCATGACGGCGCCGATACTGTTTACCGCCATAGTGTTTGCCTATTCGCATACCAATATATATGGCTACCTGTCTATTTTTCTGGCTGGGGTGTTGCTGGCCGTTATCTACAATGTTACCGGCTCGCTGTGGTGCAGCATAGCGGCGCATATGTCGTTCAATGGTGCTCAGATTGTGTTGGCGTACATAGGCAACAGCAACAAGGCCGTAAAAGCATTTACCGAAAGCACAACTACGCCGGTATTGTATATTGTGGGCGGGGCCGTTTTATTTGCAGCGTCGTTGTATCTGCTGCTGCGTACCAAAACGCCGCTGGCAGCAAACTGGTCGGATAATTTCAGGCCCGACGAACTTATAGAAAATGCTTAGTAACTTTAAATCATAAATCAAAGGCTATGGCCCTCAATCTACCCACATTTTACAAGCGGCTTGGCAGCGCTATCGTGTTTTCGGCCATTATGCTGGTAGGCTTGCTGTGGAACAAATATGCGTTTCTGGCGCTGGCGCTGCTCATCAATGCCCTCTGCCTGCGCGACTATTTCAGGCTGATGCAGAAAATAGATAAAGAGGCGCACTGGCCCGCATGGCTGCCTGTAGCTACACAGCTACTGCCGCTAATAGTGATACTGCCCTACTTTTTCTTATATGGCGAAACGCTGAGCAATTCCAACGCAGCTGTAATGCTGGTATGGATGCTTGTGCCTATAGCCCCGGCGTTGCTGCTGCTGGGCGCCGTGCTCAGCAAAAAGCAAGCGCTGCCGGCCATGTTGCAATCGTTTGGCGGACTATTGTATATATCGCTACCCATGCTGCTGCTCATACACATGCAGCTACACGACTACCTGTTGCCTATAATGCTGATACTGATGATATGGTCAAACGATACTTTTGCGTATCTGGTGGGGTCGTTCATAGGCAAAACCCCTTTCTCACCTATATCGCCCAAGAAAACCTGGGAAGGCACCATAGGCGGCGCGCTGCTAACCATAGGCGGCGCCATAGCCACCGGGTATTTTACCCACACCTACCGCCTTACCGACTGGATAGCCTTTGCGCTGTGCGCAGCAATAGCCGGCACCCTTGGCGACCTGCTGGAATCTAAACTAAAGCGTATGGCCGATGTAAAAGACTCGGGCGCACTTATGCCCGGCCACGGCGGCGCCCTCGACCGTTTCGACTCGCTGATTGTTGCCGCTCCGTTTGTGTTTGTGTATGTGTCGTTTTTTATGAGGGGGTAGGGGGATAGTTTAAAGTAATACACGAGTACAAATTCAACCAGTTTCCGGTTGCAGCTTACTGCGGCTTTTCTCCCCGGGTTTAGGCATATTCTAGCCAATCAGGCCTTGTGGTTTACATCCATTTTATTCCGTGCAAGCGCAATCCTGGTTAATAGTTGTGTTCCAAAGCCCTGCCGAAAGGCGATAGCGTCAGGAATCATTGGTATGTAACAAAATTATTTAGCTATCCTTACCGACTGTAATATTTGGCTCTTTTTAGCAAGAAGCCTGTGATTTTGTGGAACACTTAGGCAAGAAAATAACTATTTCCAGACAATTTTAGTTTCCTCCAAGGCAAAAGATAATAAAAATTTGACCGAATTTTGAGCAAGCTGCATAAGCAAGCGCAAAATGCATATGGATGTACAGGAGCAAATAAATGAGCAAATAGCCAGTCAGCCAGAGCCGAAACGAGCCGAAATGCAAGAGCTGCACGACCGTATATTACGGGTATTGCCAGATTGTAAGCTTTGGTTTGATAATGGCTTGAACAGTGAAAACAAAGCAGTGGCCAACCCCACCATTGGCTATGGTTTTCAGGTATTAAAATATGCCGATGGAAAGACTCGCGATTTTTTTCGGATAGGCTTGTGTGCAAATAAAACCGGATTTTCGGTGTACATCCTTGGTATAAAAGACAAAGCCTATCTGGCCAATACCTATGGCAACACGATAGGCAAGGCCAGTGTAACGGGGTATTGCATAAGGTTTAAAAAACTAAAAGACATAAACATAGATGTGCTTGAGGCAGCCATAAGGTATGGCGGAACGGAGCAGAGCGAAATAAGCGGGTAGTAGAGCGTTTTCGCGATAATGTTGCTTTCTGAACCTTGATTATAAGGATTCTGTGAAAGGCTTGATTGTTGTTTTATGAAATAATTAATTGGTCTACCTGTGCCCCCACGTATGGGCGACAGTTGCGGGCGACTCCGTCAGGAGTCTAAGGTTTGTAGCAATTTATGTATCGGTATGCGCGGCGCCCCATAGGGCCGCCACCTGCGGAACATTGTCTGAACCGCTGATTAAGCGGAAGGGTATGATTTTCTGTGATGTTTGTTGCCTTCAGACTGGTGTATGGGTACACAGATTAGAACTTTCTAAAAAGTTCTAATCTTGGGAATAAATGCAACTGAAAAAATGGTTGTACACTCGTAGAGTCTCTGCTTTTCGCTGGACTAAGGTCTTTGTAGTCTTCGCACTACGAACTATTCGGCACCCGGTCTCCTGACTAGTGCATGTGGCATAGCCGCCTACATTGGCAATTTTTTCACAGCATAATGGGGCCGTGTGTTGTACTCATTCGCCGGTCGGGAGACCGGCTTCCTTGCAACCCTTAGTCTGAAGACTAAGGGCATCAATTGTAGGTATCGGTGGGCGACTCCGTTAGGAGTCAAAGGTTTGTAGCAATTTATGTATCGGTATGCGCGGCGCCCCATAGGGCCGCCACCTGCGGAACATTGTCTGAACCGCTGATTAAGCGGAAGGGTATGATTTTCTGTGATGTTTGTTGCCTTCAGACTGGCTTCCGTGGAGCACTTAGTCTGAAGACTAGGGCATCTGGGGTATCGGGATTTAAAGAAATTTAGGCATATCTCTGCTTGAGTGCAATACCCTCACAATTCTAATTCGTGTATCCATAACCCTATAAAAAACTAAATGGCTAACATAGCCTATACTTCTTAGCCCTTCCTTTATTTCACTCCTTTGTCTACCTGTATGGGGCTGTAGGCATAGTTGGTTGAAAAGATCTTCCAAGCCAGACAAATATCCAATGGCTTGGTCTACACCAAATTTTTCGGCTGTAAACGCATATATCTCCTGAATATCATTATCAGCTTCGTGCGAGAGCTCATAGGTGTTGGGTAGCAAAGGTATTAGCTATTTTTCAGTGTATTTTCCTTGATTATATCCTGAACGCTACGTTTGCTTGTTGGTCCATCCCAACCCTTATTAATCTCGGTACGCAATTCTTCTAATACTCTGTTTCTGTAAATTTCATGCAACCGCAATGCATCCCTCACTACTTCCGATGCATTCTGATAGTCGCCACTCAGCAACTGGTCTGCAATGTATTTTTCCTGTTTACTGGTAAAACTTACATTCATAATTAAGATATTCTGAACAAAGTTAGGTTTTTGTCCAAATTCGCCAAATTTAGACAGTGGCGTTGTTATTAAAATATTTAGGGAATTGTAGGCATCGGTGGGCGACTCCGTTAGGAGTCAAAGGTTTGTAGCAATTTATGTATCGGTATGCGCGGCGCCCCATAGGGCCGCCACCTGCGGAACATTGTCTGAACCGCTGATGAAGATGAAGTGTATGATTTTCTGTGATGTTCGTTGTCTTCAGACCGGTATATGGGTATAGTCGGTTACATCGGTCAATTTTTCACGGCAAAATAGGACTGCGCAGCGTATATATTCGCCGGTCGGGAGACCGGCATCCGTATAACCCTTAGTCTGAAGACTAAGGGCATCAATCATAAGTATCGGTGGGCGACTCCGTTAGGAGTCTAAGGTTTGTAGCAATTTATGTATCGGTATGCGCGGCGCCCCATAGGGCCGCCACCTGCGGAACATTGTCTGAACCGCTGATTAAGCTGAATGGTATGATTTTCTGTGATGTTCGTTGTCTTCAGACCGGTATATGGGTATAGTTGGTTACATTGGTCAATTTTTCACGGCATAATAGGACTGTTTATTGCACTCACTCGCCGGTCGGGAGACCGGCTTACTTGCAACCCTTAGTCTTCAGACTAAGGACATCAATGATAAGGATACTTCTTAATTAGCCGTTTTGCCTCTTTCTTAAATTTATCAGATGGAATAATACTAAAGCTCATTTAGGAATTCGTTGAGGGTTTGTTTTTTCCCTTTTGAAGATCTAAGCGTTTCAACTTGATCAAAAGCTTCCGTTAAGTCTGATTTTAATTTTAACGCTTGTTCTTGTTTCTTTAGTTTCTCGAGTGTTTTATTCCATTCGGCAATAGGCAATTGTACAGCCTGTAAATGCCCATCCATATCGTTTACGTATTGAAGTGAAATTTTCATATCCAAATTTATGGGTTTTTTTCGAATTAGTGCGGTTGACAATCAAAGCGCTTGTTGATCGGCGCGTCGGTGTAGGATGGTGAACGCTGGTTACAAACCGGCTACATTAGTTAGGAGCGTTCCGGAGGAACACTCGCGCCGGAGGGATACTTTTTTAGAAACGAAGATTGAAACGCAACCTACCGCACATTTTTACAACGCAGCTATTACTTGTATTCAAAAAAGAGATAGTTTTGCGGTGTGGTATAACAACGCTGGCGACATATGTTGCCTCTTAGCTACCTAACGCGCTGATTATTAGCGTAGCAGCGAATTTTTACCTTAATTTCAGAAATTCATATTTCCAAATACTATTTTTCCACATTATTTCATTATCTTTGCACACTCAAAAAGTGTGTTTATTTAAAAATTCTGACGCAAATGTCTCATTTTACAGCTGAAAAAAAAGCGAATATCTTTAAAAACTTTGGTGGAAGCGAAACCAATACAGGCTCCATTGAATCGCAGATTGCCATGCTCACAGAGCGTATCACTCACATCTCTAATCACCTGAAGACTAACAAAAAAGACTTCTCGAGCAACCGTGGTTTGATGCAGATGGTAGGTCGTCGTAAACGTTTATTAATGTACCTCAGCCACAACAATCTTGAATCTTATCGTGGCCTGATAGAAAAACTTGGTTTGCGCAAATAAGCAAAACCAACAAGCTTTTCCCAACTGCTTTCGGTTGGGAATTGTTTTTTTATGACCAATTTTATACTGTGTCCGGAACAAGAATGAATGGCATTGCGCATACCCCTGCGGTAGAGGCCACTCATTTTTTGCTTCCGGTACGCCATTTTACTTAACATTTAATACCAGATGAAATGATTCCAAATCCCATTTCCGTGTCGCTCCAGTTGGGCGACGGACGCGAAATATCAATAGAAACGGGCAAGATGGCCCGTCAGGCCGATGGCTCCGTAGTGGTGCGCATGGGCAACTGCATGATACTGGCTACTGTAGTAGCTACCAAAGAGCCTAAACCAGGCCAATCATTTTTTCCGCTTACCGTAGATTATCAGGAAAAGTTTGCTTCTGCAGGCCGCATACCGGGTTCTTTCTTCAAGCGCGAAGCCAGACTTAACGATTACGAAATACTCACCTCTCGCCTTATAGACCGCGCGCTCCGCCCATTGTTCCCAGACGATTATCTGTGTGAAGTGCAGGTGCTCGTTACCCTTATATCATCTGATCAGGAAGTTATGCCCGACGCGCTGGCTTGCCTCGCAGCATCGGCAGCGCTGGCAGTGAGCGACATTCCGGTACTGGAAGTGATATCTGAAGTGCGCATTGGCCGCATAAACGGCGAATATATAGTAAACCCTACCCGCACCCAGCTTGCTGATTGCGACATGAATATAATTGTAGCCGCTACCGAAAAGAATATAATGATGGTAGAGGGCGAAGGCAAGGAGTGCGAAGAAGAAGGACTGGTAACTGCCATAGAGGTAGCCCACGACGCCATTCGCGCCCAGGTAGCGCTGCAGCATCAGCTCCGCGAAAAAGCGGGCATCACTGCAAAACGCGACTACACCAAGCCATACACAAATGCTGAACTGGAAGCTAAGGTAGCCGCTTTTGGCTCTGAACGCATATATGCAGTAGCTAAGGGCGCATTGCCTAAGCACGACCGCAGCGATGCCTTCAAGAAAATAAAAGAAGACTTCAAAGCCACTTTTGCAGAAGGCGAACTGAAAGCCGAAGACGCTGCGCTGATAGGTACTTACTTCCACGACCTGGAAAAGAAGATCATCCGCGATATGATGCTGACCGAGCGCGTGCGCCTGGACGGCCGCGGACTGGAAGATGTGCGCGTACTGACTATGGAAACCGGCATACTGCCTTCTCCGCACGGCGCATCGCTGTTTACACGCGGCGAAACTCAGTCGCTCACTACTGTGACGCTGGGTACTGTAGATGATGAATTGCTGCTGGAAACCGCTGCAACATCGGACTACATGAAGTTTATGCTGCATTACAACTTCCCGCCATTCAGCACCGGCGAGGTGAAAATGATGCGCGGACAAAGCCGCCGCGAGGTGGGCCATGGCAACCTCGCGATGCGCTCGCTGAAGCAAATGATGCCAGCCGAGTACCCTTATACGGTGCGCGTGGTGTCGGACATACTCGAGAGCAACGGTTCGTCGTCTATGGCTACTGTGTGCGCGGGTTCGCTGGCGCTTATGGATGCGGGTGTGCCGCTGCCTAAGCACGTGAGCGGCGTGGCTATGGGACTGATATCGGGCGAGAATGGCAAATTTGCCGTACTTACCGACATACTGGGCGATGAAGATCACCTGGGCGATATGGACTTTAAGGTAACCGGAACTCGCGATGGTATCTGCGGTATACAGATGGACATTAAGGTAGACGGACTGAGCATGGACATTATGAGGCAGGCGCTGGACCAGGCTAAACGCGGCCGACTGCACATACTGGACGCTATGTATGAGTGCATACCTGAGCGCCGCGCCGAGCTGAAACCACATGCCCCACGCATAGAACAACTGAATATAGACCGCGAATTTATAGGCGCTGTAATAGGCCCTGGCGGTAAGATAATACAGGAAATACAGCGCGAAACAGGCGCTAAAATCAATATTGAAGAGGTTGGTCAGGAAGGTATCATCAAGATATTTTCTAACAACAAAGAAAGTATTGATAAAGCCCTGGCATGGATACGCAGCATAGTAGCTATACCCGAGATAGGCGCAACCTACGAAGGCGTGGTGAAGAGCATAGTGCCCTTTGGCGCATTTGTAGAGTTTATGCCCGGCAAGCAGGGCTTGCTCCACATATCGGAAGTGAGCTGGAAACGCCTGGACACACTGGACGGCGTGATGAAAGAAGGCGACGTAATAAAAATACAACTGGTAGGCACCGACCCCAAGACGGGCAAACTGCGCCTGAGCCGCAAGGTACTGATGCCAAAACCCGATGGTTATGTAGAGCCCGAAAAGCGCGAACGCCGCGAAGGCGACGACAGACGCGGCGGAGACGACCGCAGAGGCAATGACCGCGACCGCAAAGGCGGCAACGACCGCAGAGGTAACGACCGCGGCCCGCGCGATGGCGGCGACCGCCCGCGCAGAGACAACGACCGTGCGCCACGCGAAAACAACAACAACGCCGCTCCGGCCCCAAAAGTAGCCGACGATGATGCAGACCTTGCGCTGTAATAACGCACAACAATAAATAACACACAGCAGCCCGATTGTATAATCGGGCTGTTTTTATTTTACGGGCAGGCGCCATGCACCCACCTACTCCTTCACCACTCTCCTCACTACTCGCTCACCACGCTCTGTTACCAGCTCCAGCACATACATGCCGGGGGGTAGCCCTTGCAGTGGGGCAGCGCCGCCGCCGGCAGGCAGCTCGCCCCACCGCGCCACCGCGCCCACCATACTCAGTAGGCGGTAGGTAGCCGCGCCGGGTAGGCCGGTTATGTGCAGTAGGTTGGTGGTGGGGTTGGGGTAGATGATGAGGGCATCTGCTGCCTGCCCCGTGGGTATTCCTGTGGTACCCACCATTACCATATGCCCCACACTGGTAGCGCTATCCCAGCAGCCATAGCCGGTGGGTACTATACGTGCAGTAATGGTATCTACACCCGGCGGCTTGGTATAAGTAACCATGGGCACAGTGGTGGTGGTAAACTCTATACCATGGTTGAGCCAGTGTATCAGGTAGCTACTGCCTGCATTGGCTACCGTAGCAGTTACGGTTACCGTGCTGCCTAAAGGCATATTCGTTTCTCCGCTTAGCGCTATAGTGGGTACTGTGAGTAGGGGCGGGTAGGTTACTTTGCGGATGCGAACATTCATATTATCTATAAAATATAAATTTTGACAAGCATCAAATGTTATGCCCGCTGGCGTTGATATCTGAGCTGCCGTGGCCGCCCCCCCATCGCCACTAAACCCTAATACTCCGGTCCCAACAACGGTATGAATGATACCAAACGTGTCGACCATCCGCACTCTTTGGTTAGAATCAGATATAAACAAATTCAAGCGTTTATCTACACCTAGTGCAAGTGGACCAATACCGCTTGAGGTTGCAGCAATTTCGTCTCCACTATATACCGCAACTCCTGTTCCTGCAACTGTAGTTATAATACCAAATGTATCTATTTTCCGAACCCTTTTATTCATCCTGTCTGCGACATATAGGTTTTTATTTTTATCTATTGCTAAGGTCAATGGATTCCAAAACTGGCAAAGTGTAGCAGCTCCACCATCACCACTAAATCCCAGACTACCAGTACCTGCATAAGTTGAAATTACACCATCTGTCCCTACTTTGCGTATTTTATGATGCGAGCCATCCGAAATATACAAATTACCATGACTATCAAAACAAATGTCTGATGGGAAAAAATCCGCGGCTGTAGCAGGTCCGCCATCTCCGGCATCACCTCCACCTCCATTTCCTGCGACTGTTGTTATTAAATTGGTAGACATGTCAACTTTCCTAATTCTAAAATTCTGATGGTCGGCAATGTATAAATTACCAAATGTATCACATGCCAAGCCTTCAGGGAATCTAAATTTAGCAGATGAAGCAGGTCCGCCATCGCCGCTAAAACCACTAATGCCCGATGTTCCAGCAACAGTGGAAATTCTACCAAGTACATCTACTTTTCTTACAGTATGACTAAAAGCCTGACTAAAATAATAGTTGCCAAATTTATCAAAAGTTGCTAAATGTGGTTGGTTAATAACGGCCGCTGTAGCAGGATTGCCATCCCCTAATACACCCCCTCCCGCCACAGTCGTTATCACCTGTGCACCTGCACATAATCTGCAACAAACAATAAATGCTACAACTAAATATTTCATAAGCGCTCAGGCACGGGGTAGGCGTGCTGTTGTTTTATAAATTTAAGTTGTAATTTAAAGCCAACCATCTTTTTGGGCTTATATTTTATGTTTCTATGTTTTTAGGGTTGGTTTGCTGTGTTTTAGGGTTAGTGGGTTGTAGGACTCTTCTATATATTATGGCTTGTATGCAGCCAGTGCAAGCGGTAAGCAATTAGGGGTAACGCCAATTTGCGTTAAAAGTTCCGGCATAGTAAAACATTAGGGTAAAATACTTTTTCGATGGGCGTTGCCCATCGCTATGGGATTTTGCCCTTTCAGGGCGCTGTGGTTTTTTATAGAAACACATAATCCATTTGGCTACGCCCTGTTAAACCCGTAGAATTAGGCAACTATCGGATTTTGCCCTTTCAGGGCTGTGGTTTTTTTATAGAAACACATAGTCAATCCATTGGGCAACGACCTATTAAACTAAAAACCGCAATGGCCGCCGGTTAGGGCAGCCATTGTAGTAGGGTATTTATGAAGCTATTACTTTCTCCGGCAATTAATGCATAATGCTCAGCTTGGTGTGTGTAGCCGATTCGCCATCGGTTATTTTCAGGAAGTAAACGCCGTTGGCCAGTGTGGCTGTGTTGAGCTCTACGGTGTGCTTACCGGCTTTCAGGGTTTGCTCGGTAGCGGGCAGTACTTCTTTGCCTTGCATGTCTATCACGCTTATGCTTATCTGCGCTTCGTTGTTCAGGCTCAGGGCTATGCTTGCGCTGTTGCCGGCAGGGTTGGGGTACACATTGAAGGCTGTGTTGCCGCTAAGCGTAGTAACGCCCGCCGCCGATACGCCATTGCCCTGAAGGGTAAAGTCGTAGATGCTTTCGTCGGCATCGTTGTTTACTACAGACAGCGTTGCTGTGCGGTAGCCGGCGCCCGTTGGCAAAAACTGTACATCGATCGACTGATAACCTGCAGCAGGTATGCTGATAGGGAATGCCGGCGCGCCATACAGCGTAAACTCGCTGGCATTGGCTCCGGTGAAGCTTATGCCCGATATGGTAAGTACGCCTGTGCCGTCGTTGTATATCATATAGTTTTTGTTGCGGGTAGCGCCGGTATTTACTGCGCCATAGTCGGTATTGTTGGCAGCGCCGGGGGTAATATCGCCATCATAGATTACATTGCCATTACCTTTCAGCGTAATTTCGGGTGAGCCGGCTCCTGCGCCTTTCACCGAGAAGTCGAAGGTGGCTTCGTCTATATCGTTGCTGCGAATGTTGAGCGTAGCATTTCTGTCGCCCACAGCCGACGGTGCAAACTGTACGGTAAGCGCATAGCTGCCCAGTCCGTTTATCGTCATCGGGAAGGTTGGTCCGCCTACTATCGTAAAGTCGCCTGCATTAGCGCCGGTAAAGTTGATGCCGCTAAGCGTAAGGTGGCCTTGCGCAGTGTTTTGAATGATAAACATTTTGGTAACGTTGGTACCCAGGTTCAGTGTGCCAAAGTCGGTATTGTTGGCAATGCCGGGCGTAAGGTCGCCGTCTACAATGTTTATAGCGTTGCCTTGCACATTTATCTCTGCGCTGTCTATGCTGGCGCCGGTAAGGGCGTAGTCGTAGTTGCCCTCGTTAGCGTCGTTGCTGGCTATGTTTATAGTGGCATTGCGGGTACCGCCATTCAGTGGCGCAAAGCGCACTGTAATGGTTTGGGTAGCGCCTGTGCTCAGTGAGAAGGGGAACGTAGGAGGAGCTACCAGCGTAAACTCGGCAGCATTAGCGCCGGTAAAGTTGATGCCGGTTACCGTTAGGGCGCCTACGCCGGTATTTTCAATAACATAGGTTTTGGTTTGGGCATTGCCTACATATACTGTGCCGTAGTTAGTGCTGTCGGCGGTAGATGGGGTGTTGTCGCCATCGGTAATGCTTATGCCATTGCCTTTTACATTTACCTCAGGAGCAGCATTGTAAGTAGCCGGGTTGAAGAACGACAGGAACTGACCGCCTTCTACCGCTTCGCCGCTTATGCTATAGTGCGCCTGGTCTACAATCAGGAAGTTGCCGGGGCCCAGTATGTTTTCTACATCTATTATGCCCGATGCTTCTTCGTCTTGTGTCAGGAAGTTGGCGCCGCCGGTTACAAAGCGTGTAGTGTCGTGGCCGCCCACCTGCACCAGCGAGTCGGTGGCTATGGTGTACTGCCATACCTTGCCCACGTGTGCATTGTTGCCTACGTCTTCTACCATCAGCACATGGCCGTAGTTGTCCAGAGTTATGTTGTCCAGCATTTTTTGTCCTTCTGTGCCATCCAGCACAGCCGTTATAGAGCCGCCCAGCGCAGGGTTGGCTGCATTGGTAAAGCGTAGTCTCCACAAGCGGCTTGGGCTTGCAAAGGCATTGGTAGTAGCAAAGTAGAAATCGTTAGGATTTTTTGGATCCCATGCTCCGTCTTCGGGGCGCAGGAAGTTAGTAACGCCTGCAACATTGCTTGCAGTGTTCAGCTCGGCGCCGGTCATATTGGTTACCCTGCCCAGGTCTGCGAGTGTAAAGGCAGTGCCCGGAGCTGGTATGCTACCGCTTGTTTCGGTAGTGAGGCCGGTAACGGCTACGCCAAATACCTTACCATTGGTAAGGCCGGCTTTTTCTATATCATTGCCGGTAGCCGATTTAGCGCCTACATATACATATAGCTGGCCGGGCGTTGCGTCGTCGGTGCCTATTACCACGGTGGTGTCGCTGGCTATAGGGTTGGCCAGTGCGTTTTCCCACGAGAATTTACCGAGCGCAGGCAGCTCGTACGATGTGCCTGCAGCAGAGCCGGTAACAATGTGCGCAAATGCGCGGCCTTCTGTGCCGGCTTCTTCGCCGTTCATAAATATACGGTTCGTGGTGCCTTTGCCGGTGGCGGCATTGTAAAATGCGCTAACCTCGGGCATATCGGCAGAGCAGAAGCGATTGATAGCTGCGGCTGTGCCGGGGAACGATGAGTTGTAGGTAATGTAGCTCGACGTGAGCGGGTTCCAGATATTGATATTGCGGATAAGATCGCTACCGCTAACAACAGAAAGATCTGATTTATTAACCACCCACTTAGATACAAAAGCGCCCACAGAGCCATGCGCCCTTGTAGCGCCGGCAGTATTGCCAAACTCGTGGTTCATAACTACGGTAAATGTACCATCGTTGTTATCGAACGCGCCGAGACCATCGGGTGTGCCGCACATTTTGTAGCTGCCCACAGTTTCGGTGGAGGTAAGTATAGAGGTGAAGCGGGCGCCGGGCTGCGCAGGCACCAGATAGGGAGTGCGCGAGGTGCTTGGCCCCGTAAGACCCATAGACAGCGTAGTAGTAGTAGGTACAAAACCCACCAGTTTATTAGCTCCGCTCAGTCCGTATTTCACTACATGGCTCAGGGTAGTAGTGGCAGTAGCCACGCCGTTTTCGGCCGGCGACACTTGGCCATAGTCGTTGTCGTTGCAAATAAACAGCGTGCTGTCGTTGAGTATAGCCATACCCTCCGCTTTTTCCAGTGTAGCATCCCAGCCATTGGCCAGCAGATCCATAAACAGGCTTTTGCGCACAGGTACTATACTGTTGGCGGCAAGACCGGCAGAATCTACCAGCGCCTCGAGCGTTACGCCGCTATACAAACCCGATGTAACGGGAGTAGCGCCGGCGATGTTTATTTTGTATATTTTCTTAATGTCGGTAGTACCTCTCAGGGCAGCTTCCAGCACCAGAAACGTAGTATCGTTGATAGCGGCCATGTCGCCAAACTTCCAGTCTTTCAAACGGATCTGGTTAGGCCCGCTGCTGCCTACAACGCCGTCGTTGAGGTAAGCAAACATACGCGTAGCATCGGTAGCGGGGTTGATCTCGAGCAGGCGGTGGATGCGTGTGCTTTCGCCTATAGTTGTTGTGGGAAACAACACAGGGCTTTGGATAATAGCATATATCTTGCCATTTGGCGCAATGGTGATTCCCTCAAAACCGCGGTTGTTTTTGCGGTATTTGAAAACCGTATCAATGGCTACATCTATAGCCTCGGCGCCCGGCAAGCCTGCATAGGGCGAGTATCTTTTCAATACCACGCCATTCTGATTGAGCTTCCAAACGGTTGGGCCGCCCTCTTCGCACAACCAGAAGTTGCCGTCGCGGTCTACGGCTATACCTTCGGCATCAATACCCCAAACATCTTTTGCGGCAATTTTTGAGCTGAAGTTTGCGCAATCCTGCACAGTATCGGTAGAAGCCTGTTCGGTGATCTTGCTGCCAAAACCGGTAGGGTTGATGATGCCGGTGGCATTAGCGCCGCCCGGGCGTTTCATAGTAATAGTCTGCAATATCTGCACCGAGTCGCCGTTTACGCGTATGCGGTGTATTTTGGGCGCATAGTTGGGGAAAGCATATATTTTGTCGTAAGTAGGGCGGCAACCCGATGGGTTGGCATTTGCTGCATCAATATTCACGCCTCTGTCCGACACTACCCAAAACTCCTTACCATTGGTATTGGGCACAGGATACATACCCGAGAAGCCCGCCTCGCGGAAGTTGATACCCTGAAACGTGCCAATAGCCGGCGAATTGTAGTTTTTGTAATCCTGCAGCAGTCTTATCTGCGCCATGCTCGTAGTGGCCGGCAATACCATGCCGCCCAGGCATACGAGCGCTTTAATAAAATTTTTCTTCATGTGCGTAAGTAATTTGGGTGCAAACTACCCACGCAGTATTACCGCGCCATGAAGCGGTAATTACGGAATTGTTATGGTAAGATTATGGGTGTGTGAAGGGGGAGTTGCCAGTGGTGCGCGGCGCCCTACCACTTCACCCACTTCTCCACCTTAGCCCCGGCTGCGCCTTTTAGGGTAATGGTATATACGCCGGCGGGGAGGTTTTTAATGTCTATCACGGTTGTAGGTGTGGTTATGGAGTTGGTCATTATTTCCTGGCCCATGGCGTCGTGCAGCGTATAGGCGCTATAGTTTGTGGGCGATGCAGCTATGTTGAGGATAATGGAAGCTGGGTTTGGCGAAATGGCGATGCCTCGGCTTTGCGACAAATGGTTTAGGCCAAGGGCATAATGAAGGAAAACGGAATTGAAGTTTGTCCAGTTTCCGCAAACATTGCTGCCTACTACCATGCAGGTTACAGAATCGCCGGCTGCAAGCCCTGTGCTGATATATGCTGCCGATGTGGCGCCGGGCACAACCGAACTATTGACAATCCATTGATACGTAGGCGACGGTCCGCCATTGTCTACAATAGCCACAAGCGTATCTATCATACCCATGCTGTTTCTTGTGCCGGGGCGTTCCTCAATCGTTACCGTAGGAATTATGGATGGCAATATTACCAAGCGCATAGAATCGCTGGCTGTGTTTGTAGACAAACAACCGGCATTGCTGATAAGCGTTGCCGATACGAGGTCGGCATTACGGGGCAGGTAGGTATACGATGGCGCATTAATGCCTACCGGTCTGTTGTTTACCTTCCATTGGTAAGTTGGCGCGCTGCCTGCGTTGGTGGCGGCGGTAGTAAACGTAGCCGGCATGCCCTGGCAAAGCTGACTTGTACCCGGCGCCACACTTACCGTTGGGGTAACCGCTTGCTGTACAGACGCAGTATTGGTCAGTATCACATCATTATCGTCGAAGTAGATGCCGGCGCGGTTAGATATGTAATTATCGGGTGTTCCGTCTTTAAGATTTATTGTATAAACCAACATACCCTCGTTGAGGCCATGATGCGAACTATCCAACAATTTGATATTTGGGAAGTCGAATTTTACAATTGTACTACTACCCGACTGATGTATTGATGTAATCATTGCTGCCGATGCTGCCGCAATTCGCAACGATTTAGCGTCCAACTCTTGTGGCAATGTGTCTAAAACATAGACGTTATAAGCGGTATCGTTGCCTGTATTTTCGAAGTGGATTGTGTAAGTGAGCGTATTAGTTCCTGATGGTATGCATTTGCTGGGCGATACAGCGATATCGTTTGGGTCGTAGCTATTTTTTACTGTATCGTTGCGCACTTCGTTGTTGTCGCCAGGATTGGCATCGCTGCTATCAGGGGCAATCCCAATACGCGTAATAACAGTGTCGCCCGGCGTTAGTCTTACTCCAGACCTTGTTTCCATATCTACATGCACAAGAAACGGCTTACCCAGTACCGACGACAGTGTGTTAATATTCCATTTTACAATATTGCCCGTTATAGATGTAGGGGCTGGGGTAAACTGCAATTGGTCTGCATATTTCGGGCTAAGTTCTATGGTAAGTGTGGCCGCTGGCGGCGTGCAATAGGTGTTATTGGCGAGCGCTGTTCCGCCAAAGTGATGGCTACCTGCTCTGAACGAGCTAAAAACCTGAAGATCGTAGCCAGGGTCGGCGTCGCAAGAAAGTCCGAAAAGAGCAATCGGGTTATTGGCTTCCTGGAGGTTTTCTGATATTGAGCCTGTAGCGGGACATGCAAAGGCAAGTCCGGGGGGCAAAGTAATCAATTTAAATCTATATGCTGTGCCTGAAGGGCCATAAGCAAAATAATCATAGCCGCTTGTAGCAGAAATTGTGTCGATAGGCGTGCCCGCTGAATCTACTTCTATAGTTACCGGTTGTTGCGATAATGCTTCAAAAGACGTATCGTACCGGCAGTTGAAATTTTGTTCGTAATATATTGCTACCGGCAATGTGCGGCAATACTGGTAGTTGTAGTGGTATGTCGCCGAATCAATTGGCGTTGCGCCATCATATAATACATGACGTATTTTATATCTGCCCGATAGGCTGTAGTTATGCGTGAATCTTGCAAATCCGGTGCGAGCTGAAAAGGTATCTGTTTGTGATTGGCCATCTCCAAACCATGTTTTTAGCGACATGGATGGCGATGGATGTCTCATCGCAACAGTGAACCCGACACTGGTGCAAAAATTATTTGCGTAAACCAATAAGCTGTCAGATTCGGCAGTAGGAACGCCAGTATATAACGTATAAAGCTCGCTTTCTGTAAGCGCCCGGTTCCAAATGCCGATGTCATCAATTTTACCGTCGAAAAACCTACGGCAGTCGTAATGACCAGCGCCAATCTCAAACTTGCTCAAGGTATCAGTTATTACAGATGTGGTACCGCCATAAACAGCTGTCAAAGTAGATAAATAGGCTCCGTCCTGATAGATTTTTATATTTTGAAAACCGCCAAACGACGGCTCATATACGGCGGCAAAAAAATGCCAGTTATTATCGAGCGAATCTCTGCCTTGAGCGCTATTAGCAATACAGATGCCATCTACCCTTACTCGGGGCGGTCCATAAGATATTTCCATAGAGAAATTCTTACATGCCTGACCACACCCCCTGTTATTGCCTCCATAACCCATTATACACAGCGCTTCGTCTCTGCATGGGTTGGGCAGGGCGTTGTATTTAAACCAGCATGCGAGGGTACGCGCAGCATTGCCAGAAGGCGGTTGCAGCATAGTAGCTATACTGGAACTACTGCCATTGAACAAATATGCGCTATTTGTGTTGCCAAACCTGTCTGATGTCAGGATTGCATCTGTAACAGCTCCATTATAGCCATGTCCGCTGTTATCATTAGCGTTTCCACTAAATGAATACCAGGCAATTAGTCCAGTGCGGGGTATATAAGACTGCAGGGATTGTGTATAACCCTTTAAACCCAGGAAAATGAAGGCAATCAGTATTAGTATTCTTTTCAAAATGGATTATTTTATGCTGTTCAAATGTATAAAATTTCGGTAACTATCGCTAAGTTGGGATAATATAAATAATTAATCTGTTAATCACCTACCTAAACGGGTTTTATAGCGATGTGCTATTTCTGTTATCGTAGGTGATTTTCTTTGTGCCTTTTGTATTGGCGTGTACCGCCAGCATCTTCATTGCCTCACCAAACGTAACGTTTATAGCTACCTTTTCAGCGTACTTGTCGGGTCTTGGCTTTTTATCCTTTTGCTTTGACATAATGTAGTATACTTATTAATTATTTAATATTGGGTAAAATATTACTTTTCAGTCGGAATTCTCAGTACTGATTTTAATTGATACCTAACTGGAATCGGCGAAACATTTTTGTCGGTTTTTAGCCAATATAATAAACCGAAATCATATATAAACCACTTGTTTTGGTCTGCATAGTCACCAAAAATAAAAAAACTGTTTTTAGAATATAGAGTGGTACAAAGCGGCATCTCTTTTGTACATGATGTTTCTAAAGATTCCACCAAACATAGATAATCAAATCCTTTGTAATTTACGACTACTCCTGTGGCTTTTTTTTGTCTGCTATTTAGTCTATCTGTAAAGAACCCAATAGAGCATATAGCAACAATTGATTGAAGTACGTAAGCAGCTGTGTACATTTCATTTGGATTCATTATTGTGTTTTTGGGGGAATATGGAATTTAAAAAAAAACCAATATAAACGCCTGCGCAAATAAGAAATAAGCATAAACCGAAATTTAAAGACATAAAAAACTACTTACATGGTTTAGGTTTGGCACTACAAATATACGAAAAAAGTTACGGCTACCAATATTGGTAGCCGTTTTTCATTTAATCGCCAAACCAAATGAAAGCTATTTTTTAGTCAATCCTTTATAAGTCAATCTTGTGCCATCGCATTTTGTAATCACATCTATAAACCTAAGTTTGTTATCGGACTTACGTGTATTGTAGCGGTAAGCTGTTTCGTTTGCGTATGCGATGTAAAAGAAACCATGCGCTTTTTTGGTGAATACCTAAGTCCCTACTTAACTGCAAAGAACTAATACCTTTCTTATGATTAGAGCAAAGGTATATTGCAGCAAACCATGTACGCAAAGGCATTTTGGTATTTTCAAATATAGTACCAGTGATTGCGCTAAATTTCTTTTGACATTCTATGTTGCGGCATTTATAACCCCTGTTTGTTTTGTAAGGATTAACGCTATCACAATGAGGGCATGTTACATTACCTTCCCATCTTACTTGCTCCCAATAAGTAGAACATATAACCTCATCTTTAAAGAAGTCAAACAGTTGTGGTAGTGTTTTAAAATCTGCAAACATAAATTATCGCTTTGTTGGGACAAAGATACACCTTATTTGATTGCCGACAAATAAAAATACATATTTAATTAATTAAATCCCAAGTGAGCGATAGTTACCAAAATTTCACCCTACCACTTCACCCATTGCTCCACCTTCACGCCAGCCTCGCCCCTAAGCGTAATGGTATACACCCCGCGGGAAGGTTTTTAATATCTGTTACGGTTGTGGTGATTATCTGTTTATACGCCAACATGTTGTAACGCTTGTTTACGCAATTCTCCTTCCCGTATATTGTAAAGTGTTGAGCAGCAATAAATAGCGCTAAAAAGAGAGAGAGACTTTTTTCATAAAGGATATCATAAGGGGTGAGAATTATAAAAATAGACATTTTTCTGAAACTGCCGAAAAAAATATATAGCACGTAATTAGTGAGTGTTAAATGATTGGCGAAGGGCCAAAACAGGCAAAATAATAATATGATATCGCCTACAACTGTGCCGCAACACAGCGTTCAGGCAATTGAAAAAGACCTAAAGCCTCCGCCAGAAGTGTATTCCAGTAGTTGGTATTAAATATTTTTTGGGCTAACCATAGAGTTAAACTAAGTACACTTCTATATGCGCTTTCAGCATACCTACCCCTTATCCACCGACATTGCCCCCGGCCCGAGGAAGATAAGCCCAAAAAAGACGCAGCACAGCTCTATGGCTTCTGATGCGCCCAGTACGCTGCTACCACCTGCAAACAGTGTAAGGATGGCCACTATAAAATTGATAACCATAAGCATACACACCAGCCTGAACCACAGGCCCAATACGCAAAACAAACCGCCGATAACCTCGGTAACGGCACACATAAAGCCCCACAGGGCAGGCAAAAAATAAATGTGCAAATGCCCCATGTTTTTACCCAGCTCTACCCATTTGTCGGGACCGCCGGTAAGTTTGGGCAGGCCGTGCATAAACATCATCACACCTACGCCCACCCGCAACACGAGGAGGCCGAAATTGCGGTAATTGCTGAGCTGAGAAAATAACGCCATGATTGTGTGGTTGGTTGCAAACAATAAAGGTAAAGCAAATTGACGGATACAACAGCATGCACGCACGGCGGGCGCAGGGTAGCGCTGCCCCCGGTGGCGCAGGTAAAGGCATTGTTTGTTAAAAATTATGGAACAACAACGCCATATTTGCCCATTATAGGTAACTTACAGTCTTATTAAGCTAAGAATGATTCATATGAAACGCGGTCTGTTATTGTGGTGTCTGGTTATAGGTCTGCTTGCGGGCAATACAGCATCTGCCGCCAAAATATTTATACCTATGGATGCCGACGGGCAGGCCAACCATATAAAGGCCTATGGCGTGGCTTTTGCCGCGCTGAAACTGGGCGTATCGGTCGACTGGCTGCTCAACTACAAGGGCGGTAGCTTTGGTATGGATCAGGTAGATGTTATGGAGCGTATGTGCAAGCTGCGCGGCGTAACCTACCAGATAGTGAGCGACGCCCAATATGGCGGCATGCTCAACGAAATAGCCAATCCGGATTTTAACGGCGACATCATAAAACTGGAAAAACCTCCTAAAATAGGCGTGTACACTCCGCCCAACAAAGAACCCTGGGATGATGCCGTAACGCTCGTGCTCACCTATGCCGAAATACCTTTCGACAAACTGTATGACGACGAGCTGCTGGCCGATAATCTGGCTAAGTACGACTGGTTGCACTTGCACCACGAAGACTTCACTGGGCAGTATGGCAAGTTTTGGGGTAGCTACCGCAACACGGCATGGTATCAGAACGACCAGAAAAAAGCCGAGGAGACAGCCAAAAAGTATAATTATAAAAAGGTATCGCAGCTGAAGCTGGCTATTGCCAAAAAGATACGCGACTTTGTGGCGGGCGGCGGCTACCTGTTTGCCATGTGCTCGGCCACCGACTCGTACGATATTGCTATGGCGGCCGATGGCGTAGATATTTGCGAAACCCCCTTTGATGGCGACCCAATGGACCCGGCAGCGCAACAAAAGCTCGACTTTACCAAAAGCTTTGCCTTCAAAGATTTCTCTATCGTTACCAATCCATACGAGTACGAGGTGTCTAATATCGACAATACGCAGCTCCGTCAGGGCCGCGCGCAGATGAAGACCGACTATTTCTCGCTGTTTACATTCTCCGCCAAATTCGACCCGGTGCCGGCAATGCTTTGCCAAAACCACACTACCACTATCAAGGGTTTTATGGGGCAAACTACTGCTTTCAGGAAAGAAGTGTTGAAGTCGAGCGTGCTGGTGATGGGCGACTACAAACCCGCCAACGAAGCCCGCTACATACATGGCGAATACGGCAAGGGTACCTGGACATTTTACGGCGGCCATGACCCCGAAGATTATGAGCACCATATAGGCGATCCGGTTACCGATCTCGCGCTTCATCCCAATTCGCCAGGCTACCGGCTTATACTCAACAACGTTCTATTTCCGGCGGCTAAGAAAAAGCCGAGAAAGACATAGTGCGGCAATCAGTTGTTTAGGCTCAGAACTAATGCCGTTTGGACAATAAAATCGTCATGCGGGCATTGTTGCGACCCTACGGGGCGCCGCCTATAAATAGTATATAACCCAACTACAAACCTGTAGAGCCTAACGGCGCAATCACATGCGTTGGCGCCGAATTTTTTCATCGATTTGGTATAAGCTGATTTAAAGTGCGAAGGAACAATATTAGTGTCGGCCCATTTATGGCAGTTGCCCATAGCTGCATAGTAGTAAGGGCGCGGCTAATTCGTTATTTTTACTGCTCATGATTCATCCCGATTTTTCAGGAGTACAACTCAGGTTGCGCAAGACCGATGGCAAGACACTGGTGTTCGACCCTATTCGTAAAAAATGGGTTACACTAACGCCCGAAGAGCATGTGCGGCAGTATATGCTGCAGTACTTTTTGTGTAGTATGCAGTATCCTGCGGGGCTTATTGCCGTGGAGAAAACAATACAGGTAGGCGCGCGCACAAAACGGTTTGACATTGTGGTATATAATCGCGAGCACAAACCCTGGATGCTGGTGGAGTGCAAAGCTCCCGATGTACCGGTTACTGAGGCTACGCTGCACCAGTTGCTCAGCTATCAGCGGGTAATGCAATGCAGCTACTGGCTGCTGACCAACGGCAGCCAAACGTTTTGCGCCAATGCTGTGGATATAGATAATATAGCGTGGATGAACTTACTTCCCGCTCACGATTTTTGAGTAAGCAGGGCTGTTGATGACCTGTAGCGCTTTTTTCACCACCTGATCTTCTTTTAGGCTTACAGAGTAGTAGCCGTTGTCGCGATACAAATAGCGGGCTATCTGCGCTTTTATGTGCATCTGTTGCAGGTTCTTGTTGGTAGGGCGCGCCAGTTCTCTGGCGGCTACCTTGCGCGCATCGGGCTTAAGGCTGGCCAGATACCTGCCCGTTACCTGATCCATAGCGTTGAACGATACGCCGTAGTCGGCAATGTCGCGGAATTTGAGCGTTTTGCGGTTTTGTATGTAGTAGTCCCAAATCGCATTGCGCAGTTCCTCGCTATACAGCATACCTGCCATTGCCGACGATATGCGCGCTGTATCGAAGGGTACATATACATCGGGCTTAATGCCGCCGCCGCCATACACCACTCGTTTTTTAGAGGTGTAGTAGGGAGTGGTATCGGCTATGGCCATGGTATCTTGTCCGGTTACTTCTTCTGCCTCGTAGCGTTTCACATAGTCGTTGCGGTAGGCGTCTTTACCGTTGGCAAACGACCGCTGAATGCACCTGCCCGATGGCGTGTAGTATTTGGCAATGGTCAGCCTCAGTCCTGCGCCGTCGGGCATTTCATATTGCTCTTGCACAAGGCCTTTGCCATAGCTTCGGCGGCCTATCACCACGCCGCGGTCCCAGTCTTGCAGCGCTCCCGCCAATATTTCGCTTGCCGATGCAGACCCCTCGTCTACCAGAATAATCAGTTTGCCTTGTTCAAAAAGGCCGTCTTCGTGCGCCTTGTATTCGGTGCGGGTGTTGTGCAGACCCTGGGTGTACACAATAAGTTTGTTGTCGTCAAGAAAATCGTCGGCTATGCGGCTGGCTGCGTCCAGATATCCGCCCGGGTTACCCCTCAGGTCCAGTACTATTTGTTTGGCGCCTTTTTGTTTTAGTTCCGTCAGCGCTTTATTAAACTCCTTGTAGGTGGTGGCGCTAAACCGGTTTATTTTTATAAATCCGGTTTGTTCGTCCAGCATCAGGTTGGCGTCTATGCTATAGGTGGGTATTATGTCGCGCACCAGTCTGAACTGAAGAATAGAGTCGGTGATAGCGCGTTTCACCACCACATTTACTTTGCTTTTTTGCTTTCCTCTCAGCAGGTGCATTATTCGTTCCGATGTTATGCCGTTGCCTGCCACCAGGCTGTCGCCTACTTTTATCAGTCGGTCGCCGGGCTCTACGCCGGCATTGGCTGCGGGGCCGTTGTCAAATACCGAGGTTACCTGTATGGTGTCTCTGATTATGGCAAACTCCACGCCCACGCCCGAGAAGCCGCCTTCCAGATCGTCGTTTACATCCTGCAGGTCTTCGGCAGGTATGTATACCGTATGCGGATCGAGGGTTTTGAGAATACCCGAAACAGCGTTTTTATATAGTTGGTTGGAGTTGATGGTATCAACGTATTTTTCGTTGATGAGGTCTATTATTTCCTCCAGGCGGTCGTTGCGCTCTATTACGGTGGTTATGTTGCGCTTATTGCGCAATGAGTCGCGCAAATTAAAGCCCAATACCATACCCGCTATTAATACCAATGAGAAAAAAAGCGGTGTCCACACTTTGTTTCTATCCCGTCGAGGTGCATCCATTTTCTGTAACTGAGGGCAAAGTTATATCAATTGCCGCATTGCAAAATGTTTTATTGCACGCGTGCAAGCTAATATTGATAGCCAATTAAAGAAAAATGATAATCCTAAGGATTTAGAGTGGATGTCTTAGGCGACAGCTTATTGCGCATCATCCATAGCCAGACGGAAACCTATGTTCCACTGGCGGGTGCCGGGGTCCATATGGCTGCGGTAGGTGCTGCGGCACACATCGTCGTCGTCGAAAAACGAACCTCCGCGCAATACGCGCTGAGCGCCTGTCATTGGGCCTTTTGGGTCAGTTTCATCTACAGTGCCGCTGTAGTAATCGGCGCCATACCAGTCCGAACACCACTCCAGCACATTGCCCGACATATCGAATACGCCCACCTCGTTGCATATTTTCTGACCTACAGGGTGTGTAGTGCCGTTTTTCTTACCGTTCCAGCCCACCTCGGCCATTTTGTTGCCGCCGCTAAAAAGGAAATTCTTGGGGTATTTGCCGCCGCGCGCTGCATATTCCCATTCTGTTTCGGTGGGCAGGCGGTAGGTTTTGCCGGTTTTGGCATTCAGGCGTTTTATAAATTCCTGCACATCGTCCCAACTTATCTTTACTACCGGACATTCGTCGCAAAACTTGTTGCCATAGTCTACGCCGTTGTAGGCAGGAGGGTTTATACCCATCACTTTGCGCCACTGCGCCTGTGTTACCTCATACTTGCCTATAAAGAAACTACTTACATGCACCCTGCGCACCGGGCGTTCGTTTTCGTATTGTTCGCCGCGGTACTTGGGGTCGTCGCTGCCCATAAAGAAACTGCCGCCCTTTACTGAAATCATCTGCATATTAGACGGCATCTGGCTAAAGCCGGCTATGCTACATAAAATACAGGCTATTGCTAAAATAGTTTGCTTCATATACTATCAAAACTGTTGATTATCAAAAAAAACCGCCGTGCGACGCCCTTACCCCTTGTAGTAAGTAAATACTCTGGCGAATATACAAATTATCGGATGCAGAAATGGCGCCGGGATTCGGTTAACGTATTAATATTAACAGACTAATAGCGTTGTAGCGCACGGCAAGCTGCTAAACCCATGTTGCGATATTAATTCGAGTCCGGTAAGCTTTGTGAAGCCTGCATACCTTTGGCTCCGTATATTTACATGTACAAACATTAAAATCCTGTGGCCAAAATAATATCGATCGCTACCCAAACGCCGCCCTATTGCCATACCCAGCAGCAGTTGCTGGAGTTTATGGATGGAGCCTACGGAGCGGGCGACAAAGAGCGACGTATACTGAGCTACTTATACAAGCACAGCGGCATAGATACCCGGTACTCTGTAATACCCGACTATACCGCGCCTATGAGCGAATGGCAGTTTTACCCAAAGTCGCGCGATCTGGAGCCGTTTCCCGGTCTGGAGTACCGTATGGAGTGGTATAAGCGTCATGCCCTGCCGCTGTCGGTGGCCAGCAGTCGCGCCTGCCTGCAGGGCGTAATGGATGCCGCCGATATTACACATCTCATTACGGTAAGTTGCACAGGCATGTCGGCGCCGGGGCTGGAGCTGCAACTCATGGAGGCCCTGCAACTACCAGCTCACACCGCCCGGACGGCCGTGAACTTCATGGGTTGCTATGCCGCCGTGCATGGACTGAAAATGGCCAATGATATTGTAACTGCGCAGCCCGACGCCCGGGTACTGGTAGTATGCACCGAGCTGTGCACGCTGCACTTTCAGAAGGTATTTACCGAGGACGCCATAACCGCTCCTTTGTTGTTTGCCGATGGGTCGGCGGCGGCGCTGGTAGTGGCCGATGGTCACCCCGCGCCCGGTATAAAACTCAGCAGTTTTTATTCAGAGGTGCTAAAAGACGAGAAAGACTCCATGACCTGGAATCTGTCGTCGAGCGGCTTTGTGATGACGCTCTCTGCCGAGGTGCCGGAGATTTTCAGGGCCGATATTGGCGGTATGAAGCGCCGCGCGCTGGCGCATGCCGGCCTTGCCGATACCGATGTGCGGCGCTACTGCATACATCCCGGCGGCAAGCGCATACTACAGGCCATAGGCGCCGGGCTAAGCATAACCGACGACGACATGGCGGCCTCGTACACAATACTGCGCAACTACGGCAATATGTCGTCGGCAACGCTGCTTTTTGTGATTAAGGAGTTGTGGCCCGGCATACAACATCTGCAGGGCGAACATATTTTTGCCGCAGCCTTCGGGCCCGGCCTCACCATGGAAAGCATAATACTTACCGTAGCATGAACTGCAAACATCGTAGCGCTGAAAAAGAACTGCTGGATGGCGATAATATCCCCTTTGAGGATATTAAAACCAATATGGAGGAACTGAACACTATAAACAAATGGCTGGGCGGCCACTTTATTACCTGCAAGGGCGTAGCCTGGTTTTTGAACAAAGCCCCCAAGGAACAACCGCTGGCGATTGCCGAAACAGGCTGCGGCGGAGGCGATAATCTGGTGGTGATACAAACATTTATGGGCAGGCTGGGCAGGGCAACAACGCTTACAGGCATAGACCTGAAACAAGAGTGTATAGCGTTTGCGCAACAAAACCGACCCGATAACATAGTCTGGATATGTAGCGACTACCGCGCCGTAACCTGGCCTGCGGTCAAGCCCGATATTGTGTTTTCATCGCTGTTTTGCCACCACTTTACCAACGAACAACTGGTAGCACAGCTAAAATGGCTGCAAGCTAATAGCAAGCTGGGCTTTTTTATCAACGATCTGCAACGTCACTGGCTCGCCTACAGCTCAATAAAAATCATCACCCGGCTATGGTCCAGATCTTATCTGGTAAAAAACGATGCGCCGCTGTCGGTGCTGAGGGGATTTACCAAAAAAGAATGGATAGCGCTGATGGAGCAAGCGGGTATTACCAACTATACCATAAAGTGGCAATGGGCTTTCAGGTACCTGATATGTGTAGACAATGAGCAATAACACCAACTACGATATTGCCGTGGTGGGCGGCGGCCTTGCTGGCCTGGCCTATGCAATACTCATGGCGAGGCAAGGCTACTCAGTATTGCTGGCCGAGAAAGAAACCTATCCCCGTCACAAGGTTTGCGGCGAGTATATTAGCCTTGAGAGTCGGCCATTTCTCGAAAGTTTGGGAGTATCCGTTACGCAACTTAAGTTACCGCTGATAACAAAATTGCTCCTAACCGATACCCGCAACACCGAGCTGAACGCCCGGCTACCGCAGGGCGGTTTTGGCATAAGCCGTTATATGCTCGATGAGCTGCTGGCAGGCACAGCGGCAAAGGCGGGCGTTATGCTGATCACCAATACACGAATAGATAGCATTACCTATGCCGGCGATAGGTTTACGCTTGCAGCCGGCGACCGCCGCTGGACCGCGCGCATGGCCTGCGGGGCATGGGGCAAGCGCAGCAATGTAGATGTGAAAATGCAGCGCAGCTTCCTTACCGAAAAGCAAAAAGGACTCAACAACTATGTGGGCATAAAATACCACATAAGGTATAACTGGCCCGCAGACACCATAGGGCTGCACAACTTTAGTAACGGCTACTGCGGCATATCGCGGATAGAGGACAACAAAACCTGCCTCTGCTACCTAACCACCGCCGCCAACCTGAAAAAAAGCGGCAACGATATAGGCGCTATGGAGCGCAATATACTGATGCAAAACAAATGGCTGCGTAACATACTGACCGATGCCGAAATGCTGTATGCGGCGCCGCTGGCTATATCGCAAATCAGTTTTCAGCAAAAAGAACAGGTGTTGGACCATGTGCTGCTGCTGGGCGATGCCGCCGGTATGATAACGCCCCTGTGCGGCAACGGCATGAGCATGGCGCTGCATGCAGCCAAAATAGCCGCCGGGCTCACACACCGCTACCTTGCAGGCGCTGCCACAAGAGCTGAAACTGAGGCAGCCTACACGCAGGCATGGAAAACAAACTTTGCCACCCGCACCGCCGTAGGCCGGCTGGTGCAGGCCAACTTTGGCAAAGACCTGACCACTACGCTTTTTCTGCGCACCTTCAAGGCGGTGCCATTTTTGCAACGACCGCTCATCAATCTTACATCGGGACGGGAGTTTTAGCGAATAACGACTAAACTGCATTCCTTACCTTCGAGTATTATATACCCAAAGTATGTCTGTAACCATAACCATAGCCGGCCCGGCTGATGCCGCAGCCCTGGCAACCCTGAGCGAAACCACCTTTTGTGAAACCTTTGCACATAACAATCGCAAAGATGATATGGATAAATATATAGCAGACAATATGCAAGAGGCGCACATGCTTGCCGAGTTGCAAGATTCCCGCAATTTATTTTTTCTGGCATGGCGCAGTGGCAGCCTGGCAGGCTATGCAAAAATGCGCATGGGCCAAACACCACCCGAAATGGCCGACGAACTTAATGCAGTGGAGCTGGAGCGTATATATGCGATCAAAGCCCATCACGGCAAAAAGGTAGGGGCTACCATGTTGCAGCATTGCATAGCGTTTGCGCTACAGGGCGGTTACAGCACGTTGTGGTTGGGTGTATGGGAGCACAACACCCGAGCTGTAGATTTTTACCGGCAGTGGGGCTTTGAGTTTTGCGGCTCGCACCCTTTTTTGTTGGGCAACGACCTGCAAACCGACCTATTGATGAAGAAACACCTGGGCGCGCCATAGGCTTGGCGGCCAACCTTTTTTAATTGCTATACGGGTATGGAATATCTTTGTTTGCGCGTCTTATTGTGGAGCCATACCACACAGCAAACGGCGCACTTATTTTTTGCTTATGCAAAACGATAAAACCACCCTCAAAGACCTTTCTTTTTTTACTGCCGACGGCAACGGCGGCGTGTTTGCGCTCATAGACCGCGCTACCACTCAGGTGGGGCGCGATATGCTGCGCAAGCACCTGCAAAGACCCGCCGACACCTACGAGCGGCTGCTGGATGTACAGGCTACCATTAAGTTTTGGGTTGACAACGATAAGCTGTGGCCAACCATAATACTGAATGGCACTATTGTGATGCTGGAAAAGTATTTCGACTCAGCCGAAGCTGCTACCGCGCCGCCTACAGGGGTAGCGCTGGCGCTCAATACGCTTTTCCAGAAAATACTGAACAAGCGCGAGTACTTTTTTACGCAGTTTTCTATTTCGCACCTATCCGATTTTTTTAAGGGATGCACTGCGTTGGCCGCCATAGCAGATATTCCGGGCATACCTGCTATGCTGCACCGCGAAGCGCTGGCTATAAAAGACGAACTGAACCACCGCCTCACCGCCGATATTATGGCCGTGACCAAGCAAACAAAGTATGCCGAGCTGCTGCATCTGGGCTACCGGGCGCGCCGCGAAATGAAGGGAATGGTGGAGCGGCTTATAGCCAGCTATGCCCGCATAGATGCCTGGCGCGCCATGGCCAGAGCCACAGTAGAACATGGATGGGTGTTTCCGGATCTGCAACCTGCCTCGCCCGTATGTCTCGATACCCGCGGGCTCAGGCATCCACTGCTGCTAAAGCCGGTGGCTTATGATATAAAGCTGAACTATAATCAGAATTTTCTGGTGCTCACAGGGGCCAATATGTCGGGAAAAACCACCTTTATGCGCGCCCTGGGCGTGGGCGCGCTGCTGGCGCACCTGGGTATGGGCGTGCCCGCCGCCTATATGCGCATCAGTTTTCTGCATGGGGTAATCACCAATATGCAGGTAGAAGACAACATACACCGCGGCGAAAGCTATTTTTTTGCAGAGGTGCAGCGCATGAAGCAAACTGCCGAAAAGCTACTGCAACCGCAACCCCAGCTGGCGCTCATGGACGAGCTGTTTAAGGGCACCAATGTACACGATGCCTACGAGTGCACAAAGGCTGTAATGGACGGGCTGATGAACCACCCCAATCACCTGATGATATTATCTACGCACCTCTACGAGGTGGCGCAGCAGTTTAGCGCCACAGCCGATGTGCAGTTGGCGTACTTTGTTACATCAATAGCTACCGATGGCGCCTACGAGTTTACCTACGAGCTGCGGCAAGGCATATCTAACGACCGCATAGGTTACCGTATATTGCAAAAAGAGGGGGTAATAGATTTGCTGAACCGCAAATCGTAAAATGAGGTAAATTTGCGATCAAACAGATAAAAGTGGAAGATCAACAACCTAAACGCAAAGCTGTATTAGTCATTATTTTTTTCCTGCTGCTGGTATTTCTGCCCGTTACGGTGGCGCTGATAAGAGAAATGCAGGCACGCAAAGCCGAGGTAAAACGAGCGCAGCCGCCGGCTGTAGAGGCGAATAAGTGACCAATGCTGTAGGCTGCTGTCGCGAATAGCAAAAAATCTGCTATTCGGTGAGGCCTCTGTTTTTTATAAGGTACATTTTCAGTTTCTCTATAGCTTCTACACATTTTAGGTGTTCCTCTTTCATGATATCCTGAAATAGTTCATTTGTTGTAAAAATGCCGGAATGATCCGCAATGCCGTTATATCTCGATAATTGTGAAGTTCTGTACAAATAGTCATACAGCCCGTAGGCTCCCTTATTAAATGGCATAGAGGGTATTCTCCCGGGGCGGTCGGGTGGTTTAATATTATTTCTTATGTCTAAATGGCTGTTGCCTACATCAATACCCAACTGGTTTCCGAGGGCTTTAACGTAATGTATGGCTGCATAAAATAAGATGGTAATTTTCCAGTCGTAAAAAATCGGCGGGAAAATGTGCGCAAGTAGCGCTATGAAACAGTTCATTGTGTTTTGCTTGCTGCTTGTAGGGGCAGGACGAAGTATCAGACAATTTCTTGCTTATATTTTATTATTGGAAAATGCTTTTCAGAGATAAACTGAAAGTAAACAGGGTAAGTTTCTGATAATGCGTATTCGTCGTAAAAATCGAAAAAGTCATTTACAATGATTCTGTTCTCGAGAGAATCTTCTTTCAGAAAAATACAATAGTGCAGGGTGTTGTTTTTTGTTTCTGCCCACACAGCTTTTGCAATCAGGTCGATCCTTGATTTCAAATAAGTAGCGACCATCATATTTATAACGTTGACCAGTGAAGTATCTATGGCTTTTCTCGTAGCGTACATCGAATCGATCGGATTACTCAGAAAGGTCTCCCATTCTGATGCAAATTGTGTTTTAAGTCCTAAACCAAGAAGTGATTTACTCGTATAGGCGTTTTGGGCTTTCTCGTTATATTGTTGTTCCAGCCAGCCAAGAAAGGAATGCAATACACCATCCATGTCCTCAGTCGGTTGCGAGGGTACGGTTGTAGCGTTATGGCTTATTCCGGTGTTCATATCAGATAGTTGGCAATAATCAGTTGATTTTCAAAATGTTAGCTTCAACGTTGTACCGCTAATTAAATAGCGAATATCGAAATTAAGAAAATTTTGATTAAGATGTGTGATGGACGGTTATTATTCGGGTAAATATAAATACGACAATGCCATGGGGAGGAAAAATGAAGCGTTACCGGCTTTTATTCCATTTGGCCGGTTGGCGCGGCGGTAGCGCTCAATACCAACATTTTATTCGAGTGTCTTCACCTCTCAAAAACTCACCAACTGCTTAGGCCATCTTCACTCTGAAGCGGTCGTTTTTTATGGCTTTGAATAGTAGCGATAGTGAAGAAATGCCCAAAGTAGCGGCTACCAGTGTGTAAGAAAGGCGCAACATAGCTATGCTGCTGAAATGTGTTACGGTAAAGCCCATAGCGGCGATGAAGAGCAATACGCCCAAAACGGCATACTTAAAAATTTTGTTGTCGGCGGTTGTGTTAGGTTTCATGGATGTGTACTTTTTTTTAGTTATTACAAAATTAGTCAGCGTTGGCCCCACGGGCAATCGTTAATCGGTGAGCGTCGGCTTTAAAAAGGTAAACAACCTTTCGGCATAGGCAAGTGTTTTGTTGTGCTGTGTTATGTTCACTTAAAAAACGCTCCGGTACTTTTTTTATTATTGCTGCACAGGTTGCAGGCTTCCGGTATTTATCTAAAGTTTCGTTAAAGCCCCTTTTTACTGTATACCTGTCTCCAACTGTTGGCTTAAAGTCCTCGCTCAAAGTATCTGAGAGCAATTACCATGCCGCAGGCGCCCCATTTTTGTTAAAAACAACCCAAAGCCGCCGTTTGTCAGCCCAAAATGACAACTCTGGCCCGATTTTTAACGGTTTCTTGTCGGAGTTCCCTCTATACCTCCAGATAGGCGTGATAGGTTATCTCACGGGTTGGGCCCGTTATGCAATAATGGCAGCATAATGCAAGAAACTATCCATAATTTTAGGTTTTACAATAATCAAAAGGCAGTAAGAAATAGTACAACAATGGACTACGCAAAATCGCTGGAAAGACTGAGGATAATAATGGACGAACTGAGGCAGAAATGCCCCTGGGATAAGAAACAGACCATTCATAGCCTGCAACCCCAAACCCTTGAAGAGGTATATGAACTAAGCGAAACCATTGTAAACGAGGACTGGAAGGGCCTCAAAGAGGAGCTAGGCGACCTGCTGCTGCACATTGTTTTTTATAGCAAAATAGGCGCAGAGCAAGGGCAGTTTACCCTCGACGATGTGATAGAAGGCGTATGTAACAAACTGGTGAACCGCCACCCCCACATATACAGCACAGTAACCGTAGAAGACGAAACGGCGGTAAAGCAAAACTGGGAGAAGATAAAACAGGCCGAGGGTAAAAAATCGGTGCTGAGCGGCGTGCCCAATGCTATGCCTGCGCTGGTGAAAGCTCTGCGCCTGCAGGAAAAAACCAAACAAGTAGGCTTTGAATGGGATAATACTGCACAGGTGAAGCTGAAGGTAGACGAAGAAATACAAGAACTGTATGAGGCGGTAGAGGCCGGATCGCAACCCGAAATAGAAGAAGAAATGGGCGATGTGCTTTTTGCGCTCATCAACTATGCCCGTTTTATAAAGGTAGATCCCGAGCGCGCGCTGGAACGGACCAATAAGAAATTCATTCGCCGGTTTCAGCAAATAGAGGCTATGGCCGCCGCCGATGGCAAATCGCTACACGATATGACGCTTGCCGAGATGGACGAACTATGGAATAAAGTAAAACTAACCGAGAAACAAAGCTGATGCTAAGGCGGTATCCATATTGGGGGTGGCTCACGCTCAGCATTGCGCTGTGGTGCGCAGCCGGTTTTTACTTTCAGCAGCGCCGCAACGACCTTAAGCCCGCGCAAATGGCCGAAGCTGTAAACAACGACCTGCAGTCCCGTAATACTGCTTTCGCCTCTTTTGTGCAGGATAAGGATATTATCCGGCGCATGTTTCTCGACTCGCTTACCGAGTTGGAAGAAGACCAACTGATAAAGCTGCCCTTCTATATATACTGCTACAAAAACGATACCCTAAAATACTGGAATACTAATGCAGTAACTCCTCAGGCCAACGACTCTACTAAGTGCCGGAATGGACTATTGCAGATAGATGCTGGTGTGTTTATTAAAAAATGCATACTACCGGTTAAGTCAGATAGCGATCAGCGGGTGGTTATCTGGTTCCCGGTTTGCAACACCTATCCTATCGAAAACGACTATCTGAAGTCGCATTTTGCCGCCGCCGATTATATACCCAATACCACCAGAATATTGCGTCCGGGTCAGAACAGTTTTGGCGACTATCCGGTGTACACCGACGCTTCCTCGCCCGAATTCTATCTTCGGTTCGATAAAACAGCTAATCTGGTCTGGACTCCCGATCTATTGTTTTTGGCGCTGCTAATAGCGGCTATTGTATCGGGCGTATCGTGGTTGCAGCTCATGGTCATTTACCTAAGCCAGAAAAAGTCGCCCAAAGCAGGGTTCTTTGTTACATTAGGTATTATTGCTGCATTGCGCATCAGTCTGTATGCATTCGGGCTGCCCTTCAACCTCGATACATTGTATTTTTTCTCGCCGCTTTCTTATGCGCTGGGCGCCAACCTTACCAGTTTTGGAGATTTGCTCATCAATACTTTGTTTGTGTTGTGGGTAGCTGTATTCATCACCCGGCACACCGACTACAAAAATTTTATGCAGTCGGTCTGCCGTCCGTGGTTGCGTATCAGCGTGGGCGCGTCGCTGCTCATAGCCATGATAGCCTATTTGTTTTTGTTTGTCAAAATCATCCGCAGTCTGGTGCTCGATTCTGATATCTCGTTCGATGTCGGGCATTTTTATACCATCAATATCTACACCATACTGGGGTTGCTTACCATAGGGGCTATTACCGGTATTTCGTGTCTTGTCATTTACTTGCTCAATGTTCAGTTCAACACATTGTTTCCTAACCGGCTGGTAAAATACCTGCTGATAGCGGTTGTCGGAGTCGCCTACATCTTTATTACGCAATCGTACACCTACGGCTTTTATTGGGTATTCATAGCCTGGCTCATCTTGTTTACCGCCTTGCTCGATGTGGAGCGATTGCGCCTTGTTTCAGATCTGTTTGAACCCCGGATGATATTCTGGGCTGTGTTTATCTGTGCTTTTTGCACAGGCGTATTACAGTTCTTTAATGGAGAGAAAGAAAAAATGATTCGCACCACATATATCAGTCTGCAACTCACGCCGCACCCTGACGACATGGCCGAGTTTGCATTTGATAAGATTGCAAGGGAAATAGCGTTCGACAATACAGTGAAATCCTTTTTTGGCAAACCTACTGTAGCCGGTCGCAAAGCGCTCAATCAAAAGTTTGAT
The DNA here is from genome assembly GCA_903882805.1 of uncultured Bacteroidota bacterium. GTDB lineage: Bacteria > Bacteroidota > Bacteroidia > Chitinophagales > Chitinophagaceae > Nemorincola. The sequence continues at coordinate 18,878 of CAIRYK010000065.1, read as the reverse complement.
GTTGAGTTTCTGTCGAATACAGCATTAAGTAAGTACGAAACCAAGGTGTATCTATTCGATGGCGATGGCAATGGACTTTTCAATGCCGACAGTGTAGACTATAAATCACTGGTTACTGAAAAAGAAGAATCGGTATCAACAAACACACCCTACCTTTTTTATAAAGAATCGATACTCGACCGGCACTACTATCTATCATATATTCAGATATACAACGACTCCGTAAATAAAGTAGTAGGTTACGTAATTGTAGACCTCGACCTGAAGAAACAAATTAATGAAACGGTGTATCCCGAATTGCTGCAACCAACCGGCAATAAGGGCAAAGCAAGCGAATATGCCCACGCTGTATATGTAAACGATAAGTTGATCACCCAAACCAACGACTATCCTTTTCCAACATTTTTGAAAGACGACACCCTTAAAAATCAGGAATGGGCTTTTTATAATACACGCAATGTTTCTGAACTGCGGTTGAAAACCAACGACAATCGTACCATAGTAGTGGTGCACAACCATAGCGAGCTGTTCGAGCTTATCACGTTGTTTTCCTACCTTTTTGGCATACTTGTGCTCATGGCAGTTTTAATATTGCTTTATCAATTATACCTGTCTTATTTTGCCAATGCCTTTGTTAGCGGCAGGTTTATGCGGCTCACACTACGCAGGCGCGTGCATTTGGCCATGCTGGCAGTAGTCTTTATTTCTTTTTTGGTAATTGGTTCGGTAACAATATGGTTTTTCAGAAACCAGTATCGCAACTCCAATGCAGAGAAGTTACAGTCGGTAATGACGGTAGCTAAGCAGTCGGTACAAGATTATCTTAAAAGACAGAACGCTTTTGATGACGATTATATGTTCGATACGGTTAGCCGGTCGGCGAGGTTCAAAGAGTTTATTACACGCATAGCAAGCGAGCAGAAGATAGATATCAATGTGTTCGACAATGATGGTTTTTTATACAACGCATCTGAGGACGATATTTACAACAAGGGGCTAATATCGCATATGATGCGCCCCGATGCGCACTACCAGCTCAATAACCTGGGCAAATCTATAGTTATACTCAGCGAGCGCGTTGCGGGCTTGCAGTATATGTCGGCCTACGAGCCGCTGCGCGATGAGCATGGCGTAACGCTGGGCTTTATAAATGTGCCGTTTTTCTCATCAGAAAAAGACCTGAATTTCCAGATATCCAATATCGTGGTTACGCTTATCAACCTTTATGCGTTCATTTTTCTTATATCCAGTCTCATTACTATAGGCATCACCCGGTGGATAACCGGCACATTCAATGTAATTATTGAGCAGTTTGGCCGCCTGAACCTGCAGCGCAACGAGCGTATTGTGTGGCCCTACGACGACGAGATAGGCCTGCTGGTAGCCGAGTACAACAAGATGGTAAACAAGGTGGAAGAAAACGCAGCAGCCCTTGCCCAAAACGAACGCGAAATGGCTTGGCGGGAAATGGCCCGTCAGGTAGCACACGAAATAAAAAATCCGCTGACGCCCATGAAACTGAACATTCAGTACCTGCGGCAAGCCATGAAAAACGACAACCCCAACATAAAACAAATCACTGAAAAAGTATCGGAATCAATAATTGAGCAGATAGACAATCTTTCCTACATAGCGTCTGAGTTCTCGAATTTTGCCAAAATGCCCGAAGCGCGTCCCGAAGAACTGGAACTGGGCGAACTACTGAACAAAGCAGTGGAACTGTATATGGACGATGCCGCAATAAAGGTGCGGATAGCCGATACAGAAAAAGAAATGTGGGTAACTGCCGACCGCAGCCAACTGCTGCGGGTGTTTACCAACTTGCTGGAAAACGCCAAGCAGGCAATACCCGAAACCCGCTTGGGCAACATAGATGTATCGTTGCAGCAAGAAGGTAGCGACGTGCTAATAGCTGTAAAAGATAACGGAACTGGAATACCCGAAGATGTGCAAACGCGTATTTTCAAGCCCTACTTCACCACCAAGTCGTCGGGCACAGGGCTAGGGCTTGCAATGACCAAAAAGATAATTGAGTTTTGGAAGGGAGCTATCTGGTTTGCGACCGAAGAAGACCGGGGTACCACGTTTTTTATACGGCTGCCATTATTGAAACACGATGAATAGCGGGCTTTTGCCGCTGCCAATAATGTGTTTGCAGGTAAACAGCGAACTATTGCGGTAAAAATATACCTATAACAAAAACCGCTAACCCTGCATATATATCTATTCCCTACCTTTGCGGCATGAACGCAGATACACAACTACGGAAACTACTCAACGAACGCATTCTGATCATAGACGGCGCTATGGGTACTATGATTCAACGCCATAGCCTGCAGGAAGCCGACTATCGCGGCGAACGCTTCAAAGACTGGCATACCGATGTGAAAGGTAATAACGACCTGCTGTGTCTCACACAGCCCGAAATTATTAAAGGCATTCACAAGCAATACCTGCGCGCCGGAGCCAACATACTGGAAACCAACACCTTCAACTCGCAGGTGATATCTATGGCCGACTACGATATGCAGTCGCTGGCTTACGAAATAAATGTTGCCGCTGCACGCGTGGCCCGCGAGGCTATAAACGAGTTTCTGGCCGAGCAAAACCTGCAACCCGGCGACCGTTTTGTAGCAGGCGCTATTGGCCCTATGAACAAAACATTGTCGTTGTCGCCCGATGTAAATAATCCGGGTTACCGCGCTGTAACGTTCGATGAGGTGGCCGATGCCTATTACGATCAAATTAAAGGACTGGTACAAGGCGGCGTAGATATACTGCTGGTAGAAACCATTTTCGATACCCTGAATGCCAAGGCGGCGATTTATGCCATCAACAAGTTTTTTAGAGACACCAAGCAGGCGCCGCTGCCTATTATGATATCGGGCACTATAACCGATGCATCGGGCCGCACACTGAGCGGACAGACGCTGGAGGCATTCTACATATCTGTAATGCATGCCAACCCAATAAGCATAGGCCTGAACTGCGCGCTTGGAGCTGAGCAAATGCGCCCGCACATAGAGGAGCTATCGCAAATAGCGGCCTGCTATGTAAGCGCCTACCCAAATGCCGGCCTGCCAAACGCTATGGGCGAATACGACGAAAACCCCGAACATACTGCATCTGTAATTGCAGAGTGGGCTAAAGAGGGATGGGTAAATCTGGTAGGCGGCTGCTGCGGCACCACCCCCGACCATATTGCAGCCATAGCGCGCGCTATGAAAAACTATGCGCCCCGCGAGCTGCCCGAAATGGCTACAGCTTAATAACACACAGCATTTATTATAAACAAAAGGCATCTCGCGCTAAAACGAGATGCCTTTTGTTCGTTCGGTAGTCGGCGTATTGTAGCAGCGCTTGAATACGTTTAGTACAGTGTAGCAGTAATTGGGGAATTTTGTCGCCCTTACGCCATCATACATCGGAAAAGCTATTGATCGCTTGTTGGCGGGCGGCGTAGCTCTTTTTTCAGCGAGTCTTTTTTCTTGCCGGCAAGGCGTTTTTCTTTTACAGCCTTTGGTATGCGCGTGGGTTTGCGTTTCTTGGGTTTTGTCAGGCTTTTGGCTACCATATCCTGCATTTTTTGCAGCGCTATGGCTTTGTTCTCCAGTTGCGACCTCGACTCCTGACTTTTTACAGCCAGGTATCCCTCTTTGTTTATTTTGTTTTGAAGTTTGTCCTGTATGGTAGCTTTCTCTTCATCGGTAAAAAAGCGCGACTCTGCCACCAGCCACAGCGCCTCGGCCATGGTCTCCACCTTGTTCACGTTTTGGCCGCCGCTACCGCCGCTGCGCGCCGTTTTAAAAAATACCTCAGCTATAAAATCGCTCACTTTGCAAAAGTAGTATATCTATTGTTATCTGCCCAATCAGCCATTGCGCAACACTGGCTGCCAGCCCCTACATTTGCAAGATCAACACATGGATACCCTGCAAAGCACATATAGGTCAGTAACTATCGCCGCTATACATACTGTGGCGCCTGGCGTAAAGTTGTTTACTATTTTCGCTGAAGGTGGCTTGTCTTTCGTTCTGGGTCAGTTTATTACGCTGGTGTTTCCGCGGGCAGGGCGCGAATACCGGCGCTCTTACTCTATATGTTCGGGCCCGGGCGAGCCGGTAGCATTTGCAGTAAAGCGGATTGAAAACGGTATGTTTTCGCGGGCTCTGGTAGATAGCGCAAAGTTGGGCGATGTATTGTACACCACCGGCGCAGCGGGGCTTTTTGTATTGCCGGCCGATATTAGCGCATACAGGCAGGTGTTTTTCTTTGCTGCGGGCATAGGTATTACGCCTATGCTTTCGCTTATTAAGTCTGTACTTCGTCAGCCAAACGGTCCCGCTGTTGGGCTCATCTTCAGCAATTCATCGCCCCGCGATGTAGCTTTTTATACCGAGTTGCAAATGCTTGCTGGCGAACATCCGCAGCGTTTCAGGATAGAATACCTTTATAGCAATGCCTACAATGCCGCCCGCGCCCGCCTCAGCAAAGCGTTGGTACCACTATTACTTAGCGAATATGCGGCTGCTCCGCTGTCTGAAGCCCTGTTTTATATCTGCGGACCGTTGGCCTACATGCGCATGACTATTTTCGCGCTGCAGGAAAATGGGGTGCGAGACGACCAAATAAAAAAGGAGAATTTTGTAATTGAACACCGCCCGCAGATCTATGCCCCGCCAGACAGCGATACGCACAATGTTACTGTATTACAAAAAGGATTGTCGCATACGTTTGCGGTAGTATATCCCGACAGTATACTTACCGCGGCAGAAAAGTCCGGGCTGACGTTGCCATATAGCTGTCGGGCCGGCTATTGCGGCAGTTGCGCGGCGCTTTGTCGAAGCGGTAAGGTGTGGATGGCCTACAACGACGCCCTTACCGACACCGAAACGCTACACGGCGCACTGTTAACGTGCGTTGCGCATCCGCTACACGGCAATGTGGTGGTAGAGGTATAGCAAATGGTTATTTACTTATCGTCGATGATTACCCTACGCGATGTGCCAAAAGAAACATAGAGGTACAGGTAAATCATTCTCGACCAGCGCATTAGCCAGGGCTGTGCAAGCATCACTACTACGGTGCTCGACGCAAGATAGTAATACACGCTATTGTCTGTGTATGAGAGGCCAAATACAGGCCAGTACCAAAGCAGATTAAGGAAAAACAGCATCATAGACAGCGCGTAGTTGATACCGCCGCCGTTGTTGCTTTCCGATTTCATTTTCTGCCCGCACACTTCGCATTCGTCTTTAAGGTCTACAATCTGACCTAAAGGGAAAACGCTTTTGTTCACAAATACTACACTTTTCCTGCAACTCGGGCATTTCATTGACAGTAATGAGTATAGCGCATTCGGTTTTTTGGGAGTGGAAGCCATTTGACGCAAAATTAACTTTCTTTGGTAGTATTTGGTGGCTATAATTTGTTATTTTCGTATATAGTCACATTAAAACAATTACAACCATGTCGAAAGAAAATTTAGCTAATGCCGAAGATTTGTCGGCCGAAGAAAACGAAAGCAGGGAACCGGAAGGATTGCTATCGTCGTTGGTTGCTGGCATAGACACCGCTTTCCCTTTATCGGGCGGAGAACCTGATGTGGTCCTAATAGATCTGGAAGTGCCGGATACAGAGGGTAATGAGGGGAAAATTGCCGCCTTTCTCCACAATCTCGATACCGCTTTCCCGCTATCGGGAGGCGAGGAAGAGATTGAGTTTCTGGAATTCGAACTTCCCGAAATAGACATCACCGGCGATTCCGACCAACCAAAGGAACACCACAGCGGTCATTCTTTCCTCGACGACATCGACACTGCCTTCCCGCTATCGGGTGGCGAGCAATAGTTTTTGCAACTATTGTTATTGCAGCCAAAACACAAAAATGCCGCACCTCAGGTGCGGCATTTTTGTGTTTAATATTGGCAAAGCCCAGAACATGATTAACGGTTTACCACAAAATGGAATACCTCGTTCATCGTTTCGGACGCGGCATGCAGCAGGTAATTGCCGGCAGCCAGATTGTTGATGTTTATTTCTTCGTGCACAGCGCCGTTTTGTGCTGTAGTCGTGCCTTTATACACTACCTGTCCCACCATATTGGTAACCTCGTAGTTTATCACGCCATTGTTGTTTCCGGTAGTACCCGCAAGTGTAAAGCTGCCGGTATTAGGGTTAGGGAACAGGCTGATAGCGCGTGTGGTTGCCACTTGCTGCACGTTCACGAAGTCGGCCAAAATAAGTATCTTATTGCTGGTGTCTTTCGATGGGGGTATCATGCAGGGAGGATTACCGGTTACTACGCAATATATCAAAGAGTTGGCATAAACCGCTTTGGTAAAGGTAATGCCGGTAGCGCCCGCCACAGGAGTATTGTTTACATACCACTGATAAGTGGCGCCGCGTCCGCCATAAGTAACATCGCTATAGAAAGTAAATATCTGTCCCAGATAGTCGATAGAATTATCCGGTTCCGCATGCCTTATTATTACATTAGGGCGCACATTGGGGTAAACATTTACTCTTACGGTATCATATACAGTATCTTGTATTACGCATATGCCGCTCGTTATCATGCGGCACACTATCACATCTCCGTGCGTTGTGGCAACATAGTTGAAAAACGTATCGGTACTTAATGACGTGCCGGTGTAAAACAACTGCCACTGGAATGAAGGTACGCCTCCGTTGGTAGCCGTAACATCGAAGCGGATAGGAGTGCCTGCGCATACGCTGTCGCCGGGTGTAGAGGTTATGGTGGCGATTGCTGCAACCGGATTTTCTACTACAAATACTTTTGACTGATAGCAGCCCGTGCTGAGTGTATAGGATATAGCCACAACGCCTGAGTTTACGCCTGTAACCTGGCCGTTGGTATCTATAACCTGCGCCAGACTAAGATCTGAGCTACTCCAAATACCGCCGGGGGTAACGCTTGCAAGCGTTACTTGCGAACCCTTACATACACTGTCCGGGCCAGTGATAGGCGCCGGTGATGCATTTACTGTTACCGGTACCGTAGCATAGCAACCTGTAGGCAATGTGTAAGTAACCATGGTAGATGAGCCTATTACATAAGAAATAGTAGTAAGAACGCCGAATGGGTCGATAGTAGCTACAGTGGTGTCGCTGCTGCTCCAGAAGCCCCCGGTAGATGCATTAGCCAATGAAGTTGCCACGCCGATACAAATACTGGTCATACCGGTTATAGGCGCCGGTGGAGGATTTACGGTAAGGTTGAAAGTAGCTGGTCTGCAACCGGCAATGCTGTATGATATTACAGATACGCCTGCAGTAACGCCGTTGAAGTTGCCGGCAGTTGAGCCAATACTTGCTATAGCGGGCAAACTGCTACTCCAGGTGCCAGCCGGAATAATATTAGCGAGTGTAACAGCGAAGCCCTCACAAACCGACGATGGCCCTGTAATTGGCGCCGGCGGCTCGTTGATGCGCACAAACTTAGAGGTAAAACAACCATTGGGTGCGGTATAGGTAACATTAGTAAAGCCTACATTAATACCTGTGATGATCCCGGTGAGTGGGGTAATAGTACCAACAATTGGAATACTACTGGTCCATGTGCCGCCCGGTGTCGGGTCTACGAGTGTCAGCGACTCGCGCTTACAGCCTTGTATGGTAGATGGGCCTACAATAGGAAGTGGTGTTGGTATTACGGTGACAGTAGCTGTAACCGTGCCGCAACCGGCTATAGAATAAGATATAACTGAAGTGCCTACGGCTACGCCTGTTACAACGCCGGTAACCGGATCAACGCCCGCAACGCCCGGAGTTACACTGGTCCAGGTACCGGTAGGGGTAGGTGCAGTAAGCGAAATGGTTGGCGCTGGCATAGGCAAAACTGTGCTACACACACTGAATGGGCCAACTATGGGCGAAGGTGTGTTAACCACAGTCACCGTTCTTGTTGCCACTGCCGATCCGCAGCTAAGATTGATGGAATAAGAAATTACTGCTGTGCCGGTAGCAATACCGCTCACAAGTCCAGTAGTAGAACCTACAGTAGCCACTGCCGTAGCGCTGCTACTCCATGTTCCGCCGGGTGTGCCTGTTGGGTTTGTGAAGGTGTATGATGTAGCTATACACAGATTGGGAGAGCTAACAATAGCGCCGGCTGTAGGGGGAACGCACGCAAGTGTTATCGTTACTTCTCCGTCTCCGGTGTTGCCTACAGTATTTACCTGGAAGGTACCGCCATTGAACGAACCGCCTCCGCCGCCCGCCGGGCTACCGCCTGCACCGCTTTCTGCGCCTGCACCGCCTCCGCTGTAACCGCCTCCACCGCCTCCGCCGAGAGCAGTGCAACGTCCGTTGCCTCCGCCTCCACCGCCAAAGCCGCCATCGGCATTGCTACCGGGGTTGCCGCCGCCGGTGCCGCCAATAGCTCCGCCGCCCGGAGTTTTACCGCCTGTGCAAACAAACGAACATGGACCGAAAACCGATCCGTTATTACCATCTGAAAACCAGCCTGCTCCGCCGCCTGCCCAGTAGGTGTAGCCGCCGGGCTGTGTAGCCCCTGTGCCAGCCGTACCTGCGCCCGACAATACGCCGCGACCATTTGTGCCCGATGTAGTAAGAGAAGCGTCTACGCCGTTATCAGATAATGGTGTGTTGTTGTAACCTGCTCCGCCGCCTGCGCCAGCCGCTTGCAACAATGTGCCAGAGCCGTTGTTCCATACGTACGATGCGCCGCCGCCGCCGCCTACGCGCGATGCCGTAGCGCCGCGACCGCCCACTACTACATTCAGTACGTCGCCCGGAGTAACTGCAAAGTCGCCTACCAGCACTGCTCCAAGACCGCCTTGCGCGCCGCCAATGGTGTTGCCGCCGCCCTGTGCGCCTTTTGAGGTAACGTTAATGCCAAAAACCCCGGGAGGAACCACATAGGTTTGAATTGTGCCCGGAACGTAACTAAATACCGAGGTTTGAGCAAAACCACTCATGCTCAGCCCAAGTAAAAGGATTGGTAGAAGTCTAAGGTATTTGTAACTATTGGTCATTTCAAAAAAATTTATTTTGTTGCTTTTATTGCTAATACTTCTTTTCCTACTTTTTGTCACCTTGCAGTCGTCAAGCGGATAATAGAGCGTTATGCCACATTATCCACACCGAATGAACAAACAAAGATAGGGCTAATTATTATGACAAAGAAAATTCTGAATATAGATATTCGTTATTCGTAAGTAAAGTTCTGGCCGGTTATCTAGAATTCACTCAATTACTAATAGTGTTTAATTGCATGTATAACTGTTTGGCGGGTATCGTTATTTAGGTGTAATATTGGCGACAAAACAGCGCTTTACAGCCTTTAGATACCTAGTTATTGGAAAAACTAACCAATAATTAATGCTTTTCACCACTTAGGGTAGATCTAGTTTACCGAAAGAAGCCTATCAATGTGGTTTAATCCGGCATAGATAGAGCAGCTATTCATGCTTTTCGCGCGACCAATATCCTTTAAAATTAAATTTACTAAGTGTTAATTTTTTCTAAAAAAACTGAGTTGCAGGCACGTATAAACCGGTTTCTGTCATGGTAATGCTTGGCTGTATTATTTCAACATTCAGTTGATAGCGGCAATAGCTGTAAGCGGTAATTTACTTTGCACAAAAAGAGGCTGCTCCTTTGGGGAACAGCCTCGAAAACAAAAACAAAAAACTAAATGACGCAGCAGCCTATCTGCTGATCACAAAATGAAATACGTCGTTTATCGTATCAGATGTGGCATGAAGTAAGTAAGTGCCATTGGCCATGTTGTCCATCGCTATTTCGGCATGTAGTTGGCCACTATGTACTTGCGCGTTGCCCCGCAGTATTACCTGGCCTACCATATTCGTAACTTCATAGCTTACTGGTGCGTCAGCGCCTCCGGCTATTTTACCGCTCAGCGTAAAGCTGCCATTGTTAGGGTTAGGGAACAACCTGATGGCAGCGGTAGTTGCTACCGGAGTTACGCCCAGAAAGTCGGCGAGTATGGTTATTTTATTGCTGGTGTCTTTAGCGGGCGGCGTCATGCAGGGCGGGTTGCCGGTAATAACGCAGTACACCTTAGAGTTTTGGTAAATAGCTGGCGCAAAGGTCAGACCAGTAGCGCCGGGCACAGCCACATCGTTTACATACCACTGGTAGGAGGTGGCGGTACCACCATACGTAACATCAGAGAAGAAGGTAAATACTTGTCCGAGATAGTCGACAGAGTTGTCGGCTTGTGCGTGGCGTATGGTTACGTTTGGTCTTACGTTGGGGTATACATTCATGCGCACCGTATCGTACACGGTATCGTGCACTGCGCATACGCCATGGGCTACCATCATGCAAATGATGACATCGCCATGTATAGCTGTAGTATCGAAGGCCGGACCTACCCTTAGCGAGCGGCCGGGGAAAAACAACTTCCAGTCGAAAGTCGGCGTACCAGCGTTGATGGCGGTGGCATCGAACCTGATGGGGGTGCCGGCGCATACGCTGTCGCCGGGTGTAGCAGTTACGTTGAGTATAGCAGGCGTAGGCGGTTGCACATACAGCGCCATAGACTGGAAGCAACCTGTGCTGAGCGTGTAAGAAATAGTAACCGCTCCGGCCATTACGCCAAGCGTAAGGCCCGATGTGTCGACTACCTGAGCTGTGGCCAGATCTGAACTGCTCCATAGTCCGCCGGGAGTAAGGTCTTCGAGGTCTATACGCGAGCCTTGGCAAACGCTGTCGGGGCCAGTAATGGGCGCCGGAGAGGCATTTACAGTAACCGGTACAGATGTGAAGCAACCCGTAGGCAGTGTGTAGGTGATTATTGTTGTAGATCCTACTACATAAGAAATAGTAGTCAATACGCCAGTTGGCGATATGGTGGCTACGGTAGTGTCGCTACTGGTCCATGTTCCACCCGGTGTAGCGTTGGCAAGCGATGTGGCTACGCCAATGCAAATGCTGGTCATGCCTGTTATAGGCGTTGGTGGAGGGTTAACTGTTACATTATATGTAGCAGGCAGGCAGCCTACAATCGTATACGAAATGAGCGATCCGCCGGCAGCAACGCCTGTTACCAAGCCTACGCCAGCAGGTACGGTGGCTACTGTTGTAACGCTACTGCGCCACGAGCCTCCGGGTATGCCGTTGAGCAACAATATGGTATTACCCTCGCACACATCGGTAGGACCAGTAATGCGCGATGGCGGTTCGTTGATATGTACAAATTTAGATACGCCGCAACCATTGGGCAGGGTGTAGCTGATATTAGTGTTGCCGGAATTGATGCCAGTAACGACGCCAGAAAGCGAACCTACGGTAGCCACCAGTGTAATGCTGCTGCTCCATGTGCCTCCCGGTGTGGGGTTGGTTAGTGTCAGGCTTTCCAGTTTACAACCTTGTATGGTCGATGGGCCGGGTATTGCCGCGGGAGTAGTGTTTACCGTTACCGTTGCTGTTGCTGTGCAGGTGGCAAGCGTGTAAGATATGACGGTGGTACCTACCGCTACGCTGCTTACAACCCCAGATGAAGGGTCGATAGTGGCTATACCCGTAGATACGCTGGTCCATACGCCGCCGCCTACTGCGCCGGTCAGCGTCAGTGTCTGTCCGCGACATACGCCAAACGGACCGGTTATTGGGCCTGGGCTGGGTATAATTTCTACCGTTTTGCTGGCATAAGCTGAGCCGCAAGCAGTAACTATAGAATAAGAAATTACAAATGTGCCAGCCGATACGCCGGTAACTACGCCAGTTGTAGGTACTACCGATCCGATAGCAGGAGCTGTGCTGCTCCATACGCCGCCGGTCGATCCTGTGGGGTTGGTGTAGGTAAACGAAGCGCCCTGACATAGGGTATCGCGCCCGACTATAACGCCGCCGGTAGGTGTAGTGCAAGATGGTAGTATGGTTACGTTGCCGTTGCCGGTATTGCCTACGCTGTTTACCGGGCTTGAACCGGAGTTGAACGAACCGCCGCCGCCTGCCGCCTGATAGGTAAGCCCCAATACAAACTCTCCTCCGCAACCGCCTCCGCTATATCCGCCTCCTCCGCCACCGCCTACAGCGCCGCAGCGAGCGTTACCGCCACCGCCTCCGCCAAAACCGCCGGGTGCATTGCGTCCGGCATCGCCGCCTCCGCTGCCGCCAGCGCCGCCAGCCAATGGCCTGATGCCGCCGGTGCTGTTGAAGGTGCAACCAAATATACGTCCGTCATTGCCGTTACTCAGCCATCCGCAACCGCCGCCTGCCCAGCCGGCATAACCTGTAGGTACAACTCCGCCATTGCCTGCGGTGCCTCTGCCCGATGTAAGGGTGTTGCCATTTATGCCATCTGGGGCTGTGGTAGCGTCCAGTCCGTTGATGCCAACAGGCACGCCCGACTCATCGTAGCCTGCGCCGCCGCCGCCGCCTGCCGCCTGCCATAGGGTACTGCTCACATTGTCCCACACAAACGATCCTCCTCCTCCTCCGCCCACATACATGGCCGTAGCGCCCGTACCGCCTACAAGCACTTTCAGTACCTGACCCGGCGTTACCGCAAAGTCGCCGCTCATTATAGCGCCCCGGCCGCCTACCTGACCGCGAATGGTGGCCCCGCCGCCCTGAGCTCCTTTTGAAGTTATGTTGATCCCTGTGACTCCGGGCGGTACAATGTAGGTTTGTATAGTACCCGGCACATAGGCGAAGATAGACGTCTGAGCGTTTGCCGATGCCTCGGCGCATAAAAGCGCAAAGACGAGCAACTTGATGAATTTGAACATTTTTTAGCTATTTTAAGGGTTTAGAATGAATGGTTGATGCTGTTATGTAAATAGGCAAAATGCAACTGTACGTACTGATTTTTCAGAAAAGACAGTGCATTATTTTGCTATCGCTAAGTTAAATTATTCTTTTGGTATCTGTATAGTATTCATAAAATTTAATTTCCATATTCGTTACTAACGCTCTGAAACTATTTTATATAATTTATATTGCGCTATGCGAGGCTTTTTATGAGTTTTGGGTCGCAGCCCATTCGGTTTCCTGCACAATATTGACTATTGTATAATAGATTTCCACCTTTAGTTATAGATTGTGAAAGACAGGCGGGCGTCAGATAAGGTTTGCTTTTTATTTTATATTTTGGCATTGACAGTTGTCATATGATTATGCGAAATGGGCAAGGCAGCCAATGTATTGCTAAGAACGGCATAATTCCTGCTGCTCAAGTAGAAGAGCCTTGCATTATATTTTCGTTAGTAAGTATTGCCTCACCGATAACTTTGAAGACGCGGCCACTTATCTATACATTACTCGCCACCACACTCATTAGCAGGTCTATTTGCTGAGGGGTATTGTAGCTATGCAGGCATACGCGCAGCCGCTCCATGCCCAGCGGCACCGTGGGGTGCAGTATAGGGTTTACTTGTAGGCCATGAGCCTGCAGGCGTGCGGCCAGCAGCTTGCAGCGTTCGTTATCGGCAACAATCAGGGCTTGTATGGGGCTGCGGCTGTCGGTCCAGCCCTGTAAGCTGTGGCGGGTTATCTGCTGGCGGAAATAGTCTACGAGGTCGTGCAGCGGCTGATTGGTAAAGCCTGGCGACGATAAGTAAGCATAAGCCCGCGCTATAGCGCCCACCGAGTGACCCGGCAATGCGGTGGTGTAAATGAACGACCGCGCAAAATTGATCAGGTATTGAACAAGCAAAGCGCTGCCTACTACTGATGCGCCGTGACATCCTAGAGCCTTGCCATAAGTGTGCACTCGTGCAAATACCTTGCGCTCTAAACCAAGTGCACATACCAGCCCGCGGCCATGCTGGCCAAAGATGCCGGTGGCATGGGCTTCGTCTACAATCAGTTGTGCGCCCGTGCTCTGGCATATGTCGGCCATATCGGCCAGCGGCGCCATATCGCCATCCATAGAGAATACCGACTCCGTAACCACTACCACAGGCCCGGCGGCGCTATACTTGGCTATTTGTGCGGTAAGGTCGGTCAGGTTGTTGTGGACAAAGCGGTACTTGCGATTGCACTGGCTGAGGCGGATGCCATCAATGATGCTGGCATGGCACAGCTCGTCGTAGAGCAGGGTAGTGTGTCGGTTGGCAATACACGACAGCAGCCCGAGATTGGCATCGTAGCCCGAATTAAACAACAATGCCGCCTCTGCACAATGAAAGGCGGCAATGTAGTGTTCTGTTTGTTCTGTAAATATTTGGTTGCCCGATAGAAGCCTGGAGCCGGTGGAGCCAGTTTGTTCTTGTCCTTCTGAAGTTAGCAGGCTGTGGGCTGCTATACCCAAGTAGTCGTTGGAGTAGAAATCTACGCTTGCCTTGTTCGTTTTCAACGTGCGCAAATTGCCCGCTGCCGACCGTTCGTTCAGCTTATCGGTCAGGTATTGGTCAAGCTGGTTCATGCGCTACGGCTTGCTGCCTTTTTTGGGGATGTCCATCGGCAAACGATGCCTTGGGCGTCAGCCCTAGTAGGTGGAACATATCCATATCGGCATTGTATTCTGGGTTGGGCGTGGTCAGTAGTTTGTCGCCGGCAAATATCGAGTTAGCGCCAGCCATAAAGCACATGGCCTGCTCGGCAATGCTCAGCTCCAGCCTGCCCGCCGACAGACGCACTGCCGATTTAGGCATTACAATGCGGGCGGTAGCTATCATACGCACCAGCTCATCGAACGGTACGCGGGTGTTTTCAGCCAGCGGCGTACCGGCCACGGGTACCAGCACATTTATGGGCACCGATTCCGGATGTTGGGGCAAATTGGCCAGCGTCAGCAACATACCTATGCGGTCGGCATCGGTTTCGCCAAGGCCTATTATACCGCCGCTGCATACTGAAATGCCTGCCTGGCGCACATTGGCCAGCGTGTGCAGGCGGTCGTCGTAGGTGCGGGTAGTTATCACCTCGCCATAATGCTCTTCCGATGTGTCTATGTTATGGTTGTAGGCATAAAGTCCGGCTTCGGCCAGTCGTTCGGCCTGGTGGGGCGTCAGCATACCCAGCGTGCAGCATACCTCCATATCCAGTTTGTTTACTGCCTTAACCATATCTATTACACGGTCAAAATCGCTGTTGTCGCGCACTTCGCGCCAGGCTGCGCCCATGCAGAAGCGCGATGCGCCGCCGGCTTTAGCCGCATTAGCGGCATTTACCACGTCGTCTACCTTCATTATTGCCTGCACTTTTATGCCGGTATGGTAGCGCGCAGCCTGCGGGCAGTACGAACAGTCTTCGCTGCAGCCGCCTGTTTTTATAGACAGCAGGCTACTGATCTGCACTTCGCCAAACTTATGTTCTTTTGCATGCACGTTTGCCGCTTCCAATACCAAACCTAATAATGGTTTTTCGTATATGCCGCGTATCTCGTCCTTTGTCCAGTTATGTCGAATATCGCTCATTTGTACACTGATTTACGGGGCGAAACTATTGGATTTCCGGCAGTAAATAAAATTTACCGTTATCGGGTTGTTACAGCGATATTAATTACTTGTGAAAAAAATACTTACTTTTAGCTGTTTTATTAGGATGCGTTGTTTTATGAGTTTTTGTTGAATGACGTACCCGTTTTATAACCAATGAGTATCGGGCCTATGAAATTCATATGTTACATTTTAGTGTTGTTGCTGGCGCCGTTATTTGTCTCAGGCAGTACGTCCATTGACGAGTTGCTGAGCCGACTCAATAAGACTATATCGAACGAAAAAAAGATAGAAGCATATAAAGATGTTATTACCTACTATGCCAAATGTAATCCCGACTCGGCAATAATCTTTGCTGAGCAAGGATTGCAATTTGCGCTTAGTAAAAGATATGTAATAGGCGAAGGGCTGATGATCAGCGAGCTGGGCTATATAGATCGCACGCAGGGACGTGTAGATGTAGCGCGTAAAAGATTTAATACAGCCCTTAAGATATTTACAGAAAACAATTACCGCCTGGGCGTAGCAAACATAAACAGAAGCCTGGGTGCGCTGGAAGGTGAAAAAGGCGACCTGACAGTGGCCGTAAAATACTTTTTAGCTGCGCTACCCAACTACGACAGCCTTAAAGATCATAAAGGGGCAATGATTACCTACCTCAATCTGGGCAATCTGTTTTTGCAACACGACGATACTGCCAATGCCTTTAAGTATTATATACTGGGTGTGAAAGAAAGTCAGCAGTTTTCGATGGTAGATGAGACTATATCGTTGTATAATATGTTGGGTTTAATGCAGTTATTCCGCAAAGACACCCTGAATGCAGTAAAAATCATTAAAAAAAATCTGGAACTAAGCGATAAACCTGAATTTCTGAATGCGCATGTAGAGTGCCTCATGTATCTGGGCAATTTTTATATGGAACATGGTAATAAACCCAAGGCTATTGAATACCTGAATACAGGATACCAACTGGCCAAAGACAAGAAAATGTATGAGGAAGAATCTAATTTTCTGATGCTGTTTGCATTCATAGAGCGCGATACCAATCCTAAAAAAGCGCTCGAATATCTGGAACAGGCCAGCAAAATGGCCGACAACATACAGAACAAACTGTTTAAGGTGCATGTAAATACCGAGATTGTGGCCGTGTACAAACTGGCAGGAATGTATAAAGAAGCGCTGGCTACAAGCGAGGAGAACCAGAAATTGGCAGATAGTATTTACTCTGTAAACCGACTAAAGGAACTGGCAAGCGTAAGCGCAGCTTACGAGTTTGACCAATGGAACCTAAAAGTAAATCACCTGCAATTGCAAAGCGATAAACGGGCGCTGCAGCGTAATATAATAATTGCTATCGCTATAATGGTAATAATGGCGCTTATAGTGGCGCTCAACTTTTACCGCAAAACCAAACAACTGAATAAACAACTTACCGACCGCGAGCATCAGCTGGAAGAGCTTAATAAAATGAAAGACAAGTTGTTTTCTATTATAGGGCACGACCTGCGCGGGCCTATTGCGCGAATACCTACGCTGCTGGATATATACAGCGACCAGCGCACCAGCGACGACGACAAAGCATACCTGATGAATAGCCTTAAAGAACACACCAAGGCGTCGGCCGAGATGCTGGATAAACTGCTGTATTGGGGGCAAAGCGTAATAAAGGGCAAGGGCATGAACCAAACAATAATGGCTACCAGCCCCATTATAAAAGAAAATATGGAGCTGAAGAAGATAACCATAACCGAGAAACAGATAACGGTGGTTGATAAAACTCCTGCCGATATGAAGATATTTGCCGATGCTACTCACTTTGACTTTATATTACGCAACCTGCTGGCCAATGCGATAAAATACACTAATAAGAGCGGCAACATAGAGCTACGCGCCGACAATAAATCGAGGCCGGGCTTTGTGGTATTTGCGGTGCAAGACGATGGGGTGGGTATAAGCCCCACCACGCTGCCGCTGGTGTTTAATACCCTGAACAGCCGCGAGGGCACTGCCGCTGAAAAAGGCACCGGTATAGGCCTGATGCTGTGCAAAGAGTTTGCGCTGCAAAACGGCGGGGATATTTGGGTGGAAAGCGCCGAAGGCAAGGGCGCAACCTTTTATTTCAGCATGAAGGCGGCGCGATAACATTTCCATAGCATTTATTCAATTATCTTAGCGCTTAATCAAATTTCATTATGAAAAAAACACTATTATCGTTGACCGTTATTGCAATGGCGGCATTTGCAGCATGTAGCAAAAAAGACAATACCCCGGCCAACGCAGCCAGCATTATGTTTGTGAACGGATGCGTATCGCCTACTACTACCAACCTGGATGGAAGAATAAACAACACAGCCGTAAGCGGCGCCACCAACATTAGCTACCCGCGCAGTTCGGGCTACAAGAGCGTAACTGCCGTGAACAATGCTGGAGTAACCATGAATGTAACATCGCTGGGCACCCAACTGATAGGCGGCACAGAATCGCTGGTTGTAAACGGACACTATTCGGTGTTTGCAGGCGGTATGAATGTAGCCCCATCGTATGTGTTTACCACCGACGACCTGACAGCGCCCACATCGGGCAAGGCTAAGGTGCGCTTCATAAACCTGTGCGGCGACAATATAAGCGTAAGCTGCTACTTGGGCGCCAACAAAATAGACTCGAACGTAGGCTACAAAACCTGCACGCGCTACTACGAGGTGGCAACGGGCTCGCTAAACGTAACGATGGTAGATCAATCGGTGCTGGTAAACTCGGCAACCATCATCAATCAAACCCTGCTTGCAGGCAAGATATACACCTTTATGCTCACAGGTACCACCACCGCTACCACTACTGCGGCGGCGCTGGCGCTTACATCTATAAATAACAACTAAATTTTTTATTGTATTGCGTTACATCCACCGGGGCATACGCTTCGGTGGATTTTTTTGTGGAATAATCACACCAATCTTTAACAGGAGTTTACAATTTGTTATCGCTATACACATACGATGCCTACAGCATCGGGATTTCGTAGTTAGAGCGTGGCTATAAACATACGATGCCTACAGCATCGGCGTGGTTGCTGTTACCACATTAGTATGCAACTGAACATCCCTCCGCAAAGACGCTGTAGGCGTCCAATGTTTATAGACAAAGGGGGCTATTCGTTACCGATGCCGTAGATATCGTAGGTTGCATCGCGGGAAGGTGCGTTTGTTATATTTCATCGGCGTTGTTGTATCCACGGTATTAGTATGCAACTTAACATCCCTCCGCAAAGACGCTGTAGGCGTCCAATGTTTATAGGAAAACGTGGCTAATCGTTACCGATGCCGTAGGTATCGTATGTTGGCTCGTGGGAAGGTGCGTTTGTTATATTGCATCGGCGTTGTTGTATCCACGGTATTAGTATGCAACTTAACATCCCTCCGCAAAGACGCTGTAGGCGTCCAATGTTTATAGGAAAACGTGGCTAATCGTTACCGATGCCGT
>CAIRYK010000064.1 GCA_903882805.1 uncultured Bacteroidota bacterium | reverse complement strand
CTGTTGTGCTATAAACATTCGATGCCTACAGCATCGGTGTTAATCAATGCTGGTGCGCTATAGACATTCGATGCCTACAGCATCGTGTTGATTGATACTGTAGTGCTATAAACATTCGATGCCTACAGCATCGGTGTTGATTGATGCTGGTGCGCTACAAACATTCGCTGCCTACAGCATCGGTGTTAATTAATGCTGGTGTGCTATAAACATTCGATGCTTACAGCATCGGTGTTGATTAATGCTGGCGGGCTTTAATCATTCGATGCCGTAAGCATCGTTTGGGTTGTACCCTACTGCAAATACACCGCCGTTATTTCTGCTCCTTCGGTTTCAACTTCTATGTGGTCCTGTATGGTGGTAGATACTGACAAGCCTACGATGGTGGCTGATATAGGGAATGATTTGTGCTTACGGTCGACTAACACGGCTACCGTGAGTTTCTTAAGGTCGTAGGTGAGGATAGATTGTAATGAGTAAATGATTGTTTTACCTGAGTTGGCTACGTCGTCTACTATTATTACCGATTTTCCGTTCAGGTCGCTGGCTATTGGCGGCGTTTCGGCCAGCGGTTGTTTCTTGTTTATTTGCAGCGAAAGCGTAGTTATTTCCAGCGGACTTATTTCGCGCAGCAATGCGCTTAGGTTGTCGGCAAGTATTTTACCGCCTTTTTCTATGCCTATCAGCGCTATGCTTTTTTCGTCGGCATTGCGTTCCCATATTTCGTAGGCCATACGGCGCAGCTTTAAGCCGATACGTTCTTTGTCCAGTATAAGTACGCGTTGTTTTTTTTCCATAGCCAGTTTAGTTTGATCTTATCGCCACCACAGGATCGAGCCTTGAGGCTGCGCGCGCCGGAATAATGCCCGACAATACGCCCACAATAATAGACACAAAAATACCAATAAAGAAGTTGGATAACGAAAGCGTAACCTGAAACTCGAGCAGGTAAGTGAGCCCAACGCTCAGTAATAATACAATGACAATTCCTACGCCGCCGCCTATAAGGCACAAGGCAATAGCCTCGATAAGAAACTCCCACAATATAGACGCCTTACGAGCGCCCAGGGCTTTTTTCAGTCCTATCATTTTGGTGCGTTCCTTTACGGTAACAAACATAATATTGGCAATGCCAAAGGCGCCTACCAGCAACGATAGTCCACCCACAAACCATGCCACCACATCTATTGTACCAAACACCATGTTCAGTCGCTGCGATACCTGACTTAGCTGATTGATAGCGAAGTCGTTGGGCTGTCCGGGTCGTACTTTTCTAATACGCCGCAGCACGCCCTCTACCTCATATCGCACTTCTTCTATGTCTTTTCCCTTGGCTGCTTTTACAGCCAGCATAGGGTCGTAGTTCAGCGACTTCACCTCCAGCAGCGATGCTGCCATATAGTAGGGGTAAATAACACAATTATCGAAGTCGAAGCCCGCCATGTTCTGACCCGATTTCTTGAGCACGCCCGCAACCACAAATTTCCGACCCAGCATACTTATGCTTTTACCCAATGCGCTGATATTGCCCGGAAACAATCCGCGCGCCACTTCCTCACCCAGCACCACGGTATTGGTACCGCCGTCCAGTTCGCTTGGGGTCAGGTAGCGGCCTTGAGCTATTTCTATACTCTGTATCTTATCAAAATCGTTCATCACAGCATAGCCCGAAATGCTGTTGAGTTCTACATCGTTGTGTTTTATGGTCATGCCTCGGGTATTGAGGCATAGCGTGGTTATTGCGGCGTCGGGGGCTTGTGCCTGTATGGCTTTTACCGCTTGCGGCGTCATGCCGGGGCGCCGCCAGTATTCCCACCATTTATATTCGCCGCCTTCGTCCATCCATGGCCAGCGGCCCACATACAGCACATCACTACCCAATGTAGACACTTCTTTTTGTATGTTCGCTTTCAAGCTGTCGAGCACTGTGAGTACTGCAATAATGCAAAATATACCTATAGTTATGCCCAGCAGCGACAGGAATGTGCGCAATTTATTGGCTCTCAGTTCCTGAAAAGCCTGTATAATACTGGTGCCAATTATCTGGGTTATTTTATGCATTACCGCGCAAAGTTAAGCTTTGCAGCATTGCAGCGGCAGAAAAAATATGTCGGTTTTTTGCGCGGTTTTGGGGCCGCCTATTATAGTATTTTCATCAGTTGTAGTTTTTCCTGTAGGTTTGCGGCAATCAAAACATACCGGTTTGCGACTTGCTGCATCCTTTACCGAAAAAAACAAAGCGCTCGGCTTCGCTATGTTTCGCAATTATCTCGCGATGCGGTTTACTATTATTCTTGCGCTCAATATGCAGGCAACTATAGTAGCCTACTATGTGTACCAGCTTACGCATGACAAGCTGGCGTTGGGAATGTTAGGTCTTTGGGAGGTGATACCCGCTATCGGGTTCTCGTTGTTTTCCGGTCATTTTGTCGACCTTAAAGAAAAAAAAGCGCTCATACTACAGTGCAGCATAGGGTATCTGGCGCTATCTGCATTTTTTGTGTGGCTGGCGTGGCCGGGTATTACCGCGCACATGTCTACTCAGGTTATTTTGTGGCTTATATACCTCGGTATTTTTGTTGGCGGCGCGTTGCGTGCATTTCTTAGCCCGGGTTCGTTTGCACTTATGGGTATGCTGGTTCCCAAAGAACTTTATCCCAACGCAACAACATGGAGCAGTGCATCGTGGCAAACCGGCGCTGTGGTGGGGCCGCTACTGGGTGGATTTATGATTGCGCTTTCCAGCTTCAGGGTTAGCCTGATTACTGTTGGGCTTATTGAGTTGCTTACAGTGGCCGCATTGCTACGCATACCCAAACAACCGATATTGAAGAAAGAAAAAGAGCCGATAGCCAAAAGTTTGGGCGAGGGGTTGCGGTTTGTATTTCGTACCCAATTGGTACTTGCCGTATTGTCGCTCGATATGTTTGCCGTGTTGTTTGGCGGCGCGGTTGCCCTACTGCCTGTATATGCCGACGACATACTGAAAGTAGGTGAGATAGGCTATGGCTGGATGCGCGCAGCGCCGGGCATAGGTTCGGTTATAGCATTGTTTGCATTGTCTTTCATGCCGCTACGCAAGCTGCCGGGTATAAAGCTGATGCTCAGTATTGTTGGGTTCGGAGTAACGACAATCGTGTTCGGTTTGTCGGGCAATTTTGGCGGCGCAGCATTGGTAACCGTTGGCAGTTTGCACATATCGTGGGGCTTCATCGTTGCTTTTGCCATGTTGCTCATTGGCGGTATGTTCGATGCGGTTAGCGTGGTCATTCGCGGCACTGTGCTGCAGGTATATACCCCCGATAGTATGCGGGGTAGGGTAGCGGCGGTAAATACTATGTTCATAAGTTCATCGAACGAGCTGGGCGCTATGGAAAGCGGACTGACAGCGCGCCTTATGGGGACAGTGCCTGCGGTGGTGTTTGGCGGATGTATGACCCTGGTTGTAGTGGGGGTTACATGGTTTGCAGCTCCGCTATTGCGCACGCTCGACATACACGGCGCTAAAAAGGAAGAATAGGGCGGTTATGCCTATTTTATCCGTTTCATAGGGTAGTCTTTGTCGCGCACAATACCATCTTCCAATCCTGATATTGTTGCCACCAGAGAGTCGTCGCTAACTTTTGTGTATTTTATTTTCTGAGGGAAATCATGTTTTGGGTTTTCGAATACCCATTCCTTCCCATTGGCTAAGGTTTGTATAAATTTTACGGCTTGTCCGGCATTCTGATTAGTTACCGTAGGTATGTAGGCCACTTCGCCGCCACGCTGTTGTAGTAATATAGTTTCTAGGGGTAAGGTGTCTTTCCTTTTTACAATATAGCTTTTGCCCGCCAGCGTAGAGTCGTTGTCTACTATCCAGCTTTCTATCACCATGGCATCGCCTGCCGGGCAGGTCCATGCGCCGCACAGCCATTTTGCAGCTACTATAGCGTCATAGGTAGGTTTAGGTACCGGAGTGGCGCCTGTTGCTTCTGTCTTTGCGTTATTGCTACCGCAGGCGGCAAGCGCGCAGGTAGCAACTGCAGCTATAATAAACGGAGTTTTGCGCATGGCAATTGTTTTTAGGATTTAAGAATAGCAATAAAACAAACAGGACACCAATAACAACTGAACCATGAATGCGTAATGGCATAATGCTCAGAAATTATAAATGTCCGGTTACGAATATCGGTAAAGCGCATCGTTGCGCTTAGTGGTCTTACCAGTCTCTGTTTCTGTGTTCGTGAAACTTGCGGTATTGTTGCTTTTTCACATAGTGTCCGCGATAGTTCATTCTCGCCCACCTGTTCATGCCGCAGCTGCTTATACCGGCAACCACAAAAAGGATAATTAATATTCTGAGTACAGTAAATTTCATAATGGGTATGTTGATGAAACGCTTATTTCGAAATTTCAGCTAATATCGGATTATTTTTTGCTTTTTTATACTTAATTGGCATTTGTTGCCCTACTTTTTATAGGTTTCTCCATTATGGGGCTGTTTGGGCGCCATTTACGGGTATTGCTTCCTGTTCCCGTGCCTGAGGGCTGGTGGTGTT
Source organism: uncultured Bacteroidota bacterium (assembly GCA_903882805.1). Classification (GTDB taxonomy): domain Bacteria; phylum Bacteroidota; class Bacteroidia; order Chitinophagales; family Chitinophagaceae; genus Nemorincola. Next base: position 8,808 of record CAIRYK010000064.1, on the reverse strand, counting down.
TTTCATAGTCATAAGGTCGTAAATAACGGCGCACCATGCCAATATGCACGGAAAAGCCTTGATAGTATAGGGGTAAATAAAATGCTTGCGCACATAGGGCGGGAAAATATCGGTAGTAGAAAAACAGGTAAACAGCAGCACAAAAAACAATAGGGCTGTTCGCCATGTGGCCTTGGGCGCTGCAAAATACCATATAGCTACGCCGGTTACGGCTATGATGTAGGTAGATGATTCGGCTTTGTGATTGAAGATGATCACCCAAATGAGCATTGACGCCAGCGTTAGCAACTTAAACTGTTCGTTGCGGTATTGCCTGTACCTGACGAACGGAACAAGGAACAGCAAAACACCTACGACGGTAACATAAAACTTGCTGTTGTTGATGCCAAACCAGGTATGCAGCCAGCCGGCCACAGATATGCCCACCGCCGCCGCCGCGTCTTCTTTTATCAGGTATGCCCAGTTTTTATATTCCCACACCAGTGTTTGCATAGGTATTACCAGCAGTGGCAGCGCGCCAAGCAGTACTGTCCAAAGAGCTGAATAAAGGATGAATTTCAATTGACCGGGGTAGAACAGTATCATGCAAAACCCTATGGCCCCATAGGGCTTAATGTAGGTAGCCACAACTATCCATAGCGTTGCCAGGGCTATTTTGCGGTTTTGCATACAGCCATAGGCTGCTACCATCAGTCCGCACATCAGTCCGTTGCTTTGAGTGTTCGATAAGCTGGTGAGCATTTCGTTGCCTATAAACCACAACAATAAGCATTGCACTTTGTTGGCAAAGGGCAGCATACGCACTGCAAAATATACGGCAAGCGCGTTGAGAATGTTCCAGATGGTGAGGCCAAGCAGATTGGGCAGGTAAGCAAATGCCCCCATGAAGAACGCAAATGTTGGGCTGTATTTATAGAAATCCCAATGCTCGTTGGGGTGAATGCCGTATAGACCCAACAGGCCGGTTTCGTTGTAGTTGGCGGCAGTGTCGTGCAAGTGAAACCACGAGTCCTTGAAAATCAGGTAATTATTAAATTCGGTCAGGCTCTTGCCATAAAACAGATCCATATACTTGGGCTGGTTCATGATGTCGGCCGGAAATGGGTCTTTGGGAAATGTGTACTGATGCAAGCCCAGCAAATATAACTGCACCGACACAAAAATGCCCGCAAAAATAAACAGCCCCAACAACACGCCCGGCTTATAGATAATCGCCTTTACAGATTCCCAATTCATAAATAAAATCGGATAAATATACTACCGTCATTTTACTGTTACAACCTTGGGCAAAATATATATCGCTGCCGGCATTATTGCGCTACTGGTATTGTAGTTATTTTTTGGTAGCGGCTTTTAGCGCAGCGGCATATGTTTTATGTTTTTTCGCTAAGTACGTGGTTAGGGTAGACATAATTTGAAGGTGTTGCCTATACCAATGACCACAGTTATCACGCCCTTTCAGGCCTTGTGGTTATTGTTTCATTTTCGAGGCGCTGCCCCTCGTTGTTGTATCCCGCCCTTTCAGGGCTTTGGATATTGTTTTAATTTCGAGGGGCGTTGCCCCTCGCTGTTGTATCGCGCCCTTTCAGGGCTTATGGTTGTTGTTTCATTTTCGAGGGGCTGCACCCCTCGCTGTTGTATCCTGCCCTTATAGGGCTTGTGTTTACTGATTTATTTTCGAGGGGCGTAATTCTTGGTCGTTATATTTTCACACTCGTGGCCCTGAATGGGCCAAATATACTAGCGAGGGGCAAAGCCCCTCGAAACGGATTCGATTTGTTAAGCCCTGTAAGGGCGGAATAAATGTCGTATGGGTTTTGCGCATTATAGAGAGTCGTTGCCACATTTTAATATTAACACGCTGGTTGTGAGTCGCTAATTTATTACTTGATTTAGGTTGCACATAAGTTATGCTAGTCCCACACATATTGTTCGTCATACGCTACGTTGTACTTTTTCAAAAAGGCACGATATTCATCTTGGAATGTTCTTTTTGCGTGCCGTTCGTGTTGGTTCGCAATATATTCAATGACCGTATCTATTTCTGATGGGTTAACGGAGAAGGCGCCGTAGCCATCTTGCCAATAGAAATTTTTGAATGTTTCACCGTTTGTTTTCATCCATTTTGATGAGTTGCTTTTCACCTCCTCCATCAGTTTAACCAAAGTTATTTTCTTTGACAACAAACAAAGTATATGAATGTGGTCGGTATATCCACCAATTTTTATTGGTGTACATTCCAAGTTTTTGCAAATACCGCCAAGATAGGCATGAAGCTCGCTTTCATGCGATGGATGAATGAGCGGCTCCCGATTTTTGGTGCTAAAAACGATGTGTATGTAGGTTTTTACTATTGTTTGTCCCATGGTTTTTGTGTTTCATTTTATCCCGCCCTTTCAGGGCTTTGGATATTGTTTTAATTTCGTGGGGCGTTGCCCCTCGCTGTTGTATCGCGCCCTTTCAGGGCTTTGGATATTGTTTTTTTTTCGACGGGCTGCACCCCTCGCTGTTGTATCAAGTCCTTTCAGGGCTATTCCCAATTTTGATATTTTCTTAATTCTATACCTTACCCACCTTTTTTAGCGCGGCGGCATATATTTTCTTGATGCTGTTTTTCTCTTCGCGCTCCATAATAGCCATTGCTGCTGGTACAAGGGTGTCGTTTATGGCGGTTTTTAGTTTCAGTATTTGTCCGAGTGCGAAGGCCGCGCTCCAGCGCACCACAGTGCCGCTGTGCTCTGTGTTTACCAATAGCTGGTTGGTAGCGGTCGGTATAAGATCGGGGTGCAGGTGTATGGTGTTGCCTATCACCTTGGCCGATTCCCATTTTATGCGCGGCGCTTTTTCAGCCAGCCGTTCTATTATCCATTGCAGGTCGGCGGGGGCAATGGCTACGGCGCCGCCGTTGGTGGCAAATTCTATGGCTTCTATACAAGTAGCCTTAGCAGGGTCTTTGCAGGTATTGGCAACCGCTATCAGCTCGGCAGGGGTAATTGTTTTGTCTGTCAGCAGTTGTTGTATTGCTTCGGTTGTTTCCTTTGGCTTTAATGTTTTGTCGGTCAGTATAGCTTTTATGTCCATAGTTTGGGGTGAATTGGCAGGTAAGTTAAAAATAAATTTCGACTAATGCGGACGCCTCTGGCTAAAGCGAGGTTTTATTCGATGCCTGATGCATCGGTCGTATCTACTCAATGTGTACCACAAACATTTGATGCCTACAGCATCGTGCAACAATAGGCAAATGTTCGGCGTTTGGGCATTGTATTTTATATTCAGCACAATTTTATTCTCGTTATCTGCACTTAGCAAGACTGTGCGGTAGTCGGAATACCCAAATTTATGATGCTGTAGGCATCAAATGATTATAGCAGAGATTTGAAAAATACGCCGATGCCGTAGGTATCGAATGTATATAACGAAATAGCGAGCCGAGTTCCCATAACTGTATATGCCATATTCACGAGCAGCCATTTTGTTGTGTTTGGCTCACTGTTTATTGCATAGATGCGCACAAAACGGACAACTACGCCTGTATGTCACCAAGAAAAAATGCAGGCCCATTATCTATGAGCCTGCAAGGAGTTTTATTTTTGGTTTAGTTGTCTGTCTCCGCTTTGGCGTTCTACCATCCATCCGGGATATTCTTTGGGTAGTGCGCTGGCGTCGTTCAGTTTAGCGAGGTCGTCGACTGTGAGCGCCACGGAGGCGCTTTTTATGTTGTCGTGTAGCTGCATTATGTTTTTGGCGCCTATTATAGTACTAGTGATACCTGCTTGGCAGCGCACCCATGCCAGCGCCACCTGCGCTACGGTGCAACCGTGACCGGCGGCAATTTCCTGCATCACATCTATAATGTCGAACGCCTTGTCTTTGTTGATAGGCGGAAAATCGAAATTTGTACGGCGGCTACCTTCCAGCTTTTGGTTTTCGCGGGTGAATTTGCCTGATATGAAACCGCCTGCCAGCGGACTCCAGGGCATAACAGCCAGTTTTTGGTCGGCCGCCATGGGCAGTATTTCGCGCTCTATATCCCTGCCTGCCAGCGAATAGAAGTATTGCAGTCCTTCAAATTTATGCCATCCATTGAGCGCTGCAATGCCTTGCGCCTTCATAACCATCCATGCCGGCCAGTTGCACACCGCTATATAGCGCACCTTACCGGCGGCAACTACATCATTCAGCGCGCGCATGGTTTGCTCTATGGGCGTTATGGGGTCTACGCCATGCACATATAGTATGTCGAGGTGGTCCATTTGAAGCCTTTCCAAACTTTCATCTACCGACTGCAGTATGTGGTAGCGCGATAGCCCCACATTGTTGTGGTCGGGACTCATGCGGCCGCGCACCTTCGATGCTATTACTACTTCGCTTCTTTTTACGCCCAGATGTTTGAGCGCGCTACCCAGCAACCGCTCCGATGCGCCGTAGGAGTACACATTTGCAGTGTCGAAAAAATTGATGCCGGCATCAATGCTACCCTTTACCAGTTCTGTCGATTCATCTTGTTTTAGTCCGCCTATTACTTCCCAGTAGCCCTCGCCGCCAAAAGTCATTGTGCCAAAGCACAGCTCTGATACTACCATGCCGGTATTGCCAAAATAATTGTATTTCATGTGGTTGAGATTTTTCGGTAAAAGTAACGGCATTTTTGGCGCGCCGGTATTGCTAATGGCGATAACGGGATAGCGAAAACGAAACTTTACATTAGCGTTCACTATCCCCTAAAAAATCGAGGGGTATTCGCTTTATTGAATTTCAAATGCCGGATTCCCACTAAAAGGATACCAGAAATAGTAACAACAAAATGTAAAAATGACCTACCGCTCACTACTCGATAACAAAATTTAAGAGTTTGTTGCCGCCGCCGTGCCGGATAGCAAGTACATACATACCTCTGGCCATGTTTGGGCTAAGGCTGATCTTTTCATTAATAACTCCGTTCTTGGTTGTTATCAGCGACTTATAAACAACCTGCCCAATCGTATTTCTAATGGTTACCAATACCCGGTCGTTACCGAAACCTGCACCCAGGGAACCGGATAAGGTGAACTCGCCTTTATTTGGATTGGGGTTTAGGGTAGGCGATGGTAGTGGGTTTATGTTATCGGCTACTGTTACCTTTACAGATGAAGATACCGCAGCGCCACATGCATCGCCGTTTGAAACCATGCAAGTAACAGAATCGTTATTGGCAAGACCAACAGCCATGTAAATTGCGGCTGTTTGATTGGCAATAACGGTGCCGTTGAGCATCCATTGATAAACCGGAGCAGTACCGCCATTGGTTACTGTGGCAACGAAAGTATCTACTTGCCCGGCAGAGATAGTCAAGCCGGGATAAGCGGATATATTAACCGCCGGCACTATAGGCGCTACTACTGTAATTGTATCTGTTGCAGTAGCAGAAGGTTGCACAAGGCAATTGGCGTTGCTGGTTAGGGTGGCTATTACTATGTCTGCATTATTAGGGGTATAGCTGTAGGTAGAATCATTTCCCACTGTTGCGTTGTTTACTTGCCATAGGTAGGCGGGTGCAGTACCGCCATTAGTAGTGTGAGCTGTTAGGGTTATTTGGGCGCCTTCGCAAATGGGTGTGCCTGCTGTTGGGTTGGTGGTGATGGTTACAAATGGTATGAGGGTAGGTAGTATGTGGATTGTTTTGGTAGATGCTCTTGTTACGCAAGCATTGCTCACCACATAGTTGATGGTATCTGCCCCTGCTGCCGCACCGGTTACGAGCCCTGAAACTATGGTTGCAGTAGTATTGGACGCCGCCCAGTTGCCGCCTTGAGTCTTGCATTGCAAATATACCTGCCCACCTACACATACCGTATCCGGTCCGGTGATGGGAGCCATGCCAATAATATTTCCCACTGCGTTGGTCATTACCACCTCATTATCATCGAAATAAATCCCTGCCCTGTTGATGATGCTTGTGCCGTCGGGCAGACCGTTCTTTGCCTTAATTTTGAAGATAACCATACCGGTGCATTGGTTGTGGTGCGAACTGTCGGGCAGTTTAATGTTGGGGAAATCAAATTTCACCACATTATGTCCGCTTTCCTTCATTATGGCTATATCCATAGCATCTGAAGCCATCACCAACTCAAGACTACGAATGTCTACGTTATCCGACAGCGTATCCATAACATGAATATTATGGGCAGTATCATTGCCCATGTTTTCGAAGTGAATGGTGTATTGAAGCTGTGTGCAGGGTATGATAAGTCCAGTTGGGCTCACCTCTATTTCATTTGGGTCGTACGACGATTTTACGGTGTCGACTCGCGTTTCGTTGTTGTTGGTGGTATCGGCTTCGGTTGTATCAGAGGCAATTCCTATGTGGGTAACAATGGTTTCACCGGGGAAAAGCCAATGCGTACGGTCCCAGTCGTGGCGCACAGTGTCCCAAGCGTTGGGCACATCGAGGTGGAACATAATTTTTGTTGGCTTATTGGTGCCAAACAAGTTGGGCAGATTCCATTTCACTATATTTCCGGTAACTGACGATGGCGCTGGCAACGAACTCGTAAATATATACTTGGGGTCTACTTTCATGGTTACCGTAGCGCTGTGCGGTGAACAGGAATAATTATTTACAATTATCGTTCCTTCCGACTGATGCCTTCCGCAGGCAATTTTGGAATTAATAGCTAATTCTACACCACGCGAAGAATTGCAACTTAGCCCTATGAGGTTGATCTTTTTGAATGTTCCATCTGCGGGAATGGTATCACTTACAATACTGGTCCATGGGCAGGATACCCTTAAACCGGGTGATGTAGATACAGACCTGAAATTGTAAACTGTGCCGGGGGGACCATATGCTTTGTAATAATAGCCCGATATGGCGCTAAAAGTGTCAATAGCCACACCATTGGAGTCTACAACAGTTGTTACCGGATAACTGTTGTCGCTTTCAGTACTCGAGTCATAATTGCAATTGTTGTTTTTGTCTAAAAAAACTTTTGTAAAGATGATGTTGCAAAATTTAAACTGTTGGGAGTACGTGACAGAATCTAATGGAACAGCGCCGTTCATCAATACGTGCTTAATAGTGTAGTTTCCGGATGCACTATAAGGGTGATGGAAAGATACGTGCCCTATAGAACGGATATTTGAAAATGTGTTGGTATCGCGCTTACCGTCCCCGTAAAGAGTGAGCAAGCGCAAATCTGGTGAAAAATGATTTGTTTCAATTGAGAAATCGATGCCGTTGCAATTGGAAGAAAAAGAAACCCCGAAACGGTCCGCCCTGATATCAGGACGCCTTGTGATTTTCTGTATGAAACCGCTTTGGGAAGCGAAATAAATTTCATCTGAAATACCTAAAACTATCCCAGTTGGCGAACTTAGTCCGACAGATGTTGCTGGCACCCCTTCGAAATAGGTAGGTAATTCACCATTTCCAGCAATGGTTGAAATAATCCCGAGAGTATTAATTTTTCGTATGCGATCATTCCCGTTGTCGGTAAAATATACGTTACCAAAATCATCTATTGCCATATTCCAAGGCCAATTTACTGCAGCCGCGGTGGCAGGTCCACCATCACCGGAAAATCCAGCAATTCCGATTCCGGCAAACGTATTTATAATTCCCGATGGGTCAATTTTTCTAATTCTATTGTTACCCAATTCAGAAATATACACATTCCCGTGCATGTCTATGGCAACCCCCATCGAAGAAGATAAGGCAGCAAGAGTAGCTGGCCCACCATCGCCACTATAACCACGAGTACCGTTACCAGCAATGGTTGTAATAATCCCCGCAGGCGTTATTTTACGAACAACTGAAGTAAAATCATCAGCAATATACAAATTGCCATATTGGTCTATTGCTATATTTGACGGACTGTAAAGTTTTGCTAAGGTCGCCATTCCGCCATCTCCACTATATCCACTAATTCCTGTACCCGCTATTGTGGAGATAATTCCTAACGTATTGATTTTCCGAACGACATGATTTTGATTATCAGCAATGTACAAATTACCACTCCTATCGACGGTAACGCCATGTGGCCAATTTAATTCAGCATCTATTGCATAACCCCCATCCCCACTATAACCGCGTAATCCATTTCCTGCAACTGTGGTAACGATGCCGTAATTGTCAATTTTTCGAATTCGATTATTTGACCTATCTGCGATATATAAATCCCCTCCTGCATATCCTATTCCAAATGATTCTGTAAAACGCGCATTAGTAGCCGGCCCACCATCGCCACTAAAACCTGAGAGGCCTGGACGGGTAACTAAAGTTAAAACCCCCGACTGCCCCCAACTCATTCCACTCCACAAAACAAACAACAAGCAAAAAATAAAGTTTTTCATAAGCGTTGGAGGTATTTATTGCAATCTAAGACAAATATTAGGAGCAATTCTATGAATTTATGGAATTATTTTTGGAAGTCTATTAACTTCCATATTAACCGAATGCTACATCATATTTACTGCCTCTGTGATCTATGTTGCAACAAAAGCCATAACTTTAATCTTTCTATGTTTTACCCATTGTGAACCTTATGAAACTGCCTACGGAATAAATACTGTATTATCAAATTATCCATAATAAAAACAAGCGCTATGAAAAACTACCTAACACTATTTATTGCAGCCACCCTGCTGTGCGGCTGCTACAAGCGCAACCTCGAACCCACGGTTTCCGGTTCCAGTATATTATCTATAATTACCTTGCGTTATGATTCCCCTCGCGGGGTAGTTGCAGATAAGCACGGTAATGTATATATACTTTATAGCGCTACAATAGAAAAGGTAGATAAAAATGGGATTACTACTACTATTGCAGGT
>CAIRYK010000063.1 GCA_903882805.1 uncultured Bacteroidota bacterium | reverse complement strand
CGCGATTTGCCGTTTGGTGTGGCACAGCAGGTGGTCAATGCCTTTGCCCCTACCCACAATGTAGTGCAGATGCGCCGCAAAGACCAGCCCACCCTGCAAAACGTGTACCCCGCTGAGAGCGGTTTCCGGCAATTGGCAGTGCTGATACTGATGAGCGATAAACGTTTGTTTATAGATAGTTTTGCGCAACATGCCGCCGCCGCATTGGGCAAGCCGTCGGTAGTATGCTGGGTGGCCAACACGCCTACGCAGTTTGGCTATGCCATGCACAAAAATATATTGGCCAACGAACCCACCTTAGAACCGGAGTTGCGAGGGTCGGTGCTCAGCAAGTACAATACAAATGGTCCGGAAGCTGAATTTCCGTACAACAACGAAGAAGAGATTTTTGATTTGGCGAAGATATTAGCAGCGTTGCAGTAATACCACTGGGGCTTAGACCAATAGGGCTGTGTTTAACAATTTATCGAGGAGCTCATCAAACTGCCAATCCCCCCCCAAAAAAACATACCCCACCCAACCGCCGTATCTCCAAAACCCCTAATTTGCACACAATAATAAACTACCCACTATGGCGCAGCATATATTAGTAATAGACGACGAAAGGGCAATTCGTAAGGCTCTTGGCGAAATACTTTCTTTTGAGGGGTTTACCGTAGACGAGGCCGTAGATGGCGCTGAAGGAGTAAAAAAAATAAGGGAAAACAACTACGACTGCATACTGTGCGACATAAAAATGCCCAAAATGGATGGCCTTGAGGTGTTGCAGGTAGCTAAGGCCGAAAAGCCGGATATTCCGTTTATAGTTATATCGGGGCATGGTAATATTGAGACGGCTGTGGAGGCGGTAAAAAAAGGCGCATACGACTACATATCTAAACCGCCCGACCTGAACCGCCTGCTGATAACCCTGCGCAATGCCATGGACAAAAAGCAACTGGTGGCCGAAACCAAGCAATTGCGCAAGCGCATATCGCGCGGAAACGAAATGATAGGCGACAGCGCGGCCATGATGCGCATACAGGAAACTATAGCTAAAGTAGCCCCAACCGACGCCCGTGTGCTGATAACCGGCGAAAACGGGGTGGGCAAGGAGTTGGTAGCCCGCCGCATACACGAGCTGAGCAGTAGGGCTGCAGGGCCCATGATAGAGGTAAACTGCGCCGCCATACCCTCTGAACTGATAGAAAGCGAATTGTTTGGCCACGAAAAAGGGTCGTTTACATCGGCCATAAAGCAACGGTTGGGCAAGTTTGAGATGGCCAATGGCGGCACCCTATTTCTGGACGAGATAGGCGATATGAGTCATGATGCGCAGGCCAAAATGCTGCGCGCCCTGCAAGAGAGCCGCATAACCCGTGTGGGTGGCGAAAAAGATATAAAAGTAGATGTGCGCGTAATAGCGGCTACCAATAAAAACCTGATGGACGAGGTAGAAGCCAAAAAATTCAGGCTCGACCTTTACCACCGCCTCAGCGTGATACTGATACAGGTGCCGTCGCTCAATGCCCGCCGCGAAGATATACCTGCGCTTATCAACCACTTTATGACCAACATAAGCGAAGAATACAAACAACCCGTAAAAGATATAGAACGGCAGGCGGTAACTGCCCTGCAAGGCTATAACTGGACAGGCAACATACGCGAGCTGCGCAATGTGGTGGAGCGACTGATCATACTATCGGACAAAAAAATAACGCTGAGCGACGTGAATACGTATATATTGATGAAGTAGCGTACACGCTCTGTCAGAACAATGTAGCCTGCACAACCCTTGGTTTTGCAGGTTTTATTTTTGGCGGCGCGGCTACAGCAGGGCCGGTTATGTGGTATACTGCGCTTTCTTCATACCTCGACGCTACCACTATTTTGATTTTACCCGCTACTGCTGTAAACATATTGAGCGCCAGTTCAGGATTGTTATTGTCGGCCGATAGGTGCGCGAGTAGTAAATGCGACAGGTGCGGATGACGGCGGCGCACAAATAGCTCGAGCGCCTGCGCGTTCGACACATGACCATGCCCGCTGCGTATGCGGTTTTTCAGGTGGTGAGGGTAGCGGCCATTCTCCAGCATTTGCTCGTCGTAGTTGGCTTCCAGCACCGCGGCATGGCATTGGGCAAAATGCACCGCCACCTCGGCGCAGGCTACGCCAATATCGGTTATCACCCCTACGCGCACCCCGTTGCGCTCTATCACAAAACTGTGCGGATCTATAGCGTCGTGCATTTTTGCAAAGGGCGTTATGGTCATTCCGGCAATTGCAATGGCGTCGTTGGCGGCAAAAGTGCGCAGCGCCTCCAGCGGCAGTCGCAGCTTGCCCTTGCTCAGTGTGGGCGGCGTTATGTATATGGGTATGGGGTATTTAGTAGCTATCGACTCCAGACCTTTTATGTGGTCGCCATGCTCGTGCGATATAAACACTGCTCTTACGGCGCTCATTTTCAACCCTATACGGGCCATGCGCTTTTCGGTTTCCCTGCACGATAGGCCGGCGTCTATCAGCACAGCATCTGTCTCGGTACCTACATAGTAGCAGTTACCGTTGCTGCCCGAATTGATAGATGCTAAATAAAGCGACATAGCGGCAAAGTAACGTGTTTTTATAACAACCTCGCCACCACTGTTATTACTGATGTACTTTTTGCCGCAGGTAAAAATCATGCTTCCGCCCAACTTATTGATATTTTAACGCACAGCGGCGGACTGTCCATACACATTAGCGCATTATAAACTAATTTTAGGCCGAATTTCCGCCACAATGAATCAGCTTTCCATAACTATAGTTACGCCGTGTTATAACGAAAGCGTTTTTGCCATACGGTTTCTGGAAAGCCTTGAGCAGTCGCTTGGCGGCCTGTCCTATCGTTTCAATGTAGTGGTGGTCAACGATTGTTCAACCGATGACACGCTGGGGCAGCTCAAGAAGTTCACCTTTGGCGCGGCCAATATGCGCTTGCGCATTGTCAATCTACGGTTCAATGTAGGGCATCAGGCGGCTATATTTCAGGGATTCCTTTATGCCCGCACATTGGGCAGTCAGCATTTTGTAGTTATGGATTCCGACGGCGAAGACTCGCCTGCCGCCATACCCGAACTGCTGCACCACCTGGATGCCGATATAGTAAATGTGGTGCGCAACAAGCGCAAAGAGTCGCTGCTGTTTCGAATGTTTTACCGTTTGTACAGGATCATCTTTAAGATGGTAACGGGCAAACAAATGAATTTTGGCAACTTCTGCCTCATCAATCGCAAGGTGCTCGACAATGCTATCTTTACCTCGTTCAGCCATTTTGCCGCCTTCCTCTCTAAGCAAAAAGGCAATATAAAATACATAGTGGCCGACAGAGAAGAGCGCATAGGCGGCCAATCGAAAATGGGTTTTAAAAAGCTGTTCTACCATGCCTTCAAGTCGTTTGTAGAGTATGGCGAAGACCTGCTCATGCTGTTTTTCAAGGGGTTTATTGTAATAATGGGCATATTGGCTCTGGTAATAGGCAATGTATTGTATCAGAAGTTTATAGCTCATACCGCCATTACCGGTTGGACAAGCACCATGCTCATAGGGTTGGTAAATCTGGCAATTATGTGTATAGGTTTTTTTGTTACCGGACTGTTGCTCATGAACCTGAACAATCAAAACCCCAATTCGAAAACCGCTATTTATGAAATCACCAACGAAGACGCTACCGGCGAGTCTCTATAAATACATTGTCGTACTTTTTTTACTAACGCTGGGGTTGCGGGTATTGCTGATTAGCTATTACAACAATAATCTGGGCGGCATAGAACCTAATGTAGTGTATGGCATACAGCGATTGCTGTTGGGCCAGCCGCTGTACCAAGACCCCGCGGCAGGCGCTTATGGCGTTATGCAATATACCCCGCTCTACTACCACACTGTAGCGGCTTCCGGCAAACTGATAGGCCTTAATGGCCTGGATGTGCAGGGCGTGTACCAGCTATGCCGTGCGCTGGCGTTAGTGTTCAATTTGCTTACGGTGGGTATTTGCGCCCTACTTATAGCATCGTGGGGCTATAGCCGCAAGCAGGCCGCAATACTGGCCATGCCGGTATTGATAATGCTCACCTCGCACTACTACACCCGCGGCGACAGCATGCACTTATTCCTGTTTACCGCCGCCATGTATAGCTACATAAGGTACATAACGCGCGGCGGTAAGTTGCTGCACCTGCTGCTGGCTGCGCTACTTGCTGCGGCATGCTTTATGGTAAAACAAAGCGGCATACTGGTAATAGGCATCATAGGGTTCTGCCTGCTGTTCATCAATCGGCTATATGCACAGGTAGTGGTGTTTTCGCTGGCTACTACGGTTTTTGGCTACCTTATAGCCCTCGGTCTTATCCATGGCGACTGGCACAGCATGTACCTCAACGCCTATCTGGGTCTGAAAAACGGTATAGACCTCGGCTTCCTGCTCGATATGTTTACCAGTCAGTTTTTTATTGATATGGTACCCTGCTATGCGCTTGCCGGTATATTGGTGTGGCTGGCAATACGCCGCCTGCACGATGCTGCATACCGCATACTGGCGGCAGGAGCGGCGCTATCGTTTTTGTTTGCCATGGTTACGGGTATAAAAATAGGCAGTAGTAATAATTACCTTATAGAGTTTTTGCTATTTGTGTTTGCCGCTATGCCCTATATGCTGCGCCATACTGCTGTTGATGCACGTTTGTTTAGCATAGCCAAGCTGAATGTTACCTATCGTGGGTTTGCGCTTTTTGCTTGCATAGTCCTTATTTCTTCAAAAACCATGGGCTTTTTTACGGCGGTATTTATAGAGAAAAGCATAAAAAACAATGCCAAAGAATACGCTGCCGAACAACAATTGATGAACTACTTCACCTCCGAACTTCACCTGCAACCGGGCGAACATATCTTTTTTACTGAGCGCAACTTTCTGGATAATCTGTTCCTGCCTTACGCCATTCTTCCCAATAAAGATGTAGCCAATCAGGTGTACTCGGCCAGCCCTACCACCTACGACTATAGCGCGCTAACCGCTGGCTGCAATACCGGCCTGATAAAATATATAGTAACTGATGAAAAGCGCAACGACATCAACATTTGCCACAATGCCCTGCCCTTTATTACTTTCGATACAAGTAAATTTCAACTGGTGGGTATGAGGTATGGGTATGCGGTGTATGGGTATGTGACAAAGTAAGGGTTGTAATCAACCCGATTAATCTTCTAAAGGTGCATTTTTGAATAATTCTGCAAGCTCCAATGTAAATCCCGGTAGTACTACAGAAGTAATAGCATCGCCAATTGCTCTGATAGGTTCTGCATGAAATTTACCATTTACCAATTGATATTGAAAAACCAATTGGTTTTGCGGACTCACAACCCAATATTCCAATACGCCAGCTTCTTCGTATACTGCATATTTGCTCTTCATTTCTTTAGCGCTATTTCCGGGGCTTAATACCTCTACAATTATATCTGGTGCGCCAAGGCAGCCTTTTTTGTCCACTTTAGTAAGGTCGCAAATCACACATATATCCGGCTGCAATACTGTGTATATCTCTTCGTCGTTAGCTGTTTTCTTAGGTAGCCTTACATCAAATGGTGCAAAATAAATTTGGCAGCCTTTGTCTTTTAAAAAACTCTTGATAGCAAATGAAATATCCATTGTTATCTCCTGATGGAAAGGACTTGGCGCCGGAGTCATTTCAAATATTTTTCCTTTTATCAATTCCACCCGTTGCTCAAAGTCCCATTTATAGTAATCGGCATAGGTATATATTTTGTTGGGATCGAGAATGGACAATAGCATATATGGGAGATTTTGGATGCAAAAATAATGATTTTGGTAGATGTATAATTTCGAAACACCTTTAATGCTTGGTTGTCTGTAATTACACCTACCCCTCCCCCAATAAAAACTCCACAGCGCGCGGATAATAAAAATGCTCCAGTTTGTGGATTCGGGCGGCAAGGGTGTCAGGGGTGTCGTTTTCCAGAACTTTGCAGTGGGCTTGCACTATGGTATTGCCTTCGTCGTATAGCTCGTTTACGTAGTGTATCGTTATGCCCGACTTCTGTTCTTTAGCCATAATTACGGTTTCGTGCACGTGATGGCCATACATCCCTTGTCCGCCATAAGCCGGCAGCAGAGCCGGGTGAATGTTGATGATACGACCGGCAAACTCATGGACCAGCGTGGCCGGTATTTTTAGCAGAAAACCCGCAAGAATTATGAGCGATGGCTGGTAGCTTTTCAGTTGCTCAAGCAGCATTGTTTCGCCGAGCGTGCGACGGTTGATGAGTAGGAATGGTATCATTTCGCGCTTGGCTATTTCCAGTACGCCGGCATTGGGTTTGTTGCACACTATTAGGGCCACCTTAGCTTTGCCGTTTTTCTTAAAATAGTCTATGATAGCCTGTGCATTACTGCCTGCGCCCGACGCGAAAACGATTAATGATTGCATATTTGAAACAGCCCTTTTTTACTAATGCCGTAATGGCTGCAAGGTAAAGATTTTTGCAGTTAGCGCCGCTGATACAAATTTGTATTGGCGCATCCAGCTATTCGGGTTGTTGAACGATACCGATTAAAACGCTAAAATTACCTGCTTGATTTTCGCTGACAAACCATACTCAACCACGGACTTAGTGTTAAAAAAATAGATCGGCAATATTAGAAACTTACAATTAATACTAACTTTGGCTACAAATGAAAATAAAATCGTTTTTGGCCAAGCCGTATGCGTCAATCATTCACTCAAAAGTGAAGAAAGGCATGGTTACTGCCGTTGCCGACCAGCAGGCGCTGTTGCAGCATCTGGTAAAGCAGGGCGCCAAAACGGTTTTTGGAAAAGATCATGGTCTTGAGTCGGTAAAGACGTATGACGATTACAAAAAGGCTGTACCGCTTCGCGATTACGAAGAGTTTACGCCCTATATTGATAAAATAAAAGCCGGTGAACAAAATGTGCTGTGGAAGGGTAAGCCCATCTATTTTGCCAAAACATCGGGCACAACCAGCGGAGCCAAGTACATACCTATAAGTAAAGACAGTATCTCGAACCACATAAACGGAGCGCGCAATGCCCTGCTGTGCTACATGGCCGAGACCGGCAATACCGATTTTGCAGACGGAAAAATGATATTCCTGTCGGGCTCGCCCGAACTGGAGCGGGTAGGCGGCATACCCACCGGTAGGCTGAGCGGTATAGTGAATCACTTCATACCCCGCTATCTGCGCGGCAACCAATTGCCTTCGTACGAAACCAACTGTATAGACGACTGGGAAGACAAGCTGGATAAAATAGTAAAAGAAACCAGCGGAGAAAACATGACGCTGATAAGCGGCATACCGCCGTGGATGCAGATGTACTTCGACTGGCTGAGCGCCCGTAACGAAGGCAAAAAAATAAAAGAGCTATTTCCGCAACTACAGGTGATAGTGCACGGCGGAGTAAACTTCGAACCCTACAAAGCCAAACTTATTGATAGCCTTGGCGGTAAGGTAGATATGATAGAAACATTTCCGGCATCGGAGGGTTTCTTTGCATTTCAAGACCTACCCGGTCAGGAAGGATTACTGCTTAATACCGACGCAGGGATATTTTACGAATTTGTTCCGGCAACTGAAATAGGGTCGCCCAATCCCACACGCCTGTCGCTGGGCGAGGTGCAGGTTGGCGTGAATTATGCGCTGATTGTAAGTACCAATGCCGGCCTTTGGGGCTACAGCATAGGCGACACCGTGCGCTTTGTGAGTGTAAATCCCTACCGACTGGTGGTAACAGGGCGCATAAAACACTACATATCGGCTTTTGGCGAGCATGTGATAGGCGAGGAGGTAGAGTATGCTATTTTGCATGCATCACGCGAATTCAATACGCATATCATTGAGTTTACTATTGCCCCCGCCATACAAGTAACCGATGGCCTGCCTTACCACGAATGGTTTATAGAGTTTGAAACGCCGCCCGCCGATATGGCTGCTTTTGCCCTTGCTGTAAACAACCATCTGGCGCAAAAAAACATATACTACCAAGACCTGATGGCCGGCAAAATACTGCGCCCGCTGGTGATACGCACTATGAAGAAAAACACCTTCATAGAGTATATGAAATCTATAGGCCGCCTTGGCGGACAAAATAAAGTACCCCGCCTTGGCAACGACCGCAAACTGGCCGATGCATTGCAGGGGTGGGTGGTGCGGTAGGTTTATTTGCTTACCTTTATTAATATGCGCCTTAGCCTAAAAAGATCCAACTAAGCGATTCGCCCTGCACCCATGCGCAAAATCCTGAAAATAACGCTATACACCATAGCCTGCATCTTGATGCTGGTAGCGGGAGCGTTGTTGTTTCTGAACAGCAAATGGGGGCAGAACTTTGTGCGCGGCAGGGCAGAGGCCTACTTGCGGGGTAAGCTAAAAACAGAAGTGCGCATAGGATTTTTGGGCTATGGCGTACCCGACTATGTAGTGTTGCGCAACTTATTGGTTCTCGATCAGGCAAAGGATACGTTGGTGTCGCTGGGCGAGCTGAAGATAGACCTTGATATGTACAAACTGCTACACAGCAACCTGAGTGTGCAGCAGGTATTGCTCACGGGCGTGCACAGCCACATATACAGAAACAGGCCCGATACGGCATTCAATTTCTCGTATATCATAGCCGCTTTTGCAGGGGCGCCGGCCACAAAGCCGGCTGTAAAAGATACTACCCCAAGCAAATTTGTGATAGACCTGAACAGAGTAAAACTTAACGATATTCATTTCCGGTACGACGACTATACGGCCGGAGCAAGGTTTGCCGTAGATCTCGAAAATCTGAACCTTACACTTAAAAAGATAGACCTCAATAGTCTGTCATTTCACATATGCGATCTTGCCGTTGACGGTTTGCAATCCAGCTTTGCACAAGGTATCTCGGTATTACCGCCGGCGCCAGTTGATACGGGTACGACAGATGTGCGCATAGTGGCCGATAATATTGACCTAAAGCGCATCAACTTCCGGTTCGATGACGATATTAGCAAACTGCTGTTTACCCTAAAATTGGGACAGTTGAATTTGCAACTTAAGGGGTTTGGCCTGGCCGACAGCCGTGTAGCTGTGCAACGACTATCGATAGATTCGGCTTATTCTACATTGCGATTGGGAATCAATGATACCCTTGCGCCTGTAGCTGAAGTCGATACAATACCCACAGCCTCCGGCGATAAATGGCGCATTACCGGCGAAGCCGTGCGGCTTGCAGGCATCAACTTCAGGCTCGACAACCCAAATGATGCGCCTGTACCCAAGGGCATAGATTATAGTCACCTCGATCTGAAAAACGTATCGCTGAGCCTCGATAAGTTGTTTTATAATGAAGACACGGTATCGGGTAAGCTGAACCACCTTGCCGCGCAGGAGCGTAGCGGTATACAGATAAACGAACTTAAAATGGCGTTCAACTACAATCCGCAGGGCGCCATCCTCGACAATATACTGTTGCAAACGCCCAACACTACGATAAAAGACCATTTGGAAGTTCATTATGGGTCGCTGGCGCAAATAACCGATAGTCTTGCGCATTTACAGCTAAATATTGATCTGCAGAACAGCAGCATTGCGATGACCGATGTGCTGGTTTTTGCGCCTATGCTCGATACCATGGCTATTTTTAAGAACGTAAAAAAAGCGACTATTGCGGTAGATGCAGCCCTTTACGGAACGCTCCATGCGCTCACGCTGAAACGTTTTCATGTGTCGGGGCTGAGCAATACAGATGTAGCGCTCACAGGCAGTCTGCGCGGTCTGCCCGATGCTGATGAGCTGAATTACAACTTCAATATTACAAAGGCGGTTACTTCTCGCCAGGATATTGGCTTGTTTGTCGCAGATAGTCTGTTGTCGTCTGTGCGGCTGCCCGACAAAATGGGTGTAATGGGTAAACTAAGCGGCACAACCAATGCCTGGAATACCGATCTGCTGTTGGCCACTACCGACGGACGCGCCCGCATAACCGGCCAACTGGATATGGGCGCCGCCAAAGGACAAGAAACATATGCAATGAACATTGCAACCGACGATCTGGATCTGGGTAAGATACTAAAACAAGACTCGATGTTGGGTATGGTATCTGCCGATATTCATTTAGCAGGCGCCGGTTTCGATATCAATACCATGAAGGCCATAGCCAAGGGCGATATAAGTAAAGCTACAATTAAGGGCTACACGTATCGTGATGTGAAACTAATTGCCGGACTGGAACATAAAATGGCTGAAGTTGATCTGCTGTCGGAGGACAAAAACATGCTGCTTCAGGTGAAGGGCCGGGCCGATCTCAACGGGCAATACCCAGCTATTGTGGCCGACATTAAAATGGACAGTATAGACCTCCATGCAACGCATTGGTATGGCAGCCAGCTGAAATTATCGGGCACCATGCATGTCAATTTCCCGGAGCTTAGCCCTGACTATCCCCGTGGCGAGGCGCTGTGGTGGAATCCTGTAGTGGCGTTGGATAGCGCTACCTATAGTCTGGACAGCATAAAAATCAAGTCGCACCCGGTTGCGGGCAATCAGGATATCGTTGCCGATCTGGGTATAGCCCGGCTGCGGGTAACAGGCAAAACGCCCCTCACGCGGCTCGGCGATATTGTGCAAGAGCATATAGACCGTCACTATTCCACGCCCCGCAGCGACAGTATAGCAAGGGCTAAGGCCGTAAAAAACATTGCGCAAATACCGCCCGACTACAACCTGGATATACATGCCTTAGTGCTGGACCGCCCGCTGTTGCATGGCCTGCTCCCCGGCCTTACATCGTTCGACTCTATAACAGTTATTGGGGCGTTGAGCCAGCATAGCCTGAAGCTGAACGTAGCCGTTCCCGACCTCGTTTATGGGGCTACCACGGTCAATAGCGCTGCGATTGAGGTTATTGGGTCTGATTCTGCGCTCACTTATTCAGTTACTGCCGATAGAGTTACCCAAAACACCCTGGCCATTTGGTATGCCAGTGTAAACGGCAAACTGGATAAAAATGTGATAAGCGCACATATAGGGCTTAGCGATTCGCTGCACCGTGAGCAGTTTGCCCTTGCCGCCGATCTGGCGCAGAGCGGCGACTCGCAGGTGGTGCACCTACTGCCCGGCCTCACCCTCAATTACCTGCCATGGGAGGTGAAAGAAGGCAACCGTATTGTGCTGGCCGGAGGTGGATTTTATATCCAGAATTTTGGTATAAGCCGCGACGGCCAATACATAAAAGCCGCCAGCGCTGAACCGCGCATTAATGCGCCGGTGAAGTTCGACATCAACAGCTTTCAGCTGTCTAATATTACAAAAGCCATAAGCGCTGGCGACACCCTTATTGCCGACGGCCTGCTGGAAGGTATAGTACATCTGGAGCAGTTATCGCCATCGCCAATTGTTACCAGCGACTTTCAGATAAGCTCGCTCTCTATACTGGGCGATACGCTGGGCGAATTACAGCTGCAAGTAAACAACCGGAAAGAAAACGAACTGGCGGCCAACATGAAGCTTTACGCCCGCGGTAGCGAAGTGTCGCTGGCAGGCTCGTATTTTCTGAAAGAAAAAAATGGCAACGATTTCGATCTGAAACTGGATGTAACCCAACTGGCATTGAAGAGTTTTGAAAATATTGCCCGGCAGCAAATCAACCATTCATCGGGCTATGTACGCGGCAATCTGCGCATCACTGGCACAACGTTGGCGCCGGTTGTAAATGGCGAGCTGCATACCGATAATCTGGCCACTACCGTAAGTCAGCTCAACGCCACCTTTCGGATGCCTAATGAGAAAATCACATTTACAGGGAAAAACATCAATTTTCACAACTTCTCGCTGTTCGATAATGCCAACAATAAGGCGGCCATAAATGGCGACGTAGACATAAAGTCGCTTACCAACCCCACCATGGACCTGACCATTAAGGCAGACAACTGGCAGGCGCTACATAGCGCGGCTGAAGATAATAAGGTATTCTTTGGCAATCTGTTCCTTTCTGCCAACTTGCGGATAAACGGCTCGGCAACCGACCCATCGGTAGACGGCGAACTGAAAATACTGAAGGGTACAGACGTTACTGTAATCAACCCCGAGAGCGCGCCGCAGGTAGAAAGCAGCAAGGGTATTGTAGTATTTATCAGCCAAAAAGACACTGCCCGGCGCAACGCTGCGGCACGCGCTGCCCGCAAAACCAGACCCGTAGTGGCAAAAATCAAAACAAAAACCGGCGCAGGGTATAACGTAAATATCAACATAGATAAGAATGCCAAATTCTCGCTCATACTCGATCAGGCCAGTGGCGACTACCTGACCGTCAAGGGCGATGCTAATCTTAATGCATCTGTAACTGCCGGCGGCGCCATAACACTGTCGGGGGTATATGCGCTTACAGAGGGCGCTTACGAGCTCAACTACAACATGATAAAACGTAAGTTTCTCATAAAGGAAGGCAGCGTTATCACCTTTGCCGGCGACCCCATAAACGGCGCCAATATGGATGTAACCGCCATTTATCAAACAATGGCGCCCCCCTACGATTTGGTGCAGCGGCAGGTTACCGATCTGGAACAATTACGGTACTACAAGCAGCGATTGCCGTTCAATGTTGCTCTGCATATGACCGGCGGTATCATGGCTCCAAAGCTGAAATTTGATGTTGCGCTACCCGAAAACAGGTCTTTTTCGCTCACTTCGTCGCAAATAGATATTGTTCAGGCAAAGCTGAGCCAAGTGCGCCTCGATACCTCTGAGCTGAACAAGCAGGTATTTGCGCTACTTATACTCAATCGTTTTGTGTCCGACGATCCGTTTAGTTCGGGAGCAGGTAACAGTCTGAAGTCTACAGCTATGCAAAGTGTGAGCGCATTTATAGGCGAGCAGCTCAATCAGGCTGCCGGTAAACTGGTAAAAGGTGTAGACCTGTCTGTAGACCTTGCCACAACCGACGACTACACATCGGGCGCTCAGCGCCAGCGCACCGACCTGACTCTGGCTGCATCTAAGCGGCTGCTCAACGATCGGCTGAAGATAACGGTGGGTAACAACTTTGAACTGGAAGGACCGCAAACAACTGCTACCCAAAGCAGCTATATACCCACCAATCTTGCAGCCGACTACCTGCTGTCGCAGGATGGCAAGTACACCCTGCGGGCCTACCGCAAAGCCTACGACGAAGGCGTGCTGCAAGGCTATGTTACAGAAACAGGCCTCAACTTTATATTGAGCATAGACTATAATAGCTTGAAAAGCCAATACAAAAGGCGGCCAAAACAAAAGGATAGTGTGTATACTGTCACAGACGAAGAATAGAATTATTGGTTCGCGCCGCATTGAAAAAACCGGTATTTTTATTCCCTAAAACGTATACCAAAACTATCGGCGCTATGGATCAAATAACCAAACACTACACCAAGGGAGACCTTACCATTGTCTGGAAACCCGACCAATGTACACATTCGCGCTTGTGCTGGACAGGCCTTAAGGATGTGTTTGACCCGCGCAAACGTCCGTGGGTGAATATGGATGGCGCTGAAGCCGACCTGATAATGCAGCAGGTGGCTAAATGCCCATCGGGTGCGCTAAGCTACGTGCTGCACACTGCCGAAACAACCACCGAGGGAGCCGGCGAAACAACTACCGAAACAACTACGGCGGTGGAAGTAGCAAAGAATGGTCCGCTGATGGTATATGGCAACCTTACAGTGAAAGATAGCAACGGAGGCGAAATAAAGAAAAGCAAGGTTACGGCCTTTTGCCGGTGCGGCGCATCGGCCAACAAACCATTTTGCGATGGCAGTCATGTGCGTATCGGATTCAGAGACGAGTGAAGAGCCAATCATTCAAAACACTAAACCACAAAACCAACCGAAATTGACCCCAACTCATCGGCAAGTAGAATGGCTGAAAGAACGCCTGCGGCAGCCGCTGCCTGGGCGCAGCGCGCAAGAGCGAATGATGGGTAGGGTAGTAGCTAGTCCGCCCGTTGTGCCCGATAATGCGCGGCTCAGCGCGGTCTTATGTCTACTGTTTCCGGTAGGCGATGCCTTGCATATGTTGCTCATGAAGCGTCGCGAAGACAAGACAGCGCACAGCGGACAAGTGAGTTTTCCGGGAGGCCGCCACGAACCCGAAGACCCCGACCTGCTGGCTACAGCGCTGCGAGAGGCCTACGAGGAGGTAGGCGTAATGCCGGCCGGTGTGGCCGTAGTGGGCGCGCTAACGCCCTTATATATTCCGGTCAGCAATTTCAATGTGTTTCCCTTTGTGGGGTATATGCCGGAGCGGCCTAACTATACGCTGAGCGATAACGAGGTGTCGTACACTATAGAGGTGTCGCTCGATGAATTGTTGCATCCGGAACGAAAGATAATAACAGATGTGTACTCGCCTGCCGCTACCTATAAAATAAAGAACGTACACGCCTACAACCTAAACGACGGAACAATAATATGGGGCGCAACGGCAATGATCATCAGCGAGTTGGAAGTTGCCTTATCAGAGATGCAAACCGCAGGGTTGTAAACACCTATTTCGCGCAAGGATTGCTGCATAATAATAAGTTTAACTAATTTTGCGGCGGCTTACGCCCGCATCGCTCCATGAAGGTTATCATACTCGGAAATAACTCGGCATTGCCTGCATTTGGCAGGCACCCCACCTCGCAGGCGGTGTCGGTATATGGCGACCTGTTGCTTATAGACTGCGGCGAAGGCACGCAGTCGCAAATGCAGCGCTATGGGCTGAAATGGCGCAATCTTCACCATATTTTCATCAGTCATATGCATGGCGACCATTATTTTGGTTTGCCGGGGCTAATCAATAGTATGAGTCTGATGGGGCGTATGGCTCCCCTTCATTTGCATGCCCCTGCTGAGCTGATGCCCATACTGGATGCTATATTGCGGGTAGCAGATACTGTTTTGTCTTATCCATTGCATTTTTATCCGTTGCCAGAGGGCAGCGCTCAGATAGTCGACGACCCTTCGTTTACGGTTACCTGTTTTCCGGTAGAGCACCGTATTACCTGCCATGGTTTTGTGATACAGCGCAAAACAAAGGGGCGCAAGCTGCTGCCGCTAAAATGTGTAGAATACGAGATACCTTCGGCTGTTTACGATACGCTAAAGCAGGGCGCAGACTACGAGCGCGCCGATGGATTTGTAGTAAAAAATGAATGGGTAACAGCCGATGGTCCTACCGCCAAACGTTATGCCTACTGCGCCGACACGCGATACACCGAGAGTTTTATGGAACACATACAAGGCGTAGACGCTATGTATCACGAATGCACCTATCTGGAGGCCGATGCCGAAAAAGCAGTAGCGCGTTTTCATAGCACTGCGGCGCAAGCTGCCGCTCTTGCCGCCAAAGCCAATGCCAGGCAGTTGCTGCTGGGGCATTTCTCTTCAAAGTACAAAGACCTAGCGCCGTTTCAGGAAGAAGCTGCGGCCGTGTTCCCCCACGTTTCCGTTACGGTAGAGGGCGTTGCGTATGATATATAGTGACTGCTTTATTTGGTGTCTCGCGCTGTGCCGACCCTCCGGGGCGCGTTACATTTGCAAGATTGTTTTGCTACAAACCTTTCGCTCCTAACGGAGCTGGTGTTCTAAACAAAGGGCTGCTTCACAAGCGATATTCCCCTAATGAAATCGAGCTTAATTTTGTGCTGCTAGTCTGTTTTATTTTGGATGTTCGTTAAGGCGTTTACTGATATTACTGCCTTATAATTCATACCTGTGTCGCTTCGAAAGGGATGGCTCCGTTAGGAGCCGAAGGGTTGTAGCAATTTCGAGCGCCGTATTATGCGCCCCGTATGGGGCGCAACAGGGGTTACAGGGGGGGCAATATAATTGACCTATTGCGGTAAGGTAAACAGATATTTTACATCGTATTCAATACCAAATTTATCCAGCATGAGTCGATACTCATCCAAAAAACTAATCTTTTTATGATGCTCCTGTTGATTGTCAATATATCTGACTACATCATTTACCTGCGACTTTGAATAGCTGAACGCGCCAAATCCCTCTTGCCGACGGAAGCGTTGCAGTGTAAATTGTTCTTTATTTATCCATAAAGATGATTCACCTTTTATCACTCGCATTAAATCCGATATTGATTGCGACGGGTTCAGGCCTACAAATAAATGCAAGTAATCGGGCATGTTGTTAATAGCCAAAGGTTTGTGACCGCAATTGCTCACAATGCCAGTGATGTACATACGAAGTCGCTCCTCCCATTCAGGCATTAACAATGCCGATCTGTATTTTGGCGCAAAAACCATTTGTATATAGAGTTGCGTATAGGTGTTTGGCATCTGATAAGGGGATTTTCTTAACACAAAACATAATCAGGTTCGCATTACTGCGCATTTACCGTCATATTATTGTATGCTTTCTTGCTCAGGTTTATTTTTACATTGAAGTAGCACTTACCGCCATCGTCTACCCTTATTATTTCTTTGCGCCATCGTTCGCCGGCCCAGTAGCATATAGCGTTAACCCAAACTTCGGCTTCATTGGTTTCAGTAATGACGGGCACATATTGCCGTTTGTATTCGGAAAGATTGATCATGAAATCTTCTTTTTTTAAAGTTGAGTCCAGCTCTTTCCATTTCGCAAATTCTTCTTCCTGCTTTTGGTTATACTCTTCTACGCTCTGGCGCAGCAGGCGGTCTATTTCATCGGTTTCAGTTTTGGTTAGTCCGTTGGGTTTTGGTTTTGCGTTGGCATACACCTGCTTAAGTTCGGGCAGGGTAGGGCTGTAAGTTATAATAGTGTAGTTGTCGGCAAGCTTTACGGGTTCTTTGCGCTGTGCGGCTGCGTTCAGGGTCAGCAATATCGCTACACAAACAGGGAGTATTTTCATAGATACTAAGGTATATAAAAAACTCAAAGGTAGTAGTGGTTATTAAATTTGGTGCAAAACGGGTATTTGCGGCATAGCGCCGCCTATATTCGGCGTTATTTGCTTATTTTTACTCCACTTAAATTATGATTTTCAGAAACCTCTTATTCTTCATTGCCATTATCCTTTTTATTGGTTGGGTACTTGGTTATTTTGTGTGGGCACACGAGGGTTATGTTATTCATATTCTGGTGGTTTTAGCGGTTATTGCGCTTGTATTGGCGCTCACCCGCAAAAAAGAAGCCGAATAGCCTAACTTTTCGCCTGCGGTAAAACTGTATTACCTGTGCATTCCTTGCCGGCTGTTTTGGCTAATTTCTTTTATTTTTGGCTTTATTTCAAATATCTTTGTTCAAAATAATTACTACTCATGCGATTCATAGTTACTTCAACCGCTCTACTCAAAAACCTGCAACAGATCAGTGGTGTGATCAGCGCTAACACTGTGCTTTCCGTTCTCGAAGATTTCTTGTTCGAGCTGGTAGGCAATACGCTCACCCTTACCGCCACCGACCTTGAAACAATGATGAGAGTGCAAATGGAAGTGAACGATGCCGATGGTAACGGACGTATCTGTATTCCGTCGAAAATACTTACCGAGTACCTTAAAAACCTACCTGAACAACCTATTACTTTCAATATCAACGATCAGGATCTTTCTATAGAGATGTCGAGCGATGTGGGTAAGTACCGTATCGGCGGCGAGCGTGCCGACGACTTCCCTAAAGAACCGGCTCCCGGCGATACCACGCAGTTTACTATGCCCTCTATAGCATTGCTGGAGTGCATCAATAAAACATTGTTTGCTGTAAGTTCAGACACGCTGCGCCCTGCAATGACCGGCGTATGCTTTGAGCTTGCGCCCGATCATATCACTTTTGTATCTACCGATGCGCATCGCTTGGTGCAGGCTACCCGCACCGATATTGAGTGCCCGGCCATAGATGTATTTGTAGTGCCTAAAAAGCCGCTGCAGCAGCTGCGTTCATCGCTGCCCCCCGACGAGTCTATTCTGCAACTGGCCTACAACAGCAGCCACCTTTTTGTGAAAGGCCCGAAACTGAGCCTGAGCTGCCGCCTTATAGACGCGCGCTTCCCCGATTATAAAGCTGTAATACCCGTAGACAATCCATACAAGCTCACCATCAGCCGCGCCGATTTTGTAAGCGCACTGCGCCGCGTGAGCATATTTGCCAACAAAACTACCAATCAGGTGGTGCTGGATATCATTGGCAACTCGCTGCAAATAAGCGCACAGGATATCGATTTTTCGTATGAAGGTAAAGAATTGCTGAGCTGCCAGTATAGCGGCGAAGACATGAAAATTGCCTTCAACGCAAAACTTATGCTGGAACTGGTGAACAACATAGACGGCGGCGAAGTGCAGCTGGAACTAAGCACACCCACACGCGCAGGTATCTTCCGCTCTATAGACAAAGCAGAAAACGAAGACATACTGATGCTGCTTATGCCGCTGATGGTAGGGGTGTAGAGCAGTAAAAATATTGGAACTATATATAAAGGTCAAATCGTCCGGTGGGTGGTTTGGCCTTTTTTGTGGTTTTTTATACCATTTAAACTTCATGAATCGGCAAACTGTTATCGAGTATTCGTTATTCAATTTGGTTGTAATGCCGTTTGGACATTAAAAATCGCCATGTGGGGATTGTAGCGACCCTACGGGGCGAAGCCTATAAATAATACATTACTCAACTACAAACCTGTAGCGCCTAACGGCGCAATGACATGTTTTGGCGCCGAATTTTAATGTCAATTTGGTATAATTCGTACTTAGCCCGATAGGGCTAAACTATGCGTAGCCGGAGGTGAAGCCTCCGGTAATCAATAAAATGAGGTTCAACTCTGAAAGAGTTGAATGTGCTATTATACTACAAATTCATATAAAGCCTTTACATTCAACCCATTCTGGGTTGATGTGTTGGTTATTCCTTACCCCGGGATACTCCCGGGGCTACGCACATTAAAGCCCTTTCGGGCTTTTACCCAGCAAAGTAATAGCGGTTTGTGGTCTATCTCGATTGCATTTTAATCACTAATACACGCTTTTAGTGTGTTTAAGTATGCCGAAAATGAACGCTTATTGGTATTAGAGGCTATTGTATCAGTGCATTGACGTTCGTTAGTATTATCATTTCAAGTTTGGTCTTAAAATCTTGCTGGGAATAGTCAAGCATATTTGTCGGAGCCCCCCCACAAAACATTAACGCCCCACAAATCAACGAACTGCTTTACTTTGCAGGTAATTTGTAATTATGGGAAAACATCTTGCTGCAGCTTGTGCGTTTAGCGCTTTGGTATTGGGGCTTTCATCGTGCGCGGTATTTAGTAAGTCGGGAAAAACGCCCGCAAGCATGCCCGGTCAGTGGCAGGCTACGCCAATTGTAGTAGACGGTGATAGTAAAGACTGGCCATCGCCATACCCCAATTACGATGCTAAAGCTATGGTAGCCTACGCCACCTCAAACGACGGCAAGAATTTGTACATAACCATGCAGTCGGGCGATGAACTGACGCAGATGAAAATACTGAAGCAGGGGCTTACTGTATCAATAGATACTACCGGCCGCAAAGAGGGGCAGCTGCACATAAATTTCCCAATGCCAAGCGATAACGATATTATAGAAGTAGCGAGGCAGGAAGAAGGCATGAACCGAAGTATGGGTATGCCGCGCGGCAAAAAGCTGGAACAAAAACTGGCTACTGCTGCCAGGAATGCCAATCAGCTATCGCTCGATGGATTTGAGGGTTGCAGCGGCGGATATGCCACTACACAAACTAACGCCTGCGGCATAAAGGTGGTGATGCGCATGGACGAGTATAAAGAACTGGTCTGGGAGGCTGTGGTGCCGCTAAAAGCTATTTATCATAAAGAAACTATTACCGCTGCCGATGCCGGCAGGCCAATAAGCGTGTGTTTTGCAGTAAAGGCATTTAAACAAGCAGCCGTAAAAAATGCAGACAATAACGGGCCAAGTATGTCGAACACTATGGGTGGCGGCACGGGTATGAACAGCGCAATGCGCAATGGCGGCGGCATAAACCGCGGCGGCGGCAGGCCCAACACCGATAACCCAATGCAACACCTGTATGAAAGCACCAAGACCTGGAAGCAGTTTGGCCTTGCATGGAAGTAGTTAGGCTATTTACAATAGGCTTTGGGCTGTATACGCTATGTTTTCCTTACCTTTCATTAATATATGCGTATCCGTAGTAGTTGGTTTGGTTTTGTTGCTGTGTCGCTGTCATGTGTTGTTATGGCATGCGGCAATGCAAAGCGACTGCCTGCCGGTAAACGCTTATTTATAGGTAGTCAAACCGCTATTGCAGACAAAGAAGTACCTAAGAATGTAAGAAAGGCGCTGGCAAAAGATATGCTAACTGTGGCGAGACCTAAGCCCAATACTACGCTGCTGGGTGTGCGCCTGAAACTGACGATGTACAATATGGCCGGACCACCCAAACGCAAGCGCGGCATACGGCAGTGGGTGCGCCGTAAAGTAGGCGAGCCGCCGGTAATGGCAGACGATGTGAGCATAGAAAACAATAAAGCCCTGATGGTGAATCTGTTGCAGAACAGAGGCTTTTTTCAGGCGTCGGCAACCGGGCATCTGGATACCAGCCACAAGAAAAAAGCGCATGCGGTATATGAAGTTAGCAGCGGACCGCAATACACAATAAAGTCGGCCACGTTCAGGAAAGACACGTCGCGCATCATGCACGATATTGCAGATGGCTTTGATAAAACGCTACTCATTGCCGATGCTCCGTATAGCCTCGACTTAATAAAAGCCGAGCGCGTGCGCATAGACCGCGACCTGAAAGAGAAAGGGTATTTCTATTTCAGACCCGATTACATCATTGTTGTTGCCGACACATCTGTCGGCGAGCATAAGGTAAACCTGACAGTGCGGGTAAAGCGCCGCGAAGTTCCGGACGAAGCCTCCCATGTGTTTACTATAAACGATGTTTATGTATTTACTAACTACAAGCTAAGCGGTAAGCAACAAGACTCCGGCATAGCCGATAACAAACAGACAGACAACTACCACATTATAGATCATAAAAACTCGTACAACCCGAGGGTTTTTACAGACGCGCTGATATTTGAGAAGGGCGATCGTTACAGTCTCGACGACCAGAATGCATCATTGAGCAGGCTGGTGAACATAGGTAATTTCAAGTTTGTGAAAAATAGGTTTGAGCCGGTGGCAGATTCTCTGCTAGATGTGTATTACTACCTTACACCCTATCCACGCAAGTCGCTGCGCTTTGAGGCGGGCGCGCTTACCCAAAACGACAATAGGGCGGGTGTAAAGGGTAGCGTTAGCTGGCGGAGGCGTAATGCTTTCCGCGGGGCTGAAGAGCTGGCATTTAAGGTGAACGGCGGCGTGGAAATGCAGTACAGCGGCATTGTAAAACAACCTAATTTCTACAACGTGGGTACAGAGCTTAGTTTGTCTATTCCGCGTTTTGCCATGCCTTTTGTGCGCATCAACACCGCCAGCAGGTATTTGCCGCACACTACGCTCAATGTTAAGTACAATTTCGAGTCGTCGGCGGGTTTGCTGCGCATTAATTCGTACAGCGCCACCTATGGTTACAACTGGCGAGAGGGACAGCATAAGGAGCACGATTTGCGTCCACTGCTTTTTACCTATGTAAAAACAGATACGCTTGGCAATCCCGGTGCGCTAAAGCCTATGTATGGCAACCTGATATTTAATGGCATTATTCTCGGTTCTGCATACGACTTTACGTACAATACGCAGTCGGGGCCTGCGGGTAAAAACGCTTTCTTCTTCAACGGTCGTATAGATGTTGCGGGCAACATTTTGGGTTTGTCTGAGCAAGCCAATTTCGATGGTAATCCAAGGATATTGTTTGGCTCTTCGTATGCGCAATATATACTACTGCAGCCCGATTTCAGGTATTACCGCCAGCTATCATTATCGGGTATGCTTGCGGCGCGTATTATGGCAGGTATAGGCATACCTTATGGCAATTCGGCTACGCTACCCAATATTAAGCAGTTTTGGGCGGGTGGCAATAGCGACCTCCGCGGTTTCCCTTCGCGGTTGGTAGGGCCCGGAACATTTGATATGTACGACAATTCATCGACCAGAAAGTACATACAGACATTGGGCGATATGAAGCTGCAAATGAATTTGGAATACCGACAGAAAATATACCAGTTCCTTAATGCTGCGTTGTTTGCCGACGCCGGAAATATTTGGCTGTACAGAGATAATGCCGACTATCCCGGCGGTAAGCTGACCAGCAATTTTTACAGAGAGCTGGCCGTAGATGCCGGAATTGGCCTGCGTTTCGATTTTAAGATATTGCTGCTCCGTTTCGATCTTGGTATGCCTGTGCGCAAACCCTGGCTTGCAGAAAACAATAGATGGGTCTTGCAGTCAATAGATTTTGGAGATACCAATTGGCGACGCACAAATCTGATCTTTAATATTGCTATTGGTTATCCATTCTAATACCGATTGAACTTCAAAAATCGGCTAACTTATTACGACTGTTAGCTACTCAATTTGATTGCAATTTGTACTTAGTCCAGTTAACATTCATTTTTCGGCATAATGAAACGCACGAACATGTTGGTATTTGTCGTTCAAATGCAATAAAGATTACAGTTATTGCTTTGGTGAGGAAAAGGCCGAATGGGCTTTAATACCAAATCGATTAAAATTCGGCCCTAAGCATGTCATTGCGCCGTTAGGCGCTACAGGTTTGTAGTTGAGTAATGTATTATTTACAGGCTGCGCCCCGTAGGGTCGCAACAATCCCCGCATGGCGATTTTTAATGTCCAAACGGAATAATATGCGTAGCCCCGGGAATATCCCGGTGTAGGGAATATCCAACTCAAAAACCCAGAATGGATTGAATGTGAATAGGCAATATGGATTTGTAGCATACAATAGCACATTCAACTCTTTCAGAGTTGGACATCAT
>CAIRYK010000062.1 GCA_903882805.1 uncultured Bacteroidota bacterium | reverse complement strand
GCACCTTGAATACGGGTAAGAGGAAAGTCGGCTGCGCCTGAGTCGTACCAAACTTCTACCGAATCAGTACCGAACACCCATAATTCACGGTGATCCGATATAAGCGCAACAACGTTGTCTGGTGAACCTTCTGCACTAGCAAAGTCTAGTGGATCAACAGATGAGCCATCTAACAGTTGTGAAACCCATATTATTTGGCTATTTGGTTGGTTAAACACAAAATAACCATCTAAGTACGATACCGTTACAGCGCCAGCAAAATCAGGGTCTGTAATTTTAGCAAATACGTTAGTTACTTCGTTATAGATAAAACCGTCAGGATTACAAGCTAAAAATATTTGCGTGCCATTGTCGGCAATAGATACTGGGCCTGTGCCACTTACATTACCTAAAAATATGGGTGTACCTGTTGTACTTGTTAATTTATAAAATCCTTGCCCAGATACTACATAAAAATCTGATCCATTTGTCTGATGCGCCCATAATGCTCGAATAGGGCCAGTACCGACAGTTTGTAAAAACTTTAACCCAGGCGCGCGTTGTAAAAACCCTGTTTCTTGTCCTTCAGTTACAACTTCAGGAAAAAGATTAACCATACGTGCGTCTGCCGCATTAACGCTACGTGCAACGTATGATTGCCCTAAAATCGGGGTTTTCATTAATAATTTCCAGCAAATATATTGTAGCGTTGACGTGTGCCAACAATACTGTATGGTAATGACATAATGTCATCTGGGTTATTAATGCGTTTTAGATTGCGCTTAGACGTCATTGCAATCCGTGATACTTGTGGGCTTGGCTCAACGCCAAACTCGGCAGCAAACTCACAAGCTAAGTTATATTTAAATGCTCTTAAATAGCCTGGTGGGAACGCTATAGTCGTTGCTAATGTAGCTGGCTGTGTTAGCTCCTCAACCGAAATAAAATGCCATTCCAACACTTTAGTAGGTTTAGGATAAACATACATCTCAATATCAGGGTACGACATATTAATCCATATCACTTGCGGATAGGTACTAGTAACTGTTTTAACAGCGATACCATCATATTGCTGTTGATTAATAATCTTAATACCAAAAGATATATTGTTGGCAGGATCACGAAAATACGTGGCATCGTCTATTAAAACAGGGCGGTTACCTACAAAATCACCTGAAGGCCCTAGCGTTCTTGACAATACGTTAGGTGGCCAGCTAAACACTTGGTCTTGGGTAGAGAACACAGACAAACGCTCAGTGTTCCAGCTATCAATCATTTGGTTTAACGCAACTAACGCGTCTTGGGATGTCGCAGCAGATGGCGTCTCGCCTTCGGCTAGTATGCCTAGTAAGCGTAACGCGCCATTAATTTGATCGCCTGCGGTAGTGGCCATAATACGGCTCCTTATTCTTTTCTACGTCGTTTGACATCCAGCGTATTAACGGGAGCCGCCTCAACTATAACTTCAGTCTTAACTTCAGTTTTAATTGGCGTATCAAGATTATACTCTATCCATCCGTTTTGTGCATCAGCTTCAGCTTCCTCAATCATAGTAGCTACTTTAGTACCATGAACGGGGTGTCTTAAATATATGGTTGGCATGTTTTATCCGATAAATAAAGAGGAGATTTTAAGGCCCCCTCTTTTTTACTATGGCAATAAGCCGTAAGTTTTTAGTTTTGTTTCTAATTGTGATACGCGAGTTTGCAAGTTTGCAACAACGGATAAAACAGAGTTACCTTCATCTTTAGTTGCAAAACCGAAAGGTGTTGTTTGAGTTAAATCTTGAATTGCATAGTCAGGGGTGCCAGGCGCAGTAGACGTAATGGTAGTCAAGGCAGCGGTATTAGCCGCAACTTGAGGTACAAACGTAGCTCCATCTAACAACGGATCTGCATAAGCAACGCCAATAGGTTTGGTATTGTTAGCCATAATATTTTCCTTTAAAAGTTCCGCCCCGAAGGGCGGAGTTAATACTTTTTATTACCTTAACCTACGCGGTATACAGTATAAGCATTATCAGCAGTTTTACGGAAACGGAATAAACCGCTTGATGTAATTGCTAATGCTACTGTAGCGTTACCGCCATCAGTAAAGCCTGTACCTGAACCCATTGCTAACGCGCCAGTACCTGAAGATGTACCTGTATTAACTACAGATAAATCAAAAGTTGAGCCTACTTTAGCTGAAGTAAGAACTGCGTCAATTAAAGACGCAGCTGGCAATGTGTAAGTTTGAGCAGCAGTAGCGCCTGCACCAACTAACAAAATACCAGCTGTAACTTGAGCCGCTGTCAAAGTAGCTGTCGCCGCAACTGAAAGTGGAGCTGCATTGTAGCCTAATTGTAATTCACCTAAGTTACCATCACCAACTTGATAACCGCCTGCACCATTTGGAAGAGCCATGATATATTCCTTTTCTTAATTAATTGCGAAACCCCCACCGAAGTGGGGATTACCTAGACTAACCCCAAATACGGGCAGCCATT